>NZ_CP032677.1:3398390-4076112 GCF_003627215.1 Pseudomonas sp. Leaf58
GAGGCCATCGCCCACCTGCTGGCCCAGCAAGGCGCCCATGTGATCGTTTCCAGCCGCAAGCTCGACGGTTGCCAACAGGTGGCCGATGCCATCGCCGCGGCCGGTGGCAAGGCAACGGCAGTGGCCTGCCACATCGGTGAGCTGGAGCAGATCCAGCAGGTGTTCGCCGGCATCCGCGAACAGTTTGGGCGGTTGGACATCCTGGTCAATAACGCGGCCACCAACCCGCAGTTCTGCAACGTGCTGGACACCGACCCAGGCGCGTTCCAGAAGACCGTGGACGTGAATATCCGTGGCTACTTCTTCATGTCGGTAGAGGCCGGCAAACTGATGCGCGAGCAGGGCGGCGGCAGCATCATCAACGTGGCGTCGATCAACGGGGTATCACCCGGCCTGTTCCAGGGCATCTATTCGGTGACCAAGGCGGCGGTCATCAACATGACCAAGGTCTTCGCCAAGGAGTGCGCGCCGTTCGGCATCCGCTGCAACGCCCTGCTGCCGGGCCTGACCGACACCAAGTTCGCCTCGGCACTGGTGAAAAACGACGCCATTCTCAACGCAGCGTTGCAGCAAATCCCGCTCAAGCGCGTGGCCGACCCCAAGGAAATGGCCGGCGCGGTGCTGTACCTGGCCAGCGATGCCTCCAGCTACACCACCGGCACGGCGCTCAATGTCGACGGCGGCTACCTGTCCTGATCAGGCTTTAATGGCCACCAGGGTGTAGCTCAGGGGCAGGCGTGCGGGTTGCTCGCGCAGGCGATATTCACCGTCGTCGCCCTTGACCATCTGCCCCGGCAGCGCCTCCCAGGGGATGCTCTGGTGCTCGACCAACGTTGTCAGTTGCAGGCCGTGGCCGAGCAAGGCAGTGATCACCTCGCCCAGGCCATGGTTCCACTCGTGGGTTTCGGTGTGTGAAAGTCGCTGCTCGGTATCGACGTAGGTGTGGTCGCTGTGCCACACCGTCGGCGCGCTATGCTCGAAATACGGGTACTCGAGTTGCAGGCGGTCCTGGTGGTCTTCATTGACCGCCATCAGCATTGGATGCCCGTCGCGCAGGAACAGCCGCCCGCCCGGTTTCAGCAGGGCCGCTACCGTACGCGCCCACGGCTCGATGCGGGGCAGCCAGCAGAGCGCGCCGATGCCGGTGTAGGCCAGGTCGAACGTGCCGGCCGGCAGCACCTGGTCGGCGGCATAGACGTCGGCCTCGACGTACGCGATGGGCGCCGCACAGCGTGCGGCCAAGGCCCGCGCCTCGGCCAGCGAGGCCGCGGAATAGTCCAGGCCACAGACCGTGGCGCCAAGGCGCGCCAGCGAGAGGGTATCGGTGCCGATATGGCACTGCAGGTGGACGGCGTTGAGCCCCTTGATAGCGCCGAGCAATGGCAAGTCGAAGCGTACGGTTTCGGAGAGGTGTTCGGGGTGCTGGACGAGCTGCTCGACCTCATAGTCCTTCGACGCAGCATGCAGCGGGGCCCGTTCGTCCCAGCTGGCGCGGTTGAGTTGCAGAGAGTGATCCATGGTGACGTCCTTGTATGGTTGCGGGCCATGCTAGCCGCCCCCGCCCCCCTATGACAGAACACCCTCGCTAAAAATTGTAAAACTCGCGCGCCTTACCCTGGAGCGGGCTTGCCCGCGAATGCATCGATACATGCAACAACGCATTCGCGGGTGAACCCGCTCGTTACAGGCAGGTCGCCGCCGCCGCACGGCGCTGCAACGCCACGCCGTCGTTCTTCTGCGCGTAGTAATCCACTCGCGCCCCACCCGCTTGCGGGTACACATCCACGAACGCCTCGGCCTCACGGGTATACACGGTGAACCCACCCTGCTTGCGCGGCTCCAAATAACCACTGGCGTCGTCGCCGAACACCTTCTCTTCCTGCCAGCCGAACTGGATGCACTGGGCAACCAGCTCGGGCGCCTTCTGCGAGTCGAGCTGCGCGGTTGGCTTGCCGCCGCGGGCCGTTTCCATGGTCGCAGAAGCACAACCGACCAGCATCAGTGCCGCGGCCATCGGCAGAATCGCACGCATGTTCCATCCTCAGGGTAAAAAAAGAAGGCGACTCTAGCACTGGCGGGTATCGCCCGTGAATGCTTGTGCGCCGTCAACCCGCTTCGACCAATGCCGCCATGTGCACTGCATTGCGCCCAGCGGCCTTGGCCTGGTACAGCGCGGCATCCGCCTGGGCCAACAGGCTGGCGGTGCTGTCCTCGGGGCCCGGCACACCGCACCACAAGCCGACGCTGAAACGTAGCTCGATCTGGTCACCGGCAAAGCGCGCGGGGCTGCGAGCAATGGCCTCACGCAGGCCTTGCAGCGCAGCCATCGCGCCGCTGCGGTCAGTACCGGGCAGCAATAGCAAAAACTCTTCGCCGCCATAACGGCCAAGGCTGTCCCCCTGGCGCAAGCGCTGCTGCAATTGGCGTACGCAATGGCACAATACCTCGTCGCCGGCCAAGTGCCCGTACAGATCGTTTATGCGCTTGAAATGGTCGATGTCGATCATCGCCACGGCCAAGCTGCGCTGTAGCCCGCGAGCACGGTCCAGTTCAACGGCGAAGCGCTCCAGAATTGCCCGGCGGTTGAAGGTGCCCGTCAGCACATCGCGCAATGCCAGGTGCTGCAAGCGTGACTCGCTGCGTTCCTTGGCCATCAACACCAACCCGATCGAGTACATCATCACCGTGGAGGTGCCGATGCCCACCGAAATGCTCTGCTTGAGGTTGCTGGTGTCATAGCGCATTTCCACTGCCGCGCCATTGGCCACCGCTACCACGCGCATACCCAGGCCAACCAGGCTGATCAACGCACCAATCTCCAGCAACAGATGAGCGCTGCCCGGCCGCTCGGCATGGCGCCAGGCCCAGTAGAGGAGCATCGAGCACTGCAGCATCAACACCAGCGTGGCCAGCAACATGCGCGGCTCCAGTGAATCGAGCAGCAGCATCAGCCCCACCAGCATGCACGCTGGAATGATGAAGATGACGCGCCAAGGCACCACCTGCTCCCGCACCCGGAACAAGCTGGCCATATAGAACGCCAAGGCCAGCGACAGCAGGCTGTTGCCCACGCCGTAGCTGAGCCACAGCGGGGCCTGGGCATAGACGGTGTAGCAAACATAGGCCAAGGCGTGCACCAACAGCCCACAGCCGGTGAGCAACAGGTTGTCGTGGCGCTTGCTGCGCCCGACCAGCAACAGGCAGAAGGCTAGAATGGTTGCCACCAAGGCAACGGCGGCGAACAACGTAGGGGTGTGGGCGATCATCGTGATTCACCGTGAGGCAGGTTGCCGTCTGGGCTGCGGCTTGCCGTCAAGTTTAAGGTGCCACCAACGGCCCGGCCATGACCGAACGAGACAGAACAGCAGCCCGCAAGCACGCCACTCATCGCCAGCACGACAAATTGTTACCTGCCTGGGAAACCAAATGGATCGTTCCCAGTCTCAACAGGTGTGCCGTAAACCTTTGCGGATCAAGGACCTATATCGTGATGACCCGTCTTGCAAGCCTTTCGCTAATTGCCGTTGTCCTGCTGACCGCAGGGTGCCATAGCCATCGCTACCATGACGACGACGATGGCTGGCGTGACCGCGACCGTGACCGTCGCCACCACCATCGGCACGAACGCGACGACGACGATGATAATCGTCAATACCGCGGTGACCGCTATTACCGCTGAAGCGTCTGTTCAACCCTGACTCGCCGCCCGTTGCGCGGTTTTTAACCTGATGATTCCTTTTGAGGTTCGTACCATGCGTCTGACTCTGCCTTCCCTTGCTCTCGGCCTGCTGCTGTGCCAGGGCGCTTTCGCCGGTGACGGTACTGCCGCCATTGGCGGTGGCCTGGGTGGTGTACTGGGTAACGTTGTCGGTCAACAACTCGGCGGCAAGACTGGCGCAGCCATTGGCGCCGGTGTCGGCGGTGCAGCCGGCAGTGCCGTAGGTGCACGCAAGGGCAACCGTACCGAAGCCGCCATCGGCGGCGGCTTGGGCTCGGCCGGCGGTTCGCTGCTGGGCGGCGCGGTAGGCGGCAAGACCGGTTCGACCGTGGGCGCTGGCCTGGGTGGCGCGGCCGGTGGTGCCCTCGGCAACCACTTGGGCGACAACAATCGCAGCAGCAAGAAACACCACCACCGCCATCACTGATCGTGGTCACCGAGGGGCCGCATTGCGGCCCCTTTTGTTTGGCAAACCCTGCAGCACATCAACACCTCCTTCACTGCACGCTGGCACACTGGCTGCTACTGTCTATCGTGCCCCCGTGTGAAGGAACACCCCCTCCCCATGAACCAAGAGCTGCTCTGGGTCCTCGGCCTGCTGGCCATCGTCATCGTCCTGTTCGTCATCAACCGCCCACGCATGGACGTGGTCGCGCTGCTGGTGATCCTCGCCCTGCCGCTGTCTGGCATCCTCACGGTAGAGCAAGCGATGGCCGGCTTCAGCGACCCCAACGTGGTGCTGATCGCCGCCCTGTTCGTGATCGGTGAAGGCCTGGTGCGCACCGGTATTGCCTACCGCATCGGCGAATGGATGAGCGAGCGAGCCGGCAACAGCGAAGCGCGCCTGCTGGTGCTGCTGATGGTGGCCGTGGCGGGGCTGGGCTCGATGATGAGCTCCACCGGCGTGGTAGCCATCTTCATACCGGTAGTGCTGAGCATCGCCGCACGCCTGCAGCTCTCGCCCAGCCGCCTGATGATGCCGCTGGCCTTCGCCGGCCTGATCAGCGGCATGCTCAGCCTGGTGGCCACGCCACCCAACGTGGTGGTGCACAGCGAGCTGGTGCGCCATGGCCACGCGGGCTTCAGCTTCTTCAGTTTCACCCCGTTCGGGTTGGTGGTGCTGGTCTTGGGCATCGGCTACATGCTGCTGACGCGGCACTGGCTGAATGGCGAAGTGCGCAAGGACGGCCGCGTGGAAAGCCGCCGCACCTTGCTGGACCTGGTACTGGACTACAAGCTCAACGGCCGTGAGCGGCGCCTGCGTATTCGCCCCAAGTCGCCACTGATTGGCCACACCTTGGGCGAACTGAAGCTGCGTACCCGGCACGGCGCCAACGTGATCGGCATCGAGCGCCAGCACAAGTTCACCACCCGGGTGATCGCCGCCGACTCCGCTACCGTGCTGCATCAGGGCGATGTGCTGCTGCTCGACCTGTTCGCCAACCGCGACAACCTGCGCAGCCTGTGCCAGACCATGCTGCTGGAGCCCCTGCACTTCAAGGCCGCCTATTTCATCGACCAGTCTCAAGAGCTGGGCATGGCCGAGGTTTCGCTACCACCGGGCTCGCAACTGATTGGCAAAAGCATCCTCGAACTGGCCTTCCGTACCCACTACGACCTCAACGTGGTTGGCTTGCGCCGCGAACAGGCAGCGATCGAAGAGCAACTGGTGGAAGAAAAGCTGCGCATGGGCGACACCCTGCTGGTGGTCGGCCCGTGGAAGGCCGTACGCCAGTTGCAAAGCAGGCCCAAGGACTTCCTGGTACTGAGCTTGCCAGCGGAAATCGACCTGGTCGCGCCCGCCCGCACACGCGCCCCCCAAGCACTGTTGAGCCTGGCGGTAATGGTGGGGCTGATGGTCAGCGGTGCAGTACCCAACGTCATTGCCGCGCTGATCGGCTGCCTGCTAATGGGCGCGGGCCGCTGCATCGACATGAACAGCGCCTACCGAGCCATCCACTGGCAAAGCCTGGTGCTGATCGTCGGCATGCTGCCCTTTGCCCAAGCCCTGCAGAAAACCGGCGGCATCGACCTGGCGGTGGGCGGGTTGGTCAACCTGCTGGGCGGCGCCGGCCCCAGCGCCATTCTGGCCTGCCTGTTCGCGGTCACGGCGGTAATCGGCTTGTTCATCTCCAACACCGCCACTGCAGTACTGATGGCACCGGTGGCCGTCAGCACCGCCGCACAGCTGGGCATGTCGCCCTACCCGTTCGCCATGACCGTGGCGCTGGCCGCCTCGGCGGCGTTCATGACGCCGGTCTCTTCACCCGTCAACACGCTGGTACTGGGCCCGGGGCAATACCGCTTCGCCGACTTCGTCAAAGTGGGCGTGCCGTTCACCCTCCTGGTAATGCTGGTGACCGTATTGATGGTGCCGTGGTTTTTCGGGCTATAAGGCTACCGATGCAGGCAAGGGGGCGTTATCTCGAACGATCGCGGCAGATTGACATCAAGTAGCACGACGAAACACACTGATGGGTAACCGCCCCAGGTGCTTTAAGCCGTTGTCCTGGATTTCGTTTCCGCTTTGCCGGTCGAGCCCATGGTTTTTCCCGCCCAATCGCGCTTGTTGCCCTATGCCGTTCTGCTCGGCCTGACCTTTGTCCTAACCCTGTGCGGCATCCTGGCACGCCCGATCGAATCCTTGTCGTTGTTCTGGCCGGTCAACGCGGTGTTAGCCGGCGTGCTACTGCGCTACCCCCGGCAAGCCACGCTTACCGGCTTTGCCCTGGTGTGGCTGGCGATGGTCGGCGCCGACCTGGCGAGCGGCAGCGCCTGGGTGCCGGCGCTGTGGTTCAACCTGTGCAACCTAGGCGTGGTCGTGACCCTCTGGCTGCTGCTCTCACGCTTGCCGCGCCTGCACCGGCGCATGCGCCCCCCCCACGGCGTGCTCAGTGTGTTCGCCGCCTGTGCCGCCAGCGCCATGGTGGCGGCCAGCCTGGCAGCGGTAATGGCTGCGCCGTGGTTCGAACAGTCTTTGCGCGCCACCTGGCTGGCCTGGTTCAGCGAACAATTCTCCACCAGCGTGCTGGTGCTACCCGTGCTGTTGACGGCACCCTCGGCGCGGGCCTTGGTACGCAGTGGTGCCCAAGCCATCCGCCTGGCGCCGTTGCTGGGGCTGCTGGCTTCGCTGGCGTTCAGCATTGCCTTCGGCGGGCCTGGGGCCATTGCCTTCCCGATTGCCGCGCTGCTGTGGTGTGCCTGGACCTACTCGCCCTTCCTGGTTTCCCTGCTGACCCTCACCGCCGGTAGCACGCTGATCGTGGCGGTGGCGCAAAACCTCATGCACTTCAGCGTGCCGCAAAGCGAACCGGGGGTAACCACACTGATGTCGGCACGCCTGGGCATCGCCATGCTGGTGCTCGGCCCGCTGGTGGTGGCCTGCGTCAGCCAGGCCAACCGCAGCCTGATGGCCCGCCTGGCGCATCAGGCCACCATCGACCACCTCACCGGTGTGCTCACCCGCAGCGCCTTCACCCGTCGCGCCAATGCACTGCTGGACAGCCGTCAGCAACACGCCCAGGCGCTGCCGCTGACCCTGATGATGCTGGATATCGACCATTTCAAGTCGATCAACGACGCCCACGGCCATGCGGTCGGTGACCAAGTGCTGCGCCAGTTCGCTCACACCCTGCAAGACCAGTTGCACGACGGCGAGCTGTTCGCGCGCCTGGGCGGTGAGGAATTCGTGGTCATCCTTCCTGGCCTTGCGCCGGACCGCGCCAAGTTCAGCGCCGAACGCCTGCGCCGCGCCGTGCAAGACCTGCACGTGGTCCAAGCCGACCAACGCCTGCAGATTACCGTGAGTATCGGCGTGGCCGGCTGCGCCGAAGGCATACCAGCCCCCAACCTGGATCAGCTGCTGGCCGACGCCGATCAGGCCTTGTACCGGGCCAAAGCCCACGGCCGCAACCGCGTCGAGCAGGCGGAGCCGCAGCGCCAAGTGATCTGAACCGGAGCTAACCGGCCAGCAAGTCCCACGACAATTTGGCGATCAGTACGCACAACAGCACCAGGAACAGCCCACGCACGAAGCCCGCACCCTTGCGCACCGCCAGCCAGGTCCCGGTCAGCGCGCCGAGGATGTTGCACGCCGCCATGGGCAAGGCGATGGCGTACAGCACGTTGCCCGATGGCACGAAGAACACCAGCGCCGCCAGGTTGGTGGCGATGTTCACCACCTTGGCCGAGGCCGAGGCGTGCAAGAAGTCCAGGGCGAAAAAGCGGATGAAGAGGAAGATCAGGAAGCTGCCGGTGCCTGGCCCGAACAGGCCATCGTAAAAGCCGATCGCACCGCCAATCAGCACCGCCAGGCACTGCTCCTTGCGCCCGATCTGCCCAGGTTTGTGCAGTGTGCCAAAGTCCTTCTTGCAGAAGGTGTAGATGGCCATCAGCACGATCAGCACCAGCACCGCCGGGCGCATCACACTGGGTGGCACCAGCGACACCGTAGCAGCGCCGGCGAACGACATGACAAAGGCACTGAGTGCCGCCGGCACGATCAGCCCCCAGTCCAGCGTCACCCTGCGGATGAACGAACGCGCTGCGAAGGCGGTGCCACACACCGACGCCAGCTTATTGCTGCCGAGCAATGCCGCCGGTTGTGCGCTGGGTAGCACGTTGAACAAGGCCGGGATCTGGATCAGCCCGCCGCCGCCCACGGCAGCGTCGATCAGCCCAGCGGCGAAAGCGAATACAGAAAGCACAGCGATATCCATCATGACGCGGTTCCAGGCAGTAGGGGCGCCTGCAAGGCTAATCAAACTGGCGCGCTTGTGTTGAAATGCCACATTGCGAAAACTGCAACAAGGAGCAGGCAATGGCATTGGACATGCTGCGGGAAATTCAGGCGTTCGTCAGCGTGGCGCACAAGCGCAGCTTCGTTGCCGCCGCCCGTTCCTTAGGGCGTTCTCCCAGTGCGGTAACCCGCGCGGTACAAACCCTGGAAGACAACGCGGGGAGCAAGCTACTTAACCGTAACGCCAACGCCGTCACCTTGACCGAAGCCGGTGAGCGGCTGCTGCCCCACGCTGAACGCTTGCTGGATGTGCAACGTGATGCCGCTGACGAACTGGCTGCGTTAAGCGGTAGTGCCCAAGGCTGGGTCCGCTTCGCCGTGCCGCAGTTGCTGGCTGAACATGTGCTGCCCGAGGTGCTTGCCGCGTTTTCCCGCCGCCACCCCCACGTTACCCTGGACGTGCAGTACAGCGATGGCGCCTTGGACCCGCTGCAAGGCAAGTTTGATTTTGTCGTGCGCGGTGCCTTTCCACAGTCCAGTGAGCTGATCGGCTACCCGCTGTGGGCCTACCAGCGCCACCTTTATGCAAGCCCGCAATACCTGGCCCTGGCTGGCACGCCACAGCACCCCGAAGAGCTGGAGGGGCACGCACTGATCCTGCACACCGCCCCACGCATCCTCAAAGCCTGGCACTTCTGCCGCGATGACCAGATCACCAGCCTGCGCCCGCGGCCCAGGCTGCGCCTGGACTCCGGCGAGGCGGTGTACCACAGCACCCTAGCCGGTGCCGGCATCGCTCGCCTGGCCGCCTGGGTCGGCGAAGCGCAAGCCAACGCCGGGCGGCTGGTACGGGTGTGCCCACACTACCGCCTGACCTCCAGCAGCGGCCAGGACCCGCAAATGCATGCGGTGTACCCCGCCGGCGAGCTATCGGCGCGGGTACGTGACTTGCTGGCGGCCCTGCGCAGCGCCGGCCTGGCCGACTAGAACAGCCGCCGAAACCGCTGTTCAAAATCTGCTCAATTTAACGGAGCCCGCCGCGGGTCTGGTCTCCAGCACTTTATCCACAGACCTACCCACGTTTTTTGTGGACAGTTTTCCCTGTGCAAAGAATGACTTATCTCACAATGCAGCAGGTGAATCAGCCAATAACGAAGATGAATGGGCCCGCCCAAGGGCATAGGCAGGCCGCGGGGGATAGGAGTGCTAAACGTCAGCTTGGTGGAATCGTGCCAAGAATACCAATCAGAATGGTCAGCAGCAGAAAACCACCCAGGAATAGCGCGAGCTTGCCCATTGGAACCTCTACAGTTGTGATGCGGGAATGGGCATATTGTCGAGCCTGGGCTGATACGGTTACAGATTCAGGTTTGTGGAAAAAAAGCGGATCAGATGGCGAAAGGACGATAGATAATTGCTACATAAGGTTTCGAACACAACGACAGGCCCTGCATCGCACCCCGTTCAGGGCCGGCCTTGCCGAAACGGATCCTGCCCAGCTAACACCGGGTGTTGAGCGTTATCACCAAGACAAGATTTGAAATCCATCTGTAGGACCTTTTACCAAGCGATGTAGGAAGAATCTCGGCGACACGATTTGGCTGTATGAAACCTCAGTTTCTCAGCAATATTCGAGGTGATACGTTCCATTTTTCCTACAACGGCACGGATGCCTACAGCATGAGAAAAGCATGGACCCGTTCAATGCCTCAGCCCTGAAGCTGCAGAAAAATTTGCTCACCCTGCGCGTGGCGCGTGATCGCCTGAGACTGGAGGGCAAGGACAAGGAGGCGGACGAACTCGCAGGACCAATCGCGAGGATAGAGGCTGCCATTCGACAACTCCCAGATGGCATGAAGCCTGTGACCTTGCAGTGAACCCCGTGGCAGGGGCTCGCCTGTGAACACCGCCTTCTCCAGCCTGCGCAGCCCCCGGCACACGATGCAAGCGACTGCTCGCACAATTTCAATTTACGCGGCCGCAGCCCCCTTGCCGTCGCCGCTGATTTCGAACTGCCCCACCAGTTTCTCCAGCTTGCTGGCATCCACCTTCACTTTCTGCGCGCTGTTCTGCAGCACCTGCGCGGTCTGGCGCATTTCACCGGAAGACTGGTTGACCTGCTCAATGGTTTTGCCATATTCCACGCTGCGCCGGTTGAGCTGCTGGATGATTGCGAACATT
Organism: Pseudomonas sp. Leaf58; assembly: GCF_003627215.1. Taxonomy (NCBI): domain Bacteria; kingdom Pseudomonadati; phylum Pseudomonadota; class Gammaproteobacteria; order Pseudomonadales; family Pseudomonadaceae; genus Pseudomonas; species Pseudomonas sp. Leaf58. Next base: position 3,409,028 of record NZ_CP032677.1, read on the forward strand.
CCTTCCACCGCCTGGTGCAATTGCACGTTCTCGGACGAGGCGTCCTCGGCCAGGCGCAGGCTATTGTCGACATCCTGTACGCCCTGCTCCATGAAGCTCACAGCCTGGCGGGTTTCGCCCTGCAGGCCTTGGACCATATGACGAATGTCGTCGGCGGCACGCGAGGTACGCGCGGCCAGGCTGCGCACCTCGTCGGCCACCACCGCAAAGCCACGGCCATGCTCGCCGGCACGCGCCGCCTCGATGGCGGCATTGAGCGCCAGCAGGTTGGTTTGGTTGGTGATGTCGCTGATCAACCCAGTGATATTGCCGATCTCGACCATGCGGCTATCGAGCCGCTGCACACTGGACGATGAGCGCGCCACCACATCGCGGATCGACTGGGTACCCACCTGCACTGCCAGGTACTGCTCGCGAGCGCGGCTGACCACTTCGTCCATGGCCTGCTTCATCTGCTCGGCGCTGACCGAGGCCTGCTGCAGCTCGCCCAGCTGTTCTTCCATGATCATCATCATCTGGTGCACGGCCTCGGCCACGTCGGCAGAGGTGGCGCTGGCATCGTGGCTGCGGCCGAGCATCACCTGATTGGTGGCACCGACCGTGCGGCTGGCTTTCACCACCTGCCCCACCACTGCATCCAGGCGGTCGATGAAACTGTTGATCCAGCGTGCCATGTCGCCACTCTCGTCATTGGCCTGGGTGCGGGCGTCCAGGCGCTGGCGCAGATTGCCTTCACCCTCGGCGATGGTGCGCAGCACACCACTCATGCCGTTCAGACGCGCAGCCAGGCGCCGCGGGCCGAGCACGCAGAACAGCAGCGTGGCGGCGAGCATGCTCAAGGCTTCGATGGCATCGTTCAGGCCCTGCGACAGCCCGGCAAGGTGTTGCACCAGGTAATTGCAACCGAACAGGCCGGCCATGATCGCCACGTAGGGTTTCATCAACCCATAGCTCAGCGAGCGGCGGCGATAGACCTCCTCCAGGTCTGCCTCGCACATCATGCCCCAGCGGTCGGGCGACCCCGGTAGCTGGAAGGTGACGCCCTTACCCACCACCGGCACATGGCGGTAGTCGGCGTAGCCTGGGTAGGTGACGAACAGGTTGGCGCCACAGCGAATGGTTTCGCGCACACCCGGGTGCAGCTCGCGGGTCGACGGGTCAGTGAAGCGCAGCTCCAGTTCGGTGTGTCGCTGGACCTGTACGGTTGCCCATGGTGTGTGCACGCCGCTCTTGAGGTTCTCACCCTGGGTGAAGGTTGCGTCTTCGAAGCGCGAGCGCGACAACGCCGTACCGGGCTGGATCGCCGGGTCAAAGCGCGACTGCGCCATAAACAGGTAGTTGTCGCCAGATTCGGCAAAAATATGCCCAGCCTCACGCTGGATCAGGTCGCCCAACACATCGTTGGGCACCCGGCCGCACAGGCAGCCAAGGACTTTGCCGGCGGTTTTCAAAGGCTGGTAGAACATCAGCGTCACTTCATCGTGGAAGCGTGAAGACGACGGGCCGATGCGCAGGGTCAACGGGTCGCTGTAGGGGCCGTGCAGGAACGGTGCTTTCAGCCCTTGAGTCAGTGCCGCGAGGTATTCGATACGCGGTGTACCGCGTTGCGGCCAGGTCGAAGCAATGACGTTGCCAGCAACATCGACGACGAACAACTCGGAAAAGTCCTCGGTTTGCGCCAGCTTGTCCTGCAGCAGGGTGCTGTCGAGTTGGCCGAAACCCGGCGCCAGCAGATCTGCCAACTCAGCCAAATGATCCCATTGTTCGCGCGCCCAGTTTTGCAACAACCGCACGCGGGTCTGGGCAATGGCTTCGAAGGTTTGCTCAACTTGCGAATAGCTCGCCCGGTTGAGGTAGCACGCCCAGCCCATGCTGAACTTGCCGGTTTTACCGAACCAGCGCAGCCAGCCCTTTTCACGTGATGACAACTGCATGGAACCACTGGAAAGCGACATTATCTTCACCATATGCGACATCGGATGGCAATCTGATAGCAAGTCGCACGCCAACGGCGGGAGTAGTCATTAATCGCTAACTTGGGGCATTCGATGCGCTGCAGCGGTGCAGAAACGCTATGAGCACGCCCGTGGGCGCACCATTGAGGGGCAACATAGAAAGATTACGGGCGTTGTCTTAAGGGGAACACATAGCGGCCAAAACTGCTCGCACATCGCACAACAGTTCGATAATCGCACAAATTCCGCCAAACCCTCTCTACTGTTGCCCTATCTTGCGGCACGCTATAGCCAAAGTCAGCAAGCAAAGTTCAATGCTGACTGGCCCCATCGCTTCACGCGCTCCGGCCAGCCCGACAACCATAACTCCAGGAACAACCAGGAGCTCGCCTTGATCAATAAAACGTTTGAATCCATCGCCAGCGCGGTGGAAGGAATCACCGACGGTTCGACCATCATGGTCGGTGGCTTCGGCACAGCCGGCATGCCGTCCGAGCTGATCGACGGCCTGATCGCCACCGGTGCTCGCGACCTGACCATCATCAGCAACAATGCCGGCAACGGCGAGATCGGCCTGGCCGCTTTGCTTATGGCGGGTAGCGTGCGCAAGGTGATTTGCTCGTTCCCGCGCCAGTCCGACTCGTACGTGTTCGACGAACTGTACCGTGCCGGCAAGATCGAACTGGAAGTGGTGCCACAGGGCAACCTGGCCGAGCGTATCCGCGCAGCCGGCTCAGGCATTGGTGCCTTCTTCTCGCCAACCGGCTACGGCACCCTGCTGGCTGAAGGCAAGGAAACCCGTGAGATCGACGGCCGTCAGTACGTGCTGGAAATGCCGCTGCACGCCGACTTTGCGCTGATCAAGGCGCACAAGGGTGACCGCTGGGGCAACCTGACCTACCGCAAGGCCGCCCGCAACTTCGGCCCGATCATGGCCATGGCCGCCAAGACCGCCATCGCCCAGGTCGATCAGATTGTCGAACTCGGTGAACTGGACCCGGAGCACATCATCACCCCGGGTATTTTCGTCCAGCGCGTGGTCGCCGTTTCCGGCGCTGCCGCTTCTTCGATCGCCAAAGCTGTTTGAGGCCTGCCATGACCATCACCAAAAAGCTCTCCCGTACCGAGATGGCCCAGCGCGTGGCCGCAGACATCCAGGAAGGCGCGTACGTAAACCTGGGCATCGGCGCGCCGACCCTGGTGGCCAACTACTTGGGCGACAAAGAAGTGTTCCTGCACAGCGAAAACGGCCTGCTGGGCATGGGCCCAAGCCCCGCGCCGGGCGAGGAAGACGATGACCTGATCAACGCCGGCAAGCAGCACGTGACCCTGCTCACCGGGGGTGCCTACTTCCACCATGCCGATTCGTTCTCGATGATGCGTGGCGGCCACCTGGACATCGCCGTGCTGGGCGCCTTCCAAGTGTCGGTCAAGGGCGACCTGGCCAACTGGCACACCGGGGCCGAAGGTTCGATCCCTGCCGTAGGCGGCGCGATGGACCTGGCCACTGGCGCCCGCCAGGTGTTCGTGATGATGGACCATCTGACCAAGACCGGCGAAAGCAAGCTGGTGCCCGAGTGCACCTATCCGCTGACCGGGATCGCGTGCGTCAGCCGCATCTACACCGACTTGGCCGTGCTGGAAGTGACGCCTGACGGCCTGAAAGTGGTCGAGATCTGCGCTGATATCGACTTCGACGAACTGCAGAAGCTCAGTGGCGTACCGCTGATCAAGTAATCCGCGAAAGCGCCGGTAGATGCCCGCCTGCCGGCATTGCCCTCCCCGTACGAACGGTTTGGCCCGCTGGTCAGCCGTTCGGAACAGGCATCCTCTGCGCAATCTCCATGGCTATACCAGCATACGGAGGGCGTGGTCATGATTGATCCAACAACAGGTATGAAGACGGGTGAGCGTTACTGCGTGGAGAACGTTGAACGTGCGCACCAGTTCCCAGGTTTCTTTCTCGATGGCAAATATTACCTCGGCCCTGAGCTACTGACCGCTGTAGGTTGGTTGGAGGGTAAACGCTTCATTTACGACAATCTGGATGCCGCAGGTGAACCCATATTTCCTGATCGGGTAGCAGGAGATATCGAAGACCTGACGCTGACCTTGGTGGATGGCACAGCACTGAAGCTTTGCAGAGTGGACGTCAGCGCCATGACCGAAAAAAACCAAGCCGGCCACCCGCAGCACGCCGATACAGCGTTGAACCGCAACCCAAACACGGCGGAACCTGCAGCAAATCTGCGCGCACCAGCGAGTGGCCCGCAAAGCCTGGACGGTAGCTGGATAAGCCGTAGAGACAAAGCGCCGCTGTTGTTGAGTGCAGCCGTCATCGGGTTCCTCGCCGGGTTCATCATTACCCATGCCCAACGCAGGCACCGCTGAAGCGTCGCGGTGGAACTTCGCATAGGGTCGACGGCCTTCCATTTCATGTCTATCGAAAATGGAGCATCAACGATGAGTGCACAACTGAATGGCAAGCGCGTGGCTTTTCTGGTCACCGATGGCTTTGAACAGGTGGAGCTGACTGGCCCGCGTGAAGCCTTGGAAAAAAACGGTGCGGTGGTCGACATTTTGTGTGACAAGGAAGGCACTGTGCGCGGCTGGAACCACGACCAGCCCGCCGATGCATTTGCAGTGGATGCAACCTTCGACAGTGCCCAGTTCGATCTTTACGATGCCATCGTGTTGCCGGGCGGCGTACAGAATTCCGACACGATTCGCCTGATACCTGGCGCTCAGCAACTGGTGAAAAGCCACAATTCAGCAAACAAGCCGCTGGCGGTAATCTGCCACGGCGCCTGGTTATTGGTGTCGACTGGCCTTGCCAAGGGCAAGCGGATGACCAGCTACAAGACCTTGCAGGACGATATTCGCAATGCTGGCGGCACCTGGGTGGATGAAGAAGTGGTTGTGGACGGCAACCTGATCACCAGCCGCAAGCCTGACGATATCCCGGCCTTCAACGAGCAGTTGATCAGGGCGTTGGCTAGCTGACGTACGCCTTTCTGCAACGAGGCCCCCAGCCGCGCGTTTGTACCGCTCTGGGGGCCGCGCGCTGTGGCCCAACAGCGTTTATCACGCCAGCTGGATATACACCGAATAGCTAGCCAGCAGCACCCAAAACACCAGGAAGATCCACGGTGTGCGTAGCGAAAACAGCAATGACTTCCGATGCCCTGACCGGGAGGTCTCAGCTTCGCAAAATAGCGGTGACTCGTCGTAAGCCAAACCCATCAAGGGCTCGCTGCGCAGCAAATGGCTTTGCTTGAGCTGCCAGTGATCGATGATGTTGTATGCCGCGCGAATGCCCGGCCAGGCATTGAGCGAACTCAACACCCCAAGCAGCGCCAGGAACGCTGGCACGATCAGGGTGAACATCTCCCCCCACCCTTGGTTAAGGTTGCCCATGGAAGAGACGAAGGCAATAACCAAAAAGGACTGAGCAGCCAGGTAGGCGTCTGTGCGATTGGCCAGAATGCTGGTTTCGTATTGGATCTCACGCCGGTAAAAATCCAGGCGCTCCTTGGGAGAGCCGAACATCCTGGCATTGTGCTCGTTTATTTCGTGTTCTGGGGTCGCTGGGGTAATGATTCGAGGCACTCGCTCCTCCTGCAATTGGGCTCCCGGCTATAACAGCGCGCGGAGTTCAATGCGGTAGAACAAGCAATGTCGGCTGAAATTCAATCCAGTTGCCAACCTTGCACCGCTCGTCGCAGGCATCGCGCATTGAAACCAACGCATAGGCGCCAGACCTTTCCAACCGGTATGAGCATTCTCTAACCCAGGAGCTTCTACCATGCGAGACTTTCCGACGCCCCCCTTCCCGTCCCAGCCGCAACACGTCCCAGGCTCTCAGCGCAAGATGGAGCCGTATCCGGACTGTGGTGAGCAGTCGTATACCGGCCATAGTCGATTAACAGGCAAGATCGCCCTGATTACCGGAGGTGACAGTGGCATTGGGCGGGCGGTTGCCATTGCCTATGCCCGCGAAGGTGCCGACGTTGCCATCGCCTATCTCAATGAGCATGAAGACGCGCAAGAAACCGCGCGCTGGGTCAAGGCTGCAGGCCGACAATGCCTTTTGCTACCTGGAGACCTGGCGCAGAAGCAACATTGCTATGACATCGTTGAAAAGACCGTCAAACAGTTCGGTCGCATCGACATCCTGGTCAACAACGCCGCCTTCCAGATGTCCCACGAGACCCTGGGAGAAATCGAAGATGATGAATGGGTAAAAACCTTCGATACCAACATCACCGCTATCTTCCGTATCTGTCAGGCCGCGTTGCCGTCCATGCCGAAGGGCAGTTCAATCATCAACACGAGCTCGGTCAACTCCGACGACCCGTCGCCAAAGTTGCTGGCCTACGCCACGACCAAAGGCGCTATTGCCAACTTCACCGCTGGCTTGGCCCAGTTGCTTGGCAGCAAGGGTATTCGGGTCAACAGCGTGGCGCCCGGCCCCATCTGGACGCCCTTGATCCCGGCTACCATGCCCGACGAAGCGGTGAAAAACTTCGGTTCCAGCTACCCTATGGGGCGTCCAGGGCAGCCTGTTGAAGTCGCGCCGATCTACGTGCTGCTGGGCTCCGATGAGGCCAGCTACATCAGCGGTTCACGCTACGCCGTCACCGGCGGCAAACCCATCCTTTAACGAAACAGGCTCGCCAAAAAGCGAGCCTCACCCGCTGATTTTTCCGGATACTTTCAGGCTATGTTTACTGCATGGGATGGGCGGGCAAACGTTGCGATGAACTAATCAAGGCTGGATTGCGTCCACCGCGAAACAACAAGCGAGTCGATTTTCGAATGGCCAGCGAACCCGTATTAGCTGCACTTAGCTATCTCAAAGACAACCGGTTGATTTTGACGACTGCGGAGTCGTGTACCGCTGGCTGCATAGTGGCGTTGTTAGCGGCAGTGCCCGGTACCGGAGAGGTGCTGGAAAGTGGCTATGTCGTCTACTCCCCCAGCGCTAAGAAGCGCTTGCTCGGCGTAAGCGCCGAAACCATCGAACGCTACGGCCTTACCAGCGAGGCGGTGGCCTGGGAAATGGCCTTGGGCGCATTGAGAGACAGCGATGCCAACGTGGTGATTGCCACCACCGGTGTGGCTGGGCCTGCAGCTGAATCAGGCATACCGCCGGGCACCCTGTGTTTTGCCTGGGCGTTTGCCGGCGACACGCCAGCCGTTTTCACCCGCACCCAACGTTTTTTCGGTGAGCGGTCAGAGGTTATGCGCCAGGGGGCACTGTTCGGTCTGACCAGAATTGCCCACTATCACCAACGCTGGCTGCGCGGCGAGCGCGCTTGAGGGCGTGAAGATGGCGGAAGATGAACGGCTATCGAGGAGTCATCCAGTGCAAGAGGACATGCCGATGCAGCGGCGTGTCTGGCGTTTCGAGCGAGTGGGCTGGTACGTGCTCGTGGTTATCGTGCTGCTTGGCTTGGGCGGGCTATTTGGTGATGGCCCGTTAAGTGATGCCAAGGTGGTGAGCCAGGATGGTCGGTTAAAAGTTGAATATCAGCGCCTGAGTCGCAGTGGTACGACCGACAGCCTGTTCATCACCGTTCAAGGCCACCCTGGCCAGCCGGTGATGGTAGAGCTTGAGGGGACGCTACTGCGTCAAGCCAGTATCGAGACGATACAGCCACAACCGCAAGTTTCGCTGTCACATGGCCCGGCTCTGTTGCTGCAACTGGGCACCAGCAAAGACGGCTTAGCCACTTTGTACCTGACGCTGCGCAGTGAGCACGTGGGCACTTTGGAGGGCGCCGTCAGCGCCGGCCCGACCAGCGCAGTGCACTTTTCCACGTTCATGTACCCCTAGGAGTGCGTCATGGACTCGATCCTCCGCGCAGCCGGGATGTACGTCGCACTCGTGCTGCTGTTTCGCGTGGCCGGGCGGCGCTCGCTGGCTGACCTGACCACCTTCGATTTCGTCTTGCTGCTGATCATTGGGGAAGCCACCCAGCAGGCACTGCTGGGTGAGGATTTTTCGTTCACCAACGCCATGCTGGTGATCGCTACGCTGATCGTTCTAGATGTGGGCCTATCGCTGGCGAAACTCTCCTCCAAGCCGTTGGCCCGGCTTCTGGATGGGCACGCCACGCTGGTTGTTGAAAACGGGCGATTCCTTCACCAACGAATGCGGCGGGTACGCCTTACCGAGGACGATATTCTTGAGTCCGCGCGCGACAGCCAAGGTATCGAGCACATCGAGCAGGTGAAATTTGCCATCGTCGAGCGTAATGGCAAGATCTCGTTTATTCGCGTCGACTAAGGCGTGGAGCTGGCTCCGCAATCATCAGGGGATGAACTACGCTTTAAAGCAACACCGCAGATCGAAGAAACATTGCACAGGGCCGTTACGGCCAAATGTTGGTGGTAAGGGAATGGCCATTCTTCGGGATCGACACCCTCATCGCCATCAGCCGGGGTACGCTCCGTGAGATTCAAACAGCCCCTGCTTGCAGTTCTGTTACTCACCCAGTTTGTTGGTGGTTGTACGACACCAAATGTCCCCCATGAGCCCAGTCAGGCCCTGCCTGCCAACGCTTCAGCGCTCGGTCGTTCGATCCAAGCCCAGGTAGCCCCCCATCAAGGCCGATCAGGCTTTCGCCTGTTCCCGGAGAACGCCGAGGCTTTCGCCGCCCGCGCCGAGCTGATTCGCAATGCTCAAAGCAGCATTGACTTGCAGTACTACATCGTCCACGACGGCATCAGTACGCGGATATTATTGAGCGAGCTGCTTGACGCCGCCGATCGCAGAGTCCGCGTGCGGATTTTACTCGATGACACCACTAGCGATGACCTGGAGCGAACTATCGCGACCCTGGCCGCGCATCCGCATATACAGATCCGTGTGTTCAATCCGCTTCACTTGGGCCGCAGCACTGTCGTGACACGAACGATGGGCCGGCTATTCAACCTGTCGCAGCAACACCGGCGTATGCACAACAAATTATGGGTAGTGGACAATTCTGTGGCCATTGTCGGAGGGCGCAATTTGGGGGATGAGTACTTCGACGCCGAGCCCAGCAGGAATTTCACTGACATCGACATGCTCGGTGTCGGCCCGGTGGCACAGCAATTGGACCAGAGTTTCGACCAGTACTGGAACAATGCCCTGAGCAAGCCTATCGAGCAGTTTATTTCGATCAAGCCGACGACTGAAGACCTGAGAAATCTTCGGGCTCGGCTGAACACCTCCTTGGAGGAAACGCGCACCCAGAATCACGCGCTCTATCAACAATTGATGAGCTACACCACCCACCCCCGCCTGAACGACTGGCGCCGGGAGTTGATTTGGGCCTGGAATAAAGCGATGTGGGATGCTCCGAGCAAGGTCTTGTCGAATGGCGAGCCCGCCCCATACTTATTGTTGACCACCCAGTTGGCACCCGAGCTTAACGGGGTCACCAAGGAACTGATCCTGGTGTCGGCCTACATGGTGCCTGGCAAACCGGGGGTGGTGTACTTGACCCGACGGGCCGACGCCGGCGTGTCGATCAGCTTGCTGACCAACTCACTGGAAGCCACCGATGTACCTGCCGCACACGGTGCGTACGCGCCTTATCGAAAAACCTTACTGGAGCATGGTGTGCAGTTGTTCGAGTTACGCCGCCAATCCGGTGCCAATGGCGACAGCGACAGTGGGTCGCGCATGTTTCACACTGGATCCTCCAATAGTTCCGACTCCAGCCTGCATAGCAAGGCGATGATTTTCGACCAGCAGAAGGCGTTTATTGGTTCGTTCAATTTCGACTCGCGCTCGTTATTGTGGAACACCGAAGTCGGGGTATTAGTCGATGACCCCGAGCTCGCCGGGCGGGTGCGCGAGCTGGCTCTGGAGGGGATGGCACCGGCTCTCAGCTATCACACTCGGCTGGAAAACAAGCAGCTGATATGGGACACCGAAGATAACGGCAAACAACATACGTTGACCGAGGAACCGGGGAGTTGGTGGCGGCACTTCAATTCGTGGCTCAGCAGCACGATTGGGCTGGAAAAGATGTTATAGCGGGGCAGGATAAATCATGCAGATATGGACGAGGGGCCGCGACCGGCTTATCAGCCAATCGATGATGGCGCTGGGTTTTTGCGTTATCGCAATCATCGTAGACACACGGGCATTAGCCGCACCTCAAGCCACGCAAGAAATAACGCGCTTGCTGGACTTTGTAGAGCACAGTGGCTGCAAGTTTTTTCGCAACGGCACCGAATACTCAGGCCCCCGAGCTCGAGCGCATCTGGAGGAGAAGCTGCATTATCTCGAAAGCAAGAACCTGGTGAAAAGCGCGGAGGACTTCATCGACCTCGCTGCCACCAAAAGCAGTGTGAGTGGCCGTATCTACGAGGTTCGATGCTCAGAAGGTGCAGAACCCGCAAGCACTTGGTTGCAAAGAGAACTACAGAGGCAACGGCAACTTCAATAGTCTTTTCGTAAGCCAGTAGATCGCTGGGCCGACAACCGCCCATCGCTAGCAAGAAACGGCACGACTCACTAGTGGATGAAGACGTCTAGCCGCGGACTCGTCGTAGCGTGCATAGCCAGCTTGGCTTAGCAACCTCACCCGCTCACGATGACAACATCCCACCCGCTTCACAGGCGAAATTCGCAATGGTGTTCCAACGGGTCGTTTTTCTATGCCCCAGAAACGCAAAAAGCCCTGAATAATCAGGGCTTTGAATGTGGCGGAAGCGTAGAGATTCGAACTCTAGGATAGTTGCCCATCGACGGTTTTCAAGACCGTTGCCTTAAACCACTCGGCCACGCTTCCAGCTCGTTTTGCGGGCGCCATCATACCGCAATGAAACACGCTGTCAAACTCTCTGTGTCGCGGGTTGCGGGAGCTCTGATAGACTCCTAGCATCTGAACGTTTGAAAACCACCGGTTTACCAAGGAGTGTCGCCATGCGCGAACAGGATTACGCCGTACACCACGGCCAGCAGGTCGAGCAGCAGGAGATCAGCAAGGTCCTGCGCAACACGTACAGCCTGCTGGCACTCACCCTCGCCTTCAGCGGTGTCATGGCCTTTGTGGCCCAGCAGATGCGCGTCGGCTACCCGAACGTGTTCGTCGTGCTGATCGGCTTCTACGGGCTGTTCTTCCTTACCAACAAACTGCGTGATTCGGCTTGGGGCCTGGTTTCCACCTTCGCCCTCACCGGCTTCATGGGCTTCATCCTCGGCCCTATCCTCAATCGTTACTTGGGCATGGCCGGTGGCGCTGAGGTGGTTAGCTCGGCGTTTGCCATGACTGCACTGGTGTTCGGTGGTCTGTCGGCCTATGTGCTGATTACCCGCAAGGACATGAGCTTCCTCAGCGGTTTCATTACCGCGGGCTTCTTTGTTCTGCTGGGTGCCGTAGTGGCCAGCCTGTTCTTCCAGATCAGCGGCCTGCAACTGGCAATCAGCGCTGGCTTCGTGTTGTTCTCGTCGGTGTGCATTCTGTTCCAGACCAGCGCGATCATTCATGGCGGCGAGCGTAACTACATCATGGCGACCATCAGCCTGTATGTATCGATCTACAACTTGTTTGTCAGCCTGCTGCAGCTGTTTGGCATCATGGGTCGTGATGACTGATTGATTGCTGCATGAGAAAGCCCGCTTCGGCGGGCTTTTTTGTGCCTGCACGGTTCAGCCCAAACACAAAGCCCAAGCCAGGCACCTGGTAGCCCTGCCCCAACCCACCCGTCAAGCACACTCTAAAGCTGACCAACAAGTCAGCTTACTGCTCAAGTAGCCGTCGATCATGCCGCCATCGTGCTTTTCTCTACCGCAATCCCTTACCACCCCGTAGAATGCGCTCCTTTTTCTTCCGGGGCAGCTTTCAGCAATGAGCTCACACGAACACAGCCCAGGCGCAGCGGCGCCTGCAAATGAACTGGTGCTTGGCCTTGAGGACAAGCCACGGCTGTTGATTGGCCTGCTGGCAGCCCTGCAACACCTGCTGGCGATCATCGTACCGATCGTTACCCCTGGCCTGCTGATCTGCCAGGCGCTGGGCGTTTCGGCGCGTGATACCAACCTGATCGTGTCCATGTCGCTGGTCATCTCAGGCATTGCCACCTTCGTCCAGTGCAAGCGCTTCGGGCCGTTCGGCGCGGGGCTGCTGATCGTTCAAGGCACCAGCTTCAACTTCGTCGGCCCGCTGATTGCCGGTGGTGCGCTGATGGTCAAGCAAGGCACACCGGTAGAAGGTGTGATGGCGGCCATCTTTGGGGTGGTAATCGCCGGTTCGTTCGTCGAAATGGGCGTGTCGCGCATCCTGCCCTTCGTCAAACGCCTGATTACACCGCTGGTGACCGGCATCGTCGTATTGATGATCGGCCTGACCCTGATCAAGGTCGGCCTGATCAGCATGGGTGGCGGCTTCGGCGCCATGGCCAATGGCACCTTTGCCAACGGCGAAAACCTGTTGCTGTCGGGCGTGGTGCTGGCGATCATTGTCATCCTCAACCGTATCCCAGTGGTGTGGATGCGCAGCTGCGCCATCGTTATTGCCTTGGCGGTCGGCTACGCACTGGCTGGCTACATGGGCCGCCTGGACTTCACCGGCATGCATGAGGCTGCGCTGTTTCAGGTGCCAACCCCGCTGCACTTTGGCCTGAGCTTCTCCTGGGCACTGTTCATTCCCATGCTGGTGATCTACCTGGTGACTTCGCTGGAAGCCATTGGTGACGTTACCGCCACCAGTAAAGTGTCGCGCCAGCCGGTCGAAGGGCCGCTATGGATGCAACGCATCAAGGGCGGCGTGCTGGTCAACGGGGCCAACTCGCTGCTGGCGGGTTTGTTCAACACCTTCCCGAGTTCGATCTTTGCCCAGAACAACGGCGTTATTCAGCTGACCGGTATTGCCAGCCGCCATATCGGTATGTGGATTGCCGTGATGCTGGTGCTGCTGGGGCTGTTTCCGAGCGTTGCCGGGGTGATCCAGGCGGTACCGGAGCCGGTGCTGGGTGGCGCAGCCATGGTCATGTTCGGGGCGGTTGCGGCTTCGGGGATCAATATTCTAGCCAGCACCCGCCTAGATCGTCGTGCCCTGCTGATTATTTCGGTGTCGCTGGCGCTGGGCCTGGGTGTGGCGCAGGTCCCGGAATTCCTGGCGCATATGCCGGCAGCAATTCGCAATGTGCTGGAGTCGGGTGTGGCTACTGGGGGTATCTGCGCGTTGGTGCTGAACTGGTTCTTGCCAGAGAGTAAGGAACAGGCCTGAGTCAGGTGCCTGTCGGTTAGGGCCATGGCGCTACTGCACAGGCCACACGATTGAATACAAAGCCCGCCCCGCCATGCACAAGCGGGCACGGGCTTTTTTGCTTTATCATGGCACCATTCCTTTGCATGAGTTACCCATGAAATTCGCTATCGCGGTGTTCTCCCCGGCCCATGCACCGTCTTCGCGGCGAGCCCTGCGCTACGCCGAGGCAGTGCTGGCCGGCGGGCATGAGATTGCCCGGCTGTTCTTCTACCAGGACGGGGTACATAGTGCCTCGGCCAACGTGGTCGCCCCTCAGGACGAAGTGGACGTGGCCGGCCAGTGGCGTGCCTTTATCCAGGCCAACCAGCTGGACGCCGTAGTGTGCATCGCCGCCGCCCTGCGCCGTGGCGTGCTCGACGAGGCCGAGGCCAGTCGCTACCAACGCCCGGCTGTGAACCTGCCCAAACCCTGGGAACTGTCGGGGCTGGGCCAACTGCATGAGGCGGTACAGGTAGCCGATCGCCTTGTTTGCTTCGGAGGCGACTGAAATGGCCAAATCCTTGTTGATCATCAGCCGCCAAGCCCCCTGGAACGGCCCATCAGCCCGCGAGGCGCTGGACATCGCCCTGGCCGGTGGTGCGTTCGACTTGCCGCTGGGCATGCTGTTCCTCGACGACGGCGTATTCCAGCTCGCCCCGGGCCAGCAACCCACAGCCGTGCAACAGAAGAACCTGGCCGCCAACTTGCAAGCACTGCCAATGTTCGGCGTCGAGGCGTTGTTCGCCTGCAGCCACAGCATCACCCGCCGCGGCCTGGCAGCGGACACCCTTGCCCTGCCGGTACAAGTGCTGGATGACGCGGCACTGGCCGCACTGATCGCCCGTTTTGACCAAGTGGTAACGCTGTGATGACAACCCTGCATGTAATTGCCCACTCCCCGTTTGGCGACGAGCGCCTGGCCAGCTGCCTGCGCCTGCTTGGTGCCAGCGACGCCCTGCTGCTGTGCGGTGACGCGGTGTATGCCTTGTGCAGCGGCAGCGAACCGTATCGCCAGCTGCAAGCCGCCGGCATAGCCCCACGCCTGTTCGCCTTGGACGAGGACGTGCAGGCACGCGCGGTCGCCAACGCGCTGGCCACAGCCGTGGACTACGCCGGGTTCGTCGAACTGTCGCTGCACTATGACAAGGTCAACAGCTGGCTATGAATACGCTCAATATTGGTGATCAGGCGATCGCCCTGGACAAGGACGGTTTCCTGGTCGACCTGCAAGACTGGTCCCACGCCGCTGCCGAGGCATTGGCCGCGCGCGAGGGTATCCCGCTGACAGCGGACCACTGGGAGATCCTCGAACTGCTGCGCCAGTTCTACCAGGAGTACCAGCTATCCCCGGCTACGCGCCCGCTGATCAAGTACACGGCCCTGAAGCTGGGCCCGGACAAGGGCAACAGCCCGCACCTGAACCGCCTGTTCAATGGCACTCCAGCCAAACTCGCCGCCAAGCTGGCGGGCCTGCCCAAGCCGACCAACTGCATATGACCCAGCCACGCCCACTGACCTTGGAAACCCCCGCCGAACACCCGTTCGCCGAATTTGTGCGCATTCTCGGTAAAGGCAAGCGCGGCGCGCGCGGCCTAACCCGTGAGGAAGCCCATGCAGCCATGACCCTGCTGCTGGAAGGCAGGGTCGAAGACACCCAGCTCGGTGCTTTTCTCATGCTGTTGCGGCACAAGGAGGAAAGCGCCGACGAACTGGCCGGCTTCACCGAGGCCCTGCGCGCGCATCTGCAAGCACCGCGCATCGCCGTCGACCTGGACTGGCCCACTTACGCCGGCAAGAAGCGCCACCTGCCCTGGTACCTGCTGGCCGCCAAATGCCTGGCCGTCAATGGCGTACGTATTTTGATGCACGGCGGCGGTGCGCACACCGCCGGGCGCATGTACACCGAGCAGTTGCTGTCTTTGCTGGAAATCCCGCTATGCCGCGACTGGCGTTCGGTCGGCCAAACCCTGGACCAGCACCACCTGGCTTACTTCCCGCTGCAGGATTGGGCTCCGCAGTTGCAGCGCATGATCGACCTGCGCAACACCCTGGGCTTGCGCTCGCCCATCCACTCGCTGGCCAGGGTGCTCAACCCGCTGGGCGCACGTTGTGGTTTGCAGAGTATCTTCCACCCCGGTTACCAGGCGGTGCACCGCGAGGCCAGCCGCCTGCTGGGTGATCATGTCGTGGTAATCAAGGGCGATGGCGGCGAGTTGGAGGTCAACCCCGATGTCATCAGCCACCTGTACGGCACCACGGCAGGCGAAGCCTGGGATGAGGAGTGGCCGGCGCTAAGCGAACGTCGGCACGTGAAACCGCCGAGCCTGCAGCCCGAGCATTTGCTGGCAGTTTGGCGCGGCCAGGCCGAGGACAGCTATGGTGAACTGGCCGTGGTGGCGACCATGGCCCTGGCCCTGCGTGGCTTGGGCCAGGACCGCGAGCAGGCGTTCGTCACGGCACGCGCCTACTGGAGGGCGAGGAATCAATCGGATAAGTAGATGGTTTGCAGGCAGTATTTGCGCTATTTATTCGAATTATTTCCCCTAGACTGGGCTCCAACGACAAACAACTTTGTTCGAGGAGCTCACCATGGGCCTATTGATCGACGGCCGCTGGCATGACCAGTGGTACGAAAATGGCAAGGACGGCACGTTCAAACGCGAAAACGCCCAGCGCCGTCATCAGCTACCCGCTCCCGAAGCCGGCCGCTACCACCTGTATGTTTCGCTAGCATGCCCATGGGCGCACCGCACTTTGATCTTCCGCGCGCTCAAGGGCTTGGAGCCGCTGATCGACGTGTCCGTGGTCAGCTGGCTGATGCAGGACCATGGCTGGACCTTCGACCAGCAGCAAGGCTCCTCCGGTGATCACCTTGACGCCCTCGAGTACCTGCACCAGCGCTACACCCAGGATGACCCGCACTACACTGGCCGCGTTACGGTACCGGTGCTATGGGACAAGCAAGAGCAGCGCATCGTCAACAACGAGTCGTCAGAGATCATCCGCATCTTCAACAGTGCGTTCAACGAGGTGACCGGCAATAACCTCGACCTGTACCCAGAGCCACTGCGCCCGACCATCGAAGCGTTGAACGGGCGCATCTACCCGGCGGTAAACAACGGCGTGTATCGCGCAGGCTTTGCCACCGCGCAAGATGCCTACGAGGCTGCGTTCGACGATGTGTTCAACGAATTGGATTATCTGGAAGACCTGCTCAGCCGCAACCGCTACCTGGCGGGCGAATACCTGACCGAGGCTGATATACGCCTGTTTACCACCTTGGTGCGCTTCGATGCGGTGTACCACGGGCACTTCAAGTGCAACCTGCGGCGCCTGAGCGACTACCACAACCTGTCCAACTGGTTGCGTGAGTTGTACCAGTGGCCTGGGGTGGCGGGCACGGTGAACATGGAGCATATCCAGAAGCACTACTACATGAGCCACAAGACCATCAACCCGAACGGGATCGTGCCCAAAGGGCCGCTGCAGGACTTTGGCCTTGCGCATGATCGGGAACGGTTGGCGGGCAAGGGGATCTGGCAGGCTTGAGCTCGTCGGGGCTGCAAAGCAGCCCCAGCAATTTCAGCTGTTTTGCGAACCTTCGAACCAGGCCAGCTTGTCACGCAACTGCACCACTTCCCCGACAATCACCAGGGTTGGCGCATGCACTTCATGCTGGGCCACCAGGCTTGGCAAATCCGCCAGGGTACCGGTGAACACCCGCTGATTACGCGTAGTCCCCTGCTGCACCAGCGCCGCCGGGGTACTGGCCGCACGGCCGTGGCGAATCAGCTCGGCACAAATGGTCGGCAAGCCCACCAAGCCCATGTAGAACACCAGGGTCTGTGCCGGCGCCACCAGGTCATTCCATGGCAGGTTACTACTGCCGTCCTTCAAGTGCCCGGTCACGAAGCGCACCGACTGGGCATAGTCACGATGAGTCAGCGGAATTCCACCATAGGCAGAACAGCCACTGGCCGCCGTAATACCCGGCACCACCTGGAACGGGATGCCATGCTCGGCCAGCTCTTCGATCTCTTCACCACCCCGGCCAAAAATGAACGGGTCGCCGCCCTTCAGGCGCAGCACGCGTTTGCCCTGCTGGGCCAACTCGACCAGCAGGCGATTGATTTGGTCCTGCGGTACGGCATGGTCCGCGCGGCGCTTGCCCACGTAAATGCGCTCGGCATCGCGCCGGCACATCTCGATGATGGCCGGTGCCACCAGGCGGTCGTACAGCACCACGTCAGCCTGCTGCATCAGGCGCAAGGCACGGAAGGTCAGCAAATCCGGATCACCCGGCCCTGCCCCCACCAGGTACACCTCACCGCCCTGTTGCATCGGCGCACCATCGACCATCGCCTGTAGCAAGCGCTCGGCCTCGGCGCCCTGCCCGGCTAGCTGGCGTTCGGCAATCGGCCCCTGGAATACAGTCTCCCAAAAACCACGACGCTGGTTGACGTCCGGGTACAAGGATTTGACCTTGTGCCGGAAACGCGCTGCCAACCCGGCCAACTCACCGTAGGCGGACGGCACCCAGGCTTCCAGCTTGGCACGAATCAAACGTGCCAGCACTGGGGCATCCCCGCCGCTGGAGACGGCAATCACCAAGGGTGAACGGTCGACAATCGCCGGGAAGATCACCGTGCACAGGGCCGGCGCATCCACCACGTTGACCGGCAGGCTAAGTGCCTGCGCATCGGCCGACACCTGGGCGTTCAGCCCAGGGTCATCGGTGGCTGCAATCACCAGCCGGCAACCGACCAGGTCGGCTGCCTGATAGCCTCGCACCAGCACCTCACCGCCACCCTCCCGGGCCAGCGCGGCCAGCTGGCCGTCGACATCCGGTGCCACCACGCGCAGCGCAGCGCCGGCATCGGCTAGCAGGCGCGCCTTGCGCAAGGCGATCTCACCGCCGCCGACGACCAGCACGCGGCCACCCTGCAGCTTGTGGAACAGCGGCAGGTAATCCATTTAGCGGATGACCTCGACGCCGCCCATGTAGGGTTTCAGCACTTCCGGCACACGGATCGAACCGTCAGCCTGCTGGTAGTTCTCCAGCACGGCCACCAGCGTACGGCCCACTGCCAGGCCAGAGCCGTTGAGGGTGTGCACCAGTTCTGGCTTGCCGGTTTCCGGGTTGCGCCAGCGGGCCTGCATGCGGCGTGCCTGGAAGTCGCCACAGTTGGAGCACGAGCTGATCTCGCGGTACTTGTCCTGGCTCGGCACCCACACTTCCAAGTCGTAGGTTTTCACCGCGCCAAAGCCCATGTCGCCGGTGCACAGCGCCAGTACCCGGTACGGCAGCTCCAGCAGTTGCAGTACGCGCTCGGCGTTGGCGGTCAGGCCTTCCAGGGCTTCCATCGACTTGGCCGGCTCGACTACCTGCACCATCTCCACCTTGTCGAACTGGTGCTGGCGGATCATGCCGCGGGTGTCACGGCCGGAAGCACCGGCTTCACTGCGGAAGCATGGCGTATGGGCCACCAGCTTCAGCGGCAGTTGCTTGGCATCGAGGATGGCACCGGCCACCAAGTTGGTCAGCGACACTTCGGCAGTAGGAATCAGGTAGAAATCGGCCTCGCCTTCGCGGGTGATCTTGAACAGGTCTTCCTCGAACTTCGGCAACTGGCCGGTGCCTTGCAGGGCTGGGGCCTGTACCAGATACGGGGTGTAGTGTTCCTCGTAGCCGTGCTCACCGGTGTGCAAGTTGATCATGAACTGGGCCAGGGCGCGGTGCAGGCGGGCGATTGGGCCACGCAGCACGGCAAAGCGAGCGCCGGACAGCTTGGCGGCAGCTTCGAAATCCAGGCCACCGCTGATTTCACCGAGGGCGACGTGGTCCTTGATTTCGAAGTCGAACGCTTTCGGCGTGCCCCAACGGCGCACTTCAACGTTGTCATCTTCGCTGGCGCCGACCGGCACGCTGGCGTCTGGCAGGTTAGGAATAGTCAGCAGGATGCCGTCCAGTTCCGCCTGAATCTCGTCCAGTTCGGCCTTGCCGGCGGCCAGTTCGTTGGCCATGCGCTCGACATCGGCCATCAGCGGCGCGATGTCTTCACCCTTGGCCTTGGCCTGGCCGATAGACTTGGAACGGGCGTTACGCTCGGCCTGCAGCTGCTCGGTGCGGGTTTGCACTGCCTTGCGGCGCTCTTCCAGTGATTCGATGCGCGCGACATCCAGGCTGAAGCCACGGGAGGCCAGGCGATCCGCCACTTCCTGAAGTTGGCCGCGTAACAGTTTGGAATCGAGCATATCGTTCTCTCGTTATGTGTAGGTGTTGGTTCAGAATCGGGTCAGGGACAAGCCGGCCCAAGTGGCCAGTAGCCCGCCCACTACGCTGATACTGGTATAGCCCAAGGCCAGTGGGACCTGCCCACTTTCCATCAGGCGCACAGTGTCGAGCGAGAAGGAGGAAAAGGTCGTCAGGCCACCGAGGAAGCCGACGATCAGGCCGGCGCGCAATTCGACCGGCGCCAACGGCTTGTGCAGAAACAAGCCATAGAGCAGGCCGATCAGCAGGCAGCCGACCAGGTTGACCGCCAGCGTACCGACATAGAAGTGCCGTGGCCAGTGGGCCGCTACCCAGTTCGAGGTAGCAAAGCGCAACAAGGTGCCGGCAATCCCACCGGCGCTGACCGCGGCAATCAATGCAATCACGGCTTTCTCCGCTGACGGGGGCTGTTGCGGTCGAGGTCGGCCAAGTGGCGTAGCTTCTCGCCAATCTTCAGCTCCAGGCCACGCGGCACCGGCTGGTAGTACTGGCGCGGCTGCAACTCATCGGGGAAGTAATCCTCGCCGGCGGCGTAGGCGTCAGGCTCGTCGTGGGCATAGCGGTACTCGTCGCCATAGCCCAGTTGCTTCATCAGCTTGGTCGGAGCGTTGCGCAGGTGCAGGGGCACCTCCAGCGAACCCTGCTCGGCGGCTTCGCGCAGCGCGGCCTTGAAGCCCATATACACCGCATTGCTCTTCGGCGCACAGGCAAGGTAGGTGATGGCCTGGGCTACCGCCAGTTCGCCCTCGGGGCTGCCCAAGCGCTCCTGCACATCCCACGCCGCCAGGCACAGGCTGAGCGCGCGCGGGTCGGCGTTGCCGATGTCTTCGCTGGCCATGCGCACCACCCGGCGGGCGATGTACAGTGGGTCGCAGCCGCCGTCGAGCATGCGCGCAAACCAGTACAGGGCGCCATCGGGGTTGGAGCCGCGCACCGATTTGTGTAGCGCGGAGATCTGGTCGTAGAAGGCCTCGCCGCCCTTGTCAAAGCGACGGCGGCTGTCACCGAGCAGGCTCTGCAGCATCTCGACGTCGATTTCGCTGCCATCTTCGGCCAGGTCCGAGGCATTCTCGAGGAAGTTGAGCATGCGCCGGCCATCACCATCGGCCGCCGCCATCAACATCTTGAAGGCGTCATCGCCAACCCGCAGGTTGCGCTTGCCCAGGCCGCGCTCTTCCGTCAGCGCGCGATTGACCAGCTTGCGCAGCGCTGCCTCGTCCAGGCTTTTCAGCACATACACCCGCGCGCGTGACAGCAGCGCGTTGTTTAGCTCGAACGACGGGTTTTCGGTGGTGGCGCCAATGAACAGCAGCGTGCCGTCTTCGACATAGGGCAAAAAAGCGTCCTGCTGCGATTTGTTGAAGCGGTGCACTTCGTCGACGAACAGGATGGTGCGGCGGCCATACTGACCAGCCTGCTGCTTGGCCACCTCGACCGCCTGGCGTATCTCTTTCACCCCGGCCAGTACCGCCGACACGGTTTCGAAGTGCGCATCACAGAACTGCGCCAGCAGCCGCGCCAGAGTGGTCTTGCCCACCCCTGGCGGCCCCCAGAAGATCATCGAATGCAGCGCGCCCTGCTCCAGCGCCTCGCGCAGCGGTTTGCCACGCGCCAGCAGGTGCTCCTGGCCGACGTACTCGTCCAGGTTGGACGGGCGCAAGCGGGCGGCCAGGGGCTGGGCGACGGGTTCGCTTCGAAACAGGTCCATGACGAGCTCTGGTTACTCCTTGATCACATCCGCGCCTTTGGGGATGTCGAACTTGAACGTGCTGTCCGGCACCGACTGGTTGGCCTTGACGCCATTGAACAGGATATTGGTGCGCTGGCCGACGCTGTCGATCAGCTGCATGTCGTTAATCAGGCCCTTGCGGAACGATACGCGCAGTGAGTCGAACAGGGTGTCCTTGGTTTTCGGCTTGAGGGTGAAGTCCATGACTTCGCCCTGCTGCTTGGAGGCGATGTCGAAGCTCTGGCTGATTTTCGACACATCACCCGACAGCAGCAGCGCTGGGGTTTGATTCAAGCGCACATCGAGCTTCTTGATGGTGGCCTGTTCCAGGTCCGGGTCCCACAGGGTGACGTTCTTGCCGTCGGACACCACCACCTGCTCTTGCGGCGCATCGGTGTGCCAGTAGAACAGGCCGGGGCGCTTGACGGTCATCTTGCCCGAGGTTTCCTGCAGGCTGGTGCCATCGGCACCCAGGGTCAGCTGGGAGAAGTTGGCCTCGATGGTCTGCGACTTTTCCAGCAACTGGGTCAGGCGTTGTACGTCTTGCTCACCGGCATAAGCAGTAACCGAGCCCAGGGTCAGGGCAGAAACCAACAGCATGCGAATCGCGCGCATGGTAATCCTCATTGAGCATTGAATAGGCCAGGCGCCAAGGTTGGCGCCCGACAAGGTGTTCATCAGTCGCGCGGGCCGCCCGGGGCAATCACTTCCCGCGAGCCGTTGCTGTTCATCGGGGTGACAACGCCGGCCATCTCCATCGACTCGATCATGCGCGCCGCCCGGTTGTAGCCGATCTTCAGCTTGCGCTGTACAGCCGAGATGGAAGCACGACGACTCTCAAGCACGAATTGCACGGCTTCATCATACAGGGCATCGGTTTCGGCATCGTCACCATCACCACCGCCGCCGCCGCCGCCGCCATCAAAGCCACTGCCGGCCTCTTCGACGCCGTTGAGGATGTCGTCGTTGTAATCCGGGGCGCCGCGCAGCTTCCACGCTTCGACCGTACGGTGTACTTCATCGTCGGAAACGAACGCACCGTGCACACGGATCGGCAGGCTGGTGCCCGGTGGCATGTACAGCATGTCACCATGCCCCAGCAGCTGCTCGGCCCCCCCCTGGTCGATGATGGTCCGCGAGTCGATCTTGCTCGACACCTGGAACGCCATGCGGGTTGGAATGTTGGCCTTGATCAGGCCGGTGATCACGTCCACCGACGGGCGCTGGGTGGCGAGGATCAAGTGAATACCCGCCGCACGCGCCTTCTGCGCAATACGGGCGATCAGCTCTTCGACCTTTTTGCCGACGATCATCATCATGTCGGCGAACTCGTCCACCACCACCACGATGGTCGGCAGGGTTTTCAGCGCAGGCGGTTCGTCGTCCATGCTCTCGCGGCGATACAACGGGTCATGGATGATCTCGCCGGCTTCCTGGGCGTCCTTGACCTTGCGGTTGAAGCCGGCCAGGTTGCGCACGCCCATGGCGGCCATCAACTTGTAGCGCCGCTCCATCTCGGCCACGCTCCAACGCAGGGCGTTGGCGGCGTCCTTCATGTCGGTGACCACTGGGCATAGCAAGTGTGGGATACCTTCGTAGATCGACAGTTCGAGCATTTTCGGGTCGATCATGATCAGCCGCGCGTCTTCCGGGCCGGACTTGAACAGGATCGACAGGATCATCGCGTTCACACCTACCGACTTACCCGAACCGGTAGTACCGGCCACCAGCAGGTGGGGCATCTTGGCCAGGTCGGTAATCACCGGCTTGCCGCCAATGTCGTGGCCCAGGGCCAGGGTGACTGGCGACTTCTGCTCTTCGTACTGCGGGGTAGCCAGCACTTCGGAGAAGCGCACCATCTGCCGGTTTTCGTTGGGTATCTCGATACCCACGGTGGTCTTGCCGGGGATGACCTCGACCACACGCACGCTGGTTACCGCCAACGACCGCGCCAGGTCCTTGGCCAGGTTGGCGATACGGCTGACTTTCACACCGGCGGCCGGCTGAATTTCGTAACGGGTAATCACCGGGCCCGGGTGGATCGAGTCCACCGCCACTTCCACACCGAATTCCTTGAGCTTGATTTCCAGCAACTGGCCAACACCTGCCAGGGATTCTGGCGAGTACTCGATTTTTTTCTGTTCGGCCGGGTCCAGGATGGAGATAGGCGGCAAGGTGCCTTCCACAGCGCTGTCGATAAACAGCGGTGCCTGCTTCTCTTTCATCACCCGCTTGCTTGGCTCTGGCGCCTTGACCGGTGCCGGCGCCGGCGCCGGTGGCACGATGGTCGGTAACGTGTGCTGTTCACGCGCCACCACCGGTTCACGCGGCACTACAGGCTCACGTGGCGCAACCACCGGCTCGCGCGCAAGGGTGGGTTCGCGCGGCTCGACCGGCTGGGCGGGTGCCTCTTCACGCTTGAAGATGCGCTCACGCAGCGCCGGCTTGGCCGGCTCGCGCCTCTCGGCAGCCATCGGTGCTGCCTTGACCACCGGCTCATCCTCACGCAGCTGCGCCTCCAGGCGCTTGCGCTCGTTGCGCGCTTCCCACCAGCGGTTGGCGGCGCCTTGCACCAGCTCGAACAGGTCCAGGGTGATCTTGCCGGTCAGGTCCATTACCTTGAACCAGGACAGGTCGGTGAACACGGTCAGGCCGAACAGGAACAGGGCAATGAACATCAGCGTGCTGCCCTGCACATTCAACAGGTTGCGCGCCAGCTCTCCCAGGCTTTCGCCCAGGGCACCACCCGCGGAAAACGGCAGACTCGCCGGTGGGTGGAAGTGGATATGCGCCAGCGCCGCACCAGACAACACCAGGAACACCAGGCCAATCAGCCGCCAGGAGAACAGCCAGCCGCTCCAATCCCACGGCTGGTGACGTTGGCGGAAAATCTGCCAGGTTTTGACCGCCAGCAACAACGGGAAGATATAGGCAAAGTACCCCAGCACCATGAACAGGATGTCGGCGAAGTAGGCACCGGCACGCCCAGCGGCGTTCTGCACCTGGTCGACGTTGCTGGTGTGGCTGAAGCCCGGGTCCGAGGTGTCGTAGGTCAGCAGCGCCATCCACAGGTACAGGCACAGGGCGCCGACAGCGATCAACGCACCTTCCTTGAGGCGATAATGCAGCTGCTGCCGCCACAGGGGCACGGGCAAAGGAGCTGGGGTTGCGGTGGATTTCTTCAAAACGCGTCTATTCCTGCGCGTGCTGCGCGTCCAATAGTGATCGGCCGGCGGAGCGACCAATGAACCACTACTTTTAACATTACTGCCCGCCAGCCGCCATGGCGGCACGCCATAAGGGGATTTGGCCGGGGGCGACTTTCAATAGCTGCAATTTGAGCACGCATTTTCTTCTGTGACAAAGGCTTATGCTGTGTTTTTGCACAGGTGTGACAGCAAATGTAGCGGATGGTGCCTGCAGCTTGATGAATGTGTAGGAAATTGCCTAATTTCCTCGTGCCTTGTGCAAGCCTTGAAGGCTTTGGGGCTGTTGTGGAGACGAGCGCGCCCGCGAAGCAGCCAAAGAGATTGACCCTGCTTTTCACCCAGGCCATGCTGCCCTCTCCCCTCCCCCACCGCACGATAGACCATGCTCACCTGGCTGACCCGCGACTCGCTAACCTTCCCGCCACTGGAAAAGGCCCTGCACGACCCCAACGGCCTGCTCGCCGCTGGCGGCGACCTGAGCCCCGAGCGCCTGATGCAGGCCTATCGCCACGGCTGCTTCCCGTGGTACCAAGAGGGCCAGCCGATCCTCTGGTGGTCGCCCGACCCACGCACAGTGCTGTTCCCAGAGCAGCTTCACGTGTCACGCTCGCTCGCTAAGCTGATGCGCCAGGGCCGCTACCAGGTCAGCTTCGACACCGACTTCCCGGCAGTGATCGCAGCCTGTGCCGCGCCGCGCGACTACGCCGACGGCACCTGGATCACCGACACCATGCGCAACGCCTATTGCGAACTGCACCGGCGTGGCATCGCCCATTCGGTGGAGGTACGCCAGGACGGCGAACTGGTCGGCGGCCTCTACGGCCTGGCCATGGGCCAACTGTTCTTTGGCGAATCGATGTTCAGTCGCGCCGACAACGCCTCCAAGGTCGGCTTCGTGACCCTGGTCAACCACCTGCGCCAAGCCGGTTTCGTCCTCATCGACTGCCAGATGCCGACCAACCACCTGCATAGCCTTGGCGCACGCGCCATCAGCCGCACCGATTTCGCTGGTTACCTGGCACGTCACCTCGACCAGCCCAACAGCGCCACATGGGTTCCCTAGGCGAGTTCCCATAGCTGGCTTACACTTAAAACAAAGGCTCACCGAGGGGGTTGATCATGACAGAGTTGGCGCGGTTGAAGTTCTATGCCACTCAGCCCCACTCCTGCAGCTACCTGCCCGATGAGCAGGCGACCACGCTATTCCTCGACCCCAGCCAGCCGATGGACGTCAACGTGTACGCCGACTTGTCGGAAATGGGCTTCCGCCGCAGTGGCGACCACCTGTACCGCCCCCATTGCCAAAACTGCAACGCCTGCGTGCCAGCACGCATCCCTGCGGCGCGCTTCCTACCCAACCGCCAGCAACGGCGCATCCTCAAACGCAACGCCGACCTCACGGTGACTGCGGCGCGCCCAGCGTTCAAGGAAGAGTACTTCGACCTGTACCGACATTATATCGAAACCCGCCATGCCGACGGTGACATGTACCCGCCCAGCCGCGACCAGTTCTCCACCTTCCTGGTGCGCGACTTACCGTTCTGCTGGTTCTACGAGTTTCGCCTTGCCGGTCGTTTGATGGCGGTAGCGGTGTGCGACCTGCTGCCCAATGGCCTGTCAGCGGTGTACACCTTCTACGAACCCGATGAAGAGCGCCGCAGCCTGGGCCGCTTCGCCATCCTCTGGCAGATCACCGAAGCCCTGCGTCAAAACCTGGAGGCGGTTTACCTGGGTTACTGGATCAAGAACTGCAAGAAAATGAACTATAAGACGCAGTATCGGCCTATCGAGTTGTTGATAAACCAGCGCTGGGTCACCCTCAACTGAAAGCATTGGCTTGACACACAGTTTTCGGGCATAATCCACGCCACTTTTTTGCCCGGTGCGGTTATGCGTCGGGCCAACACTGGATCCGAGGGTTCTACTGCATGTCGAAAGAAGACAGCTTCGAAATGGAAGGTACTGTCGTCGACACCCTGCCCAACACCATGTTCCGCGTGGAGTTGGAAAACGGGCACGTCGTAACCGCGCACATCTCCGGAAAGATGCGCAAAAACTACATCCGTATTCTCACTGGCGACAAGGTTCGCGTCGAGCTGACGCCCTACGACCTGAGCAAGGGCCGCATCACTTACCGTGCGCGCTAAGCTCCAGCCATAAAAAAGCCCGGCCATGTGCCGGGCTTTTTTGTACCTGCAAGATTGCAAGGGGCTGCTTGGCAGCCCTTCAGGGGCAAGCCCGCGCCTACAGGTACCGCTTAATGGGCCGCTAAGCGGCCCCAGCCGTTTACGCCACCTCAGCCGTGGTCTCGAAGTCGAACACCAGTTCGCCATCGCGCAGGTCGACGTGCACCACGCCGCCATGCTCGGCCAGCTCGCCAAACAAGATCTCCTCAGCCAGTGGCCGCTTGATCTTGTCCTGGATCAGCCGCGCCATCGGCCGCGCACCCATCTGCACGTCATAGCCCGAAGCCGCCAGCCAGCCGCGCGCGTCGTCGCTGACTTCCAGCAGTACACGCTTGTCTTCCAGCTGCGCCTGAAGTTCGATAAGGAACTTGTCGACGATGCTCTTGATCGTCTCGTGGCTCAGGCGGCCGAACTGGATGATAGTGTCCAGGCGGTTCCGGAACTCCGGCGTGAAGCTCTTGCGGATGACTTCCATGGCATCGGACGCATGGTCCTGATGGGTGAAGCCGATCGAGGCCCGCGCAGCAGTTTCAGCACCGGCGTTGGTGGTCATGATCAGGATCACGTTACGGAAGTCAGCCTTGCGCCCGTTGTTGTCGGTCAGGGTACCGTGGTCCATCACCTGCAGCAGCAAGTTGAAGACTTCTGGGTGGGCCTTCTCGATTTCGTCGAGCAGCAAAACGCAGTGCGGTTGCTTGGTGATGGCCTCGGTCAGCAAACCACCCTGGTCGAAGCCAACATAACCAGGCGGGGCACCGATCAGGCGCGACACGGTGTGGCGCTCCATGTACTCGGACATATCGAAGCGCACCAACTCTACGCCCAGCGCCTTGGCCAGCTGCCGCGCCGCTTCGGTCTTGCCGACGCCGGTAGGGCCAGCGAACAGGAACGAACCAACGGGCTTGTCGGGCGACTTCAGGCCGGCACGGGACAGCTTGATGGCGGTGGCCAGCGAGTCGATCGCCTGATCCTGACCAAATACCGTCAGCTTCAGGTCGCGCTCCAGATTACGCAGCAACTCCTTGTCGGAACTGGTGACATGCTTTGGCGGAATCCGCGCAATCTTGGCGACGATGTCCTCAACTTGGGGCACGTCGATGCGCTTGACACGGTTGGCCTCCGGCTGCAGGCGCTGGTAGGCACCGGCCTCGTCGATCACGTCGATGGCCTTGTCCGGCATGTGCCGGTCATTGATGTAGCGCGAGGCCAGCTCGGCAGCAGCGCGCAGGGCTTCGTCGCTGTACTCGATGTTGTGGTGGCTTTCAAAACGCCCCTTCAGGCCGCGCAGGATGCCCACGGTGTCTTCGACCGACGGCTCACTGACATCGACCTTCTGGAAGCGCCGCGCCAGGGCACGGTCCTTCTCGAAGATGCCGCGAAACTCCTGGAAGGTGGTGGAGCCAATGCAACGGATCTCGCCCGACGACAGCAGTGGCTTGAGCAGGTTGGACGCATCCATCACCCCGCCCGAAGCCGCACCGGCACCGATGATGGTGTGAATTTCGTCGATGAACAAAATCGCTTGCGGGCGCTTGCGCAGCTCGCCCAGCAGCGCCTTGAAGCGCTTCTCGAAATCACCGCGGTACTTGGTACCGGCCAGCAAGGCACCCAGGTCGAGGGAATACACCACGCTCTGTGACAACAGGTCGGGCACCTGACCATCAACGATGCGCTTGGCCAGGCCTTCGGCGATAGCGGTCTTGCCGACGCCAGCCTCACCCACCAACAGCGGGTTGTTCTTGCGCCGGCGGGCAAGGATTTGCGCCACGCGCTCCACTTCCTGCTCGCGGCCTACCAACGGGTCGATACGGCCGGCACGGGCCAGCTCGTTCAGGTTGCTGGCATAGGCATCCAGCGGGTTGCTCGAAGAGGAGGTTTCGCCACCCTCTTCGTCCTGCATTTCCTGGTCGCTTTCAGACTGCGGACCATGGCCCGGCACCTTGGAGATGCCATGGGCGATGTAGTTGACCACGTCGATGCGGGCCACGCTCTGCTGCTTGAGCAGAAACACAGCCTGGCTTTCCTGTTCGCTGAAGATCGCCACCAGCACGTTGGCGCCGGTGACTTCACGCTTACCGGAGCTTTGCACATGGAACACAGCACGCTGCAATACGCGCTGGAAGCCCAGGGTCGGCTGAGTTTCGCGGTCTTCATCGTTGACCGGAATCAGGGGCGTGGTGGAATCGATGAACTCTTGCAGGTCGTGCTTGAGTTTGTCGAGATTGGCGCCACAGGCGCGCAGAACGGTCGCGGCAGCCTCATTGTCAAGGAGTGCTAGCAGCAGATGTTCGACGGTCATGAACTCATGACGTTTCGAACGAGCCTCCTTGAAGGCAAGATTGAGGGTGACTTCGAGCTCGCGGTTTAACATAGCTTCACCTCATACCCAAGTGGTCGGCGATTAACCGTCCTTCTCGATTTCACAGAGTAGCGGATGCTGGCTTTCCCTGGCGTATTGGTTGACCTGCATGGCCTTTGTTTCGGCGATGTCACGGGTAAACAATCCGCACACTGCCCGCCCTTCGGTATGGACGGTCAGCATGATCTTGGTCGCCAGCTCGCGGTTCAGACTGAAGAACGTCTCGAGCACTTCGACGACGAAATCCATTGGCGTGTAGTCATCGTTGAACAAAACCACCTTGTACATCGGTGGCGCCTGCAGGATCGGCTTGGCTTCCTGAACTGCAAGACCTGAGCCGTCGTCCTCATTCGATTGCGGGCGATCCTGATTGAATGTTAGTCGAA
Organism: Pseudomonas sp. Leaf58; assembly: GCF_003627215.1. NCBI lineage: Bacteria > Pseudomonadati > Pseudomonadota > Gammaproteobacteria > Pseudomonadales > Pseudomonadaceae > Pseudomonas > Pseudomonas sp. Leaf58. The sequence goes on from NZ_CP032677.1 coordinate 3,438,378, forward strand.
TCTCACTAGGTACATGCATGGAAAGAATTTCATCATGAGCGTCAGGTTAAGGTTGTGGGTTGACTGCACAGGCCGCAGCCGGCGCAGGCGCCGCGTGACCTTGACTATCGGCAAAACGGTGTTACAACCAATAAGAACCCACCGTGGTCGATAAAGATCCGCGCAGTCAACCAGATTTTTCGCAAGGTTCGTATGCGGATGAAGTGGATGATACTCCAGTGATGGAGTCCTTTGCAGAGGGACATAGGGATGGCAAGCGGTAAAGTCAAGTGGTTCAACAATGCCAAGGGCTATGGATTCATCAATGAAGAGGGCAAGGACGAAGACTTGTTCGCTCATTACTCAGCCATCCAGATGGACGGATACAAGACCCTCAAGGCCGGCCAGGCCGTGAGCTTCGACATCGTCCAGGGCCCCAAAGGCCTGCATGCGATCAACATCGCCAGCGCCTCCACTGCCGCACCTGCGCCAGCTAGCGCACGACCAGCCAGCAGCACTGCCGACGCCTGAAATTGCCGCGCTGCCTGCTGGTAAACGAAAAGACCGGCCGCCTCCTTAACCAGAGGCGGCCGGTTTTCGTTGCCTTACATGTGCTTGATCATTTCATCGCCAAACCCTGAACTGCTTACCAACTTGGCCCCGTCCATCAGCCGTTCGAAATCATAGGTCACGGTTTTGGCAGCAATTGCGCCATTGGTGCCCTTGATGATCAAGTCGGCCGCCTCGGTCCAGCCCATGTGGCGCAGCATCATCTCTGCCGAGAGAATCACCGACCCCGGGTTGACCTTGTCCTGCCCGGCATACTTGGGCGCGGTACCATGGGTGGCTTCGAACATGGCCACGGTATCGGACAAGTTGGCACCAGGGGCGATGCCGATACCGCCCACTTCCGCCGCCAGGGCATCGGACAGGTAGTCACCATTGAGGTTGAGGGTGGCGATCACGTCGTATTCGGCCGGGCGCAGCAGAATCTGCTGTAGCATGGCGTCGGCAATGGCGTCCTTGACGATGACCTCGCGGCCGGTTTTCGGGTTTTTGAACTTCATCCAAGGGCCGCCATCGAGCAGTTCGGCGCCGAACTCATCACGTGCCACTTCGTAGCCCCAGTCCTTGAAGGCGCCCTCGGTAAATTTCATGATGTTGCCCTTGTGCACCAGGGTCAGCGACTCGCGGTCGTTGTCCACCACGTACTGCAAGGCCTTGCGCACCAGGCGTTTAGTACCCTCGCGGGACACCGGCTTGACGCCAATACCGCAGTCCTGGTCGAAGCGAATCTTGGTAACGCCCATTTCCTCCTTGAGGAACTTGATCACCTTGTTCGCCTCGGGCGAACCGGCTTTCCACTCGATCCCGGCATAGATGTCCTCGGAGTTCTCGCGGAAGATCACCATGTCCACGTCGCCGGGCTTTTTCACCGGGCTCGGTACGCCCTGGAACCACAATACTGGACGCAGGCACACATACAGGTCGAGCTGCTGGCGCAGGGCCACGTTGAGCGAACGGATACCGCCACCGACCGGGGTGGTCAGTGGGCCCTTGATCGACACCACGTAATCGCGCACGGCGTCTAGCGTTTCCTGCGGCAGCCAGGTGTCCTGGTCGTACACTTGGGTAGCCTTTTCACCGGCGAACACTTCCATCCAGGCGATCTTGCGCTTGCCGCCATAGGCCTTGTGCACGGCGGCATCGACCACCTTGATCATCACGGGCGAGACATCGACGCCAATCCCATCGCCCTCGATATAGGGGATGATCGGGTTGTCAGGCACGTTAAGCGAATGGTCGGCATTGACGGTGATCTTGGTGCCGTCGGTCGGAACCGTGATTTTCTGGTATCCCATGCTTGCACTACTCCGCTGTCGGGTGTGTGGTTGGACATCGTGCGATCCACTCAGCCTAAACCACATCTGCCGACCTGCAAGGCATGCGGCATTACGCCACATTGCCGCTTAGTCTTTGGTCTTATAAATGGGCCGATATCACTTAGCCTTGCTGATTAGCCCGAATGGTTTGGTATACTCCGCCGCGACCGAAGGGTCATCGGGGCGAATCCCAGGAAAATGCGGACCGCCCTTGGCCAAGAATGGCCTGTAGGCCTGGCCACTAAGCCTGATCTGTTACCGCAGCTCAGCACTTGACGCTCGACTGATGCATCCACCATCACCGCTCGCAGCCTCTCGACTTTCCGCTCATGGCGCTGCCAGGGCGATGCGCCTACCCTGCGCACCACGAGACTCGAGCACGCTCAGCACACAGAGAGTTAACCCGCATGCCCACCCGTTCCAAGATCATCTATACCTTCACCGACGAAGCCCCCGCCCTCGCCACCTACTCGCTGCTGCCGATCATCGAAGCCTTCACCGCTTCGGCTGACATCGCCGTCGAAACTCGCGACATCTCCCTGGCTGGCCGCATCCTCGCCGCCTTCCCGGAGCAACTGGGCGCAGAGAAGCAAGTAGGCGATCACCTGGCGGAACTGGGCCAACTGGCTACCACTCCTGAAGCCAACATCATCAAGCTGCCGAACATCAGTGCCTCGGTACCGCAGCTGAAAGCCGCGATCAAGGAACTGCAAGGCAAGGGCTTCAACATCCCTGACTACGCCGACGAGCCGGCCACCGCGGAAGAAAAAGAGTCCCGCGCCCGCTACGACCGCATCAAGGGCTCCGCCGTGAACCCGGTATTGCGCGAAGGCAACTCCGACCGCCGCGCCCCGCTGTCGGTCAAGAACTACGCCCGCAAGCACCCACACAAGATGGGCGCCTGGGCTGCCGACTCCAAGTCGCACGTTGCCCACATGACCCAAGGCGACTTCTACGGCAGCGAAAAAGCCGCACTGATCGAGGCTGACGACAGCCTGCGCATCGAGCTGCTCGGCAAAGACGGCAGCACCACCGTGCTGAAAGAAAAGACCGCGGTCAAAGCCGCCGAAATCATCGACTGCGCGACCATGAGCCGCAAGGCGCTGAAAGCCTTCATCGCCGAGCAGATCGCCGATGCCAAGGCCGCCGGCGTGCTGCTGTCGGTGCACTTGAAGGCCACCATGATGAAGGTCTCCGACCCCATCATGTTCGGCGTCATCGTCGAAGAGTTCTACAACGACGTGCTGGCCAAGCACGCCGCTGCGCTGGCTGAAGTCGGCTTCAACGCCAACAACGGCATCGGCGACCTGTACGCCCGCATCAAGGACCTGCCAGCCGACAAGCAGGCCGAAATCGAAGCCGACATCCAGGCCCTGTACGCCGAGCGCCCAGCCCTGGCCATGGTCAACTCCGACAAAGGCATCACCAACCTGCACGTGCCGAGCGACGTAATCGTCGACGCCTCGATGCCAGCCATGATCCGTGACTCGGGCAAAATGTGGAACGCCGCCGGCGAACTGCAGGATGCCAAGGCAATCATCCCGGACCGCTGCTACGCCGGTATCTACCAGGCCACCATCGAAGACTGCAAGGCCAACGGCGCCTTCGACCCAACCACCATGGGCAGCGTGCCGAACGTTGGCCTGATGGCGCAAAAGGCCGAAGAATACGGCTCCCACGACAAAACCTTCCAGATCAAGGCCGACGGCGTCGTGCGCGTGGTCGATGGCAAGGGCAACGTGGTGCTGGAGCAAAACGTCGAAGCCGGTGACATCTTCCGCATGTGCCAGGTCAAGGACGCGCCGATCCAGGACTGGGTCAAGCTGGCCGTCAACCGTGCCCGTCTCAGCAACACCCCTGCAGTGTTCTGGCTGGACCCAGCCCGCGCTCACGATGGCGTGATGATCGAGAAAGTGCAGAAGTACCTGAAGGATCACGACACCTCCGGCCTGGACATCCGCATCCTGGCCCCGGTCGACGCCATCAAGTTCTCCCTGGCCCGCATCCGCGAAGGCAAGGACACCATCTCGGTGACCGGCAACGTACTGCGCGACTACCTGACCGACCTGTTCCCGATCATGGAACTGGGCACCAGCGCCAAGATGCTGTCGATCGTGCCGCTGATGAACGGCGGTGGCCTGTTCGAAACCGGCGCCGGCGGTTCGGCACCGAAACACGTGCAGCAGCTGGTAGAAGAGAACTTCCTGCGTTGGGACTCGCTGGGTGAATTCCTGGCCTTGGCCGCCTCCCTGGAGCACCTGGGCAACACCTACGACAACCCGCGCGCCAAGGTCCTGGCCAACACCCTGGACCAGGCTACCGGCAAGTTCCTCGACACCAACAAATCGCCTTCGCGCAAAGTCGGTGGTATCGACAACCGCGGTAGCCACTTCTACCTGACCCTGTACTGGGCCCAGGCCCTGGCTGCCCAGAGCGACGACGCTGCCCTGCAGGCACGCTTCGCCCCACTGGCTAAAACCCTGTCCGAGAACGAGGAGACCATCGTCGCCGAGCTCAACGCCGTTCAGGGCAAGCCGGCCGACATCGGTGGCTACTACGCCCCGGATGCCGAGCTGACCGCCAAGGTGATGCGCCCAAGCCAAACCCTGAATAGCGCCATTGCCGCCCTGTAAGGTCCGCTTGAAGTAACAGCCCAAACCCCGGCCACGCACCGGGGTTTGTGCTTTCTGGGAAATGGGGCTGCACTGCAGCCCATCGCAGGCAAGCCAGCTCCCTCGCATACGGCACAAGATTCAGGATCTGCACAGTACCTGTGGGAGCTGGCTTGCCGGCGATGGACCGCAAAGCGCTCCCGGCAATCTGAAAGGACACCGCAAATGACCTGGCAACCGCACATCACCGTCGCCACCATCGTCGAACACGAAGGCAAGTTCCTCTTCGTCGAAGAATTCAAAGCCAACCAACACGTCTTCAACCAACCCGCCGGCCACCTCGAACCGAACGAAACCCTGCCCCAGGCCGCCCTGCGCGAAACCCTCGAAGAAACCGCCTGGGAAGTCGAGCTCACCGGCGTCGTCGGCATCTACCTCTACACCGCCCCCAGCAACGGCGTGACCTACCAGCGCATCTGCTTTGCCGCCCGCCCCGTGCGCCACCACGCCGACCTGGCACTGGACAGCGACATCGTCCGCGCCGTATGGCTGACCCGCGACGAATTGCTGGCCGACCCGGCCCGCTGGCGCAGCGAGCTGGTGCCACGCTGCCTTGACGATTACCTCAAAGGCCCCTTGCACAGCCTTGACCTGCTGCGTGACTGACGCGGCGCCGCGGGTTTGATAGAATCGGCGTTTTTCCCCCTTGATACACACCGGTACCCATGACCAGCCCAGCATTCAAAGACCCCGCCAAGACCCGCGTCATCGTCGGCATGTCCGGCGGCGTGGACTCTTCCGTCTCCGCCCTTCTGCTCATCGAGCAGGGCTACCAGGTGGAAGGGCTGTTCATGAAGAACTGGGAAGAGGATGACGGCACCGAATACTGCACCGCCCGTGAAGACCTGGCCGACGCCCAGGCCGTGTGCGACCGCATCGGCATCAAGCTGCACACCGCCAACTTCGCCGCCGAATACTGGGACAACGTGTTCGAGCACTTCCTCGAAGAATACAAGGCCGGCCGCACGCCCAACCCAGACATCCTCTGCAACCGCGAAATCAAGTTCAAGGCGTTCCTCGATTACGCCCTGTCGCTGGGTGCCGACTTGATCGCCACCGGCCACTACGTGCGCCGCCGCGACACCGGCGACCTCACCGAACTGCTCAAAGGCCTGGACCCGAACAAGGACCAGAGCTACTTCCTGCACGCTGTCGGCGGCAAGGAAATCGCCCGCACCCTGTTCCCGGTCGGCGAATTGGAAAAGCCCGAAGTGCGCGCCATCGCCGAAAAGCACGGCTTGGCCACCGCCAAGAAGAAGGATTCCACCGGTATCTGCTTCATCGGCGAACGCCGCTTCAGCGACTTCCTCAAGCAGTATTTGCCGGCCCAGCCCGGCAACATCGAAACCACCGACGGTGAAGTCATCGGCCGCCACCACGGCCTGATGTACCACACCATCGGCCAACGCCAGGGCTTGGGCATCGGCGGCCTGAAGGACGCCGGCGACGAGCCGTGGTACGTGCTGCACAAGGACCTGACCCGCAACGTGCTGGTGGTCGGCCAGGGCAATGAACACCCGTGGTTGTTCTCCCGCGCCCTGCTCGCTTCGGACATCTTCTGGGTCAACCCCGTCGACCTCAGCAGCCCGCGCCAGCTCACCGCCAAGGTGCGCTACCGCCAGAGCGACCAGCAGTGCACCCTGGAGCGCACCGCCAGCGGCTACCGCGCCGTGTTCGACGAGCCGCAGCGTGCCGTCACCCCGGGCCAGTCGGTGGTGTTCTACGACGGCGAAGTGTGCCTGGGTGGTGGCGTGATCGAAGCCGCCGAGCCGTGGAGCCCGCGCGCATGAGCAACCTGCAGGAGCAGCTGATTGCGTTGGGCGGTGTGTTCCAGGCCGCTGTACTGGTGGACCGTATCGCCCGCACCGGCCAGGCCAGCGAGGCCAACATCGGTTGCATGCTGGGCAGCCTGCTGGTTCGTGACCCCAAGGACACCCTGGAGGTGTTCGGCGGCGACGACCTGAACCTGCGCGACGGCTACCGGGCGCTGGTCGGCGCCTTGGAGCGCGACCCCAGCAGCCTGCAGCGTGAGCCGCTGCGCTATGCCCTGTCGATGCTGGGCCTGGAGCGCCAGCTGAACAAACGTGGCGACCTGCTCGACACCATCGGCAACCGCCTGCCGCAAATTCAGTCCCAGGCCGAGCATTTCGGCCTGGTCCATGAAAACGTCATCGCTTCCAGTGGCGCCTTGTACCAAGACACCCTCAGCACCTTGCGCCAGCGCATCCAGGTGCATGGCGACATGCGCTTCCTGCAGCAGGCCAGCAACGCCTCGAAAATTCGTGCACTGCTGCTAGCCGGTATCCGCGCCGCGCGCCTGTGGCGCCAGCTGGGCGGGCACCGCTGGCAGTTGGTGTTCAGCCGGCGCAAGTTGCTCAACGAACTGTACGACATGATGCGTTCGCCTTCCTGAAGACGACGCCGACCCTGTAGGAGCGAGTTCACCCGCGAATGCGATGCCGAATGTGCCGTCGCATTCGCGGGTAAACCCGCTCCTCCAGGGGGACTGTGACATGTTTTATAGGCCCGACCTTTGGTCAGCCACCCGACCCAGGCGCAAAATTCATGTATGATATGCGCCCTTCCAAAAGCCTGACTGTCCGAGAACACCCCATGCAGCTTTCTTCGCTCACTGCGGTTTCCCCTGTAGACGGCCGTTATGCCGGCAAAACCCAGGCCTTGCGCCCCATTTTCAGCGAATTCGGCCTGATCCGTTTCCGCGCCCTGGTCGAAGTGCGCTGGCTGCAGCGTCTGGCCGCCCACCCGCAGATCGGCGAAGTGCCGGCGTTCTCCGCCGAAGCCAACGCCCTGCTGGACAGCCTGGCCACCGACTTCAAGCTCGAGCACGCCGAACGCGTCAAGGAAATCGAGCGCACCACCAACCACGACGTCAAGGCGATCGAATACCTCCTCAAGGAGCAGGCTGCCAAGCTGCCTGAGCTGGCCAAAGTCAGCGAGTTCATCCACTTCGCCTGCACCAGCGAGGACATCAACAACCTGTCCCACGCCCTGATGCTGCGCGCCGGCCGTGACGACGTGCTGCTGCCGCTGATGCGCCAGATTGCCGATGCCATCCGCGCCCTGGCCCACGCCCACGCCGACGTGCCAATGCTGTCGCGCACCCACGGTCAGCCGGCTTCGCCGACCACCCTGGGTAAAGAGCTGGCCAACGTCGTGTACCGCCTGGAGCGCCAGATCGCCCAGGTCGCTGCCGTGCCGCTGCTGGGCAAGATCAACGGCGCCGTGGGCAACTACAATGCCCACCTGTCGGCCTACTCGCAGATCGACTGGGAACAGAACGCCCGCGCCTTCATCGAAGACGAACTGGGGCTGCAGTTCAACCCGTACACCACCCAGATCGAGCCGCACGACTACATCGCCGAGCTGTTCGACGCCATTGCCCGCTTCAACACCATCCTGATCGACTTCGACCGTGATGTGTGGGGCTACATCTCGCTGGGTTACTTCAAGCAGCGTACCGTTGCCGGCGAAATCGGCTCGTCGACCATGCCGCACAAGGTCAACCCGATCGACTTCGAAAACTCCGAAGGCAACCTGGGCATCGCCAACGCGCTGTTCCAGCACCTGGCCAGCAAGCTGCCGATCTCGCGCTGGCAGCGTGACCTGACCGACTCCACCGTGCTGCGCAACCTGGGCGTGGGTTTTGCCCACAGCGTCATCGCCTACGAAGCCAGCCTGAAAGGCATCGGCAAGTTGGAAGTCAACGAAGCCCGCATCGCTGCCGACCTGGACGCCTGCTGGGAAGTACTGGCCGAGCCGATCCAGACCGTGATGCGCCGCTTCAACATCGAAAACCCCTACGAGAAGCTCAAAGAGCTGACCCGTGGCAAAGGCATCACCCCTGAAGCGCTGTTGACCTTCATCGACGGCCTGGACATGCCAGCCGAAGCCAAGGCCGAGCTCAAGCAGCTGACCCCTGCTACCTACATCGGCAACGCGGCAGCACAGGCTAAACGCATCTAAGCTGAGCGTCGCGTTCAACGCCCGGCCTGGCCGGGCGTTTTTATTCCCGGACGAAAATTACATTTTTTCAATAGGTTGAACATGAATCCTGATACTCCACTGCAGCTGCTCGGCGGCATCTCGGCCCGCGAATTCATGCGCGACTACTGGCAGAAAAAGCCGCTGCTGGTGCGCCAGGCCTTCCCGGACTTCATCAGCCCGATCGACCCTGACGAGCTGGCCGGCCTGGCCCTGGAAGAGGAAGTCGAGTCGCGTATCGTGCTTGAGCACGGCGCTCACCCGTGGGAGATGCGTCGCGGCCCGTTCACCGAAGACACCTTCGCCGAGCTGCCGGAAAAGGATTGGACCCTGCTGGTGCAAGCCGTGGACCAGTTCGTCCCGGAAGTGGCCGAACTGCTGGAAAACTTCCGTTTCCTGCCCAGCTGGCGTATCGATGACGTGATGATCAGCTTCGCCGCCCCGGGTGGCAGCGTCGGCCCGCATTTCGACAACTACGACGTGTTCCTGCTGCAAGGTCACGGCCAGCGCAACTGGAAAGTCGGCCAGATGTGCAGCAGCGACAGCCCACTGCTGGAACACGCTGACCTGCGCATCCTCGCCGAATTCGAGCAGAGCGAAGAATGGACCCTGGAACCAGGCGACATGCTTTACCTGCCTCCGCGCCTGGCCCACTACGGCGTCGCCGTGGACGACTGCCTGACCTACTCGGTCGGCTTCCGCGCACCCAGCGCCGCCGAAGTGCTGACCCACTTCACCGACTTCCTTGGCCAGTTCCTGCCCGATGAAGAGCGCTACAGTGACGCCGATGCCCAGCCGGTCAGCGACCCGCACCAGATCCAGCACGACGCCCTCGATCGCCTCAAGGCCCTGCTCGACAAGCACATGGGTGACAAAGACCTGCTGTTGACCTGGTTCGGCCAGTTCATGACCGAGCCGCGTTACCCTGAGCAGATCGTTGGCGAAGAGCTGACCGAAGAAGAGCTGATCGACGCCCTTGAACAAGGCGCCATCCTGATCCGCAACCCAAGCGCGCGCATGGCGTGGTCGGAGTTCGAGGACGACCTGCTGCTGTTCGCCAGCGGCCGCAGCTGCCCGCTGCCGGGCAAACTGCGCGAGCTGCTGAAGTTGATCTGCGCCGCTGACGCCCTGCACATCGACAACCTCGGCGAGTGGCTACAGGACGAAGATGGCCTTATGCTGGTACAGCAGTTGGTCAAACAAGGAAGCCTGGGATTCGCCAATGAATAAAATTCGTGTGCGCCTCGCTGATTGGCAAAAGGACAACGCCGACATTCGCCGTATCCGCGAAGCAGTGTTCATTGCCGAACAGCATGTGCCGCCGGAGCTTGAGTGGGACTCGGACGACCCGACCGCCGCGCACTTCCTGGCCCTGGAAGGCGACTACCCGATCGGTACCGCACGCCTGCTGCCCGACGGCACCATTGGCCGGGTTTCGGTGCTGAAAGATTGGCGTGGGCTGAAGGTGGGCGATGCACTGATGAACGCGGTCATCGTCGAAGCGCAAGACCGCGACCTGAAGCAGCAGATGCTCAGCGCCCAGGTGCACGCCACGCCGTTCTACGAGCGGCTGGGCTTTCGCGTAGTCAGCGAGGAGTTCCTCGAAGCCGGCATCCCGCACGTGGACATGGTGCGCGACTCGCGCGCCTGACCCGCTAACCTGCACCGGCCTCTGTGGGAGCGGGTTTACCCGCGAAGAGGCCGGTACAGTCAAATACACCTCCACTGACAAAAACCTGTACATCCATCCAGATAAAACTTGCCTCTGCGCCCCCGCTTGCGCATCCTAGTGCCCATCACCCCCGATGAAGCGTCCCCGGCCATGCGCCTGTTCCTCTGCGAAAAACCCTCCCAGGCAAAAGACATCGCCAAAGTGCTCGGCGCCACCCGCAAGGGCGACGGCTGCTGGCAAGGCACCGACGTCTGCGTAACCTGGTGCATCGGCCACCTGCTGGAAACCGCCCCGCCCGACAGCTACGACGAACGCTACAAGCGCTGGAGCCTGGCCGACCTGCCGATCATCCCAGAAAAGTGGAAGATGCTGGTCAAGCCCAAAACCGCCAGCCAGTTCAAAGCAGTCAAGCGCCTGCTCGGCGAAGCGCGGGAACTGGTGATCGCCACCGACGCCGACCGCGAAGGCGAAATGATTGCCCGCGAACTGGTCGAGCATTGCCGCTACCGCGGCCCCGTGCAGCGCCTGTGGCTGTCGGCGCTGGACGACGCCTCTATCCGCAAGGCCCTGGCGCGCCTGCTGCCAGGCCACGAAACCTTCAACCTGTACCACTCGGCGCTGGGCCGCTCACGCGCCGACTGGTTGATCGGCATGAACATGAGCCGGTTGTTCACCCTACTGGGCCGGCAATCCGGCTACCAAGGCGTGCTGCCGGTGGGCCGGGTGCAAACGCCAACCTTGCGCCTGGTGGTTGACCGCGACCGTAGCATCGCCAACTTCATACCGGTACCGTTCTGGGCCATCGACGTGCAACTCGAACACGCCGGGCAAGCCTTCAACGCCCAGTGGCGTGCCCCCGAGGGCGCCTGCGACGACCAAGGCCGCTGCCTGAACCAGGCCCTGGCGCAACAGGCCGCCAGCGACATCGGCAATGCCGGCACTGCCCGCGCCGTCAAAGTGGTCACCGAGCGTGTGCGTGAAGCCGCCCCCCTGCTCTTCGACCTGGGCACCCTGCAGGAGCTGTGTTCGAAAAAGTTCGGCCTCGGCGCCCAGGAAACCCTCGACATCGCCCAGGCCCTGTACGAAACCCACAAGCTGATCACCTACCCGCGCAGCGACTGCGGTTACCTGCCGCAAAGCCAGCACGCCGAGGCACCGGCGATCCTCGCCGCCCTGCAGCGGGCCGATGCCAGCCTGGCCCCCCTGCAACCCCACCTGGAGCCCCAGCGCCGCTCCAGAGCGTGGAACGACGCCAAGGTCAGCGCCCACCACGGCATCATCCCCACCGCCGCCGCCAGCGACCCGTCACGCCTGCCGCCCAAGTACAAGGCGGTGTATACCCTGATTCGCGCCCGCTACCTGGCGCAGTTCCTGCCCAACCACGAGTATGATCGCACCCAGGCCGACTTCGACTGTGCCGGCCATGCCCTGCGTGCGGTGGGCAAACAAATCGTCGAACCGGGCTGGCGCCGTGCCCTGCCCGAAGCGTTAACCCCGGCCAAGGGCCGCGAAGCACCACCGGCCCAGGTGCTGCCAGCGCTGCGCGAAGGCCAGGACTGCGCCGTGCAAGGCCTGCAACTGAAAGACCTGTGGACCCAGCCGCCCAAGCCGTTTACCGAAGGCGACCTGATCAAGGCGATGAAGAACGTGGCCAAGCTGGTGGACGACCCACGGCTGAAGCAGAAGCTTAAGGAAACGACCGGCATCGGCACCGAGGCCACCCGCGCCAGCATCATCCAGGGCCTGCTCGACCGTGGTTACCTGGTGAAGAACGGCAAGGCGCTGGCGGCCACGCCTGCGGCGTTCAGCCTGATCGACGCGGTACCCCGGGCGATTGCCGACCCCGGCACCACGGCGATCTGGGAGCAGGCGCTGGACATGGTGCAGAGTGGCGAGATGACCCTGGAAGAGTTCGTCGCCCGGCAGTCGGCGTGGATGGGCAAGCTGGTTGAGCGCTGCAGCGGCATGCGCATGACCATCAGCGGGCCAGCGGCGGGGGCGGCGCCGCCTTGGAAGAAGAAACGCCGGGCTGGGGGTAAAAGCAAAGCAGCCACTGGCAAGCCAAGGCAGCCTCGGAAAAAGCCGGCAACCTGAGGCTTTTCCCGGTAGAGGCGACAAAACCCGCCCAACACATTGGCGCCATGAAATTTACCTGCTAAGTTTTCATGAAAATAATCACAATAATTTTCATGAGGGCCCTGCATGTTCAAACAATCCGCCCAGCACATCGCCAGCTACTACGCCCAGACCTACCCCACCAGCATCCCCCTGCGCCCGACCCTACAAGGCCTTCACGACACCGATGTGCTGATCATCGGCGCCGGTTTCAGCGGCCTGCACACCGCGCTGCGCCTGACCCAGGCTGGCAAGCGTGTAACGCTGCTCGAAGCCAGCCGCGTGGCCTGGGCCGCTTCCGGTCGTAACGGCGGTCAGGCGCTGCTGGGCTGGTCCTGCGACATGCCTCCACTGGAAAAGGCCCTCGGCATCGAACGTACCCAACGCCTGTGGGCAAGCATGTGCTGGGCCGCCGAGGAACTGCGCGAGCTGCCCCAGCGTCACGGTTTCGATATCGATTACCGGCTGGGCAGCCTGTGGACCGCAGTCATGCCGCGCCGGCTGAAAATGCTTGAGCACGCCCGGCACGAGGCCGAACACAAGTGGGGCTACGACGCCCTGCGCCTGATCGGCCGCGATGAGCTGCCAGAATGGATCGACAGCCCGCGCTACCAGGCCGCGCTATACGACGCCAAAGGTGCCCACCTCAACCCGCTAAAGCTGGCCCAGGGCCTGGCCAGCACCGTCGAAGCGGCCGGGGGGCGCATCTACGAACAAAGCCAGGTGCTCAGCTACCACCAAGCTGGCGACGGCTATATCGCCCGTACCGACCGCGGCGAAGTACGCGCCCACGTGTTAGTGCTGGCCTGCAACGCCTACATCGACCGCCTCGACCGCAGCCTGTCGCGTCGGCTGCTGCCGGTCGGTTCCTACCAGGTGGCCACGGCGCCACTGGAGGCCGACTTTGCCCGCTCGCTGCTGCCGCGCAACAGCTGCGTGATCGACAACCAGTTCGTGCCCGACTATTTCCGCCTGACCCCGGACCACCGCTTGCTGTTTGGCGGCGGCTGCACCTACCTGGGCGGCATCCCCAAGGACGTCGCGAAGGCCACCCGCCCCTTTCTGGAACGGGTGTTCCCACAGCTGGCCGGCGTGGCCATCGACTATGCTTGGGGCGGCCACATCGACTGCAGCATCCAGCGCACCCCGGACGTCGGTTGCGAAGGCCAGCGTTACTGGCTACAGGGCTTCTCCGGGCACGGCGTGCTGCCGACCCTGGCGGCCGCGCGGGCGGTAAGCGATGCCATTCTTGGCGATGATGACCTATTGGCGTTGTACCAAAGCATCGACAACGGCCGCTTCCCGGGCGGCGACCTGCTGGCGGCACCGCTGGAAGCCGCTGCCAAGGCTTGGTACCGGATGCGCGACCGCGTCTGATCCTTGTGGGAGCGCGTAAGCCAGGCTCCCACATACTCCAGTACCCAGCCAAATATCTCCTAATCTCAATAGCTCCCTTTGGCTCCTCCACCTAGGAGACACGACCATGAGCTATGTGACCACGAAGGACGGCGTGCAGATTTTCTACAAGGACTGGGGCCCACGCGATGCCCCGGTTATCCACTTCCACCACGGCTGGCCGCTCAGTGCCGACGATTGGGATGCCCAGCTGCTGTTCTTCCTCGCCCAGGGTTACCGCGTGGTCGCCCACGACCGCCGCGGCCATGGCCGCTCCAGCCAGGTATGGGACGGCCACGACATGAACCACTACGCCGACGACGTAGCCGCCGTGGTCGCCCACCTAGGCATCCAGGGCGCTGTGCATGTCGGCCACTCGACCGGTGGTGGCGAAGTGGTGCGCTACATGGCCCGCCACCCCAGCGACAAGGTGGCCAAGGCGGTGCTGATCGCCGCTGTACCGCCACTGATGGTGCAAACACCCGGCAACCCGGGTGGCCTGCCCAAGTCGGTGTTCGACAACTTCCAAGCCCAGGTCGCCAGCAACCGCGCGCAGTTTTACCGGGATGTACCGGCAGGGCCGTTCTACGGCTACAACCGCCCGGGAGTCGAAGCCAGCGAAGGCATTATCGGTAACTGGTGGCGCCAGGGCATGATCGGCAGCGCCAAGGCCCACTACGATGGCATCGTGGCGTTTTCCCAGACCGACTTCACCGAGGACCTGAAGGGCATCCAACAACCGGTGCTGGTCATGCATGGCGACGATGATCAAATCGTGCCGTATGAAAACGCCGGGGTGCTGGCGGCGAAGTTGCTGCCCAATGGCACCCTGAAGACTTACAAAGGCTACCCGCATGGCATGCCGACTACCCATGCCGATGTGATCAATGCGGATCTACTGGCGTTTATCCGTAGCTGATCTTATCGCCTGTGCCGGCCACTTCGCGGGCGTGCCCGCGAAGTGGCCGGCACTGGCAACCCACCTCTCCCAGGATTACCATGTCGCCCTTCTAGCGCGGCCCTTTTCCGCCCCTTTGCCTTCCTGCCTGTCAAAATTCCATGCCCTTCGAACTCACCGTAGAACCCCTTACCCTGCTGATCCTGGCGCTGGTCGCCTTCGTCGCCGGTTTCATCGATGCCATCGCCGGCGGTGGCGGCCTGCTCACCACCCCCGCGCTACTCACCGCCGGCATGCCGCCGCACCTGGTGCTGGGCACCAACAAGCTCAGTTCCACCTTCGGCTCGGCCACCGCCGGTTTCACCTACTACAAGCGCAAGCTGTTCCACCCGGCGCAGTGGCGCCCGGCCCTTTTCGCCACTTTGACCGGGGCGCTGATCGGCGCAGTGATCGCCCACTACATGCCGGCTGAATGGCTGAACAAGATGCTGCCGGTAATTGTTTTCGCCTGTGGCATCTACCTGCTGTTCGGCGGTACGCCCAAGGCGCCGCTGGATGCCGACGCGCCAATCAAGAAAACGTGGCAAATACCGCAGGGCTTCACCCTGGGCTTTTATGACGGCGTCGCTGGCCCCGGCACCGGCGCGTTCTGGACGGTCAGCACCCTGTTGCTGTACCCCATCGACCTGGTCCGCGCCAGCGGTGTGGCGCGCAGCATGAACTTCGTCAGCAACATCGCGGCACTGACGGTGTTCATCATTTCCGGGCAGGTGGATTACGTGGTCGGCCTGTGCATGGGCCTGTCGGTGATGGTTGGCGCGTTCTTCGGCGCACGCACGGCGATCAGTGGCGGCAGCAAGTTCATCCGCCCGGTATTTATCACCGTGGTGCTGGCATTGACCGTACGCCTAGCGTGGCAACACTGGTTCGGCCAAGCCTAAACGCCTGGCCACATACAGATCGATCAGGTACCGGGCAATCGAGCGCCCGGCTGGCAGCGGCGGCAGGTCGTGGACGCTGAACCACTGGGCATCCTCGATCTCGTCGGGCTGCATGACAATCTCACCCCCGGCGTACTCGGCATGGAAGCCGAGCATCATCGAATGCGGGAACGGCCAGCACTGGCTGCCGACGTACTGGATGTTGTGCACCTCCACCGCCACTTCTTCACGCACTTCGCGCACCAGGCAGTCCTCGGCCGACTCACCCGGCTCAGCAAAGCCCGCCAGGGTGCTGTACACCCCGGTGACGAAGCGCGGCGAACGCGCCAGCAAGATTTCATCGCCACGGGTCACCAGCACGATCATGCTCGGCGAAATGCGTGGGTAGCTGCGCAGGTCGCACGGCTGGCAGTACATCGCCCGCTCCCAACGGATTTGCGTCATCGCCTGGCCGCAGCTGCCGCAAAAGCGGTGTTCGCGGGCCCAGGTACCGATCTGCGCGGCGTAGCCCAATACTTTGTAGGTGTCGAAGTCGCCTTCGAGCATGAACGCGCGCAAGCCGCGCCAGCTGCAGCTGGGCACGTCGCTGGCGCTGCGCAGCTCCAGCAGGAACACCGGCTGGCCGTCGAAGTGGCCGATGCCGTGCTCGCACAATACGTCGAGGCCCTGGCGCTTGAGCCAGTCGCGGGGGAACAGCGCGCCGTTGTCGTCAACCAGGAAGCCTTCCGGGCTGCGGGCCACGGCCAGCCCCCCGGTGATCTGCGGGTCGAGTACTGCAGTAGTCCAGCGTGCTGACATGTCGGGGGTTCCTTTACTGCGCGTCCCCCGGCCTGGTCAGTCGGCGAACGTCGGTTTCTGTTTGCTCATGTGCGCCGCCACGGCCACGCGCAGGTCTTCGGACTGCAGCATCGCGGCGTTCCAGGTAGCGATGTATTCCAGGCCATCGTCGATACGATGGTCACGCATGTAGCTGAGCATTTCCTTGGTGCCGGCCACGGCGATCGGCGATTTTGCAGCAATCTCGCGGGCGATGGCAAAGACCCCGTCCAGCAGCGCGGCATGATCATCATAGACCCGGTTGACCAGGCCAATACGCAGCGCCTCAGCGGCCTCGACATTGCGCCCGGTGAAGGCCAGCTCACGCATCATGCCGTCGCCGATGATACGTGGCAAACGTTGCAGAGTGCCGACATCGGCGGCCATACCCATGTCGATTTCCTTGATCGAGAACTGCGCATCACTGCTGCAGTAGCGCATGTCGCAGGCCGAGATCAGGTCGATGGCGCCGCCGATGCAATAGCCTTGCACCGCGGCCAGCACCGGCTTGCGGCATTTGTCCACGGCAGTGAACGAGGCCTGCAGGCGCAGGATGGTACTGCGCAGGAAGCGCGCGTTACGGCCGACGTCCTTGCCCATCTGCCCGGCCAGCGAGGCCAGCATCATCAGGTCGATGCCGGCGGAGAAATGCTTGCCGGCACCGCTGATGACCACTGCGCGCACGGCATCGGTGTCGTCGATCCACTGGAAAATCTGGACGATCTCTTCCCAGAAAGCCGCGTTCATCGCGTTGACCTTTTCCGGGCGGTTGATCTGAACGTGGGCAATGTTGTCGGTCAGTTCGACCTTGAACGCGCTGTACTCGGTCACAGGCGGCACTCCTACGGGTGAAGGGTTCATAGCGAGGATGGTAACCCAGCCCGATGACCGCACTTGTGCCAAAAACGGGACTGCGTGCCTTGCCTATGGCGCGCCGATGCGGCAACGTGCGCCATCGCCGAATCATAAGGAAACATATTAATGTCGCGCTCCCTGCCCGGCACGCTCGCCCGCAGTTTTCTGGGGCAGTCGCCGCTTTGGTACAAGGCGGTCATCTGCCTGTTCTTGGTGCTCAACCCGTTGCTGCTGGTCAGCGTGGGCCCGGTCGCTGCCGGCTGGGCCTTGGTGCTCGAGTTTATCTTCACCCTGGGTATGGCGCTGAAGTGCTACCCGCTGATGCCGGGCGGCCTGCTGCTGGTCGAAGCGCTGCTGTTGAAGATGACGACGCCGCAGGCGCTGTACGAGGAACTGCTGCACAACTTCCCGGTAATCCTGCTGCTGATGTTCATGGTGGCGGGTATTCACTTCATGAAAGAACTGCTGTTGTTCCTGTTCTCGCGCATTCTGCTGGGTGTGCGCTCGAAGGCGACGTTGGCGCTGCTGTTCTGCGTGCTGTCGGCGTTTCTTTCAGCGTTTCTCGATGCGCTGACCGTAACCGCGGTCATCATCAGCGCTGCCGTTGGTTTTTATGCGGTGTACCACCGCGTCGCCTCCGGGACCAACCCACGTGAAGACAGCGCGCTGGACAGCGACCTGCAGATCGCGCAATTGCACCGCGAAGACCTGGACCAGTTCCGCGCCTTTCTGCGCAGCCTGTTGATGCATGGCGCAGTGGGTACTGCCCTGGGTGGCGTATGCACATTGGTCGGCGAACCGCAAAACCTGCTGATCGGCCATGAGATGGGTTGGCACTTTGCCGACTTCTTCTTCAAGGTGGCGCCAGTCTCGCTGCCGGTACTGGGCGCCGGCCTGCTGACCTGCGTGCTGCTGGAGAAACTGCGCCTGTTTGGCTACGGCACGTTGATGCCCGAACCGGTGCGCCAAGTGCTGGCATCCTATGCCGCCGAGGACGATGCCGCGCGTACCCCGGCCCAACGGATCGCGCTGTGGGTGCAAGGGTTGGCTGCACTGATCCTGATCGTGTGCCTGGGTTTGCACGTGGCCGAGGTCGGCCTGATCGGCCTGATGGTAATCGTGCTGATCACGGCGTTTACCGGTATCACTGACGAACACCGCCTGGGCCGCGCCTTCCAGGATGCCATGCCGTTCACCTCGCTGCTGGTGGTATTTTTTGCCGTGGTCGCGGTGATTCACCAGCAGCAGTTGTTCAGCCCCTTGATCAGTTGGGTGCTGACGCTGCCGGCCGAGCAGCAGCCGGGCATGCTGTACCTGGCCAACGGCTTGCTGTCGGCGATCAGTGACAACGTGTTCGTGGCCACCATTTACATCACTGAGGTGAAGCAAGCGTTCCTCAATGGCGGCATGAGCCGTGAGCATTTCGAGACCCTGGCGGTGGCGATCAACACCGGCACCAACCTGCCCAGCGTGGCGACCCCCAACGGGCAGGCGGCGTTCCTGTTCCTGCTGACATCGGCAATCGCGCCGCTGATCCGGCTATCGTATGGGCGGATGGTGTGGATGGCTTTGCCCTATACCGTAGTGATGGGCGGCCTTGGGTGGTGGGCGGTGACCTACTGGTTGTGAGTGTTCGGCGGGTGGGCTGCGGTTTCATCACGGTTGAAAGGTGTATGCCTTGAAGATGATACCGCCTGTGAGATCGAGCGCCGCCCGCGCGGCGCTTCGCGGGGCAAGCCCGCTCCCACATTTGTTTCGGGCCAATCACGCCTGTGAGGCCACCTCTGTCCGCCTTGTTTGTTCCCTTCGATATCGAGGGGATAGAGCTGTTCTGCATTTCCAGCCCGCTCCCACATTTGTTTCGGGCCAATCACGCCGGTGAGGTCACCTCTGTCCGCCTTGTTTGTTCCCTTCGATATCGAGGGGATAGAGCTGTTCTGCATACATTTCCAGCCCGCTCCCACATTTGTTTCGGGCCAATCACGCCGGTGAGGTCACCTCTGTCCGCCTTGTTTGTTTCCTTCGATATCGAGGGGATAGAGCTGTTCTGCATACTTTCCAGCCCGCTCCCACATTTGTTTCGGGCCAATCACGCCTGTGAGGCCACCTCTGTCCGCCTTGTTTGTTCCCTTCGATATCGAGGGGATAGAGCTGTTCTGCATTTCCAGCCCGCTCCCACATTTGTTTCGGGCCAATCACGCCGGTGAGGTCACCTCTGTCCGCCTTGTTTGTTCCCTTCGATATCGAGGGGATAGAGCTGTTCTGCATACATTTCCAGCCCGCTCCCACATTTGTTTCGGGCCAATCACGCCGGTGAGGTCACCTCTGTCCGCCTTGTTTGTTCCCTTTGATATCGAGGGGATAGAGCTGTTCTGCATACATTTCCAGCCAGGCACCAAGGCTGCAACCCACCTGGCACAGGAATAACTGGCCCGAAACTGATGTGGGAGCGGGCTTGCCCCGCGAAGCGCCGCGCGGGCGGCGCTCGATCTCACAGACGTCATCACCCTCAAGCCATGCACCTACAAGCCTTAAGCCAATCTCAACCCCATACAACTTTCCCGCCATACTCGCATCGAAACACAGGTAAGCCCCACCACAGCAAGGAGATCAACCATGGCGCTGCGTACCACGCTGCTGCTTTCCTGCATGACGCTGGCGATGCTCGGCTGCGCCGGCAACGATCACCCGGCACCACCGCGCACCCAGCAGGTCGACCTGCAACGCTACCAGGGCACCTGGTACGAACTGGCGCGGCTGCCGATGTTCTTCCAGCGCAATTGCGTGCAGTCAGAGGCACACTATGGTCTGCGCACCGACGGCCGCATCGACGTGACCAACCGCTGCCAGGAAAAGGACGGCCAGTGGAACCAAGCCAAAGGCATCGCCGAAGCCCAGCAACCCGGCAGCACCGATAAGCTCTGGGTGCGCTTCGACAACTGGTTCAGCCGCCTGGCCCCCAGCCTGACCAAGGGCGAGTATTGGGTGCTGTACCACGACAAGGACTACCGCATGGCCCTGGTCGGCCACCCCAACCGTGAATACCTGTGGCTGCTGTCGCGCACGACAGCGGTCACTGACCAGCAGCGTGAACAACTGCTGACCATCGCCCGCGACCAAGGCTATGACACCAGCAAGCTGATCTGGCGGCAGGCCGAGTAGCGGGCCATCGACGACATACGGCAATCCAGCTAAGGTGTGCCCCGTCGCTGATGGGCTGAACAAGGAACCTGAGCATGGACCTGCTATTCCTCGGTACCTCCGCCGGGGTGCCAACCAAGGCACGCAATGTCAGCGCCACGGCGGTGATCGAAGCCAGTGGCAGCCACTGGTACCTGGTCGATTGCGGCGAAGGCACCCAGCACCAGTTGCTGCACACACCGCTGTCGCTCCGCGACCTGCGGGCGATTTTCATTACCCACGTGCACGGCGACCACTGCTTCGGCCTGCCGGGCCTGCTGGCCAGTGCCGGCATGAGCGGGCGCACCCAACCACTTGACTTGGTCCTGCCCGCTGCCCTGCACGACTGGGTACGCCACGGCCTGGTCGTCAGCGACACGTTCCTGCCGTTCGAAGTGCGCCTGCTGGCTGTGGAAGGCCTGGTGGAGTGGCACAGTGACGCCCTGCAGGTGACCACTGTGCAGCTGTCGCACCGGGTGCCAAGCGTCGGCTTCGTGTTCACCGAACTCAACCCCGAACCGCGCCTGGACATCCCGCGCCTGGAGGCCGAAGGCATCCCCCGCGGCCCGCTGTGGGGCGATTTGGCCAAGGGCCTGTCAGTGCAGCATGGCGAACTGCTGCTGCACGGCGCGGATTACTTGCGCCCGTCACGCCCACCACGGCGGGTGATCGTGTGCGGCGACAACGACAACCCCGAGCTGTTGGCCGACGCCGCACGGGGCGCAGACGTGCTGGTGCACGAAGCCACGTTTACCCAGCCGATAGTCGAGCGTACGGGGATCACCTTCGGCCACAGCACCGCTGCAGCCGTGGCGCGCTTTGCCCAGGCCGCCGGTGTGCGCAACCTGGTCCTGACGCATTTCAGCGCCCGCTACCAGCACGACCCACGGCGCAGCCCGAACATCGACAACGTGCGCGACGAAGCCCTCGGCCATTACAGCGGGCAACTGACCCTGGCGCAGGACCTGCAGCGCTATCACATTGCCCGTGACGGCTGTCTTGAGCCGATCGGATAAATTGGCGCACGGTTGGGGATGCCGATGGTGCATGTGCGGGGTGGGCCGCAGATTGCGGCGTTTCTGCCAAGCCTTTCATTGCCTGTTCCGGCCTAATCGCCGGCAAGCCAGCTCCCACAGGATGCACTGGCCCTGAGGCATATGCAGTACCTGTGGGAGCTGGCTTGCCGGCGATTAGGCCGGTGCAGGTGCAATCGATCTCGGGTCAGGCCGCCAAGCGCCCACTGGCAATCGCCTCCGACGCCGCCAGCATCGCCCGCAGCAACACGGCGCAACCCGCTGCCAGGTCCCCGGGCGTGGCGTTCTCGATCTCGTTATGGCTGATGCCGTTCTCGCACGGCACGAATATCATCCCCGCCGGCCCCAGCTCGGCCAGGAAGATCGCGTCATGCCCCGCGCCGCTGACGATGTCCATGTGCGCCAAGCCCAGCGCCTTTGCCGACTCGCGCACGGCATCGACACAGCCTGGGTCGAAGTACAGCGCCGGGAAGTCAGCCGTGGCCACCAGTTCGTGGCTCAGGCCATGCTTGGCACAGGTGGCCTCGATCACCGCGCGCACCTCGGCTATCATCGCATCCAGTTGCTCGCCTTCCAAATGGCGGAAATCCAGGGTCATGCGCACTTCGCCCGGGATCACGTTACGTGAGCCTGGGTACGCCTGGAGGCAACCCACTGTGCCACAGGCATGCGGTTGATGGCCCAGGGCGGTGCGGTTGACCGCTTCCACCACCGCAGCGGCGCCGACCAGGGCGTCCTTGCGCAGGTGCATGGGCGTAGGGCCGGCGTGGGCTTCGACACCGCGCAAGGTCAGGTCAAACCACTTTTGGCCCAAGGCGCCAAGCACCACGCCGATGGTCTTGGCCTGGTCTTCGAGGATTGGCCCTTGCTCGATATGCGCTTCAAAATAAGCCCCGACGGGGTGGCCCAGCACCGCGCGTGGGCCGGCGTAGCCAATGGCGGCCAACGCCTCGCCAACGCTGACACCCTGGGCATCGCGCTTGGCCAGGGTCTCCTCCAGGGTGAACTTGCCGGCGTACACCCCCGAGCCCATCATGCACGGCGCAAAGCGCGAGCCTTCCTCGTTGGTCCACACCACCACTTCCAGCGCCGCTTCGGTTTCTACGCCGAGGTCGTTGAGGGTGCGGATCACCTCCAGCCCGGCCATTACCCCAAAGCAGCCGTCGAACTTGCCACCAGTAGGCTGGGTATCGATATGGCTGCCGGTCATCACCGGGGGCAGCTTGGGATTACGCCCTGGGCGGCGGGCAAAAATGTTACCGACTGCGTCGATGCTGACCGTGCAACCGGCGGCCTCGCACCACTGCACGAACAGGTCGCGAGCCTGGCGGTCAAGGTCGGTCAGGGCCAGGCGGCACACGCCGCCCTTGGCAGTGGCGCCGAGGCGGGCCAGGTCCATCAGCGATTGCCACAGGCGGGTGCTGTCGACGTGCTGGGCGGTGGTCTTCAGGATTTCTTGGACGGGGGTCACGGGTTTCTCCTCAGGCATTTTTTGTTGTCTGCACGGGCCCCTTCGCGGGTGAACCCGCTCCTACAGGGCACCACAGGTTGCCAATACCGTAGAGGCCCTGTGGGAGTTGGCTGGCCGGTGCGGCCTCAAGGCAAGGGCTTGGCCACACGCGCCGGGCTGCGCGCCGCCATGCTGGCAAACACGTAGTACAGCGCCCCACCCAGTAGCGAGCCGGTGAACCAGCCGTAGTCGTAGAACCAGCTGAAACTGCTGTTACCAATGGCCATCACCGTCAGACCTACAGGCAAGGCGAAGGCAGCAAAACCGGCCCAGTTCCACGCCGGGTACACGTCATCGCGGTACAACCCGGCCAGGTCCAGCTTCTGCCGGCGGATCAGGAAGTAGTCCACCACCATGATCCCGGCGATTGGCCCGAGCAGGCTGGAATAGCCCAGCAGCCAGTTGGAATAGACGCTCTCCAGGCTCAGGTCGGAGACTATCCAGCCGAGCTTCTTCAACAACTCATGGCCCATCAGCGCCAGGCCGATGAACCCGGTCAGCCACACCGCGCGGGTACGCCCGATCAAGCGTGGGGCAATGTTCTGGAAGTCGTTGGTCGGCGACACGATGTTCGCCGCGGTGTTGGTCGACAGCGTGGCAATCACGATCAGCGCCATGGCCAGCGCCACCCAGAACGGGCTGTGAATCTTGCCAATCAAGCTGACCGGATCGGACACCGTCTCGCCTACCAACGAGGCCGAAGCAGCAGTCAGCACCACACCCAACGCCGCAAACAGGAACATGGTCAGCGGCAGGCCGAAAATCTGCCCGAGAATCTGGTCCTTTTGGCTACGGGCGTAACGGCTGAAGTCGGGGATGTTCAGCGACAGCGTGGCCCAGAAGCCGACCATGGCCGTAAGCCCGGCGCAGAAGTAACTGAGCATGTTCGCGCCCGCCGGGCGCTTGGGCGGCTGGGCCAACAGTTCGGTCATCGACATGTGCGGCAAGGCCCAGAACAGCAAGCCTACGCCCACCGCCACCAGCAGCGGTGCCGACAGCGTTTCGAGCCACTTGATCGACTCGGCACCGCGTAGCACCACCCACAGGTTCAGGCACCAGAAGATCATGAAGCCGATCACCTCGCCAGCGCCGCCCAGGGCCTTCCAGCCGTCGAACACCGAGCCCAGGAACAGGTGAATGGCCAGGCCGCCGAACATGGTCTGGATGCCGAACCAGCCGCAAGCGACGACGGCACGGATCAAGCACGGCACGTTGGAGCCAAGGATGCCGAACGACGAACGCAGCAGCACCGGGAACGGGATGCCGTACTTGGTGCCGGGGAAGGCGTTGAGGGTAAGCGGGATCAGCACGATCAGGTTGGCCAGCAAAATCGCCATCAGCGCCTCGCCGACGCTGAGGCCGAAGTAAGCCGTAAGCACCCCGCCGAGGGTGTAGGTAGGCACGCAGATAGACATGCCCACCCACAAGGCGGTGATGTGCCATTTGTTCCAGGTGCGTTGGTGCACCTTGGTCGGTGCGATGTCGTGGTTATAGCGCGGGCTGTCGAGGACATCGCTGCCTTCAGTCAGCTCGAACAGGCCACCCTGCTCGACCACTTCCGATCTGCTCTGCTGCCTGCTCTGCTGCATGGGAACCTCTCCAGGTTTCTTGTAGTTGTTTGCTCAACGGGCTAAGGCGATGGCCGGGAGTACACACGCGCAATGGTGCTTAGAAATTTCGACCAGATTTTCATCTTGTCAAGTTAGTCAAAAATCCTGAAAGCCCCGTACTCAACACTCTATTAATAATTAATCCTTTAAATTCAATAGGTTAAAAGCCACAAAATTAATAGGAAATTTGCTTGCTGAATCCGGGATCAGCATCTAGCCTCGAATCTTGTCAGGCCTGACAGGATTAACCGACCTGCCCGCCCGGCCGCCAGACAATTCCAAGAACCGGCCCAGACCGGTCAGCCTGCGAGGAGAACGGCATGTCCCTGTTGATCCGTGGTGCCACCGTGGTTACTCACGAAGAGCGTTACCCCGCCGATGTCCTGTGTGCCGATGGCCTGATCCGCGCCATTGGTCAAAACCTCGAACCACCCACCGGCTGCGAAATCCTCGACGGCAGCGGCCAATACCTGATGCCCGGCGGCATCGACCCGCACACCCATATGCAGTTGCCTTTCATGGGCACCGTGGCCAGCGAGGACTTCTTCAGCGGCACCGCCGCCGGCCTGGCCGGGGGCACCACGTCGATCATCGACTTCGTCATCCCCAACCCACAGCAGTCGTTGCTGGAGGCCTTCCACACCTGGCGCGGCTGGGCACAAAAAAGCGCCAGTGACTACGGCTTCCACGTCGCCATCACCTGGTGGAGCGAGCAGGTGGCTGAAGAGATGGGCGAGCTGGTAACCAAGCATGGGGTGAATAGCTTCAAGCACTTCATGGCCTACAAGAATGCAATCATGGCCGCCGACGACACCCTGGTGGCCAGTTTTGAGCGCTGCCTGCAGCTGGGTGCGGTGCCCACCGTACATGCCGAGAACGGTGAGCTGGTGTACCACCTGCAGAAAAAACTGTTGGCCCAGGGCCTGACCGGGCCAGAAGCACACCCCCTTTCGCGCCCTTCACAGGTGGAGGGTGAAGCGGCCAGCCGTGCTATACGCATTGCCGAAACGATTGGTACACCGCTGTATGTGGTGCATATTTCCAGCCGTGAAGCGCTGGATGAGATCACCTACGCCCGGGCCAAGGGCCAGCCGGTGTACGGCGAGGTACTGCCCGGCCACCTGCTGCTGGACGACAGCGTCTACCGCGACCCAGACTGGGCCACCGCTGCCGGCTACGTGATGAGCCCGCCGTTCCGCCCGCGCGAACACCAGGAAGCGCTGTGGCGCGGCCTGCAGTCGGGCAACCTGCACACCACCGCTACCGACCACTGCTGCTTCTGCGCCGAGCAGAAAGCCATGGGCCGCGATGATTTCAGCCGTATCCCCAATGGCACCGCCGGCATCGAGGACCGCATGGCGGTGTTGTGGGATGCCGGGGTCAACAGTGGGCGGTTGTCGATGCACGAATTCGTCGCGCTGACCTCCACCAACACCGCGAAAATCTTCAACCTGTTCCCACGCAAGGGCGCCATTCGCGTAGGTGCTGACGCCGACCTGGTGCTGTGGGACCCACAGGGCACCCGCACGATCTCGGCAAAAACCCACCACCAGCAGGTGGACTTCAACATCTTCGAAGGCCGTACCGTACGCGGTATCCCCAGCTACACCATCAGCCAGGGCAAAGTGCTGTGGGCCAATGGCGACCTGCGCGCCGAAGCGGGTGCGGGGCGCTATGTGGAGCGGCCAGCGTATCCGTCGGTGTACGAGGTGCTGGGGCGCAGGGCCGAGCAACAGCGGCCAACGCCCGTTCAGCGCTGAGACCATTGGGGGCTGCTGCGCAGCCCATCGCCGGCAAGCCCCATATAAAAAGAGAGGCTATAACCGTGATCGATGCCCTGAACCATTTGCCGCGCCCCAGCGCCGGTGCCGACCAGCTGGCCGAGCGCTTCAGCGACTTGGCCCCACCCCTTACCGCCCGCCAGGCCGCCGTCGAAAGCGCGCGCTGCCTGTACTGCTACGACGCACCCTGCGTCAACGCATGCCCCAGCGACATCGACATCCCGTCATTCATCCATCGCATCAGTGACGAAAACCTGCAAGGCGCCGCCGAGCGCATCCTTTCGGCCAACATTCTCGGCGGCAGCTGCGCCCGCGTCTGCCCCACCGAAATCCTTTGCCAGCAAGCCTGCGTGCGCAACAACGCCCAAGAGTGCGCGCCGGTGCTGATCGGCCAGCTGCAGCGCTATGCGCTGGACAACGCCCACTTCACCGAGCACCCGTTCAAGCGCGCGCCGGCCACTGGCAAGTGCATCGCCGTGGTTGGCGCCGGTCCTGCCGGGCTGGCCTGCGCCCATCGCTTGGCCATGCACGGGCATGACGTGGTGGTGTTCGAAGCCTGCGACAAGGCCGGCGGCCTGAACGAGTACGGCATCGCCCGCTACAAACTGGTGGACGATTACGCCCAGCGTGAAGTTGAGTTCCTGCTCGGCATCGGCGGTATCGAGATTCGCCACGGCCAACGCCTGGGTGGCAACCTCAGCCTGGGCGAGTTACGCGAGCAGTACGACGCGGTGTTCCTCGGCCTCGGCCTGAACGCCGTAAGCCAGCTGGGCCTGCCTGATGAACAAGCACCCGGCGTGGTCGCCGCCACCGAATACATCCGCGAGCTGCGCCAGGCCGATGACCTGAGCCAACTGCCGCTGGCCGACCGCTGCCTGGTGATCGGCGCCGGCAACACCGCGATCGACATGGCCGTGCAGATGAGCCGCCTAGGCGCCCGCGATGTCAACCTGGTGTACCGCCGTGGCCACGCCGACATGGGCGCCACCGGCCATGAGCAGGACATTGCCAAGGCCAACCAGGTACGCCTGCACACCTGGGCCCGCCCCGATGCCGTGTTGCTGGACGACAGCGGCAAAGTGCGCGGTATGCGCTTTGCCCGCACCGAGCTCGCCGATGGCCACCTGCGCGACACCGGTGAAACCTTCGAGCTGGCCGCCGATGCCATCTTCAAGGCCATCGGCCAACGTTTCGACGACGCCAGCCTCGGCGACCCGCTGGCCGCACAATTGGCCCGCGATGGCGAGCGCATCCGCGTCGACGAGCAGCTGCGGACCAGCCTGCCGGGGGTGTATGCCGGTGGCGACTGCACTGCGCTGGGCCAGGACCTCACCGTCCAGGCCGTGCAACACGGCAAGCTGGCCGCCGAAGCCATCCATGCCCAACTCATGCTCAACGTGGAGGCAGCGTAAATGGCCGACCTGTCTATTGAATTTGCCGGCATCAAGGCACCCAACCCCTTCTGGCTGGCCTCCGCACCGCCAACCGACAAGGCCTACAACGTGGTCCGCGCCTTCGAGGCCGGCTGGGGCGGCGTGGTCTGGAAGACCCTGGGCGAAGACCCGGCAGCAGTCAACGTGTCTTCGCGCTACTCGGCGCACTACGGCCCCAACCGCCAAGTGCAGGGCATCAACAACATCGAGCTGATCACCGACCGCTCGCTGGAGATCAACCTGCGCGAAATCACCCAGGTGAAGAAAGACTGGCCCGACCGTGCGCTGATCGTGTCACTGATGGTGCCGTGTGAAGAAGCATCCTGGAAGTTCATCCTGCCGCTGGTAGAGGCTACCGGTGCCGACGGTATCGAGCTGAACTTCGGCTGCCCGCACGGCATGCCTGAGCGCGGCATGGGCGCCGCGGTCGGCCAGGTGCCGGAGTATGTGGAAATGGTCACCCGCTGGTGCAAGACCCACAGCGCGCTGCCCGTGATCGTCAAACTCACCCCGAACATCACCGACATTCGCCTGTCGGCCCGCGCCGCACACCGTGGCGGGGCCGATGCGGTGTCGTTGATCAACACCATCAATTCCATCACCAGCGTCGACCTGGACCGCATGGTGGCCCACCCCATCGTCGGCGACCAGAGCACCCATGGCGGTTACTGCGGTTCGGCGGTGAAGCCGATTGCCCTGAACATGGTGGCGGAAATCGCCCGCGACCCAACAACCCGCGGCTTGCCGATTTGCGGTATTGGTGGCATCGGCAGCTGGCGTGACGCGGCTGAGTTCATGGCGTTGGGCAGTGGCGCGGTACAGGTGTGCACGGCGGCGATGCTGCACGGCTTTCGCATTGTCGAAGACATGAAGGACGGGCTGGCGCGCTGGATGGACGAGCATGGCCACCGTAACATCGAGGCGTTCCGTGGCCAGGCGGTGGGGCACACCACCGACTGGAAGTACCTGGACATGAACTACAAGTCGGTGGCGCATATCGACCAGCAGGCGTGCATTGGTTGTGGGCGTTGCCATATCGCCTGTGAGGACACCTCGCACCAGGCCATTGCCAGCACACTTAAGGCGGATGGCACGCATGCCTACAGCGTGATCGAGGAGGAATGCGTGGGTTGCAACCTGTGCCAGATCACCTGCCCGGTGGAAAGCTGCATCGAAATGGTCGCGCAGGATACCGGCAAGCCCTACCTGAACTGGACCCAGGACCCACGCAACCCCTACCACGAAGCCAGCTGAGGCGATTGGGCCCGCGAAGGGCCGCATAGCGGCCCCAATCGCGGCCTCAAGGCTCCAGCCCAATCCCCCGCAAGATCACACTGGTCACCGTCTGTACCGCACTCTCGAAGGCCATGTCCGACAACGCCTCCCCACCGTTAAGCAACTGCACCTGGTAACCAAAGTCGGCATAGTGCTGGGTCGAGGCCCAGATCATGTACAGCAGCGCCGATGGCTCTACCGGCAGGATGTACCCCTCTTCCACCCAACGGCGGATCTTGGCCTCCTTCAACTGGGCCCAGGGCACCAGGCTTTCATTCAGGTTCACCCCGAGCACCGGCGCCCCATGCAGCATTTCTTCGGCCCATATTTTTGAGCCCAGCGGGCGTGAACGGGAATGGCCCATCTTCGCCCGGATGTAACTGGTCAGTACCACACGCGGGTCGTCGAAGTTCTCGAAACACAGGGCGTCCTGCTTCCATACATCCAGCAGGTCCTGCAGCACCGCGCGGAACAACTCGTCCTTGGTGCTGAAGTAATAATGCAGGTTGGAGCGCGGCAACTCGGCCTGTTCGGCGATATCGCCCATGGACGTGGCAGCGTAGCCTTTCTCGGCAAAAACCATTTCCGCCGCCTGCAGAATCTTCTCGATGTTGCGCCGGCGGATTTCGATCTTGTGGTTGGCCATCAGGCTAGGGCCGTCCACACCGCCAGTTCATAGCCATCCGGGTCGATGAAGTGAAAGCGTCGCCCGCCCGGGAAGGCAAACGTCGCCCGGCTAATCGTGGCGCCTGCCGCCTCGACACGTTGCTGCGTGGCTTCCAGGTCGTCGGCATACAGGATCACCAGCGGGCCACCCGGGCGCACCGGTTCGCCCGTGGTAAAACCACCGGTCAGCCGGCCATCGCTGAACTCGGTGTAGGTGGGCCCGTAATCGGTGAAGGCCCAACCGAACACACTGCCGTAGAAGGCCTTGCTCCGTGCGATGTCGCTGACATTGAACTCAATGTTGTCGATCTGCCGGTCCTTACCGCGAATAGCCATGTGTGCTCCGTGCCCAGTGGTGTTTGCCCTAGTCTACTCCGGACTTTTCCGACTTTTACAGGCCGCCCTCTGAATTGCCCAAGCGTTATCCGCCATTGGCCCGGTCACGCACCGGGCACTGGGCACGGTGCAGGTTCAGCGCGGTGTTGATGATGCCGATATGGCTGAACGCCTGGGGGTAGTTGCCGAGCATGCGCTGGCCGGCTGGGTCGTACTGCTCGGCCAGCAGGCCAAGGTCGTTGCACAGGCCGATCAGGCGCTGGTATAGCGCCTGCGCCTGTGCCTGGCGCCCCAGCAGTACATACACGTCGGCTAACCAGAACGAACACACCAGGAAGGTGCCCTCCCCGGGGGTGAGGCCGTCGCTGCAGCGGTCGCTGTCGTAACGCAGCAGCAGGCCGTTCTTCAGCAGGCGTCGCTCGATCTGTTCGAGCGTGCGCAAAAAACGAGGGTCATCAACCGGTAAAAAGCCGGTCAGGGCAATGTGCAGCAGGCTAGCGTCCATCTCGGCCGAGCCGTAGGCCTGGACGAAAAACTGGCCGCTGGCGTCCAGGCCGTGCTCGCACACTTCACGGTGAATGTCGTTGGCCACCTGGCGATAATGCTGCCCACGTTCGCGGCCTTCTTCGGTGGTGTCGGCCAGCCCGGCGGCACGGTCAAACGCGACCCAGGCCATGACTTTGGAGTGCACGAACTGCTGCCGGCCGCCACGCACTTCCCAGATGCCTTCGTCCGGCTCGCGCCAGATGCGCTCGACGTACGGCAAGATCAAGCGCGCGATAGCGGCGCTGCGCGGGTGGCGGGGCAAACCGCCCTTGATCGCCTGGGTCATGGCATCGGCGAGTTCGCCATAGATGTCCAACTGCATCTGCTCGGACGCGGCATTGCCCACGCGTACCGGTTGCGAATGCTCGTAACCGGCCAGCCACGGCAAGGTGTATTCCTGCAGGTCGCGCTCGCCAGCCAGGCCGTACATGATCTGCATCTGCTCGGGGTTGCCGGCCACTGAGCGCAGCAGCCATTCGCGCCAAGCCTCGGCTTCGTCGAAGTAGCCAAGGTTCATGAACGCCAGCAAGGTCATGGTGGCGTCGCGCAGCCAGCAGAAGCGGTAGTCCCAGTTGCGCTCGTGGCCGATGCGCTCGGGCAGCGAGGTGGTAACCGCGGCGACAATGCCGCCAGTGGGCGCATAGGTCATGGCCTTGAGGGTGAGTAGCGAACGGCGCACCAGTGCGGTGTACGGCCCCACCTGCGGGCAGCGGTCGGCAAAGGCCTGCCAATAGTCACGGGTGCAGGCCAGAGCAGCGTCGATGTCGCAGTCAGGTTGCAGCGGCAGGTGCGAAGGTTGGTGGCGCAGGCTGAACACCTGGCGTTGGCCTGCGCCTAGGCGAAAGCGGCAAACGGTGTGGTGATCGCGAGCGTGCGGGGCCACGGTGCTGCACAGGATCAGGCGGTCAGGGCCGGCGACGGCGCTAAGGGTGTGCGGGTCGAGCCGTTCTACCCAGGGCACGCTGCGGCCATAGTCGAAGCGCATGACCAGGTCCATTTCGAACGTGGTTTCGCCCGCGAGGCCTTCGACGATGCGCACCACCGAATTGGCCTCGCCCAGTGGCATGAAGTCGAGCACGCGGGCACGACCGCTGGCGGTCACCCAGGTGGTTTCCAGCAGCAGCGTGTCACCCAGGTATTGCCGGCTGCTATGTTCGACCGGGTCGCTGGGCGCCAGGCGCCAGCGGCCGTTTTCTTCATTGCCCAGCAGGGCGGCGAATACCGCGGGGGCGTCGAAGCGGGGCAGGCACAGCCAGTCGAGCGAGCCATCGCGGCTGACCAGGGCGGCGCTACGGCAATTGCCCAGCAGGGCGTAGTCTTCGATGTGGGCGGGCATTGGGGCTCCTTTATCTGTTCACCTGTGGCGGCCCTTTCGCCGGCTAAACCCGCGCAAAGGCCGCCACTGGCTTTAGCAAAACCTCACCCCAACCGATGCCACTCCCGCTTATCCCGCGTCAGCAATTCATTGCCGGCCTCGGGCCCATCGTCACCGGCCGGGTACTCATGCACCTCACCGGCCTGGGCCCAGGCATCCAGGAACGGCTGCACTGCACGCCAGCCATTCTCAATGTTGTCGGCGCGCTGGAACAGGGTTTGGTCACCGGTCAAGCAGTCGTAGATCAACGTCTCGTAGCCGGTCGCCGGGGTCATCTTGAAGAAGTCTTTGTAGGCAAAGCCCAGCTCCACGTTCTCCATCACCAGCTCCGGCCCAGGGCGCTTGGCCTGCAAGTCGAACCACATGCCTTCGTTGGGCTGGATCTGGATTTTCAGGTAATTGGGCTTGGGCCGCTCCAGCTCCGACTCGCGAAACTGCGCATACGGCGCGGGTTTGAAGCAAATGGCGATTTCGGTGTCGCGCACGCTCATGCGCTTGCCGGTGCGCAGGTAGAACGGCACGCCAGCCCAGCGCCAGTTGTCGATCATCACCTTCAGCGCCACATAAGTCTCGGTCTGGCTGTCGGGCGCGACGTTGGCCTCCTGGCGGTAGCCGGGCAATGTCTTACGCCCCTGCTTGCCGGCACTGTATTGGCCGCGTACGGAGTTTTTCAGGGCCATCTTCGCCGACCACGGGCGGATGGCGCCGACCACCTTGGCCTTCTCGCTGCGCACGGCATCGGCGGCGAACGCAGCCGGGGGTTCCATGGCCACCATCGCCAGCAATTGGAACAGATGGTTGGGCACCATGTCGCGCAGGGCCCCGGTGCCGTCATAGAACGCACCGCGGGTCTCGACACCGACAGTTTCGGCAGCGGTAATCTGCACGTGGTCAATGTAGTGGTTGTTCCAGAACGATTCGAACAGGCCATTGGAAAAGCGGCTGACCAGAATGTTCTGCACCGTTTCTTTGCCCAGGTAATGGTCGATGCGGTAGATCTGCCGCTCGCCCATCACCTTCAGCAGGCAGGCATTGAGCGCCTCGGCACTGGCCAGGTCGGTGCCGAACGGCTTTTCCACCACGACGCGGCGAAAGCCCCCGGCAGACTCGTCCAGCAAGCCGGCCTGGCCCAGACGCAGGGCCACCTCTGGGAAGAAGCGCGGCGAGGTGGCCAGGTAGAAGATGGCATTGCCATGGCTGGTTTTCTCGATGCGCTTGGCCAGAGCCTGGTAGGTGGCGGGGTCCAGGAAGTCGCCGGTCTGGTAATCCAGGCGCTTGGCCAGGCGCGCCCACAACTTCTCGTCCAGGCACTTGGCCGAGCCCTCGGCGCCCTTGTCCCGCTCGAGCATGAACGCCTGCAGGCGCTCGGCGAACGCCTCGGCAGTGGCTGGGTTGTGGTCTACACCGACGATGCGCAGGTTGCGGTCCAGCAAACCGTCACGGCTGAGGTTGTACAGCGCCGGCATCAGCAGGCGCTTTACCAGGTCGCCATTGGCGCCGAACAAAAACAGCGTGCAAGGGGGTGCGGCCGGAATGCTCGGTTTAGTCATTCGCCTTTCTTCTCGACGTGGCCACCAAAGCCCAGGCGCATGGCCGAGAGAATTTTGTCACCGTAGGTGCCCTGCTGCTGGCGCGAGCGGAACCGGGCGAACAGCGCGCTGGACAGCACCGGCACCGGCACCGCCTGCTCGACCGCGGCATCGATGGTCCAGCGGCCTTCGCCACTGTCGGACACCGAGCCACTGAACTGCGACAGCTGCGGGTCGGCCACCAACGCGTCGGCGGTAAGGTCGAGCAGCCACGAGGTAACCACGCTGCCGCGCCGCCACACTTCAGCGATCTCGGCCACGTTCAAGTCGAAGCGCTGGTCCTCCGGCAACTCGCTGCCACCCTTGCTGCGCAGCAGGTCGAAACCTTCGGCATAGGCCTGCATCAGGCCGTATTCAATGCCGTTGTGCACCATTTTCACGTAATGCCCGGCGCCGGGTGGGCCGGCGTGGATGTAGCCGTGTTCGGCGCGCTGGTGCTCGCCGCTACGGCCATGGGTACGCGCAATGTCACCCACACCCGGTGCCAACGCCTTGAACAGCGGTTCCAGGCGCTCGAATACGTCCTTTTCGCCACCGATCATCATGCAGTAGCCACGGTCCAGGCCCCACACACCGCCGGAGGTGCCCACGTCCAGGTAATGCAGCCCGCGCTTGGCCAGTTCGCCGGCACGGCGCATGTCGTCCTTGTAGAAGGTGTTGCCGCCATCGATGATCGCATCGCCCGGCTCCAGCAACTCGGCCAGTTGCGCGATGGTTTGCTCGGTGGGCTCACCGGCCGGCAGCATTACCCACACCGCGCGCGGTGCTTTAAGTTTTTGTACCAGCGCACCAAGGTCGTGAGCACCCTGGGCGCCCTCGCCCTCCAAACCGCTGATGGCCTCGCGGTTGCGGTCGTGCACCACAGTGCGGTGGCCGGCGCGCATCAGGCGCCTTGCAATGTTGCCGCCCATGCGGCCCAGCCCGATAATTCCCAGTTGCATGAGCCGATGCTCCCTTTGCGAAATAAATGACACAACACAGTCCAGCTTTTCAGATTAGTCCAGGGTACCGCTCAAGGGTTCAGCGACGAACGGCGAGACCACGATAAACAAAAAAGTTCCCAAGGCCTGCGAAAGAATCCAGAATGCGCCCCGCGTGAAGCGTCTACGCTTTGACTTGTCACTAGCCAAAACCGCGAGGTGTGCTCATGGGTACTTTGATGCCTGCAACCCCAACCCAGACACTCTATGTTTCCGTGCGCCGTGATGAGCTGCGTAAATTGAAGGATGAACGCGACCAATTGCGTGAACAGGTGGCCCAGTTGAACCTGCTGCTGGCGCAACAACGCGCGGGTGACAACGCTTTCAGCCTCTGATTTTCCCTTCTTGCGTGGGGGTTGCACAGCTCCCACCTTGCTGATCCCCCTTTTCAGCTTTTCCAAGCCCGCCTTTACGCGCCCCATCTTGGTGCATGCGCCCACGCCGGCCACAATTTGGCGCACCGCAAAACCACCCCCTGCGCACTTGTTCAAAGTCGAACACAAACGCCAACGTTTGCGTCTATTGCGCACCCTCACATTAGTGACCAGTGGGTCACCTTTTTATCTCTTTCTCTCCTACACTCGGGTTTCGGCCCGCCATTTGCTCAACGGAAGAGTGACGAAAAAAAGTCGAACTTTCCGGAAAGCGGGCAGGTCAGGAACTAAGTAGGCCAAACGCCAAGGGACTTCCCCGCCGCGGCCGACACACCTCAACCAGCCCAATCGCCTTCGGCCGGAATGCCGATCGCGCCGTGCCTGCGCGCACGATCCCGGAGCATGGAACGCACTACGCAACATTCAGAACCAGAGAGAACCAGCACGAAACATCGCCACGGGTGCCAGCACCCGGCCAAGCATAGGGACGGAGAGAAGTATGATCAGTGCCGCTGTCGAGCCTCACGTAGATTCATTCAACCCGGACAACCGCGAACCGCTCACCCCGGAGTTCGCCACGACAGGCAAGGCACCCGGCGCCCAGCGCCAGCACAACCGCAACAAGCGCAAGATTTTGTTCGTCACCTCGGAAATTGCCGACCTGGTGAAAACCGGCGGCCTGGGTGACGTGTCTGCCGCCCTGCCCCGCGCCTTGGCGCACCTGCACGACGTGCGGGTGCTGATCCCCGGTTACCGCCAGGTGATGGAAAGCGACAACCCCATCCACATCGTCGGTGAACTGGGCGGCCACGCCGCCCTGCCACCGTGCAAGATCGGGCGTATGGACATGGCCGATGGCTTGGTCATCTATGTACTGATCTGCCCCGAGTTGTACCAGCGTGACGGCACCCCCTATGGTGCCAACAACGGCCGCGACTGGCCCGACAACCACATCCGCTTCGCCCGCTTGGGCCTGGCCGCCGCCGAAATCGCGGCCGGCGAAGGCAAGATCCACTGGCAGCCCGAAGTGGTGCATGCCCACGACTGGCCAGCCGGCCTGGCGCCGGCCTACATGCACTGGCGCGGGCTGAGTACGCCAACCTTGTTCACCATCCACAACCTGGCCTACCAGGGTGTGTACAGCCGCGGCTGCAGCCCGGAGCTGGCGATCCCCGAGCACGCCATGCAGCAAGAAGGCATGGAGTTCTACGGCAAGCTGTCGTTCCTCAAGGCCGGCCTGGCCTACTCCAGCCACATCACCACGGTCAGCGCCACCTATGCGCGGGAAATCACCACCCCGGAATTCGGCTGCGGCCTGGACGGTTTTCTCGCCAGCAAGGCCCAGCAAGGCCTGCTCGGCGGCATCCCCAACGGCATCGACGAAAGCTGGGACTCGGCCACCGACAAGCACCTGCAGCACAACTTCAGCATCAATGACTGGGAAGGCAAGGCGCGCAACACCCAGGAAGTGCGCGCGCTGTTCAACCTGCAAGCGTCGGACGGCCCGCTGTTCGCCGTGGTCTCGCGCCTGGTCTACCAAAAGGGCCTGGACCTGACCTTGGGCGTGGCCGACTACATCGTCGAGCAAGGCGGGCAAATTGCGATCATCGGCCGCGGTGAGCCGGAAGAAGAGCAGGCCATGCGCGAACTGGCACTGCGTCACCCAGGCCGCATTGGCGTACGCATTGGTTTCAACGAAACCGACGCGCGGCGCATGTTCGCCGGCAGCGACTTCCTGTTGATGCCGTCGCGCTACGAGCCGTGCGGCCTCAGCCAAATGTATGCGCAGCGCTTCGGTTCGCTGCCAGTGGCGCGCAACACCGGCGGGTTGGCCGACACCATCGAATGCGGCGTTACTGGTTTCCTGTTCAACGAGTCGACTGTGGAGAGCTACCGCCAGGCCCTTAGCCGCGCGTTTTATGTGTACGGCAAGAAGGACCTGCTGAACGCCATGCGCTGCCTGTCGATGACCCAGCCCTTCAACTGGTGCCAGGCCGTGGAACCCTATGCGCGCCTATACGAGGACCTGGTCAAGCAGGCGCAGTTCAGCCACTACTGAGCGGGGAGCAGAAGATGCACAGGCATGGCGCACACTTGCTGGACGCCACGTCGGCGCGCTTCGCCCTCTGGGCGCCGGATGCGCGCAGCGTGAGCGTGAAATTGGAGCAGCAACCGGCCGTCGAGTTGCTGCCCGCGGAGGACGGCTGGTTCACCGGAGTAGCCCGGTGCCAGGCCGGTGACCGTTATCACTACCTTGTAGACGGCAAATTGCAAGTGGCCGACCCGGCCTCGCGCTACCAGCCCGAGGGTGTGCAGGGGCCCAGCCAGGTGGTGGATGTGGCCAGTTATGCCTGGCAGCACCCCTGGCAGGGCCGGCCCTGGCACGAAGCGGTGATCCAGGAGCTGCATGTCGGCCTGCTCGACGGCTATACCGGGGTTGCCCGGCAGTTGCCGCGCCTGGCCGAAATCGGCATCAGTGCGGTCGAGCTGATGCCCCTTGGGCAGTTCCCTGGCGAGCGCAACTGGGGTTATGACGGCGTGCTGCCCTATGCGCCGCAACACACCTATGGCAGCCCCGAGCAGTTATGCGCACTGGTCGACCAGGCGCACGGCGAAGGGCTGATGGTGCTGGTGGATGTGGTTTACAACCACTTTGGCCCCGACGGCAATTACCTGCACCAGTATGCCAGCGCGTTTTTTCGCGAAGACCGGCAGACGCCATGGGGCGCCGCCATCGACTTCCGCCGCCCGCAGGTACGCGAATACTTTATCCAAAATGCCCTGATGTGGGTGTGCGATTACCGCTGCGACGGCCTGCGCCTGGATGCCGTGCATGCCATCGACCAGCCCGACTTTTTGGTCGAACTGGCGCAGCGGGTGCGCGCCAGCGTGGCGCCGGGCCGCCAGGTGTGGCTGGTGCTGGAAAACGAACACAACCAGGCTTTTTTGCTGGAGCAAGGCTTCGACGCCCAGTGGAACGACGACGGCCACAATGCCCTGCATGTGCTGCTAACCGGTGAAACCGAAGGTTACTACGCCGATTACCAACACCGCCCCATTGAACAATTGGCGCGCTGCCTGGGCGAAGGCTTTGTGTTCCAGGGCCAGGCTAACCGTCACGGTACGCCACGCGGCGAACCCAGCGCACACCTGGCGCCCAGCGCCTTTGTGCTGTTTTTGCAGAACCACGACCAAATCGGCAACCGCGCCCTGGGCGAACGCCTGACCCGCCTGTGCCCGCCGCCTGCCCTGCGAGCGGCCACTGGCCTGTTGCTGTTGGCGCCGATGATCCCGCTTTTGTTCATGGGCGATGAAGACGGCAGTTGCCGGCCGTTCCTGTTCTTTACCGACTTCCATGACCAACTGGCCGACGCCGTACGCGAAGGCCGTCGCGCGGAGTTCGCCCACTTCACCGCGTTTGCCGACCCCGAGCAGCGCGAGCGCATTCCTGACCCCAATGCTGAACAAACCTTCGCGGCGTCGCGCCTACAAAACAACGAGGTCATCGCTGGCTGGCACGGCCTCTACCAACAACTGCTCGACCTGCGCCGCCGCCATGTAATCCCGCACCTGCCCGGCAGCCGTGCACTGGGCGCCGAAGTCCACAGCGACAAAGCATTGACGGCACGCTGGCGCCTGGGCAATGGCAACACGCTGCGTATCGACCTGAACCTAGCCGCCAACCCACAGCCGGTCGAGCTGCCGGCACCGGCCTTCCGGTTGTATGACAGCAGCGACACCCGCCACCCCGATACCCATCTGGCCGGCTACTGCTGCGTGGTCAGCCTGCTTCCCCCTGCCCAGGAGCGCCCATGAGCGAAACTGCCCTGCACCGCCTGGCGTCCCGCGTCGGGCTGAGCCGCGACTGGATCGACGCCAATGCCCAGCCCCAGCGCGTCAGTGACGCAGTATTGCGCAATATTCTCGAGGGCCTGGGCCACCCTGCCGCCGATGACGCGGCCATCGCCGCCAGCCTGCGCGCCGTGGAAACCGCCGAAGACAGCGAGCACCTGCCGCCACTACTCACCGCCGATCAGGGCCAGCCACTGGCGCTGGCGCGCTACTTCAGTGCCGCCAGCGTCGCCCACTGCACCCTCGAAGACCACACCTCACTCACCCTCAGCCTCGACGACCAGGCCCGCCTGCCCGGTGCGCTGCCGATTGGCTACCACCAGGTGGAAATCGACAGCCGCCGCTTCACCGTGGCCGTCGCCCCGCCCCGCTGCTACAGCCTTGCCGACGCGGTGCAGCAGCCACCGCCGCGCTGCTGGGGCCTGGCGGTGCAGTTGTACAGCCTGCGCCGCCCCGGCGATGGCGGCTATGGCGACTGCCTGGCCTTGGAGCAACTGGCCCGCTCGGCCGCCGAGCGTGGCGCCGATGCGCTGGCCATCAGCCCGATTCACGCCCTGTCGGCCCACGACCAGGAGCACTACAGCCCCTACTCGCCCTCTAGCCGGCTGCTGCTCAACACGCTGTACGCCAGCCCGTCCGCGGTGCTGGGCGAGCGTGCGGTGCGCGTGGCCATCGAAGCCTGTGGCCTGGCGCAACAGCTGGAGGATTTGCAACAACACCCGCTGGTCGATTGGCCGCGCGCCGCCAGCGCCCGCCTGCGCCTGCTCGAAGCCCTGTACGAGGGTTTCAGCCAAGCCGACCACCCGCTGCGCAGCGACTTCGACAGTTTCCGCGAAGCGGGCGGCCAGGCCCTGGAGCACCATTGCCGCTTCGAGGTGCTGCAGGCGCAGGCGGTGGAACAGGGCCTGGGGGCCGACTGGCGCAACTGGCCCAAGGCCTGGCACGACCCGTATCACCCGGAAGTGGAGGCCTTCGCCAGCGCCTACCCGGCCAAGGTCGAGTTCCACGCTTTCTGCCAATGGCTGACCGAACGGGGCCTGCAACGCGCTCAGCAAGCAGCACGCGGCAACGGCATGGCGGTTGGCCTGATCGCTGACTTGGCGGTGGGTGCCGACGGTGCCGGCAGCCAGGCCTGGAGCCGCCAGGACGAGTTGCTGGCAGGTTTGAACGTGGGCGCCCCGCCCGACATCCTCAACCGCGCGGGCCAAGATTGGGGCATCTGCGCCTTTTCACCCGAAGGCCTCAAGCGCAACGGCTACCGTGCCTTCATCGAGATGCTGCGGGCCAACCTTGCGCATGCCGGCGGCCTGCGCATCGACCATGTCATGGGCCTGCGCCGGCTGTGGCTGATCCCACAGGGGGCCAAGCCCAGCGAAGGGGCGTACCTCAACTACCCGCTGGACGACCTGTTGCGCCTGCTGGCGCTGGAGTCGGTGCGCCACCAGGCGATCATCCTCGGTGAAGACTTGGGCACCGTGCCCGACGGCTTGCGCGAGCAACTGGCCGGCAAAGCCGTGCTGGGCATGCGCGTGCTGCCGTTCGAGCAGTCCCAGCCCGGCCAGTTCACGCCGATTCTAGACTGGCCGGACAACGCCCTGGCCACCACCGGCACCCACGACTTGGCGCCGCTGGCCGGCTGGCTGGCAAACCGTGATATCGACTGGAGCCACCGCTTGCAGCTGATCGACGCGGCCACCGAACTGCACTGGCGCCACGCCCGCCAGAAGGAGCACGACGGCCTGCGCCATACCCTGGAGGCCAACTACGGCGCATTGGCCGACAACGACGCGCTGATCGATGCGGCCATCCGCTACCTGGGCCACACCCGCGCACCACTGGTGCTGCTGCCGCTCGAAGACCTGCTGGGCTGCGACGAGCAAGCCAACCTGCCCGGCACTACCAGCGGCCACCCCAACTGGCGCCGCCGCTTTGCCCGGCCAACCGCTGAGTTGCTTGACGACGAAGATGCCGCGCGGCGCCTGGAACTGCTGGCCCAAGCCCGCGAACAAGCCTGGGAGCGTGACCGATGAAAGCACTTACCGCGACCCTGCGCCTGCAGTTTCACAGCGACTTCAGCCTTGACCACGCCGTGCCGCTGGTGCCGTATTTCGCCCAGCTGGGCATCAGCCACCTGTATGCCTCGCCCATCCTCAAGGCCCGTGCCGGCTCACGCCACGGCTACGACGTGGTCGACCCCACCTGCGTCAACCCCGAGCTGGGCGGCGAGGCGGCGCTCGAACGGCTGGTCGCCGCCCTGCGCCAGCACGGCATGGGGTTGATCCTCGACACGGTGTCCAACCACATGGCCGTGGGCGGTGCCGACAACCCTTGGTGGCAAAGCCTGCTGGCCTGGGGCCGGCGCAGCCCCTATGCGGAGTTCTTCGACATCCAGTGGCACTCCAGCGACCCGCTGCTGGCCGGCCAGCTGCTGTTGCCGTTCCTCGGTAGCGACTATGGCGTGGCGTTGAAAAATGGCGAGATACCGCTTGAGTTCGACAAGCAACAAGGGCTGCTGCAAATCGCCCACTATCAACACCGCTTCCCGGTCTGCCCGGCCGATTACGGCTGGATTCTTGCCCTAAGCCCGGACCCCGCCCTCAAGGCCTTGGCTGAGCGCTTTACCGCGTTGAACGCGTCGGCCAGCCCATTGGCTGACGCCCTGCCCCTGCACGCCGAGCTGGCGCGCCTGGTGCGTGAGGGCGCCGACCTCGAGCCGGCGCTGCGGGCATTCGACAGCCGCAGCGAAAACGGCTTCAAGCGCCTGCACCTGCTGCTGGAACGCCAGACCTACCGCCTGGCCAGCTGGCGCACTGCTGCCGACGACATCAACTGGCGGCGCTTCTTCGACATCAACGAGCTGGGCGGCCTGCGGGTGGAGCGCGCGGTGGTGTTCGAGGCCACCCACGCCAAACTGTTCGAGCTGATCGAGCGCGGCCTGGTGGACGGCCTGCGCATCGACCATATCGACGGCCTGGCCGACCCGCGCGGTTATTGCCGCAAATTACGCCGACGGGTCGATGGCTTGCTGGCGCGGCGGCCATTGACGGCCGCCCTGGAGCATTTCCCGATCTACGTCGAGAAGATTCTCGGCGCCAACGAGCATCTGCACCGCGACTGGCTGACCGACGGCACCACCGGCTATGAATTCATGAACCAGGTCTCGCTGTTGCAGCACGACCCGGCAGGCGAGGCCGCGCTGACCGAGCTGTGGGCCAGCGTCAGCGAACGCCCAGGCTTCCCCGAAGAGGTACGCCAAGCCCGCCACTTGGTGCTCAACGCCAGCCTGGCCGGCGACTGCGAATCGGTGGCCCAGGCGCTGTTGCAGGTAGCACGCAACGACCTGATGACCCGCGACCTGACCCTGGGCGCCATCCGCCGCGCCTTGCAGGCGCTGGTGGCGCATTACCCGGTGTACCGCACCTACTTCACTGCCTGCGGGCGCCCGGCAGAAGACGAAAGGTTTTTCCAGCAGGCCCTGGCCA
This sequence comes from Pseudomonas sp. Leaf58, assembly GCF_003627215.1. Taxonomy (NCBI): domain Bacteria; kingdom Pseudomonadati; phylum Pseudomonadota; class Gammaproteobacteria; order Pseudomonadales; family Pseudomonadaceae; genus Pseudomonas; species Pseudomonas sp. Leaf58. The sequence goes on from NZ_CP032677.1 coordinate 3,480,629, forward strand.
ATGCCCGCCAGGACCTTGGCGAAGCCGACTGGCCGCTGCTCGAGCAACTGGAGCAATGGCTGGGGGGGCAAGCCTGGCGCCACCTGCCACCAGGGCGCACGCGCAAGCAGCTACGCCACGCCTGCGTGCGCTTCCAGCAGTTGACCGCACCCACCGCCGCCAAGGCCGTGGAAGACACCGCCTTCTACCGCAGCGCCCGGCTGCTGTCGCGCAATGACGTGGGCTTCGAGGCTGAACGTTTCAGTGCCCCGCTGGAACATTTCCACAACGAGGCCCAGCGGCGCCTGCGCGACTTCCCCGACAACCTGCTGGCCACCGCCACCCATGACCACAAGCGCGGCGAAGACACCCGCGCGCGCCTGGCCGTACTGAGCGAGCGTGGCCCGTGGCTGGCCAGCCGGGTGGAACATTGGCGCGAACTGGCCGCCCCTTTGCGTACGCCGCTGGACGACGGCCTGGCACCCAGCCCCGGCGACGAGCTGATGCTGTTGCAGACCTTGCTCGGCAGCTGGCCGCTGGAACTTGACCTGCACCACGACAGCGCCCTACGCCAGTACGCCGAGCGTATTCGCCAGTGGCAGCAAAAAGCCCTGCGCGAGGCCAAGCTGCGCAGCAGCTGGAGCGCGCCGAATGAAGCCTACGAAAGCGCCTGTGCTCGCTACATCGACGACCTGCTGCTGGGCAACGAGAACCAGCAGTTGCGTAAATCCCTGGCTGATGCCGCACAGCTGCTGGCCTGCCCCGGCGCCCTCAATAGCTTGGTCCAGGCGCTATTGCGCATGACTGCACCCGGGGTGCCCGACCTGTACCAGGGCAACGAGTACTGGGACTTCAGCCTGGTCGACCCAGACAACCGCAGCGCCGTGGACTACGCTTGCCGGCGCCGCACCCTGGACGACGCCACACCGCTAGCCGAGCTGCTGGCGCACTGGCGCGACGGCCGCCTCAAGCAGGCCCTGGTGGCGCGCTTGTTGGACTGCCGCCAGGCCCATGCCGAGCTGTTCCGCCGCGGCGCCTACCTGCCCTTGACCGTGCACGGGCGCCATGCCGACAAGGTGGTGGCGTTCGCCCGCCTGGGCGAAGGCGAACGGGCCGTCATCATCGCGCCACGCCTGGCCAGTACCCTGCTGGCTGCTGTGCCCATACCCCTGATCCCGGCACAGAACTGGGACGACACACGGGTAAGCCTGCCGTTTGCCTTGTCGCCTGCCAACTCGACGGGACTTTTCCCCAGTGCTGCGGTCAGCTCTTCCAAGGAGCTGTTGTTGAGCGCCGTGCTGGCGGAGTTTCCGGTCAACTTGCTGATACAACAATTTTGAGATTCAGGAGCGTCGTGATGAGTGTTGAAGAAAAACGTATCCGCGAATTTGCCTATCAGATCTGGGAATCCGAGGGCAAGCCAGCCGGCCAGGAAGATCGCCATTGGGAAATGGCCCGCAAGCTGGCTGAAGCCGAGGCCCTGGCACCCAAGGCGGCACCGCGCAAGCGGGCGCCGGCCAAGCCGAAAGTGACAGCGGCGCCGACGGCCCCTGCCGAGCCCAAGGTGGCCGCCCTGCCTGGGGTTAAACCGGCGGCAGCGAAAAAGCCTCGGGCAGCGAAAAAGCCCACAGCGGGTTGAGCCTGTCCCGGCCCTTTCGCGGGCAAGCCCGCTGCTACAAGGGTTACCGCCATTCTGTGTGGGAGCGGGGTCACCGGCGAAGAGGCCGGTGCAGGACAACCTCGCTCCCCTTCACCACGGCCACACGAGGACCGCCATGAGCCCCCGCACCCCGAAGAAAACCCGCTCAGTCGCCCCATCGCGCATCCGCGAAGGCCTGCCCTTCCCCCTCGGCGCCACCTGGGATGGCCTTGGGGTCAATTTTGCCCTGTTCTCGGCCAACGCCACCAAGGTCGAGCTGTGCCTGTTCGATTCCACCGGCGAGCAGGAAATCGAACGCATCGAGCTGCCCGAATACACCGATGAGATCTACCACGGCTACCTGCCCGACGCTCACCCCGGGTTGGTCTACGGCTACCGCGTGTACGGCCCCTATGAGCCGGAAAACGGCCACCGCTTCAACCCCAACAAGCTGCTGATCGACCCCTACGCCAAGCAACTGGTCGGTAGCCTGCAATGGTCCGAGGCGCTGTTCGGCTATACCATCGGCCACCCTGACGGCGACTTGTCGTTTGACGAGCGGGACAGCGCGCCGTTCGTGCCCAAATGCAAGGTGATCGACCCGGCCTTCACCTGGGGCCGTGACCAGCGCGTGTCGGTGCCGTGGGAGCGCACGATCCTCTACGAGGCCCACACCCGCGGCATCAGCATGCGCCACCCGGCGGTGCCAGAAGCGCTGCGCGGCACCTTCGCCGGGCTGGCCAACGACGCGCTGCTCAAGCACATCAAAGAGCTGGGTGTTTCCAGCATCGAATTGCTGCCGATCCACGCCTTCGTCAACGACCAGCACTTGTTGGACAAGGGCCTGAACAACTACTGGGGCTACAACAGCATCGCCTTTTTCGCCCCGCACCCACGCTACCTGGCCAGCGGCAAGATCGCCGAGTTCAAGGAAATGGTCGCGCACCTGCACGACGCCGGGCTGGAGGTGATCCTCGACGTGGTCTACAACCACACCGCCGAAGGCAACGAGCGCGGCCCCACCCTATCGATGCGCGGCATCGACAACGCCTCGTACTACCGCCTGATGCCCGACAACAAACGCTACTACATCAACGATTCCGGCACCGGCAACACCCTCGACCTCAGCCACCCCTGCGTGCTGCAACTGGTCACCGACTCACTGCGCTACTGGGCCGGCGAAATGCATGTGGACGGTTTCCGCTTCGACCTGGCAACCATTTTGGGCCGTTACCACGATGGCTACAGCGAGCGCCATGGCTTCCTCGTCGCTTGCCGCCAGGACCCGATGCTAAGCCAGGTCAAGCTGATCGCCGAGCCTTGGGACTGCGGCCCGGGCGGTTACCAAGTGGGCAACTTCGCACCGGGCTGGGCAGAATGGAACGACCGCTTCCGCGACACCGTGCGTGCCTTCTGGAAAGGCGACGAAGGCCAACTGGCCGATTTTGCCTCGCGCATGACCGCCTCGGGTGACATGTTCAATAACCGTGGCCGGCGCCCCTATGCCTCGGTCAACTTTATCACCGCCCACGACGGTTTTACCCTGCGCGACCTGGTCTCGTACAACCAAAAGCACAACGAAGACAACGACGAAAACAACCAGGACGGCACCGACAACAACCTGTCATGGAACTGCGGCGCCGAAGGGCCGACCGACGACCCGGCGGTGAATGCCCTGCGCATGCGCCAGATGCGCAACTTCTTTGCCACCCTGCTGTTGGCCCAGGGCACGCCGATGATCGTCGCCGGTGACGAGTTCAGCCGGACCCAGCACGGCAACAACAATGCCTACTGCCAGGACAGCGAGATTGGCTGGGTGGACTGGGACCTGGACCAGGAAGGCGAAGAGCTGCTGGCCTTCGTCAAGCGCCTGACCCGCCTGCGCTTGGCCTACCCGGTACTGCGCCGCTCGCGCTTTCTGGTGGGTGACTACAATGAGGCCATCGGGGTCAAGGACGTGACCTGGCTGGCACCGGATGGCAACGAGATGAGCGTGGCGCAGTGGGAAGACCCGCACGGGCGCTGCCTGGGCATGTTGATCGATGGCCGGGCGCAGGTCAGCGGTATCGCCCGGCCAGGCGCCGAGGCCACCGTGCTGCTGATCGTCAACGCCCACCACGACATCGTGCCGTTCAAGCTGCCAGCGGTACCCGAAGGGGATTACTGGAGCTGCCTGGTCGATACCGACCGCCCGGAGCTGCGCAAGGGCCAACATCTGCAGTTCGATAGCACATTCGAGGTAAAGGGGCGGTCGCTGTTGCTGATGGTGTTGCAGCGGGATGAAGAGTGAACCTGAACGGCTGGCCTGTGTCCCTTGTGTAAGCCCTTTGCCTGAGGAGTAACCGTGAACCCCGAAGCCGGCAGTCAAGGTTTCGCCAGCGTCAACCAGGCCCCGGCCGTGAAGCGCCTGCGGGTGCTGACGGTGAATACCCACAAGGGTTTCACCGCCTTCAACCGGCGCTTCATCCTGCCGGAACTGCGCGAGGCGGTGCGCAGCACCCAGGCCGACATCGTGTTCCTGCAGGAAGTGCTCGGCAGCCACGACCGCCACGCTGCGCGCTACCCCGGTTGGCCGCAGACCTCCCAATACGAATTCCTCGCCGACAGCATGTGGAGCGACTTTGCCTACGGCCGCAACGCGGTGTACCCCGACGGCCACCACGGCAACGCGCTACTGTCCAAATACCCGATCATCGAACACCGCAACCTCGACGTGTCGATCACCGGCCCCGAACGCCGTGGCCTGCTGCACTGTATTCTCGACGTACCCGGGCCGCATCACGTGCATGCCATCTGTGTGCACTTGTCATTGCTGGAACGCCATCGCCAGAAACAGCTACAACTGCTGCGCAAACTGCTTGAATCGTTGCCCACTGAAGCCCCGGTAATCATCGCTGGCGACTTCAACGACTGGAAAGCCCACGGCAACCGTACATTGGGCTTGCAACCTGACCTGCACGAGGCGTTCCAACGCCATCACGGGCACCTGGCCCGCACCTACCCTGCCCGCCTGCCACTGCTGCGGCTGGACCGCATTTACCTGCGCAACGCCGAAAGCCAAGGGCCGCGGATTTTGGGGCACAAACCTTGGTCGCACCTGTCAGACCACCTGCCGTTGGCAGTCGAAGTCAGGCTCTAACAATGATTTTTCATAGTCACGGCACGGCAAATAGCGAACCCCGCTATGCCCTACTCATTTAGTCGGAAAATCAATGGATTGTGCCGCCCCACGCAACATCAACAGTTCCTTCACGCTTTCTTGACGCAAGCGGCGAACTCTCCTTAGCTGAACATTACCGAGTAGTAAAGATCTCGCGCCGGGCCTCTAGCTCGCGCCTTCGTGCGTGCTAGCGAACGCTGGCGTGCTGGTTTGGGTCGCCCACTGTTTTTGCCGTAACAGCTCGTGACAACAGGCCAGGTCCCAGGGCTGTAACCCACAAAAACAAAGGAGATCCGCCATGAAAAGCACCTCGAACCCATTGCGCTTCGACAGCATTTTCTACGCGGTTTCCACGTCGCTGCTTCTGGCAACCCCGGTGGAAACTTTCGCGTACGAGCTGCAGGATGACCCCACCTCGCCCGGCTTCTTACAGCAACCGGCGGTGCCGCAACCGTCGCTCGACCAGGCCACCGTCAATGGCTTGAATATCGGTACGTTGAACGCCTTTTCGCAAAAGATGAGCGAGCGCCAGGGGCAGGCGGCACCGCACCTGGTGGCTAGCCAGTGGGCGCAGTTTTTCCCCAGCACCGCGCGCGGTGGCGCGCAGCCTCCAGACCAACTGGAAGCGCCCAGCCAGCAACTGATGATCGGCCCGGACCTGTTCATGCGTGAAACTGCAGCGGGCAACGTGCACCGCGCGGGGATTTTCGTGGGGCACAACAACCTGCAGAGCAGCTTCAACGGCACGCGCCGGTTGTTGGGTGACAAACAGCGCAATGCGGTGAACCTGAGCGGTGAAAGCCTGGGGGTGTACTGGAGCATGACCCATGAACGGGGCTGGCACCTGGATGCCGTGGCCATGGGCTCGCGCATTGACGTCAATGGCCGCGGCGAGAATGGCCAACGGCTGGACGACAGCGGCCATGCGATGACCTTTTCGCTGGAAGGCGGCTATCCCATCGGGCTGGGTGGTGGCTGGGTGATCGAGCCGCAGGCTCAGTTGATCAACCAGCAGTTCTTCCCCGGCAGCCGGGTGCAGGAAGAAACCCTGCAGGCCTTCGACAGCCAGCCGAGCTGGAGCGGCCGGGTGGGTGCCAAGTTGTCTGGGCGTTATGAGGTACGGGGCATGCCTGTCGAGCCCTATGTGCGGACCAACGTGTGGTATGACTTCAGCAGTGCCGATGAAGTGCAACTGGACCAGGTCGACAAGATCTCCAGCTCGCGCTATTCGACCACGGTGGAACTGGGCCTGGGGCTGGTGGCGCGGGTGACGCCTTCGGTGGCGCTGTTTGTCAGTGCCGATTACAGCAGTGATGTGGATGGCAATGATTTGAACGGGTTGATTGGCAGCCTTGGGGTGCGGATGCGGTGGTAGGCAGGGGCAGCCTCTTCGCGGGTAAACCCGCGCCTACAGGGAGCCCACAATACTTGAATTGTGCGCAGTCCCTGTAGGCGCGGGCTCACCCGCGAAGAGGCCAGTACAGGCAACAAATCAGGCAGGTTTCATCACCAGTACTCCCAGCGGCGGCAGGTTCAGGGCCAGCGACAGCGGCTGGCCATGGCTGGCCACCTCGTCACTCTCCACCCCCCCAAGGTTGCCGACATTGGACCCGGCGTACAGCTCGGCATCACTGTTCAACAGCTCCTCCCAGCGCTCGCCGAACGGCACGCCAATACGGTAGCCCTCGCGCGGTACCGGGGTGAAGTTGGCCACTACCAGCACCGGCTCGCCGTTGCTGCTCCAGCGCAGCCAGGCGTACACGCTGTTCTGCGCATCGTCACCAATCAACCACTGGAAGCCCTGCGGCTGGCAATCCTGCTCATGCAGCGCCGGCACCTCGCGGTACAGGCGGTTGAGGTCGCCCACCAAGCGCTGCACACCCTGGTGCTCGGGGTACTGCAACAGGTACCAGTCCAGTTCGCTGTCGTGGTCCCACTCACGCCACTGGCCGAACTCACAGCCCATGAACAGCAGCTTCTTGCCCGGGTGCGCCCACATGAAGGTGAGGTACGCACGCAGGTTGGCGAACTTCTGCCAACGGTCGCCCGGCATCTTGTCGATCAGCGAATGCTTGCCGTGCACCACTTCATCGTGGGAGATGGGCAGGATGAAGTGCTCGGAATAGGCATAGATCAGCCCAAAGCTCATCTCGTTGTGATGGTAGGTACGGTGCACTGGGTCGTTCTGGATGTAATGCAGGGTGTCGTGCATCCAGCCCATGTTCCACTTGTAGGCAAAGCCCAGGCCGCCCTGCTGGGTCGGCTGGCTGACGCCGGGCCAGGCCGTGGACTCTTCGGCGATGATCAGCGCCCCCGGCGCCTCATGGGCGGCGACACCGTTGAGGTGACGGATGAAGTCGATGGCCTCCAGGTTCTCGCGCCCACCATGGCGGTTCGGTACCCATTCGCCGGCCTTGCGCGAATAATCGCGGTATAGCATCGAGGCCACCGCATCGACCCGCAAACCGTCGATGTGGAAGTGCTTCAGCCAGTGCAGGGCCGAGGCCATCATGAAACCGCGCACCTCATTGCGGCCCAGGTTGTAGATCAGCGTGTTCCAGTCCTGGTGGTAGCCCTCCAGCGGGTTGTCGTACTCGTACAGGGCGGTGCCGTCGAAACGCGCCAGGCCGTGCTCGTCCGTGGGGAAATGCGCTGGCACCCAGTCAAGCAGCACGCCAATGCCACCCTGGTGGCAGGCATCGATGAAGGCGGCGAAGTCCTCGGCGCTGCCATAGCGCGAGGTGGGCGCGAACATCGACAGCGGCTGGTAACCCCAGGAGCCGCCGAACGGGTGCTCCATGATTGGCAGCAGCTCGATGTGGGTGAAACCCAGCGCCTGAACGTACGGCACCAGGCGCTCGGCCAGTTCGCGCCAGTTGTAGTAGCGCCCAACTTCGCCGGCCTCATCCAGCTCGCAGCGCCAAGAGCCTGGGTGCAGTTCGTAGATCGACAGCGGCGCGCTGTAGGCATGGCGCTGCGCGCGCTGCGCCATCCAGTCGTGGTCCTGCCAAACATGGCTGAGCGCACCCGCCACCTTGGACGCGGTACTCGGCGGCAGCTCGGTGGCGCGCGCCAGCGGGTCGGCTTTCAGGGGTAATATCCCGTCTTTGCCCAGCACTTCGAACTTGTAGGCTTCGCCCACTCCCAGGCGCGGCACGAACAGCTCCCACACCCCAGCGCTGTGGCGCAGGCGCATGGGGTGGCGGCGCCCGTCCCAATTGTTGAAGTCACCCACCACCGACACCCGCCGTGCATTCGGTGCCCACACCGAGAAGCACACGCCATCGATGCCATCCACCGTGATGGGCTGCGCACCGAAGCGCCCGGACAAGTCGCGGTGGTTACCTTCGGCGAACAAGTGCAGGTCCATGTCGCCCAGTTGTGGGCCGAAGCTGTAGGGGTCTTCGGTGACCTGCTCGCCACCGGCCCAGGCAATTTGCAGCAGGTAGGGCTGTGCCTCATCGAGGTGCGCGCTGAACAGCCCAGGCAGGCTGCCCTGCTGCATTTCGGTGAGGGTACGCCCGTCATGCCGGGCCAGGATGCGCACATTTAGCGCATTGGGCAGGAAGGCGCGCACCACCTGCCCGCCTGCGCCGTCACCATGGGGGCCGAGTAGGGCAAATGGATCGGCGTGCTCGGCGCGGGCCAGGGCGTCGAGATCCCGTTGCCGAAGGCCGCCGTTTTCACGCGTTGTTACGTTCATTCTGACTCTCCCCAGGTACTGATCAGTCCATGCAGACCATGCAAAGGCACGGCCAACCAACTTGGACGGTTTTCGGCTTCGTAGGTAATTTCGTAGGCAGCTTTTTCCAGGCAGAACAGCTCCAGTGCAGCACGCTCGCCCTCGGCCTGCTGCCAGGCATGCGGCATGGCTGCGGTGGCCAAACCATAGGCTTCGACAAAGGCATGCCGCGACTGATGCAGGTACTGCCTGGCAACCCGTTGCCGGGCTTGGCGTGCGGGGTCGGAAAGGTCCACCGCAGACGCGCTGCGCAAGATCATCGCAGCAGCATAGTCGAAGGATCGCAGCACGCCGCTGACATCCTTGTAGGGGCTGTGTTTTGCCCGCCGCTCTTGCAGCGGCCGGGCCGGTTCACCTTCGAAATCGATGAGGTAGGCATCGCCCTGCACCACCAGCACCTGGCCCAGGTGCAGGTCGCCGTGCACGCGCATCAGCAAACCGCCCAAGGCCTGCTGGGCCAGGTTGGCGACGTGCTGGGCCAGGCCATCGCGCTGTTGCTGCAAGTCATCGACCAGCGCCTGGCTGTCGCTGTCCAGGTTGTCGCGGTGCTGGGCCAGCAGGTCGAGGGCGTGGGTCAGCTCGGCGCTGATCTGCGCACTCCAGCGCTCGCTGTCGTGGGTATCGCTGGGGCGCGGCTGGAAGGCTTCGTCGTGGGTCGGTGCGGCCAGCAGCAGGTGCATTTCACCCAGGCGCTGGCCGAGCAAGGCGGCAAAGCCGGTTAGCTCGACGAGTGCGTCAGTGTGCAGCTCGGCGTCGAGGCTGGCAGGCTCCATCTGGTCGCGAATGGCCCGCTCCAGGGTGTTCTGGGTCCAGGCCCAGGCATCGCCCTGGTTGCTCAGGTAGCCCTGGGCGATCATCAGCAGGTGCGGTGCGCCCTGTTCATCCACCCGGCTGACCCAGGCCAGCAACGGCGAGATATTGGCAAAGCCTGCGGCGGTCAGGTAGGCACTCATTTCAAGCTCCGGGTGCACGCCCGGGTTGACCCGGCGGATCAGCTTGAGCACCACACGGTCGCCGATCACCACCGAGCTGTTGGACTGCTCGGCGCTGAGGTAGCGCACGGGGCTTTCCTCGTTCAACGCCAGGCCAGCCAACTGTTCGGTGCTTTCGAAACGCAGCTCGCCCTCGCCGTTGCCACAGGCCAACTGCATGCCACCCTGGCAGGCGCGCAGTACCGCGCGGATGAAAGGTTCGAGGACAAAGGCGTCGGTGATCAGGCCAACCTGATGCGCACGGCGCACCCGTGACAACGCCAGCTGCTGCGGCAACGCGGTGTTAATCTGGTCCTCTGGCAGCAGGCCGAACGGCAACTGGTAGCGGTTGGCGGTGCCGTCGCTGAGCACTTCAATCTCGCTAAGCAACACCGGCGTGGTGGCCGTGCCGAAGCGCACGCCATAGCACAGCCGTACAGCGTCGATCGGCCCTTCCTTGCCGGCGAACCAGCGCCGCTTGGGCAGGTACTGCGGCAAGATGGCCGTTTGCAGGGTGTTGCTGGAGGGGGCTTCGAGCAGTTCTTCCATTCGCTTGCGCAGCACCAACGTCGTCAATTCGGGTAACCCCTCGGTGGCCTGGATGTGCCAGCTGGGCATGCGGTCGTGAGCGGCCAGCAGGAACCAGTAGAAGGCATAGGGTGGCAAGGTCAGCAGAAACGGCAGTTGGCCAATCGGCGGGAAGGCGCTGCCGCCAAGCATCTCTACCGGTACTTTGTCGGCGTATTGTGACAATTCCAGTTCGGCCGCTTGGGCGGCGCGGGACACGTTGGCGACGCACAGGATGACTTCGCTATTGCCATCGGCGTCGGTGTACTCGCGGAGGTAGGCAAGAATGCGCCGATTGCTGGGGGTTAGCATGCGCAGGCTACCGCGGCCAAAGGCCTTTTGCTGCTTGCGCACCGCCAGCAAGCGCCGGTTCCAGTTCAGCAGTGAGTGCGGGTCGTGGCTCTGTGCTTCAACGTTGACCGTCTGGTAACCGTACAGCGGGTCCATGATCGGCGGCAGCACCAGGCGCTGCGGGTCGGCGCGGGAGAACCCGCCGTTGCGGTCTGGCGACCACTGCATGGGCGTACGCACGCCGTCGCGGTCGCCCAGGTAGATGTTATCGCCCATACCCAGTTCGTCGCCGTAATACAGCGTAGGCGTGCCGGGCATCGACAGCAGCAGGCTGGTGAGCAGCTCGATGCGCCGACGGTCCCGCTGCAGCAACGGTGCCAAGCGCCGGCGGATGCCCAGGTTGATACGCGCGCGGCGGTCTTCGGCGTAGTAGTTCCACAGGTAGTCGCGCTCGCGGTCGGTGACCATCTCCAGGGTCAGTTCATCGTGGTTGCGCAAGAAGATCGCCCATTGGCAGTTGGCGGGGATTTCCGGGGTTTGGCGCAGGATGTCGGTGATCGGGAAGCGGTCTTCCATGGCCAAGGCCATGTACATGCGCGGCATGAGTGGAAAGTGGAAGGCCATGTGGCATTCGTCGCCCTCACCTTCACCGAAGTATGGGCGGGTGTCTTCTGGCCACTGGTTAGCCTCGGCCAGCAGCATGCGGTCGGGGTAGTTGGCATCGATCTCGGCACGGATCGCCTTGAGTACGGCGTGGGTTTCGGCAAGGTTCTCGTTGTTGGTGCCATCACGTTCGATCAGGTAGGGGATGGCGTCCAGGCGCAGGCCATCGACGCCCATGTCGAGCCACAGGCGCATCACCCCGATCACCGCCTTGAGCACTTGCGGGTTATCGAAGTTGAGGTCCGGTTGGTGCGAGTAGAAGCGGTGCCAGAAGTACTGGCCGGCGACCGGGTCCCAGGTCCAGTTGGACTTTTCGGTATCGAGGAAGATGATGCGCGTGCCGTCGTACTTCTGGTCGTCATCCGACCACACATAAAAGTCCCGCGCCTTGCTGCCGCGCTTGGCGTGGCGGGCGCGCTGGAACCACGGGTGCTGGTCGCTGGTGTGGTTGATGACCAGCTCGGTAATGACCCGCAGGCCACGTTTGTGCGCCTCGGCGATGAAGCGGCGGGCATCGGCCATGCTGCCGTAGTCGGGGTGGACGGCCTTGTACTCGGCAATATCGTAGCCGTCGTCAAGCCGTGGCGAAGGGTAGAACGGCAACAGCCACAGGGTGTTCACGCCCAGTTCGGCGATGTAGTCGAGCTTGCTGATCAGGCCGGCGAAATCGCCGATGCCGTCGTTGTTGGAATCGAAGAACGACTTGATGTGCAACTGGTAGATGACGGCATCCTTGTACCACAGCGGGTCGTCGATGAAGGCTGCCGGGCGAGAACGCTTGGCCATGTGCGACTCCTTTCCTATCCTGGTTTGCTCTGCCCCTTTTGCAGCGGGTTTACCCGCGTAGCAGGCACCGCGGTGGATGGCACCGGCTTTGCCGGTTTTAGCGGGTGAACCCGCTCCTACAATCGACCGCCAGCCAAGGCTAAAGGGCCTTTTCGATGCGCCAGATACCGAACGGCTGGTGCCAGGGTTCGATGCGCATGAACTGGGTTTTGCCGTACCACGACCAGCGATGGCCGCTCATCAGGTCCTCGCCATGGGTCTCAGCGTTATCATCCAGCCCCAGTTCCCACAACGGCAGTTCGAAGTAGGCTTCCTGGGCATTGTGCGGGTCGAGGCTCACGGCGATGAGGATGTAGTTGTCGCGCTCAGGCGTGCGCTTGGCGAAGTACAGGATGTTGTCGTTCCAACAGTTGAAGAACGCCACGCCCAGGTGCGTCTGCAAGGCTGGGTTCTGCCGGCGAATGCGGTTGAGCTGGGCGATCTCGGCAATGATGTTGCCGGGTTGGGTGAAATCACGTGGGCGAATCTCGTACTTTTCCGAATCCAAGTATTCTTCCTTGCCCGGCAACCCCGCGGCCTCGCACAGTTCAAAACCGGAATACATGCCCCACAGGCCCGAGCCCATGGTCGCCAACGCGGCACGGATCAAAAAACCTGCCCGACCGGAGTGCTGCAGGAAGAATGGGTTGATGTCCGGCGTGTTGACGAAGAAATTGGGCCGGTAGCACTGGCTCCAAGGTGGCTGGTTGAGTTGCTCGAAATACTCACGCAGCTCCTGTTTGCTGTTGCGCCAGGTGAAGTAGGTGTAGCTCTGCGCATAACCCACCTTGCCCAGGCGCGCCATCATCGCCGGCTTGGTAAAGGCCTCGGCGAGAAAGATGACGTCGGGGTGCTGGCTACGCACATTGGCGATCAACCATTGCCAGAACGGCAACGGCTTGGTGTGCGGGTTGTCGACGCGGAAGGTCTTCACGCCCTCCTCGACCCAGCCGACCACCACGTCGCGCAGGGCTAGCCACAGCGATGGCACGGCCTCGGGGGCGTAGAAATCGACGTTGACGATGTCTTGGTACTTTTTCGGCGGGTTTTCCGCGTAGCGGATGCTGCCGTCCGGGCGCCAGCTGAACCAGCCGGGGTGCTCCTTGAGCCAGGGGTGGTCTTGGGAGCACTGGATGGCGAAGTCGAGGGCGATCTCCAGGCCATGTTCAGCGGCGGCGGCCACCAAGCGGCGGAAGTCGTCGCGGCAGCCCAGTTGCGGGTGAATCGCCTCGTGGCCGCCTTCTGGGCCGCCAATCGCATACGGGCTGCCCGGGTCGTCGGGCTCGGCTGTCAGCGCGTTGTTACGGCCCTTGCGGTGCTGCATACCGATAGGATGGATGGGCGGGAAGTACAGCACGTCAAAGCCCATGTCGCGGATCATCGGCAAGCGTTCATGCACATCATTGAAGGTGCCATGGCGTTGCGGGTCGTCGGTGATCGAGCGTGGGAACAGCTCGTACCAGCTGGCGAACTGCGCCGCTGGGCGGTCGACATCGACCGGGAATTCGCGGCTGCGGGCCAGGTAGCTGCGGTGTTCGGCCTCACCCATCAAGCGGGCGCTGGTGGGGTCGAGGAGCAGCGCCACCTGGCTGTCGGCATCGAGTGTAAGCAGGCGCTGCTGCAGTGCTTCGAGCTCCTCGCGCAGGGCGCCGCTACTCAGCTCGATGCCCTTGCCCAGCATCAGCCGGCCCTCTTCCAGTTCGAGCTTCACTTCGACACCGGCGTGGTACTTCTTCTCCAGGTCATGGCAATAGGTGGCGAATGGGTCGATCCAGGCCTCGATGGTGTACAGGTGCGGGCCCAGCTCGGTAGGGGTGAACTCGGCCAGCCACAGGTCGTTGCCCGGCGAGTGCATGGCCACACAGTGCCAGCGCCGGCTGTGTGCCTGGCGCCAGTTGAGCATCACTGCCAGGCGATCGTGGCCGTCGCTGTAGACCTTGCTGCTGACCGCCACCGGTTGGCCACTGATGGCCTTGGCAGCGAAGGTGCCGGCTTCGAGCACAGGTTGGGTGTCCTCGATCACGATGCGCGGCGCCAGCAGCGCCTGGGACAGGCTGATGGCCTGGTCCGGGTGATCGTTGGCCATGGGCACGCTTTCGAAGGGCTCGTTTCGTGACATCGGACCTTGCTCCCTCAGGCTGGTAGCGGTAAGGGTTCAGAGCCGGGTACAGGCGTGGGGTTCAAAATAATTGAGCGAACGGCAACTGCCAGGAGTCGAAGCCTGCAGCACCTCTTCAATCACCCCTGCGAGGTCAGGCCATGAACATTCCCATTCCACCGGAAACTCCCGATCCCAACATCGACGACCCGACGTTGCCGCCGCCCGTGCCGGAAGAAGAGCCGGACGAGCTGCCGATCAAGCCGACCGTGCCGCCGACGGTGGGCGACCCGCCGAGCCAAGAGCCACCGGTGAAGGCTTAAGGGTAGACCAGGATTTTGTGCAGGCCGGGCCGGCCCTTTCGCGGGTGAACCCAATCACGTACATGCGGCGCTGTACGGGTAGCAGCGGGCTTGCCCGCGAAAGGGCCAGAAGACATTACCTCTCAGCCCGTAGATACAGCCGAGATCTCCGCCACACTGATCTCGCGCATGCGGAACTTCTGCACCTTACCGGTCACCGTCATCGGGTACTCGTCGACAAAGCGGATATGCCGCGGCACCTTGAAATGCGCGATGCGTGCCTTGCACCAGCCCTGCAGCTCCTCGACCGTGGCACTGTGCCCCGGGTGCAGCTTGATCCAGGCGACGATCTCTTCGCCATAACGGCTGCACGGGATGCCGACCACCTGGGCATCGGCCACTGCAGGGTGGGTGTAGAAGAACTCTTCCAGCTCGCGCGGGTAGATGTTCTCGCCACCGCGAATGATCATGTCCTTGTTGCGCCCGACGATGCGCACGTAGCCGTGTTCGTCCATCACCGCCAAGTCGCCCGAATGCATCCAGCCAGCTGGGTCGATGGCATCTGCGGTAGCCTGAGGGTTGTCCCAGTAGCCGAGCATCACGCTGTAGCCGCGGGTGCACAGTTCGCCGATCTCACCGCGAGGCACGATGCAGCCCTCGGCGTCCACAAGCTTGTTTTCCAGCTGCGGCTGGGTACGGCCAACGGTGGTCACGCGCAGTTCCAGTTCGTCGTCGGGGCCGGTCTGCAACGACACCGGGCTGGTTTCGGTCATGCCGTAGGCAATTTGCACTTCGGCCATGTGCATCTGGTCGATGACCCTGCGCATCACTTCGATCGGGCAGGTGGCGCCGGCCATGATGCCGCTGCGCAGGGTTGAGAGGTCCATGCTTTGCCGCGCCGGGTGGTCGAGCATAGCGATGAACATGGTCGGTACGCCATACAGGACGCTGGCGCGCTCTTCAGCCACGGCGCGCAGGGTGAGCTCGGCGTCGAAGGCGTCGTTGGGGTAGACCATGGTGCTGCCGTGGGTGATGCAGCCGAGGTTGGCCATGACCATGCCAAAGCAGTGGTACAGCGGCACCGGGATCACCATGCGGTCGCGGTCCGTCAGGCCCAGGCTTTCGCCGACCATGAAACCGTTGTTGAGGATGTTGTAGTGGCTGAGCGTGGCGCCCTTGGGTGCGCCGGTGGTGCCAGAGGTGTACTGGATGTTCACCGGCTGGTCGAACTGCAAGCTTTGCTGGCGGGCGCGGTAGGCCTCGGCGCAGGTGTTCCCTGCCCGCTCGGCCAGTGCTTGCCAGGGCAGGAAGCCTGCGGGCGGGTTGGCTGCCAGGCTGATCACGCCGCGCAGCTCGGGCAGGCGTTCACTGGCCAGCTCACCCGGGGTGGCGCCGGCAAGCTCGGGTGCCAGTTCCTGAACCATGGCGTGGTAATCAGACGTCTTGAAGGCGCCAGCGCACACCAGCCAGCGGCAGCCAGACTGACGCAGTACATATTCCAGCTCGCCCACACGGTAAGCCGGGTTGATGTTGACCAGAATTGCGCCGACCTTGGCACTGGCTAACTGCAGGATGCACCACTGAGCACAGTTGGGCGACCAGATGCCGACCCGGTCGCCCGTGTTCACGCCCAGAGCCATCAGGGCTCGCGCATGCATTTCTACCTGCTCCGCCAGCTGCCGCCAGCTATAGCGCAGGCCCTGGTGGCGTGACACCAGGGCTTCACCCTCGGCACAACGGGCCACAGTGGCATCGAACGCCTGGCCAATGGTCTGGGTCAGCAAGGCTTGGTCCTGGCGACCGCGGGTATAGCTCGGTTGACTCATGGGTGTCCCTTCTTGTGGTTGTTCTGGGCACGACTGAAGCAAGCGCAAATACTCTGGCGCAGATTTACGTTTACGTAAAGGTGATGAGTCGATTGACAGTAAACCCTCGCAGGTTTACGTTAACGTAAAGGTGATGAACGACACCGGCCCCGGCTTGGATCCTTGAGCTACGGTGTTACCCAATTTCAAGAACAAGAAGGTGCCCCAGCATGCATTACCCCTCCCTGAACTTCGCCTTGGGCGAAACCATCGACATGCTCCGCGACCAGGTGCGCACCTTCGTCGCCGCCGAACTGGCGCCGCGCGCCGCGCAAATCGACCACGACAACCTGTTCCCCGCCGACATGTGGCGCAAGTTCGGTGACATGGGCCTGCTGGGCATCACCGTATCGGAAGAATATGGCGGCGCCGGCCTGGGCTACCTGGCTCACGTGGTATCGATGGAAGAAATCAGCCGTGGCTCGGCCTCGGTGGCGCTGTCCTACGGTGCGCACTCCAACCTGTGCGTGAACCAGATCAACCGCAACGGCACCCATGAGCAGAAGCTCAAGTACCTGCCCAAGCTGATCAGCGGCGAGCACATCGGCGCCCTGGCCATGAGCGAGCCCAACGCCGGCTCCGACGTGGTGTCGATGAAACTGCGCGCCGAAAAGCGCGGCGACCACTACGTGCTCAACGGCAGCAAAACCTGGATCACCAACGGCCCCGATGCCAACACCTACGTGATCTATGCCAAGACCGACCTGGACAAGGGCGCGCACGGCATCACCGCGTTCATCGTCGAGCGTGACTGGAAAGGCTTCAGCCGCAGCAACAAGTTCGACAAGCTGGGCATGCGCGGTTCCAACACCTGCGAGCTGTTCTTCGACGACGTCGAGGTGCCGGCAGAAAACATCCTTGGCCAGCTCAACGGCGGCGTGCGCGTGCTGATGAGCGGCCTGGACTACGAGCGCGTGGTGCTGTCGGGCGGACCGACCGGCATCATGCAAAGCTGCATGGACCTGGTGGTGCCGTACATCCACGACCGCAAGCAGTTCGGCCAGAGCATCGGCGAGTTCCAGCTGATCCAGGGCAAGATCGCCGACATGTACACCCAGCTGAACGCCAGCCGCGCCTACCTGTACGCCGTGGCCCAGGCCTGCGACCGTGGCGAGACCACCCGCAAGGACGCCGCCGGGGTGATCCTGTACACCGCCGAACGCGCCACGCAAATGGCCCTGGAAGCGATCCAGATTCTTGGCGGCAACGGCTATATCAACGAATTCCCGGCAGGCCGCCTGCTGCGCGACGCCAAGCTGTACGAAATCGGTGCCGGCACCAGCGAAATCCGGCGGATGCTGATTGGCCGCGAACTGTTCAACGAAACCCGCTGAGCATAAGGGACGGGCGCACATGGCTACCTTGCATACCCAGATCAACCCGCGTTCGGCGGAGTTTGCCGGCAACAGCGCGGCCATGCTCGAACAGGTTCAGGCCCTGCGCGGCCTGCTCGCCCAAGTCGCCCAGGGCGGCGGGCCCAAGGCCCAGGAGCGGCACACCTCGCGTGGCAAGCTGCTACCGCGCGAGCGTATCGACCGCCTGTTGGACCCGGGCTCGCCGTTTCTAGAGATTGGCCAGTTGGCCGCCCATGAGGTGTACGGCGAAGACGTGCCGGCTGCAGGCGTGATTGCCGGCATCGGCCGCGTCGAGGGCGTGGAATGCATGATCGTGGCCAACGACGCCACGGTCAAAGGCGGGTCTTATTACCCGCTGACCGTGAAGAAGCACCTGCGGGCGCAGACCATCGCCCTGCAGAACCGCCTGCCGTGCATCTACCTGGTGGACTCCGGCGGCGCCAACCTGCCGCGCCAGGACGAAGTGTTCCCCGATCGCGAGCACTTCGGGCGGATCTTCTTCAACCAGGCCAACATGAGCGCCTTGGGCATCCCGCAGATCGCCGTGGTGATGGGCTCGTGCACCGCTGGCGGCGCTTACGTGCCAGCCATGGCCGACGAAGCGATCATGGTGCGCCAGCAGGCGACCATCTTCCTCGCCGGCCCGCCGCTGGTAAAAGCCGCCACCGGTGAAGTGGTGAGCGCCGAAGACCTGGGCGGCGCCGATGTGCATTGCCGCACAAGCGGCGTGGCCGACCATTATGCCGACAACGACGAGCACGCCCTGGCCATCGCCCGGCGCAGTGTGGCTAACCTCAACTGGCATAAGCTGGGCAAGCTGCAGCGCCTGGCCCCGGTGGCGCCGTTGTATGCCGCCGACGAGCTGTATGGCGTGGTGCCGGCCGATGCCAAGCAACCGTTCGACGTGCGTGAAGTGATTGCACGGCTGGTCGATGGCTCGGTGTTCGATGAATTCAAGGCACTGTTCGGTAACACCCTGGTGTGCGGCTTCGCCCACCTGCATGGCTACCCGGTAGCGATCCTGGCCAACAACGGCATTCTGTTCGCCGAAGCGGCGCAAAAAGGCGCGCACTTCATCGAGCTGGCCTGCCAGCGTGGCATCCCGCTGTTGTTCCTGCAGAACATCACTGGCTTCATGGTCGGCAAAAAGTACGAAGAAGGCGGCATCGCCAAGCACGGCGCCAAGCTGGTAACTGCCGTGGCCTGCGCTCAGGTGCCGAAGTTCACGGTGATTATCGGAGGCAGCTTTGGTGCCGGCAACTACGGCATGTGTGGCCGTGCCTACGACCCGCGCTTCCTGTGGATGTGGCCCAACGCGCGGATTGGCGTGATGGGTGCAGAGCAAGCCGCCGGCGTGCTGGCCCAGGTCAAGCGCGAGCAAAGCGAGCGCAGTGGCCAGCCGTTCAGCGCCGAAGACGAAGCCAGGCTCAAGCAGCCGATCCTCGACCAGTACGAGCACCAGGGCCACCCCTACTACTCCAGCGCCCGCCTGTGGGACGACGGTGTCATCGACCCGGCACAAACCCGCGACGTGCTCGGCCTGGCGTTGTCTGCCGCGCTGAACGCACCAATCGAACAGAGCCGCTTCGGCATTTTCCGGATGTGACCCATGAGCGATTTCAGCACCCTCGAAGTGATCCGCGACCCGCGCGGCTTCGCCACCCTGTGGCTGAGCCGCGAGGACAAGAACAACGCCTTCAACGCACAGATGATCCGCGAGCTGATCGTCGCCCTCGACCAGCTGGCCGAAGATGCCGGCCTGCGCTTTGTGCTGCTGCGCGGCCGCGGCCGGCACTTCAGCGCCGGTGCCGACCTGGCCTGGATGCAGCAGTCGGCGCAGCTGGACTTCAACACCAACCTGGATGACGCTCACGAGCTGGGCGAGCTGATGTACGCCCTGCACCGTCTCAAGGCGCCAACCTTGGCCGTGGTGCAAGGTGCGGCCTTTGGTGGCGCACTGGGCCTGATCAGTTGCTGCGACATGGCCATTGGCGCCGAAGATGCCCAGTTGTGCCTGTCGGAAGTGCGCATTGGCCTGGCCCCGGCGGTGATCAGCCCGTTCGTGGTCAAGGCCATCGGCGAGCGCGCGGCGCGCCGCTATGCCCTCACCGCCGAGCGTTTCAGCGGCGTGCGCGCCCGTGAACTGGGCTTGCTGGCCGAGGTGTACCCGGCCAGCGAGCTGGACACGCAGGTCGAAGCCTGGGTAACCAACCTGCTGCAGAACAGCCCGCAAGCGCTGCGTGCCACCAAGGACCTGCTGCGCGAAGTGGACGACGGCGAGCTCAGCCCGGCCCTGCGCCGTTACTGCGAAAACACCATCGCCCGCATCCGCGTCAGCGCCGAAGGCCAGGAGGGCTTGCGCGCCTTCCTGGAAAAACGCCGCCCCGCCTGGCAAACCGACGACAAGAAGGAACCGCGCCCATGAGCCGCCCCGCTTTGACCACCCTGCTGGTCGCCAACCGCGGCGAAATCGCTTGCCGGGTAATGCGCACCGCCAAGGCCATGGGCCTGACCACCGTCGCCGTGCACAGCGCCACCGACCGTGACGCCCGGCACAGCCGCGAAGCCGATATCCGCGTCGACCTTGGCGGCACCAAGGCCGCCGAAAGCTACTTGCTGGTGGACAAGCTGCTGGCCGCTGCCAAGGCCAGTGGCGCACAAGCCATTCACCCAGGCTATGGTTTCCTGTCCGAGAACGCAGGCTTCGCCCGCGCCATCGAAGAAGCCGGCTTGATCTTCCTCGGGCCACCGGCCAGTGCCATCGACGCCATGGGCAGCAAGTCGGCAGCCAAGGCGCTGATGGAAGCCGCCGGGGTGCCACTGGTGCCGGGTTATCACGGCGAAGCCCAAGACCTGGACACCTTCCGCGCCGCCGCCGAACGCATCGGCTACCCGGTGCTGCTCAAGGCCAGTGCTGGCGGCGGTGGCAAGGGCATGAAAGTGGTCGAGGAAGAAAGCCAGCTGGCGGACGCCTTGGCCTCGGCCCAGCGTGAAGCGCAGTCATCGTTCGGCGATGCGCGCATGCTGGTGGAAAAGTACGTACTCAAGCCGCGCCACGTGGAAATCCAGGTATTCGCCGACCAGCACGGCAACTGCCTGTACCTCAACGAGCGTGACTGCTCGATCCAGCGCCGCCACCAGAAAGTGGTGGAAGAAGCCCCGGCGCCAGGCTTGTCAGCCGAATTGCGCCGGGCCATGGGTGAGGCGGCAGTACGCGCGGCCCAAGCCATCGGCTACGTGGGCGCCGGCACCGTGGAGTTCCTGCTCGACGCCCGTGGCGAGTTCTTCTTCATGGAGATGAACACCCGCCTGCAGGTGGAGCACCCGGTGACCGAGGCCATTACCGGGCTCGACCTGGTGGCTTGGCAGATTCGCGTGGCCTGCGGTGAAGCCCTGCCGATCACCCAGGCGCAGGTGCCGCTGATCGGCCATGCCATCGAAGTGCGCCTGTATGCCGAAGACCCGGCCAACGAGTTCCTGCCGGCGACCGGCACGCTGGCGCTGTACCGTGAGTCGGCACCTGGCGAAGGGCGACGGGTGGACAGTGGGGTCAGCGAGGGTGATGTGGTGTCGCCCTTCTACGACCCGATGCTGGGCAAGCTGATTGCCTGGGGCGAAGACCGCGAACAGGCCCGCCTGCGCTTGCTGGCCATGCTTGACGAGTTTGCCATTGGCGGGCTGAAGACCAACATCGCCTTCCTGCGTCGCATCCTGGCGCACCCGGCGTTTGCCGCAGCCGAGCTGGATACCGGCTTTATTCCGCGCCACCAGGACGTATTGCTGCCAGCGCCACAGGCGTTGCCGGCCAGCTTCTGGGAGGCAGCGGCCGAGGCCTGGCTGCAGGGCCAGGCCGGGCATGCGCGGGGTGACGACCTGCACTCGCCATGGGCCGAGCGCAACGGCTTGCGCTTGGGCCTGCCGGCGCGCAGCAGCTTGCACTTGGCGAGTGGCGGGGAGAACCAGGCGGTAGCCTTGGAACGTAGCGCCGCGTCCACCTGGCAGTTGCGGGGTGAGCAGCTGGTGCATGACCAGGCCGGCGTGCGCCGCCAGCATTTGGCGATCCGCCGCGGTGGCACGCTGTACCTGCACTGGGACGGCGAGATGCACGCCGTTGCAGCGTTTGACCCGATTGCCGAAGCAGAAGCCAGCCACAGCCACCAAGGCGGCCTGGGTGCGCCCATGAACGGCAGTATCGTGCGCGTGCTGGTGGAGCCTGGCCAGGTGGTGGAAGCGGGCACGGCGCTGGTGGTGCTGGAGGCCATGAAGATGGAGCACAGCATTCGCGCGCCGCATGGCGGGACGGTGAAAGCGTTGTTCTGCCAGGAAGGCGATATGGTCAGCGAAGGGACGGTGCTGGTCGAGCTGGTGGAGTGACCAAGGCTGCTTGGCTGGGGTTTTGTGGTGCCTGTGAGATCGAGCGCCGCCCGCGCGGCGCTTCGCGGGACAAGCCCGCTCCCACATCTGTTTCGGGCCAATTACTCCTGTGCCAGGTGGGTTGCCCGCCTTGTCTGTTCCATCCGAGATCCAGGTTAGTGTCGTTGCTCTGCATCAACCTTCAGCCGTGCACTCCGGGGGCGCGCGTCTATGGCGCAGGCGTGACTGGCCCGAAACAGATGTGGGAGCGGGCTTGTCCCGCGAAGCGCCGCGCGGGCGGCGCTCGATTTCAAAGGCAACCAGAATGTCGTGACGAGCACTTGGCAGCCGAAATGCATTCTGAAACCTATAAACAGATTCCATGCACCCGCATCCCCTCAGGCACGCTCCTGCCACTGGCCGCATTCATCGAGTCGTTTTCCACTACCAGCCAGAACGCATTGCCGCCGGGCATGTAGTCCGTTTGTTCGTGAACATTACTGATTTCAGGCAAAGGGCCATGCAAGTCAGCCGCTGGTGGTGCTGGAGGCCATGAAGATGGAGCACAGCATTCGTGCGCCGCATGGCGGGACGGTGAAGGTGTTGTTCTGCCAAGAAGGCGATATGGTCAGCGAAGGGACGGTGCTGGTCGAGCTGGTGGAGTGACCAAGGCTGCTTGGCTGGGGTTTTGTGGTGCCTGTGAGATCGAGCGCCGCCCGCGCGGCGCTTCGCGGGACAAGCCCGCTCCCACATCTGTTTCGGGCCAATTACTCCTGTGCCAGGTGGGTTGCCCGCCTTGTCTGTTCCATCCGAGATCCAGGTTAGTGTCGTTGCTCTGCATCAACCTTCAGCCGTGCACTCCGGGGGCGCGCGTCTATGGCGCAGGCGTGACTGGCCCGAAACAGATGTGGGAGCGGGCTTGTCCCGCGAAGCGCCGCGCGGGCGGCGCTCGATTTCAAAGGCAACCAGAATGTCGTGACGAGCACTTAGCAGCCGAAATGCATTCTGAAACCTATAAACAGATTCCATGCACCCGCACGACCACACCCAGAAACTCGCAACCCTCTTCACAGAGAACAGTCGGATAGCGCGTATTCAGCGGTTTGAGCATCTTGTCGCCGCCCTCCTCGACCAGTTGCCGCAACACTGCCGACCGCCCAGGCTGCCGCGCAATCACCAGCCTGCCTGGCTCTGCCGGCAGACCAGTATCCACCAGCACCCGCATCCCCTCAGGCACGCTCCTGCCACTGGCCGCATTCATCGAGTCGTTTTCCACTACCAGCCAGAACGCATTGCCGGCGGGCATGTAGTCCGTCTGTTCATGGAACTTGCTCGTGCCAGGTAAGGGCCCGTGCAAATCAGCCCATGCCAGCACCGGGAAGCGAAAGCTCGCATAAAGCAACGCTTCGGCCGACACCGGCTGCTCCGCCGCATAACGCCCAGGCGCTTCACGCACAAGGTCACGCTCAACCACCATGACCTGGGCTTCCAGAAATACCAGCCCAAGCTTTTCCAGCTTTTCATTGATGGTTTCCAGCGTCGGCCGCCGCGTGCCGCGCAGCCAATGCCCTACGCCGCCCTGGGTCATACCCAGGCGTTCGGCCAGCTTGAGCTGGCTGAGCCCGTGTTCGCGCTTGTAGCGCTTGAGAAATGCGTTCCAGTTTTCCATGAGCGGCAACAATACGGACTGTATTACCAGCTTCAATACACACTCTGAATTATTTGTGACAAGCACAACAATACAGATTGACCTATCTTCTGATTTCATTGTGTTTGAAGGGAAATCAGTAGGTATCGCGATGAAACAACCGAAAACGACGAAACAGATCTCGACAGCGAAGCCGCCCGCCGCGCCCTCGACTACTACCTCAACCCCAACCCGCCACGGCCCACCCTCGACAACAAGATCTGGACCCTGCACGAGGGTGTCACCGCCGACCAGGCCCAGGAGCACGCCATCGCCCTGCTGCGCTGCGCCGCCGCCACCGCCCAGGAAACCGCCACCCACCAGCAGGGTAGCCAGCGCGAGCTGACGTTCGCCCTGATGCACATGATGGATATGGCCCGCGCGCTGCTGGAACACAAACGCACCGTGCCCCCGAGCTTGTAGACCGCAAAAGAAGGGAGAGAACGTGATGGCCGCGTAACGGCAAAGGCCCCGATTGCCGGGACAAGGAGGCGCACCGGTAAAAGATTTTTTACCGGAGTAGCGAAAATTCATTTGACTGGCAAATGATAACCATTATTATTGCGCTCAGCTGATCGCGAGATCCGCTGGATAACCTGGAGCTTAGGTCGCTCTCAGATTATCTCCTCATCAGGCTAATCACGGTTTTTGACCCGGCTTATTGCCGGGTCTTTTTTTTGGCTCTTCAGGCTAATGAAGATCGTGATGGCGCGCATGATAGCAAAGGTGTTTCAGGGCGTGAACGCTCGTTACAAAACTTTGCGGAATTAGCACTTGAGAATCAATCTCGTTTCGCCTACGCTGATCTCGCATCAAGGACGATGCCCCCACCCCCTCCCCTGTGTAGAGCAAGGAGCTGTCCATGACCCGTCTGCTACTGCCCCTTGAGCACCCACCCGTTGTGGCTGAACACGATGCCGATGATGCCTTGCTGCATGCACTCAAGCGCCTGCCACGGCGGGTTCAACAAGTGTTCTTGCTCAACCGCCTCGACCAATTGGGCTTCGCCAGCATCGCTACCCGCCTTGAACTGCCAGTGGCGAGCATCGAGCGCTACATGGGCCAGGCGCTACAGGCCGGCCGCCCGCGCCGGGATGTGCTGGCGAGCGTTGCCGGGCGATGGTATGTGCGCTTGCAGAGCCCACAGGTGACCGCATGCGAGCGAATCGACTTCCGCCGCTGGCTGGATGCGGACACCGGGAATTTGCAGGCGTTTCACGAAACGGAACTGCGCTGGCGCAGCTTGTTGGCACCGGCACGGCAGCTAGGCCAGGACGGCTGGTACCGGCACGGTCGGGCGGCGCTGTCGTTGGGGGGCTGTTCGGTTGCCGTCGGGTTGGGTGTGGCGGTGTTGGTGCTGTTTGGCTTCTGGGCCTGATAACATCCCAGCTCACGAAGGCGGCAGAGCCCACCGCCCTCAGTAAGTGAAATCATGACCTAGCTGGCCCTGCACCCATTCAAGAAATTGTCGAACCCTGTGGGTGTCAGCATGGCCCCGAGGAAACACCAGATGGTGTGCACTGACCGGTGTCGCCAGGTCGTCTGCGAACACCGGCACCAACGTACCCCGAGCGATGTAGTCCTGGGCCAGCAAGGAGCTCTCCAAGGCCAGCCCGTAGCCGTGGCTGGCGGCCTCTAGGCTCATGTAGGAGCGATCGAAGCTCAGTGCGTACGGCGTTTGAGGCAACGCCACACCTTGCTGGGCAAACCATTGGGGCCATTGCACCAACGCGGCTTCCGACAAGATCAGGTTGTGCCCCAGCAAGTCGCCAGGCTGCCTGACCGGTGTGCGCTCGAGAAGCGTTGGCGAAGCCAGCACCGTGGCACGCTCATGCCGAATGGTGCGCACCTCGAGGCTGGGCCAGTTGGGGTAGCCGTGGCGGATATCCAGGTCGATCTGATGGCGGCCAAAGTGCAGTGACTCGTAGGAGCACGACAGGTTGATCTGGATGTGCGGGTGGCTGTTACGAAAGTGGTCCAGACGCGGCAGCAGCCAGAGCAGGCCGAAGCTAGGCGCAGAATGCAGCCGCAAGCAATCGAAACCCACCGAACTACCGGCGCGCTCGGTGGCCGTGGCCAAGCTCTGCAATATGCCTGACACCTCGCGCAGGTACTGCTCGCCTGCCGGGGTGAGGGCAACACCGCGCGCCTCGCGAATGAACAATGGCCGACCGATCAAGGCTTCCAGATTTGCAATCTGGTGACTGACCGCCGAGGGGGTGAGGTTCAACTGCTCGGCGGCACGGGCAACGTTGCCGAAGCGGGCGACTTGTTCAAAGGCCTGAATGGCTTTCAGCGAGGGGATGGGTGGAGATTTTCGAAGGGTGTCCAGGCTCATGACCATTCCTGAAAGGTTTGCAGCGGTACCAAGGCTTGTACCTTCGCATAAGCCCCGGGCACAAGCCGAGGGCTGAATTTTTTTCAGCATCGGGTGAAAGAGGCAGCGTTGCTTGGGCTGCCGCCTGGCACGAAGCTGTGCCTATCGGTTCTGCCGGAACCGTCGCTCACAACAATAATCAGCGGGAGCCACTTCGATGCTGTTAACAGGAAAATTTGCCGTGATCACTGGCGCGGCCTCTGCCCGAGGTATCGGCCGGGCAACCGCCCAGGCGTTTGCCGACCAGGGCGCCAAAGTCGCGATCCTGGACCTGGACGCTACTGCCGCAGCCGAGGCGGCCGCGTCAATGGGCGAAGGCCACCTTGGCCTGGCGGCCAACGTTGCCGATGAAGCCCAGGTGCGTGATGCCATCGCCCAGGTACTCGCGCACTTCGGTCGGATCGACGTGCTGGTCAACAACGCCGGCATCACCCAACCGGTGAAAACCCTGGACATCACCGGGGCGGACTATGACCGGATTCTCAACGTGAACCTGCGTGGCACACTGTTGATGTCCCAGGCGGTGATCCCCACCATGCGTGCGCAACGCGCCGGCAGCATCATCTGCATGTCCTCGGTGTCTGCCCAACGGGGTGGGGGTATCTTCGGTGGCCCCCACTACAGCGCAGCGAAGGCTGGCGTGCTGGGTTTGGGCAAGGCGATGGCCCGCGAGCTGGGGCCGGACAACATTCGCGTCAACTCGATCACCCCAGGCCTGATTCACACCGACATCACCGGCGGCCTGATGCAGGACGAGCGCCGTCACGCCATCATCGAAGGCATCCCGCTGGGCCGCCTGGGTGAGGCGCGGGATGTTGCCAATGCGGCATTGTTCCTGGCCAGTGACCTGTCCAGCTACCTGACGGGCATTACCCTGGATGTCAACGGCGGGATGCTGATCCACTGAGCACCCGCTGCACCGTGACCGGCGCCCGAGCCCGGCGCAGGTCACGCGTTCGATAACAACAAGAGATCAGAACGAAATGACCACACTCGCGCTCGACGCGGCAGCCGCCGCTCGCAGCAGCGCCTACCGTAAAACGGCCTGGCGACTGATGCCTTTTCTCATGCTCTGCTACCTGTGCGCCTACCTGGACAGGGTCAATGTCGGCTTTGCCAAGCTGCAGATGATGGACGACCTGGCCCTGTCCGAAGCGGTCTATGGCTTGGGCGCCGGCATGTTCTTCATTGGCTATTTCCTCTGCGAAGTGCCCAGCAACATCATCCTGCACAAGGTCGGCGCTCGGCGCTGGATCGCCCGTATCATGATCACCTGGGGCATCATCTCGGCGATGTTCGCCCTAGTGGAGACCGCCTGGCAGTTCTATGCCCTGCGCTTCTTGCTGGGGATCGCTGAGGCAGGCCTGGCGCCGGGGCTGCTGCTGTACCTGACCTACTGGTTCCCGTCTTACCGCCGGGCAAAGATGACCGCGCTGTGGTTCATCGCCATCCCGCTCTCGGGCATGATCGGCGGCCCGCTGTCGGGCTGGATCATGGAGCGCTTTGCCGGCGTGCACGGGTGGGCGGGCTGGCAGTGGATGTTCCTGCTAGAAGCCATCCCCACCGTGCTGGTGGGCATCCTGGTGTTGAGCTACCTGAAGGACGGCGTTGACCAGGCGCACTGGCTGAGCGATGAAGAAAAAGCCCTGGTACGCAAGGAACTGGCTGAGGACGAGCAACACAAGGTCAAGCACGGCTCGGTAGCGGACTTTGTTCGCGACCGGCGGCTCTGGTTGTTGGCCGGCATCTACTTCTGCGTGGTGATGGGCCAGTACGCGATCACCTTTTGGCTACCCACACTCGTGCGCAATGCCGGTGTCAGCGAACCCTTGCACATCGGCCTACTGACCAGCCTGCCCTATCTGTGCGCCATCGTCGCAATGCTGTTGGCCGGGCGCAGTGGCGACCGCCACCGTGAACGCCGCTGGCACCTGGCAATCCCCATGCTGTTCGGTGCACTGGGTCTGAGCCTGGCGGCAGCACTGGGCAGCAGCCTGACACTGTCGATCCTCAGCCTGTGCCTCGCTGCGGCAGGGGTGCTGTCCGCCTCTTCGCTGTTCTGGATGCTGCCCACCACGTTGCTGGGCGGGGTTTCGGCAGCAGCCGGCATTGCTGCGGTGAACAGTTTTGCCAACCTCGCCGGGTTCTTCTCGCCCTACCTGATCGGCTGGGTCACCACCACGTTGGGCAGCAATGCCATCGGCATGTATCTCATCACCGCGGTACTCGTGTTTGGCGCCTTCCTGGTGTCGCGAGTGCCGGCTCATCTGGTCAACCGTTGATTCGAAAAGGAGTCACCCCAATGACTGCTGTGCCTACCTACACTGAGGCGCTGCCGCTGGCTGTGCGCGCTCGCAATATCCGCCGCCACGCATTGCGCATGGGCCAAGTCCAGGGCCAGGGCTATGTCGGCCAGGCCCTTGGCGCCGCCGACTTGCTGGCAGTAGCGTATTTCCATGCGCTGCGCCTTGACCCCAGCAACCCCGAATGGGAGCAGCGCGACCGGTTCTACCTGTCCATCGGGCACTACGCGATCGCCCTCTATGCCGCATTGATCGAGGCCGGTGTCATCCCTGAGGCAGAGCTGGAAACCTACGGTAGCGATGACAGCCGCCTGCCGATGTCCGGTATGGCGGCCTACACCCCGGGGATGGAGATCACCGGTGGCTCGCTCGGCCACGGGCTGGGCATCGCCGTCGGCGCTTGCCTCGGGCTCAAACGCAAGGGGTCGGACAGCTGGGTGTACAACCTGCTGTCCGATGGCGAACTGAACGAAGGCTCGACCTGGGAGGCCGCCATGTCGGCCAGCCATTGGCGCCTGGACAACCTGATCGCCATCATCGATGTGAACAACCAGCAGGCCGATGGCCATGCTAGCGAGGTGCTGTCCTTCGAGCCGATCGTCGACCGCTGGCAGGCCTTCGGCTGGTTCGTGCAACGGGTGGATGGTAACGACCTGGGCGCCCTGGTCGACGCCTTCGACCAAGCCCGCGCCCATTCGGGCGCACAACCGCGCGTGATCATCTGCGATACCCGCATGGGCAAAGGCGTGCCTTTCCTGGAAAACCGCGACAAGACGCACTTCATTCGCGTCGATGAAAACGAATGGGACCTCGCCCTCAAAGCGCTGGACGCCGGGAGCCAAGCATGAGCACTGTAAACTCACCGAAGAAACGCCTGACCACCTCGGCGATGATCGCCTCGATTGCTGCCGACGGCCAACCGACCCGCCCTGCCCCGTTCGGCCATGCCTTGGCCAGCCTGGCCGAGCAACGCGACGATATTGTCGGGCTGAGCGCCGATCTGTCCAAATACACCGATTTGCACATCTTCGCCAAAGCCCACCCCGAGCGCTTCTACCAAATGGGCATGGCCGAGCAGTTGCTGATGAGCGCTGCCGCCGGCATGGCGAGGGAAGGCATGACCCCCTTTGCTACCACTTATGCGGTGTTCGCTTCGCGTCGGGCTTATGACTTCATCTGCATGGCGATCGCAGAAGAGAACCTCAACGTCAAGATCGTCTGTGGGCTGCCTGGCCTGACCACCGGTTATGGCCCGAGCCACCAGGCCACCGATGACCTGGCCATCTTCCGGGCGATGCCCAACCTGATGATCGTCGACCCCTGCGATGCGCTGGAAATCGAACAGGCCGTGCCAGCGATCGCCGCCCATCAAGGCCCGGTTTACATGAGGCTGCTACGTGGCAACGTACCCTTGGTGCTGGACCGCTACGACTACCGGTTTCAACTGGGTAAGGCCCAGGTGTTGCGCGGTGGTCGAGACGTGCTGCTGATTGCCAGCGGCCTGATGACCATGCGCGCACTCGAGGCTGCAGAGCAATTGCAAAAGGACGGCGTGGACGTGTCGGTGCTGCACGTGCCGACCATCAAGCCCCTCGACGAACAGACCCTCCTCGCCGAGGCCCGCAAGCCAGGGCGCCTGGTGGTCACAGCGGAGAACCACTCGATTATCGGGGGCCTGGGTGAGGCTGTAGCGGGCGTGCTGCTGCGCAATGGCGTTACCCCCACTTTCCGCCAGATCGCGCTGCCGGATGCATTTCTCGATGCAGGGGCATTGCCGACGCTGCATGACCGCTACGGGATTTCCACGAACGCGGTGTCGAAGCAGATCAAGGGGTGGTTGTAGCCGAGCCTGTTCCCGGCGCTACCGGAAAAGGCGCGAAGGCAGCATGAAGCCTGTTGGCGGGCTTGCCCGTGAAACAGGCCACGCCGCGGATGGCACCGGCTTCGCCGGTGTTCGCGGGTGCTGGATCATGCGTTTCGGGACGTATGAAGCAGTTCATGCGTCAGGACGAGAAGCGGGAATGGCCCGTGTCCGCATTGAGGCAATTTCCGAGACTAGAGTGGATTCCCGACTCCACTCAGCATGTCGCTCGTCATCACTGGACCTCCCGAGACGGACTAAGTGAATAGTCCTTGTGGATAATCTCTCCCTGTTACTCTCGGCTTTGCACCCCATGACAAACCTACCCATCGGCCTTCAGCGGGTACGATGCGCCTTCAGCGTGTGCGAAGGCAACTCGCCAAAACGCTCCTTGTACTCCTTGGAAAACCGGCCGAACTGCTGAAAACCGTAATCCATGGCAATACTCGAGACCTTCTCCGAAGCGCGTGCCTGGGTCAGGCGCACACGTACCTGTTCAAAGCGTAACTGGCGGTAATACGCCATCGGCGTCATACCGTAATGGGTATGAAAATCACGATACAGGCGCTCGCGTGAAACCCCAGCAGCGTGCTCGAGATCTTCGAGCGTCAGTGGCGCTTCAAGGGACGCATTGAACAGCGCTTCCAGCTGGGCCAAGTACTGCGGACGCCCGGTTTGCCGCGCGTGCAATTCATCAAAATAATTATGCCGTTGAGAGAACAGCAGGCTCGTGACCAAACTGCCTTCAAAGTTGCTCCACACTTCGGGCAGGTCGCACAAAGAGTTCTCGGCCTGCAGCATCGCCTGAACACTTTCTGCAAGCTTCCACCACTCTTGCATCGCCCCTTCCACATACACCATGGGTTCGAAAATTATCGGCTGCGCAATTTGCCGACCCAGCAACTTCGCTAGCTTTGCCTCCAGCGCGCTGCGCGAGAGCTTGACCATTTTCTTTCGGCACTTCTCACCAATGGTCATGCGCATGGGCTGGTTGGGCGAGAGCACCACGCCCACGGATGGGTTGGAAACGAAGGCCTTGCCCTGATGCTCGATGCTTTGCTCCCCGAACACGGGCAAGTTGATGCTGTAGCTTTCTTGCAAGTCCTGGATCTTGACGCTCACCAAAGTCGAATATTCGATTTCCCCGATAGCGGCATTGCCAATGATCGTGCCGTGATGACGAAAATCCAGCTCGCTAGGCTTGGGCACGTCAAGGTCATGTGGCCCGTTGATGTTCAACATCCACTGTACGGCTTGCGCGGGCGTGTTGAGAACGGTTGAGAACTGCTGACGACTGGCATTGTTTTTATTGTGGGGGTAACGCATGGCATTTCCTCATGGAGCTCGAACCGCGAACGTCTGATTTATGCGCTTTGGCGGTAGCACGCAGGGCCACGCTATTTCTCACACGCGCCCACGTCAAGCACCATCAGTCCAGCCGGCGGCCAGCTGAAAGTCGCAAAACTGCATAGCAATCACGTGTTAGCCGAATAGTGCCGGGGCGGGCTGGGGGGTTTAATCAAGCCATTCCCGCAGCAAGCAAAGGTCAGACTCCATGAGCACCAAATCAATTGCCCAGTGGCAGGACTTCATCAAGGGCTGCCTCGACTTTCGCCCCGTGGAGGGCGTGTACCGCATCGCCCGTGACATGTTCACTGAGCCGGCGCTGTTCGATCTCGAGATGGAGCTGATTTTCGAGAAAAACTGGATCTATGCGTGCCACGAAAGCGAAATCGCCGAAAAGCACGACTTCGTCACCCTGCGCGCCGGCCGACAGCCGCTGATCATCACCCGCGACGGCGACGGCCAGCTCAACGCGCTGATCAACGCCTGTCAGCATCGTGGTACCACCTTGACCCGCGTCGGCAAGGGCAACCAATCGACCTTTACCTGCCCCTTCCATGCCTGGTGCTACAAAAGCGACGGGCGCCTGGTCAAGGTCAAGGCGCCGGGTGAATACCCGGAAAACTTCGACAAGGCCACTCGCGGCCTGAAAAAAGCCCGCATCGAAAGCTACAAAGGCTTTGTCTTCGTCAGCCTCGATATCCACGGCAAGGATTCGCTGGAAGATTTCCTGGGCGACGCACGGGTGTTCTTCGACATGATGGTTGCGCAGTCCAGCACTGGCGAGCTTGAAGTGCTGCCGGGCAAGTCGTCCTACACCTACGACGGCAACTGGAAGCTGCAGAACGAAAATGGCCTGGACGGTTATCACGTCAGCACCGTGCACTACAACTACGTCGCCACCGTGCAGCATCGCCAGCAGGTCAACGCCGAGAAAGGCCTGACCGCCAGCGGCACCCTGGACTACAGCAAACTGGGGGCCGGTGACAAGGAAACCGACGATGGCTGGTTTGCCTTCCACAACGGCCATAGCGTGCTGTTCAGTGACATGCCCAACCCAGCCGTGCGCCCCGGCTACGCCGCGATCATGCCGCGCCTGGTTGAAGAGCATGGCCAGGACAAGGCCGAATGGATGATGCACCGCCTGCGCAACCTGAACATCTACCCCAGCATGTTCTTCCTCGACCAGATCAGTTCGCAGCTGCGCATCATCCGCCCACTGGCCTGGAACAAAACCGAGATCCACAGTTTTTGCCTGGGCGTCAAAGGTGAGTCCGACGCCGACCGCGAGAACCGCATCCGCCAGTTCGAGGATTTCTTCAACGTCTCGGGCCTTGGTACGCCAGACGACCTGGTGGAGTTTCGTGAAGCGCAACGCGGTTTCCAGGCGCGCCTGGAGCGCTGGAGCGACATTTCCCGCGGCAGCGACAAATGGGTCGAAGGCCCTACCCGCAACAGCGAGACCATCGGCATCGCCCCGGCCCTGACCGGCACCGAGTTCACCCACGAAGGCCTGTACGTCAACCAACATGGCAACTGGCAGCGCTTCCTGCTCGAGGGCCTGGCCCGCAAGGCCGAAGAACAACAATCCCTCAAGCTCAAAGAGGTGTGAACATGAATGGCGAACTGCAATACCGCGTCGAACAGTTTTTCTACCGTAACGCCGAGGCCTGCGATGCCCAGGACTGGGATGCCTACCTGGCGATGTTCAGTGAGGACAGCGAATTTCACCTGCCGCAGTGGGATTCGGAGCACGTCTACACGCTTGACCCAAAGAAAGGCATGTCGCTGATCTACTACACCAACCGCGGCGGGCTGGAAGATCGGGTGTTTCGCATTCGCACCGGCAAAGCGGCTTCGACCATTCCCATGCCGCGCACCCTGCACCTGATCAGCAACGTGCGCATTGCCCCGCTGGAAGGGGGTGAGCTGGAAGTGAAGGTCAACTGGCACACGTTGTACTACCGCCTGCAGAACGCCGAGCAATTCTTCGGCCGCGCCACCTACCGCCTGCGGCCCCACGGCGACAGCTGGAAGATTGCCCGCAAGCATGTGGTGCTGCTCAACGACACGATCAATTCGGTGCTCGATTTCTACCATCTTTGACTGGGCGGGTTAGCCATCATGACGTACAAGGTTGCCTTTAACTTTGCCGATGGAAAAACACTGTTCTGCACCGTTCAGGGCAACGAAGTGCTGCTGGATGCGGCGCTGCGTGCAGGCATCAAGATTCCGCTGGATTGCCGCGAAGGGGTGTGCGCCACCTGTCAGGGCCGCTGTGAGTCGGGGCAGTACACCCAGGACTATGTGGACGACGAGGCGCTCTCGGCCAAAGACCTTGCCCAGGGCAAAGTGCTGACCTGCCAGACGCGCGTGCAGTCGGACGCAGCGTTCTATTTCGATTTCGACTCCACGCTTTGCCATGGCGCGGGCACCCATGAACAACGCGGCACTGTCAGCGCCGTGGTGCAGGTTTCGCCGACCACGGCGATTCTTCATGTGGATGCCAGCGCGGCAGCGCAGCGCCTGGATTATCTGCCCGGCCAGTACGCCCGCATTCAGGTCCCAGGCACCGATCACAAACGTTCGTACTCCTTCGCCAATCAGCCCAACAGCGCTAACCAGTTGCAGTTCTTGATTCGCCTGCTGCCCGACGGGGTGATGAGCAACTACGTGCGTGAACGTTGCCAGGTTGGCGATGAGTTGCTATTCGAGGCGCCGTTGGGCGCCTTCTACCTGCGCCACATCACCCGGCCTCTGGTGATGGTTGCCGGCGGTACCGGCCTGTCGGCGTTCCTCGGCATGCTCGACGAGATTGCCGAACGTGGTGGGTGTGGCCAACCCGTGCATCTTTACTACGGCGTTCGCCAGGCGGCGGACCTCTGCGAATTGGAGCGGATCGCGGGCTACGCCAAGCGCATTGCAGGCTTCAGCTTCACCCCGGTGATCAGCGACGCCGACCCGCTGTGGCACGGCAAGTGCGGCTATGTCACGCAACATTTCGACTTGCCGAGCCTGCACGCCACGCCGTTCGACATGTACCTGTGCGGGCCGCCGCCGATGGTCGAGTCGGTGAAAAACTGGCTGAATGAGCAAGGCTTGGAAAACAGCCACCTCTACTACGAAAAATTCGCCCAGAGCAACACCTGAGCCCTCAGGGAGCATTGTTCGAATGCCGAACCGCCGCTTGGCGGTTCGGTTTTTTCTGTTGAACCTGCCTTCAACGCAAGAGACTGCGCCATGCCAAACAACACCGCTGAATACCAATACGTCACCGGGCAGTATCGCCCCAGCTTCACCGCGCTGTTCGAGCAATACCAATTAGCCAACGACCAGGTACTACGCGAGCGCCCCTGGGCTTTGGACGTGCGCTACGGTCTACATCCCAGGCAGACCCTGGATGTGTGCTTTGCCAAAGGCAGCGCCAAAGCCAACCTGGTGTATCTGCATGCCGGCTACTGGCAGTCGCGGGACAAGGTGCAGTTTCGCTTTATCGCCTCGGCGCTGAGTGCACGCGGCTATAACGTCGCCCTACTGAACTACCCACTGTGCCCTGATGTAGCTGTCGAGCAAATAGTCGCCAGCGTTAGCCACGGTTTACTGTTCAGCCTCACGACACTTGCGGCCAGTGACCAGCGGTTGCCGCTGATAGTTGCCGGGCATTCGGCGGGGGGACACCTTGCGGTCGAGTTGGCCATGGCGCAAACCGCGCTCGCGCCGCAGCAGCGCCCTATCGCAGCGATAGTCCCGATCAGCGGGATCTACGATTTAGCGCCGCTGCTGGAAACCAGCCTGAATGACAAACTACGCCTGGACATGCGCCAGGCGCAGGCTTGCTCGCCACTGGCCCGCGTGAGCGGTGATCTGGTGCCGGCAGCTTTTGTCGTCGGGGGTGAGGAAACGCCAGCGTTTCTTGAGCAGAACCGCAACATGATGGAGGCATGGACGCTGACAGGTAGCCCGGCGATCTGCCTGGAGGTCGCAGGCCGTGATCATTTCACGGTTTTGCAGGAGTTCGCGGGGCCGGGCGGCATGCTGCTTGGGCTGATCGACAACCTGTACCAAGCAGTCTGCCCTACTACTGAAACAGCCTGATGCATGAACGCGGCCGCCCCTGAGGGCGGCCTGCGAGTCACTAGAACTTGAAGGTGTAACTGGTAATCAAGCGGTTCTCCTGGTAATCCATCCCTGCGGCCGCAGCGTTGCCATAGCGGGTCTTGACGTCGATGTTGCGCCACTCGAACGCAACGCCCTGCAGCGGGCCACTCTGCACCACGTAGCTGATGAAGAGATTGCGCTCGCTCTCGACGTTCTGGTCCAGGGCATTGTTGCCACGATCGATACCGGTGCCGCGCAGGTAGCGGGTCATCAGCTTCAGGCCCGGCACACCGTAGCCGGCAAAGTCCAGGTCGTAACGCAACTGCCATGAGCTTTCGTTGGGTTTGACGAAGCCGACGGCAGACCAGTTCACCAGGTAGGGTTGCGGCGCATAGCCATTGAGGGTGGGGAATGTGCTTTCGCCAAGCATGCGCTGATAACCGACCGAGACGGTGTGCGAGTTTTTCCTCAGGCTGCTGAGCAAACCGTAGGAATGGTTGTCGATGTTGCCATACAGGGCCTGCCCATCCTCCTTGTTGTCGAAATAGCGTAAATCGGTCTTCAACGCGAAACCATTACCCAGGTCGTTGCTCTGGGTGAGGCCTAGGTATTGCTGCTGATAGATATCTTCCAGTTGCCCATAGAAGTAGGTAGCCGAAAGGCGCGGGGTGAATGCGTAGCTGGCGCCGGCGAAGTTCAGCCCATCGCTGGTGCGGCGCGGGCCATTGGGCCCGGTGAACAGGTACATCTTTTCGCGATTGGAAGACTCGCGGCTGCTGATTTCGGTAAAGCGCCCGCCCGTCAGGACCAAGCCGTCCACTTCCCGCGACTCCAGCAACAGACCGTGGTAAGTGGTAATCAGTTGCCGCGTATCGTCGATGAAGGCAACCGGCAGCAATGGCCGGTGCTCGCCCACTTTCAGCTCGGTCTTGGAATAGCGCAGTTTGCCGGTCAAGGCCGCGCGGCCGTAGTCGTGTACCGGTTGGCCTTTGCTGTCATCGTAGGGAATGACGCTATCCGGCCCGCGACCGCCGCCGCCATCAAGGCGATAGGCATACTGCCCCGACACATCGAGCCCGAACTGCACGGGGCCTTCGGTGTAACCAGAGATCGCCCGAAAATCGAAGCCCTGGGTCCAACTCCCGATCCGTGACTGTGGCGCCCCGGTTTGTTTGAAGTCGCGATCCAGGTAGAAGTTGCGCAGCCCCAGACTGATCTGGCGGTCTTTCACGAAGTCTGCCTGGGCAGAAATCGGCACGAACATCCCCATCAAGCCCGCGGCAACGCCGCTGGCCAGCCAATTTTTATGGAACATCGAGGTGAGCCCTTCTGAGGAGTGCAAAGCACAGCCGTGGAAGCAGATCAGTGGGCCGAAAGGCAGCGTTCGGGCACTCGACCTACCTTGTTATTGTTATGACCACTTACGGCATCGGAGGGGCCCGCCGGTGCGTGCGCGCGCGCGTAGGCGCAACCTTGTGTCGCGCCTACGCGGGGCGGGAGCGAGCCCCCGGTGCGTCAGGCAAAACGCTTCTGGAGTTTCTTCGCTGTACGGTCAGGGTTAAGGCAAAAGATGCTGACAAAGCCCACGACCACCAGATAACAACCAATGTAGGCGAACGAAGCATTCATCCCTTCGGCCAGCCGTGCAGTCATTTCCATGCTCTGTGGCGCGCCCTTGCCCGCTTGCAGGTAACCTGCCCGCTCCATCAAAAAGCCGACCATGACCGGCGCTACGATGCCGCCTAGCGACGCTACGGCCGTCAGCGTCGCCATCACCGCCCCACGTTGCTTGGAAGCCACGCAAAAGGCCACTGCCGTTGGCGCGAGCGGAAAGGTCATCGCCAACCCTGCGGCAACAACCAGCACGGTGACTGCGGCGTACCCTTGCAGGTGCGGAAGAATCAAAAAGCACACCCCGGACAGCAGCAGGACCAGGCCGAACGAGGCCCCCAAAGACAGGTAAACCGAAACCCCGCGGCGCATCATTACCCGTGACGCATAACCCAGCACACCCAAGGTCAGCGCGCCGAACAACCACGGAAAGGTCGATACCAGCCCGACCATCTCGGGTGATAGCGACACCACCGCCCCCAGGTAACGGGGCGACCAAGTGGTCAGGAAGCCCTGCGCCCAGAAGCAACCGGCACCGGCCAGCGTGGCAATGATGAACATCCGCGAGCAGAACACTCGGAAAATAGGCACCTGTTTAAGCGTGTCGGCGTTTTCTGCAATGCTTGCTCGCTCCTTGCCAGGGGCTTGGTCTTGCGCGGGTTCCGCGCCTTGAGCGCCCTCCTGATGCTTGCCCTTCAGATGGCTGTAAGGGCCCTCCTTGGCGACCAGCAGCCAGAGTACCGACCAAATGAAACCGACCAACCCGAGAAAACCGAATGCCCAGCGCCAGCCCCACTGCGGGTGGGCGATGATATAGGCCAGGATTGGCGCTGCAACGATCGGCCCCAAGGTAGAGCCAATGGCCACCAGCGTGCTAGGCAAACCGCGCTCCCGCGCGGGGAACCAACCGTGCACATGGTGCAAGGTCGTCGGCGTAGCGGGCCCTTCGGCGGCACCAAGCACGATGCGGGTCACCAGCAGTACTGCAGCGCCGCCGCCAAACAGTATCGGAAACTGCAACACCGACCACAGCACGCCCATGGTCAACAAGATCCAGCGGGTAGGCACCCTCGCCGCGAGAAAACCTACACACACTGCACTGATTGCAAACAGAAAGAAAAAAGCACTGCCGATAAAACCGAACTCACTCGCCGACAAACCGAGCTCACGCATCGCAGGCTCGGCAACCAATCCCAGAACAGCCTTATCGGCAAAGTTGATCATTTGAAAGATCACCAGCATGCCGGTGATCAACCAGGCGCGGCGGTTCATCTGCCCCGTGGCGACCGCAGCACGCAGTGTATGAGGCGGATATGCGGTTTGAGTCAGCTCTGTCATGTTCACACCTCGGCGGCTTCAGACGCATGCAACACAGTGTTTGGGGAGGCTACAGTGGCAGTGCCGCCAACGCGGAAGCTGTCGTTATCCTCTGCTGCGCAAACCATGCCATTGAAGTCACGGCGGGCGGCCCGGAGCATTTTTTCGATGTCTGCCGCGCCCGGCACATTCGGCACGATATGGTGCAGGATCAATTGGCTGACACCGGCTGCCTGCGCCACCTTGCCGACCTGCTCGTACGAGGTGTGCGACTCCTCAAGGTGCACGGCAATACCTTGGCGAGTCGGCCCTTCGGGGAAGGTCGCGAGAATAGCATCCAGGTCGATGACTTCATGCAGCAGCACGTCGGCTCCCTGGGCCAGGCGGATGCAGTTTTGCGAATAGGTGGTGTCACCGGAAATCACCACCGAGCCGTATTGGCTATCGATACGGAAACCGAAGGCGGGGTAGCAGAGGCGGTGATCGACCAGAATGGCCGATACCACGACTTTTTCGTCTCGGTAAACTTCGAAGGGGTCCATGGCCGGGTGACGGGCCAGCACGGGGTCCGCCTTGGCTTCGGCCGGTACTTCGATGTCGTGGCCATACACCCACTGGCTGGGGCTGGAGCGCCCTTCGTCGGCCATGCGAATGGCGACGTCAGAGGCGAATACCCGGTTGATCAACGCATCCACCACATCCGCCGTGCCGACCATCGGGTGGTCGCCGCCGCAGCAACCGGGCACCACCGGGTGATCACTGTGACTATGCAGGGCCGGTACGCGCGGTGGTTTGGCCGGGCCATAAACGTGAATCGGCTGGCTGAAAGACTCGCCCGGTACCTGCCAGCCGGTCAGCAAATAAGAGCCCAGGTCGTAAATATGATCAGAATGGTGATGGGTGATGAAGATCGCGCGTAATTGATCCCACGTGCAATGCGAGCGGTAGTTACGAATACTGCCCATGCCACAGTCAAACACGTAGGAACAGCCATCAACTACAACCGCTGTCGAGATACCGGCGCGGCTGGCAGATACGACTGGACCACCACCCGTGCCGAGCGTGTGAACAGTCATTCCGGAATGATTTGCCTGGCTCATTGGACTACCTTTTTATTCTAATTAATTAACGATGCGGGTTATTGCCAAATCAATCTAATTCAGGAACTGGGTATATCACTATGCGGTTTTCGCTGGGTTTATATTCATTTCTGCTTTGTGCCAACAGCCACCCCCGGCGGGATGGCTGAGCCACAGGATCATTCGAAATTGGGCGACGTACCGGGCTTGGCAAACAGGATGTTGCGCAGCCCAGACAGCCGGACCACCTCTTCGGGGCTGGCCTGGTTGTGCAGCTCATCGAACAGGCTGGACAGGTCGTTACCCGGGCTTACCCAGAACAACCCGCGGGCGGGTTTGTCGGCATCGATGCGGTACCCGTGGCTCGAACCGCGCGGCCAGCAGACATAATCGCCCGGCTTGGCGGTAGTCCACTCGCCATCTTTGTACAGCGAATACTCGCCTTCCAGAACGAACACATGCTCATCCTGGATCGGGTGCGTATGCGGCGGGATGAAACTGCCGGGCGGGTCATAGGTCAACCAGGCAAAACTGCTTTGGTCATCCCCGCCCAGAATCGGCCAATACGAAGTACCCAAGACGTTCCAGACTTTACGGCCGATCATGGATTTTATGTCGTCAACACCAAAAGGCAGTGGCACGTTTTGCGCTGAGTGCAAGTTATCTGACGTCATCTAGTTCACCTCGTTAAAATATAATGGGTCGGATGTTTTACTCAGCCTGACCTTAGCCAACTGCCCGGCGTGCGGGCTATGCAGATATTCGATTAACGCTGTGCTTTTTTAGTAAGACCACTGCCAAGAAGTGCATAGGGTTCAGCAAGAACTGCGCTAGCCAAGCAAGCAAAACCATTCAGAATGGCAACGCAGGCGGTCGAACGACTGCACAACACCGGCGTTTGAATAGAAGGTTCGCTGCCATGCTGCATCCACCCACTGAAAAAACGCTTAAAGCCAGATTCCGTCAGGTCTTAGCACTGGCCGATGGCTGCGAGCCCGACCCGCGCTTCACGCTCGCCAATGAACGCACCTTTCTGGCCTGGATTCGCACAGCCCTTGCCCTGCTGGCCAGCGGCATCGCACTGGATGCACTGCCGCTGGGGCTGTTGGCCGGGCGCCCACAAATGCTGCTGTCCTATGCCCTGACTGGCATGGCGCTGCTGCTCAGCGTCAGTGCAACCCTACGCTGGCTCAATGTCGAGCGCGCCCTGCGCCATCGGCAAGCGCTTCCGTACCCAATCCTGGCACCGCTGTTGGGCGTGTTCGGGCTGATCGTTTCCACCTTGCTGTTACTGCCTTGAAGACACCCTACATGGCCCTGCATGACGACCACGGCCTGCAGCCCGAGCGCACGGCGCTGACCTGGGAGCGCACGGTACTGTCCACCCTGGTATTGGGATGCATCGTTTTTCGTCATGACTTGGCACATAACCTTGCCATGACCACGCTCTTGCTCATGGCATTGGCTATCGGCTTGGGCTACTCGCTGTTGATCAGCGGCGGCTATCGCAGGTCGGCGCGGCATATCCGCGAAGAACGCTCGGCACCCCGGCTGGGCACTGTGCTGGCATTGGGGTTGGGCGTTACGGTGCTGAGTATTGCAGCATTGTACGGCGCTTGATCGGCGACGCTGGTCAGGGGCAGCGATACCAGCCAAACGCTGCGAACCCGACCAGACGGTTACGTGAAACCAGACGGCACCAGCCTTTACCATGCACGCAACGACGATGGCAGCCTGTCCTGGTATGCACAAACAGGCAACAGCACCGCTAGCAAGACAGCCAAGACAGCGTTGGTCACCTTCAAGTTGAACTCCGTCACGCAGGCCATCCAGGCCGAACGCCCGGTGCAGGGTGATCATCAAAGCCTGGTCACCAGCGAAACCTTGCAGCCGCTGCTGCTGGGCACCTGGCGCTTCAACCGGACGGTGCACGGCCAACAGCTGCGCAATGAGGGTTTGGCCTCCCTGCGCGGCGCCGTGACCGGCACATG
The DNA here is from genome assembly GCF_003627215.1 of Pseudomonas sp. Leaf58. Lineage (NCBI taxonomy): Bacteria > Pseudomonadati > Pseudomonadota > Gammaproteobacteria > Pseudomonadales > Pseudomonadaceae > Pseudomonas > Pseudomonas sp. Leaf58. The sequence continues at coordinate 3,522,107 of NZ_CP032677.1, forward strand.
GCACAGCAACGGCCTGCCCCTGCAGGCCTGGGAGAATGCCCAAGGCTACCGCAGCCGGTTGCGCCGCGGGTCACTCGAATACCATTACACCTACACCGCACTGGGCCAATTGGCCTGCCTGACGGTGCAGGACATGCGCAGCGGCCAGCACTTGCAGGTGCTGCACGACTACGATGCCTTCGGCCGCGAGACCACGCGCCGTTATGCGCTGAACGGCCAGGAAAAGGTGCGCTACGAGCAAACCTGGTCACCGACCAGCCAGCTGCTAAGCAAGACGCTGTACCGTGACGGCACGCGGGCAAGAACCGAGACATTCGTCTATTACACCAGCGTGACCGGCACCAGCGATGAATTGCAGAAATGGACGGTGAACGCAGTGGATGGCGAGGAGGTCAAGGATGACGAAGGGCATGCCATCAAGGAAGAGACGTACAAATACGACGAACTGGGCAGCATGACTCAATGCTCGACCACCCTCAACGCTCAATCGGTGGGCGTCGGTTACAACCGCCAGCGGGTGGATCGGGTGACGGGCGGTTTCCATCTGGGCGACGGCTACCGCTACTACGACGCCCAGCACAAAGTGTTCTGCCAGCCCGACGACTGGAGCCCCTTGGGTGCAGCCGGCCCGAATGACCGTGCCTACTGCCCGAAGGCCGATCCGGTCAACTTCGAGGACCCCAGTGGCCATATCATGGTCAGCCACCAGGCCCAGACAGCCAGCCTGGCAAGGCTCGATACCATTATTGCCGCGCTGACGCCCAGCACGGCGCCGCCCCAGGCTGCCAGCATGGGGGAATGGCTGTTGTTCGCTGGCCTGGCGTTTTTTGGCGCAGTGATGATCATAGCTTCGGCGGGCACCCTCAGTACGCCGGTGATCGCAGGCCTGATGATCGGCTACACAATGGGTGCCGCAGTCGCGGCGACGGGGATGGCACTGAGGCAGTCGGACCCGGAGCTGTCGCGGATGTTGGAGCCCGTGGGGCAAGTGATGATGGCACTGGCCAGTGCGCCGGCATTCGGTTCGCAGATGGTCGGGGTGGCGAAGGCGGTAATGTACGGATCGACGATGGCGTATACAGGTTTGACCATCGCTCAGCTAGCGGTGCAACAGAGCAACCCTGAACTGGCAGAGAAACTGGGATGGGCGGCGATGGCTGCTGGCTTGGTTGACCTCGCCCATGCTGGAGTGAAGAAGCTGAGTTCGGTGCTTCGCGAAGGGTTTCAAGAGCTGCGTGTTTTGCGCGCATCGCTGCGGCAAAAACCGTTCAAATATGCCGTTAGATCACCCCATGCTCCGCGACCAACCTCATATCCAGGCAATCCTATGGGAGGTAAAACTCCAGGGCTCAAGGTATTCGGAAACAAGTCCCAACAAGTGATTTCTCACACAGCCCCCGGTAGGGTTCCCGTATGGTATCAGGACCCACTGCCCGGCCCCCTGCAAAGAACACTATGGACCGCTGACATGTCTGTAACCCAAAGCGACGTAAAAGATGCACTCATTAAAATATCGAGGCGCAACTCAAATAGTGACATCCATGCTTATACAGGTGCTCACGGCGATAAGGTTGGAGATAACTTCACTAGCTACCGAAGCCCCACAGGTAAAGTTACAGTCAGACGCGATCCTTATCTCAACGACGCAGAATTCCTTTTTGAAGACAAAGCGGCCTTTTCCCATTCCAAACCCAGCGACCGCTTGCGTAGATTAGTCACAAAAGGTGATGTTAATAGCTACAATATTCTGAATGGGACCAACTATGACTATCGAGATGTGCGCAAAAACTTACGCAACCGTAAGATCTACATTCATGATCTGAGAGGTAGCGATCTCAAAGGGGTCACCCGTGCCCAGCTCGATCAATGGGAGTCTCTTGCAGGCCATCATGTTCATGCATACTGCTTCTCAAGGAATGACGAGCGCTTGCTTCACACTTATAATCTAGCCCCTGTCATTAGTTACCTGGGCTAATGCATGCGTCCCCTACCCAGGTGAACCCGCTCCCACAGGAATCTGCACAGCCCTTGGGCCTTGCGCAGTACCTGTAGGAGCGGGCATGCCCGCGAACACCGGCGCAGCCGGTGCCATCCAACTATCAACGCTGGTAAAGGATCACCAGGTCATGATCACCGACGGCCGCTGCTGGCCAACCACATGGGTGTTGATCTCCAGAGTCAGCTGGGTGCCGCGCTGGTTCAGCTCGACCGCCTTGGTCGCGGTAGGAATGGCAGTCACCTGCCACCCCCCGCACAGATCCGTACGTGCAGAATTACCGCATACGGCTCCTGCCTTGGGTTTTGACGCCGAAGCGGGTTATGGGATGCGGATGCATTGGTAGCTCTCTTGGATAGGGTATGAACGTAAGCGCGCCATGAACCCCACATTCAAAGCCGCTTGTTGATGCCCGATGCTGTGCTCCGTTTTCTCAGGAGCCCGTTCACCATGATGCGACCCGACGCCAAAGTCGAAAAGGTTTACCTCTATCCCAAGCCCGTCAACTTCCGAAAATCCATTGATGGGCTGGCCGCTCTGGTGGAGTTTGATATCAAGGTGGCCGTGTTCGACCCGGTACTTTTAAGACCTCCCTGACGATCCTGTTCTGCTCAAGCAATTGCTCGGGCAGATGATCAGTGAGCGTGAATCGGACAAGGGCAAGATCGTTCACCTCGAAGAGGAAAATGCCTTGCTGCGCCAGCGTTTGTTCGGACGCAAGTCCGAGCAGTCAGCGGACCCGCTGACGCCACAAATGGCGCTGTTTAACGAGGCTGGATGGAAAAGACCCAGCCGCAAGTGACCGCGCAGAACGCTTTGGGCAAAGCGATCAACTACTTGGCGAGCAACTGGAGCAAACTCGAGCGGTACGTCGAGGAAGGGTTCCTGCCCATGGATAACAACGCTGCCGAACGCGCCATCCGGCCCTTCGTGATCGGCAGAAAGAATTGGTTGTAAGGTCGAGGAGATGTATATCGATGCCAGAGGCCCAGCTCAGCCATCAATCCGTTACGCCAACTACCCGGAATCGCTGTACTTAAAAATGTACTTAAATTTCGTGGCTACTGGTGGATTCAGGCAGACTGCGCTGGAACGAAAAAAGACGCCGAAGCGTCTGATTTCAACGACTTACAGACTTCCATGGAACTCTGTAGATCTATATTTGGAGCGGGAAACGAGACTCGAACTCGCGACCCCGACCTTGGCAAGGTCGTGCTCTACCAACTGAGCTATTCCCGCGTCGTGATGGGTGCCATTCTAGCGATTTCTAAAACGGCGTCAACCCCTTGATTCAAAAAACTTTTATTTCTGTTCGGAGCCTTCGCGCAGGTGCGGCCAGGCAGCCAGCAGGTAGTGCACCATCGACCACAGCGTCAGCCCCGCCGCCACCAGCAGCAGCGCATAGCCCAGGATCACCCAGAACGTCACCGCCGGCGCGTTGGCCAGCAGGATCACCAGCGCCAGCATCTGTGCTGCTGTCTTCCACTTGCCAAGGTTGGACACCGCCACATGCGCCCGCGCGCCCAACTCGGCCATCCACTCGCGCAGGGCCGATACCACGATTTCGCGACCGATGATCACCGCCGCCGGCAGGGTCAGCCAGAAGTTGGCGTGGGTTTGCACCAGCAGCACCAAGGCCACCGCCACCATCAGCTTGTCGGCCACCGGGTCGAGGAACGCCCCGAACGGCGTGCTCTGCTGCAGGCGACGCGCCAGGTAGCCGTCCAGCCAGTCGGTGGCGGCGGCAACGGCGAACACGCTACTGGCCGCGGTGTAGCTCCAGTGGTACGGCATGTAGAACAGCAGGATGAAGATGGGGATGAGCAGGACGCGTAGAACGGTGAGCAGGTTTGGAATATTCATCGGTACGACTGGCCGCAAGTTGAGCCCGGCATTCTACTCGCTATGCAGGCTGGCATAAATCGACTCGGCAAGCTTTTTACTGATGCCGGGGGCTTTGGCGATTTCATCGATACTGGCACGGTTGAGCTCCTGCAGGCCGCCGAAATGTTTCAGCAGGTCGCGCCGGCGTTTGGGCCCTACCCCGGCCACGTCCTCCAGGCTGGACACCCGCCGGGCCTTGCCACGACGGGCGCGGTGGCCGGTGATGGCGAAACGGTGAGCTTCGTCGCGAATCTGCTGGATCAGGTGCAGGGCCGGTGAATCGCCCTTGAGGGTGAACTCGTGGTGCACATCGTTCAAGTATAAGGTTTCGAAACCTGCCTTGCGGGTGACGCCCTTGGCGACGCCGAGCAGGGTCAGGTCGGTGAAGCCCAGTTCCTGCATGACGTCGCGGGCCATGTTCAGCTGGCCCTTGCCACCGTCTACCAGCAGCACATCGGGCAGCTTGCCCTCGCCGTCGCGGATGCGCCCATAGCGGCGGTTCAATGCCTGGTGCATGGCGGCATAGTCGTCGCCGCCAGTAACGCCTTCGATGTTGAAACGCCGGTAGTCGGACTTGAGCGGGCCTTCGGGGCCGAACACCACGCAGCTGGCCACCGTGGCTTCCCCGCTGGAATGGCTGATGTCGTAGCACTCCAGGCGCTGCGGTACTTCGTCCAGGCCCAATACCTCGGCCAGGGCCTCGAAACGTGCGGCCATGTGCTGGCGGTTGGCCAGGCGGGCGTTGAGCGCCTGCTCGGCGTTGGTCACCGCCAGCTGCTGCCAGCGCGCGCGGGTGCCGCGTACCCGGTGGCTGATGCTCAGCTCGCGGCCGCGCAGCGTGTGCAGAGCTTCGATGATGGCTTCGAAGTCTTCATGCACCACGTTGACAATCAGTTCGCCTGGCAACTCGCGCTCGGCATTGCCCAGGTAGTACTGAGAAAGGAAGGCCGCCATCACTTCGGCCACCTCCTCCTCGATGCCCACCTGGGGGAAGAAGTTCTTGCTGCCTAGTACCCGCCCGCCGCGCACGCTGATCAAGTGCACACAGGCGCCACCGGGGTTGACGAAGGCGGCAATGACATCGACGTCGCCACTGCCGCCTTCGATGTACTGCTGGTCCTGCACGCGGCGTAACAGGGCGATCTGGTCGCGCAGCTCGGCGGCCTTCTCGAAATTGAGGGCCATGGCGGCCTTTTCCATCTCGGCATTCAGCTCGTTGCCCAATTGTTGGCTACGCCCTTCGAGAAACATCACCGAGTGGCGCACGTCCTCAGCATATTCCTCGGCGCTCACCAGGCCCGTGCAGGGCCCTTTGCAGCGCTTGATCTGGTACTGCAGGCACGGGCGGGTGCGGTTGGCGTAGTAGCTGTCTTCGCACTGCCGCACCGAAAAGGCCTTTTGCAGCAGGCTGAGGCTTTCGCGAATGGCCCCGGCGCTGGGGTACGGGCCAAAGTAGCGGCCCTTAGCCTTTTTCGCCCCACGGTGAATGCCCAGCCGCGGGAATTCGCCGTCGGACAGGAACACGTAGGGGTAGGATTTGTCATCGCGCAGCAGGATGTTGTACGGCGGCCGCCATTCCTTGATCAGGTTCTGCTCCAGCAGCAGCGCCTCGGTTTCATTGGCGGTGATGGTGGTTTCGACCTGGGCGATACGGCCTACCAGCGCGGCGGTCTTGGGCGCCAAGCCGGTCTTGCGAAAATAGCTGGCCAGGCGCTTCTTGAGGTTCTTCGCCTTGCCCACGTAAAGCAGCCGGGCTTCGGCGTCGAACATCCGGTAGACGCCCGGGCGACCACTGCAGGTCGCGAGGAATGCGCTGGCATCGAAAACTTGGGACATGAGGTTTTACAGGCTTGCGTCGACCATACCGTGGCGAACGGCCAGCAAGGTCAGTTCGACGTCGCTGGTGACCGAGAGTTTTTCAAAGATCCGATAACGGTAAGTATTGACGGTCTTGGGCGAGAGGCACAACTTGTCGGAGATAATCTGCACTTTCTGGCAACCGACGATCATCAGGGCGATCTGGATTTCCCGCTCAGACAAGGCATCGAACGGCGAGCCCTGTGGCTGGAAGGGTTTCAGCGCCAGCTGCTGGGCGATCTGCGGGCTAATGTAGCGCTGGCCGGCAAAGGCCAGGCGGATGGCCTGGACCATTTCGTCAAGGCCGGCCCCCTTGGTCAGGTAGCCGGCGGCGCCGGCCTGCAGCAGGCGGGTGGGGAACGGGTCTTCCTCGCACACGGTCACGGCAACCACCTTGATGTCCGGGTGGCTACGCAGTAGCTTGCGGGTGGCTTCCAGGCCGCCGATACCGGGCATTTTCACGTCCATCAGGACCACGTCCGGCTTCAGCTCACGGGCCAGCTTGAGGGCCGACTCGCCCGAATCACCCTCACCCACCACCTGCAGGCCATCGATGTCGGCCAACATGCGGGTAATACCGGTTCGTACCAGATCGTGATCGTCGACCACTAAGACCCTAATCAAGCACACACCTCGTCAGCAGGGCGATTGGATCCCGCCACCTTAACAAAATTTTTCAAGGTGGGCCTAACGCATTCCTTCTGTCAGAAATGACGATCTTGCAACTGTGAGGGGGCTCACCGTTTCGGGGTGATTGCCCTCCGCCGACAGACGCCTCAGCAAATGCCAGAGTGCGGCCTGATCGGCTGCGGCCAAGCGTCGGAATGCACCGAGCAGGCTGGCTTCATCCGGTGACATGCCGCCCAGTGGTACCGGTGTGCGAACCTCACTTAGCACGTAAAGCGCATCCACACCTTTGGCGGCCAAGGCCGCCAGGTAATCGATTCTTGGCGCCCGCAGGCCGCTTTCGTATTTGCCCTGCGCGTTAGGTTCTACACCACCAATTTCGCCAAAAACCCGCTGGGTCATACCCAAACGCTCGCGCTCATTTCTTAGCCGCGGTCCGAATCCGTTCATGAAGCGTTTCTCCGTCATTTACTTTGCCATCGCGCCGAGCCGCTGACGACGTACTAGAGCAGCTACAGGCTGCGACCACTATGCTCTTGGCGACCAACAGCTGCAAGCCACTATTATGCCATCCAAGGAACGCCGCCAGCGTAAAGGGGTGCACTAGCCCTCCCGCTTTCTCGCACAGCAAAATGCGTGAAGTAACAAATGCTTCAAAACTACCAGGCTTTCACATTACAACACTGAAGCCAACTGACAGTTTTACCAGTTTCGCCAACGCACCCTTCATATCAAACTTAAATACCGAACAGACCAAGCGGAACACGCCATGAAAGACAACGATACCCTGCCTATCGGAGGCACTATTTCCGCCGACGCGACCACGGACAGCAAGCCATTATGGCAGGGAAACTTGACAAACATTAGAATCTCCCAAAATAGGATCCAGGCATTTAGCATCGATGAAAAAGTCGATCTATTATTCTATCTTCCCAGTCAAACATTTGAACAACACACAACACTGTCCTTCCACCCCGAAAACGATAAAGTCTACTTTGCAATTAGCGACGGAGAGAACAATGAAGGCACACTTGCCAGTGGAACACTGACAATCCGAGAGTACCTGCCCTATAGGAAACTAGAGGGCGATTACGAACTCAGCTTCGTGCGCAACAACCAAACGCAGAACGTGAATGGAAAGCTCAATTTGATTAAGGTTGAATGACCCCGACTCCCGCAATGAGCGTTGACAGGTGACTGCCCTGGCCATCATGGAAGCAGGCGAATGGCCAAGGCTACCCCGCCAAGACACGTTGCATGCGGATGAAGCAGTCGTCCTGACCCACCGCTACGAACCCATTGCGCGCGTACAGTGCCGGCGCAGGGTTGCTATTGAACACCATCAACCGCAGCAATGGCAGGTGCCGCTGAACCGCCCAACCGGCTAACGTTTCACCTTCAGTCACCAGCCACTGCTCGCGCCAGCCCCAGGCTTCATCGAAGGCTTCCTCGATCCACAGCAGGTCGTATTCGCGGTAGTACGGCAGCATGGCGCGGCGCGTGAGCTCGCGGGCGAAGGTTCGGTAGCTGTCATCGGCGGGAGGTAGTTTGCAGGCCATACAAATACACCCAGGCGACTCTAGTAGACAATCCATCATTCTACCGCGGCGCCGCCACTCAGGCACCTGACAAAGTTGCCAGTTACAGTAGATCGCAAAACCACTTTAGGGTAAGCACTCTACCCACCACTCAGAGGCAGCCATGAATACGAAACTCAGCCCAGTGGATCACACACCTTCTGCACACAAAGCAAACGGCTTCATCGAGTTAACAGGCACACTCTACAGACCAGATGGCAAGGCATCTCGGAAACTCAAAGCCCAGTCCCTCCGTGAAGTAACCTTCTCAAAAATGGCCATTACCGGCAGAGGCAAGGACGGCCCGGACGACTGGTACCATATTACGTTGAGCTCCAACTCTGAGTTCAAGCTAAACAAAAATAAATTCGACGCCAACACAATGCGCTCACAGCTCGACATTAAGCTTGAGAAGGAAGGGATCACTATATCCGCCCTTGCAACAAAAGGATATATAAACATCACTGAAATCAGCAACCTGATTATCATGGGCAACTACCATCTAACCTATGATGAAGGCACTGGCACCATACACACAATTAGCGGCACTTTCAGAATCACACCCTGAACAGGGCTTGCAGCCAGTAGAAGGCCATTGCCTTATAACTGCTTACTTACATAGCCCACATAGCAAACCGGCGAGCTGGGTGCTCCTCCCTCAACGCAAGCAATGGCTCGGAAGCAACCACCGGATCGTCACTCATGATCGCATTAACTTCTGCCGAATTCGACAGCGGAGGCTTTGAAATTCGACAAGGGAGAGACCATTGTGGTTTTTGGGTTATGGATGGGGAAAATAATGTATCTGGAGGAGGCAAAGGGACGCTTGAAATCGAAAAGTATCAATCCGATAAAAATGTCAGTGGCACATTTGAGTTCACCTTCGAAGCCGAGAACAAGTCTTACCATGTCAAGGGCAGCTTCAACATGACAAAGCCTTAATTGACATTTGCACCCAAGCTGTTCCAACCCGCATGCATTATGCGCCAGGTTTCAATCCAGCGTTCGCTGCATGCGCACAAAACATTCGTCCTGCCCCATTTCGACGAAGCCGTGACGCTGGTACAGCAGCCGCGCCGGGTTACCGATAAACACCATCAGCCGCAGCAGCGGCAGGCGCCGCTGCGTGGCCCAAAGGGCCAATTGTTCCAGCACCCAGCTGCCAACGCCGCGCCCGCGGTGTTCGGGGAGCAAGTGCAACTCGCGAATGAACAATGCCTGACGGTCCTGGCTGAGGCTGCAGAAGCCGAGCACGGTTTCACCTTCAGTCACCAGCCACTGCTCGCGCCAGCCCCAGGCTTCATCGAAAGCTTCCTCGATCCACAGCAGGTCGTATTCGCGGTAGTACGGCAGCATGGCACGGCGCGTTAGGTCGCGGGCGAAGGTACGGTAGCTGTCATCGGCAGGAGTTAGTTGTAGGGACATCGCACAATGGGCTCTCGCGTTTGGCAGGTCTGGCTTGCCGGCGATAAGGCCGCTATAGCCAATATCATTCATCGGGCATAACACACTGGCGAACTCCCAGGGCCACGTCGGTCCAGTTCATCTTCCAGCCATTCAGCCAACACCCGGGCATTGTTGTGCTCGGTGTTTTTGCCAGCATAAAGCAATGTCAGCGTGCCCTTCCCGGCCAGGTCCAGCAGCGGGTACCAATGCTCGGGGTGGGCTGCCAGCTCGTGCTGGTAACGTTGGGTGAAACCGGCAAAGTCCACCTCACCCTGGTGAAATGCTTTGCGTAGTTCGCCCGAGGGGGCCACTTCACGCAACCACTGCCCGTGCAGGTCTTCCTTGCGTTTGTTACGCGGCCACAGGCGGTCGACTAGCACGCGCTGGCCATCGTCCTGCTCAACCGCATCGTAAACACGCTTGCAGCGAATCATGGGCTTCTCCCGCATTTACCGTCCGTCTTGAGCCTAGATAATTCATTGATCAAGGTCACGGCCGGTTTACCAATTGTTTCTATGCTCAAGGCCTTCGGCACCCTTGCCCAACGCCAACCGGAGCCCCCATGGCAACCCCGTCACTGGCCAGCCAGCCGCAACTGGCCCAACGCGACGCCCGCCCGCAGCTTGCCCACAAGCCTGGGCGCGCCACCCTGGTGTTGTTCTTCGCCCTGCTGTTGGCCGGTATCGCCTACACCGCCTGGAGCCTGAAACAGGATGTAACGGCCAGCGGCACGGTAATCACCACGGTCACGCCGTTTCTGCTGCTGGGCCTGGCGTTGCTGATAGCCCTGGGCTTCGAGTTCGTCAATGGTTTTCATGACACCGCCAACGCCGTGGCCACGGTCATCTACACCCACTCGTTGCCGGCCCCGGTCGCGGTGGTGTGGTCCGGGCTGTGCAACTTCCTTGGGGTGCTGTTTTCCAGCGGCGCGGTGGCGTTCGGCATCATCGCCCTGCTGCCGGTGGAGCTCATTCTACAAGTCGGCTCCTCGGCCGGCTTCGCCATGGTCTTCGCCCTGCTGCTGGCGGCAATCATCTGGAACCTCGGCACCTGGTGGCTGGGCCTGCCTGCGTCATCCTCGCACACCCTGATCGGTTCGATCATTGGTGTGGGCGTGGCCAATGCATTGATGCACGGGCGCGACGGCACCAGCGGCGTGGACTGGGCCCAGGCCAGCAAGGTTGGTTATGCCCTGCTGTTCTCGCCGTTGATTGGTTTTGCTTGCGCCGCCCTGCTGCTGCTGGCGCTGCGCGCGCTGGTAAAGCGCAAGGCGCTGTACCAGGCGCCAGAAGGCCAGACGCCACCGCCGTGGTGGATACGCGGCGCCCTGATTCTGACCTGTACCGGCGTGTCCTTTGCCCACGGTTCCAACGACGGCCAGAAAGGCATGGGCTTGATCATGCTGATTCTGGTTGGCACCCTGCCGATGGCTTACGCGCTGAACAAGACCATGCCCAATGAGCAGGCCCTGCAGTTTTCTGCCGTCGCCGAGGTAACCCGCCAGGCGCTGGTACGCAATGACCCGCAAGCGCCCCCAGCCGACCCGCGCCAGGTACTCAGTGCATTCGTGGCCGAACCCAAGGCCGGCCCGCAGTTGGTGCCCGCACTGGCGGCGCTGACCGGCATGATAGGCAAAGAAGTCAAAGGCTACGGTTCACTCAAGCGCGTACCCGCCGAGGCCATGGCCAACGTGCGCAATGACATGTACCTGACCAGCGAAGCGATCCGACTGATCGAGAAGCACCAGCTGGTGACGTTCGATGCCGACACCCGCAGCCATGTGCAGTTGCTCAAGACGCAGCTTGACGACGCTACCCGCTATATCCCGCTGTGGGTGAAAGTGGCCGTGGCCATCGCGCTGGGGCTGGGGACCATGGTCGGCTGGCGGCGCATCGTGGTGACGGTAGGCGAAAAGATCGGCAAAACCCACCTCAGCTATGCCCAAGGTGCTTCGGCCGAAGTGGTGGCGATGTGCACCATCGGCGCAGCAGACATGTTCGGGCTGCCGGTGTCGACCACCCATGTGCTCAGCTCGGGGGTGGCCGGCACCATGGTGGCCAACGGTTCGGGGATTCAGAAGCGCACGCTGATCAATTTGCTGATGGCCTGGGTGCTGACATTGCCGGCGGCGATGCTGTTGGCGGGCAGCCTGTACTGGTTGCTGCACCAGATTCTCTAACCGCTGGAGTAACCCCTGTAAGATCGGCCTACAAGCTCGGTGGTGCCTGTTCAGCCGGGGATTTTAAGCCCGCGCTGCACCGCCGGCCGCTCGCGAAACACCGCCAGCACCCGCTGCACTTCCCTGAACTCATCAAAGCCCACCAGCTCACGGGCGTCGTAACGTTCCACCAGGTTACGCACCCAGGGGAATATCGCGATGTCGGCAATGCTGTATTCGTCGACCATCCACTGCCGGCCTTTCAAATGCCGGTCCAGCACACCGAGCAGGCGCTTGGATTCGTTGACATAACGGTCCCGCGGGCGCTTGTCTTCATATTCCTTGCCGGCAAAGAAGTGGAAGAACCCGACCTGGCCGAACATCGGCCCGATACCGCCCATCTGGAACATCAGCCACTGCAAGGTCTGGTAGCGCTGTGCAGGGTCCTGGCTAAGCAGCTGGCCGCTTTTCTCCGCCAGGTACTGCAGGATCGCCCCCGACTCGAACAGTGGCAGCGGCTGGCCGCCCGGGCCGTTGGGGTCGAGGATGGCGGGGATCTTGTTGTTGGCGCTGAGCGAAATGAACTCGGGACTCAGCTGATCATCATTGTCGAAGCTGACCTTGTGCGCTTCATAGGCCAAGCCAATCTCTTCAAGCATGATCGACACCTTGACCCCATTGGGCGTGGGCAGCGAATACAGCTGCAAGCGCTCGGGGTATTTGGCGGGCCACTTGTGGGTAACGGGGAACGCACTGAGATCGGTCATGATCAGCCTTGCCTGGGGAATGAACCCATCACTGTAGAGACATCCCCGGCTGCTGACCATCACCGGCCACTCATCTGCACGGGCGGTTCAGGCTTGCCCGTGGGCCTTGAGCTTTAGCTTTTCGGTATCGACCCGGACGAACACCGAGTCGGCGGCCACGGTCAGCACATCGTCGGCCCAGACTTCACATATCACCCGGCTCTTGCGCCCCACTTCGCCTTCCACCCGCGCCTTGAGCAACAGCTCGACGCCCATTGGCGTAGGTTTCAGGTAGGTCAGGTTGAGCGTGCCGGTGACGCAGTCGATGCGTGGCAGGCTACCCGGTTCGCGGCCTTCGTTGCGGTAGTGGTAAGCCATGGCTGTCCAGTTGGAGTGGCAGTCGACCAGCATTGCCAACAGGCCACCGTAGACCAGGCCGGGCCAGCCGATAAAGGTGCTGTCGGGTGCGTGCCGGCACACCAGGTGAATGCCGTCGGCGTCCCAGTGGCTTTGCAGGTGCAGGCCGCTGGGGTGGGAGCAACCGCAGCCGTAGCAGGTGCCATCCGGCGCAGCCAGGGCCTGAAGGGAAAGGGAATGGTCGTTCATACGCTTCCTGTGCTTATAGATATGGGGGCGCGCAACGCCCCCATTAAAGCAGAAACATCAGGCGGTCTGGGCAACCACCTTGGCGCGCCGCTGGGTCAGCGAAACCAGCAGGATGAACGCGGTTACCCCGGCGGTCATCAGCGTCTCGTAGCGGTAGGCATCGCTGAACAGCATGTAGCCCAGCACCATGACAATGGTGCCAATCACCAGCCAGGTCAGCCACGGGAACAGCCACATCTTCAGCTCCAGCGGCCGCCCTTCACGCTCGGCACGGGCACGCATGCGCAGTTGCGACACGGCAATTACCAGGTACACCAGCAAGGCAATGGCGCCAGTGGTAGACAGCAGGAAGCCGAATACCTTGCCTGGGAACACGTAGTTGACCAAGCACCCGGCAAAGCCGGCCAGGGTAGAGAAGATGACCGCCACGGTTGGCACGCCCGAACCGGAAATGCGCTTGGTCACGCTCAGCGCCTGGCCACGGGCGCCCAGCGAATAGAGCATGCGCGACGCGGTGTACAGCCCCGAGTTCATGCAACTGGTAACGGCCACCAGCACCACCAGGTCAACCAACAGCTTGGCGCCCGGTACGTTCAGCACTTCCAGCACGCGTTGGAACGAACCGACTGCTTTGAGCTGCGGGTCGTTCCAAGCCACCAGCGATACCACCAGGAAGATCGACGCCAAGTAGAAGATAGCGATGCGGTACACCACCAGGTTGGTGGCACGGCGGATCTTGTCTTTCGGGTTAGCGGTTTCGTCTGCGGCAATGGTGACAATTTCCGCGCCGAAGAACGAGAAGATGGTGATCAGCACGCCACCCAGCACGGTGCCGAAACCGTTGGGCATGAAACCGCCGTTGTCCCACAGCCGGCTGACCCCGGACACTTCGGCCAGCGGCCAAACGCCGAACACCGCCAGGGTGCAGACCACGATAAAGGCAATGATCGCCACCACCTTGACCAACGCGAACCAATATTCGAAGGCACCGAAGTTTTTCACGCTGATCAGGTTGGTGCCCGACAGCACCAGCATGATCAGGAAGGCGAACAGCCAGGACGGCACACCGGGGAAGTAGGCATGCAGGATATCGGCGCCGGCAATCGCCTCGACCGGAATGATCAACACCCAGAACCACCAGTACAGCCAGCCGATAGTAAAGCCTGCCCAAGGGCCGATGGCTTCGGAGGCATAGGTGGAGAACGAACCGCTGTTAGGGTTGGCGATGGCCATTTCGCCCAGCATGCGCATCACCAGCAGCACCAGCAGGCCGGTCATGGCGTAGGAAATGAGGATGGCCGGGCCGGCGGTGGCGATGGCGTTGGAGGAACCGATGAACAGGCCGGCGCCGATGATACCGGCAATGGAGATCATGGAAACCTGACGGGACGTCAGGCCGTGCTGCAGGGAGCGCTGTTTCTTGTTGTCTAGCGAAGCCATGAAGAACCCTCGAATGGGTCGGCCGCAGCGAGGCGGCTGAAGGTTGGAGCAGAATTCTTATAAATTTCTGATAATCGTTGTTGTTGTTTTGCAGATGCCGAAAGCGGGTACTGACCTCCTCTTCGCACGACCGGTTGTAATCGTTGATCCAGGTCAGTATTAATCTATAGGGCAGGGTCAACAAACGACCTTTTCGAAACACATGATTCCATTACGGAATGAACTCCTTCCTTTTTTGCTCGGTATTTGCCCGTCATGTCCAAACGCCTGATGCCTTCGACCACCGCCCTTCAGTGCTTCGAAGCGGCCGCCCGTCACCTCAGCTTCACCCGCGCGGCCCAGGAACTGCACCTGACCCAGAGCGCCGTCAGCAAGCAGGTGGCGCAGCTCGAGGACATGCTGTCGCACTCGCTGTTCCAGCGCATTCGCCGGCGCCTGCACCTGACCCCAGCCGGCGCGCTGTACCTCACCGAAGTGAACAAGATCCTCACCCAAATCGACATTTCCAGCCGCTACATCCTCAGTTACGGCGACGAAACCGAAGTGCTGCGCATCGCCACCCAGCCCACCTTCGGCGCGCGCTGGCTGGTACCTCGGCTAAAGGGCTTTGGCGACCGTTACCCGCGTATTCACCTGGACATTCGCAACGAACTGGAGCCGTTCGACCTGGTCCAGGCCAAAGCCGATATTGCGTTTTTCTTTGGTCAAGGCACCTGGCCTGGGGCAACCTGCATCGAGCTGTTCAGTGAAGAAGTGCTGCCGGTGTGCAGCCCGCAGCTACTGGCCAACCACCGTTTCGACAGCGCCCAGGCGCTAACCGAGCACCGCCTGTTGCAGTGCGTGTCACGCCCGGAGGCCTGGCACGAATGGTTCCTGGGGCTGGGTTTGCACAGCCAGAACAGCTACCACGGGCCGCGCTTCGACACGTTCTACCTGTGCATCCGCGCCGCCATCGCCGGCTGCGGCATTGCCCTGATTCCACGCTACCTGGTGGCCGAGGAACTGAGCGAAGGCAAGCTGGTGGTGGCCTGGGACCATCCAGTGGCGAGCAATGGCCGGCACTTCATTGCGCATGCCGAGCATGCTGCCGAAGTGCCCAAGATCAGGGCCTTTGTGCAGTGGATTCGGGAGCGGGTGGCAGAGGGGGATTGATGCCGTCTGTGCCGGCCTTTTCGCGGGCGAACCCGCCCCTACAGGGATCGCACACTGCCCGGGCCTGTGGCGAACCTGTTAATGACCAATTCATGAATCCATGGAATGACCGCAATCGAATAATTCGTTTGCGGAATAACCCGCCGGCACGCTTGGATAATAAGAAACTCGAACAAGGTCCGCGTGCCCCATGAACCAGGAAAGTATCAGCCAATCCATTGCCATCGTTCACCCGATCACACTTTCCCATGGCCGTAATGCCGAAGTGTGGGACACCGACGGTAAACGCTACATCGACTTCGTTGGCGGCATCGGCGTGCTCAACCTGGGCCACTGCAACCCGGCGGTGGTGGAGGCGATCCAGGCCCAGGCCAGCCGCCTGACCCACTACGCCTTCAACGCAGCCCCGCACGGCCCGTACCTGGCGCTGATGGAGCAACTGGCCCAGTTCGTACCGGTCAGCTATGCGCTGGCCGGCATGCTCACCAACAGCGGCGCGGAAGCGGCGGAAAACGCCCTGAAAGTGGCCCGTGGCGCTACCGGCAAGCGCGCCATCATCGCCTTTGACGGCGGCTTCCACGGCCGCACCCTGGCCACCCTGAACCTCAACGGCAAGGTCGCCCCGTACAAGCAACGGGTCGGTGAACTGCCTGGGCCGGTGTACCACCTGCCCTACCCCAGCGCCGACACTGGGGTTACCTGCGAGCAGGCCCTCAAGGCCATGGACCGCCTGTTCAGCGTCGAACTGGCCGTTGAGGACGTGGCCGCGTTCATTTTCGAGCCAGTGCAGGGCGAAGGCGGCTTCCTCGCCCTCGACCCCGCCTTCGCCCAAGCCCTGCGCCGCTTCTGCGACGCGCACGGGATCCTGATCATCATCGACGAGATCCAATCGGGTTTCGGCCGCACCGGCCAGCGCTTTGCCTTCCCGCGCCTGGGCATCGAGCCCGACCTGCTGCTGCTAGCCAAGAGCATTGCCGGCGGCATGCCATTAGGTGCGGTGGTTGGGCGCAAAGAGCTCATGGCGGCGCTGCCCAAGGGCGGCTTGGGCGGCACCTATTCGGGCAACCCGATCGCCTGTGCGGCGGCCCTGGCTAGCTTGGCGCAAATGACCGACGAGAACCTCGCCACCTGGGGCGAGCGCCAGGAGCAGGCAATTGTCAGCCGCCATCAGCGCTGGAAGGCCTCGGGCCTGAGCCGGTTCATTGGCCGCCTGACTGGCGTGGGCGCCATGCGCGGCATCGAGTTGGTCAACGCCGACGGCAGCCCAGCACCGGCCCAATTGGCCAAGGTGATGGAGGCGGCGCGGGCGAAGGGTTTGCTGCTGATGCCCAGCGGCAAGGCGCGGCACATCATCCGCCTGCTGGCACCGCTGACCATCGAGGCCGACGTGCTCGAAGACGGCCTGGATATCCTCGAGCAGTGCCTGGCAGAACTGAGCTGAAGCTTACAAGCCCAGCTCTTGCGGGGTGAGCATGTCGGACTCGAAGGCAATCCAGCCGCCTTCGAGTTCGGCGTGGCCGTTAACGATCGGGCCATAGTAGGTCAGGCCGTTCTCCAGGGTCACGCAGATGTGCGTGGCGTTTTTTTCCGGCGCCGCGAGCGTACCGACGAAATGCACCTTTTTCAGGGTTTCGGTCACCGCCTCCAGGCCAACGCGCATGTTGGGGTTTTCCGAGGCTTCGGTATCCCCTCCGCGGTCTTCGGCGCTGATGGTGACGGTGGCGATGTACGGGTACTTGGTGCTCAAGCGGGGTTACCTCGGTGGGTGGGTAGGCGTATGGGCGCGTAGAGTACGGCAGGCGGTCTCCGTTGTCTCTACCGGCCTCATCGCCGGCAAGCCAGCCCCCACAGGTACTGCACCAGGCTTGAGGCCGATGCGGTGGGGCCTGCAACAGGTGATCTGAAGGGCCTGATCTGTTAGGGTGCCCGCCGATGCACGCCACACCACACGAGGATCCCGAGTGAGCGCCGAAGAACCCCTGATCGCCGACCTGTTCGAAGTCGACAAACGCCTGTCCCTCAAGCCCGTGGTGGACTTCAACAACTACCTGCGCAACGCCTTCGGCGAAGGCCCGTGCCAGTGCCACCGCTGCAGCGAAGGTGGTGACGAAAGCACCTACAGCCACGCCCACAGCTTCACCTTCGACGGCCGCCAGTGGCACCGTCGCTTCGCCAGCACCTCCGGCAGCGATGTCGCCCAGGCCCTGAAAAAGGCCTGGCTGTCGTACACCAAGGCCGACCTCAACCTGGTCGGCAGCCTGGACCTGAGCACCCTCAAAACCTTCACCGAAGCCACCTTGCACACACGCCTGCTGGCCCTGCTACCAGCCAGCGGCCTGGCCCGCGAAGTGGATGGCCAGTGGATGCTGCAGGCACAGGTTGACTGACGGCCCGGCGGCACGGCAGGATTCTGCCGGTCTGCTAACGTGGGGGAATCCGCCCACCCGCAGGTAGTCCGCCATGGCCCGCACAACGCCCATCGAGCTGTACCGCAATATCGGCATCGTCGCCCACGTGGACGCCGGCAAAACCACGACCACCGAGCGGATCCTGTTCTACACCGGGGTCAACCATAAGATGGGCGAGGTGCACGATGGCGCCGCGACCATGGACTGGATGGCCCAGGAGCAGGAACGCGGCATCACCATCACCTCGGCGGCGACCACTGCCTTTTGGCAGGGCTCGAGCAAGCAGTTCGCCCACAAGTACCGCTTCAATATCATCGACACGCCCGGCCACGTTGACTTCACCATCGAGGTGGAGCGCTCGCTGCGCGTACTGGATGGCGCAGTGGTGGTGTTCAGCGGCGCTGACGGGGTAGAGCCACAGTCCGAAACGGTGTGGCGCCAAGCCAACAAGTACCATGTGCCGCGCCTGGCCTACATCAACAAGATGGACCGCCAGGGCGCCGACTTTCTGCGGGTGGTCCGGCAGATCGACCAGCGCTTGGGCCACCACCCAGTGCCAATCCAGTTGGCCATCGGCAGCGAAGAGAACTTCATCGGCCAGATCGATCTGGTGAAAATGAAGGCCATTTACTGGAACGACGCCGATCACGGCACCAGTTATCGCGAAGAAGACATCCCCGCCGAGCTGCAGGCGCTGGCCGACGAATGGCGCGCACACATGATCGAGGCGGCTGCCGAAGCCGATGACGAACTGACCCTGAAGTTTCTCGATGGCGAAGAACTGAGCATCGAAGAGATCAAGGCCGGGCTGCGCAAACGCACACTGAACAACGAAATCGTGCCGACCATCCTCGGTTCATCGTTCAAGAACAAAGGCGTGCCGCTGATGCTTGACGCGGTCATCGATTACCTGCCCGCACCGTCGGAAATTCCAGCCATCCGCGGCACCGACCCGGATGACGAAGAGAAGCACCTGGAGCGTCACGCTGACGACAGCGAGCCGTTCTCGGCCCTGGCCTTCAAGATCGCCACCGACCCGTTCGTCGGCACGCTCACCTTTGCCCGGGTGTATTCCGGGGTGCTCAGCTCCGGCAACGCGGTGCTCAACTCGGTCAAGGGCAAGAAGGAACGCATTGGCCGCATGGTGCAGATGCACGCCAATCAGCGTGCCGAAATCAAGGACGTGTGCGCCGGCGACATTGCCGCGCTGATCGGCATGAAGGACGTGACCACCGGCGACACCCTGTGCGACATGGACAAGCCGATCATTCTCGAGCGCATGGACTTTCCCGACCCGGTGATTTCCGTGGCGGTGGAGCCGAAGACCAAGGCCGACCAAGAGAAAATGGGCATCGCCCTGGGTAAGCTGGCCCAGGAAGACCCGTCCTTCCGCGTGCGCACCGACGAAGAAACTGGCCAGACCATCATCTCGGGCATGGGCGAGCTGCACCTGGACATCATCGTCGACCGCATGCGCCGCGAGTTCAACGTCGAGGCCAATATCGGCAAGCCACAGGTGGCCTACCGCGAAAAAATCCGCAACACCTGCGAGATCGAGGGCCGCTTCGTCCGTCAGTCCGGCGGCCGCGGCCAGTACGGCCATTGCTGGATCCGCTTCGCCCCGGGCGATGAGGGTAAGGAAGGCCTGGAATTCATCAATGAAATCGTTGGTGGCGTGGTGCCGCGTGAGTACATCCCAGCGATCCAGAAGGGCATCGAGGAGCAGATGAAGAACGGCGTGCTCGCCGGCTACCCGCTGATCAACCTGAAAGCGGCGGTGTTCGACGGCTCGTACCATGACGTCGACTCCAACGAAATGGCGTACAAGATCGCCGCTTCGATGGCCACCAAGCAGTTGTCACAGAAAGGCGGCGCGGTGTTGCTGGAGCCGGTGATGAAGGTGGAGGTGGTGACGCCCGAGGAGTATCAGGGCGATATCCTCGGCGACCTTAGCCGGCGCCGCGGGATGATTCAGGACGGTGACGAAACGCCGGCCGGCAAAGTGATCCGTGCCGAGGTGCCGTTGGGCGAGATGTTCGGTTATGCCACCTCGATGCGCTCGATGACCCAGGGCCGGGCCAGTTTCTCGATGGAGTTCACCCGCTATGCCGAGGCCCCGGCGAGCATTGCCGATACCATCGTCAAAAAGAGCCGCGGGGAATAAACCCTTCTCCTACACCGGCCTCTTCGCAGGCGCGCCCGCGAAGAGGCCGACACAGGCAACCAACCTTCTCAGTGCTGCTCCCCAGCCCGCTTCAACAGCTTCTTGCACCGTTCCGACACGTGCACCACGCGCAAATGCTTGCCCGCCTTGGCATAGCGCTCACGCAACGTCTGCAACGCAGCAATCGCCGAGTAGTCGACAAAGCTCAAATGCTGGCAGTCCAGCGTGACCCGGGCGGGGTCGTTGGCTGCGTCGAACTGCTCGAGGAACGTGGTGGTCGAGGCAAAGAACAGCGTGCCATGCACCTGGTAATGCTTGCCGCCGGCCCCATCCTCATGGCTGTCGGCATACAGCTCCCGAGCATGCTGCCAGGCAAAGTTCAGGGCCGCGATGATGATGCCGAACAGCACCGCCACGGCCAGGTCGGTAAACACCGTGACCACGGTGACCGCAATGATCGCCAGCACATCGTTCAGCGGCACTTTGTGCAGTACCCGCAAGGACGCCCAGGCGAACGTCTGCTGCGCCACCACGAACATCACCCCGACTAGCGCTGCCAGCGGAATGCGCTCGATCAGCGGGGCCAGGAACAGCACGAACAGCAGGACCATGCCCCCGGCCACCACCCCCGACAACCGCCCCCGACCATTTGAACTGAGGTTGATCACGGTCTGGCCGATCATCGCGCAACCCCCCATGCCACCGCACAACCCCGAAACCATGTTCGCCGCACCCAGCGCCACGCACTCGCGGTCTGGGAAGCCACGGCTTTCGGTGATTTCATCGGTCAGGTTAAGCGTGAGCAGGGTTTCCAGCAGGCCGACCATGGCCATCAAGAAGGCGTACGGGGCGATGATGGTCAAGGTTTCAAGGTTCCACGGCACGTCCGGCAGGGCCAGCTGTGGCAGGCCGCCGGCAATCTGCGCCATATCGCCAAGGGTACGCGTGGGCAGGTCGAGCAGGTACACCAGTACGCCAACACCCAGGATCGCCACCAGCGCTGGCGGCACCGCGCGGGTCAGCTTCGGCAGCACATAGACCACCAGCATGGTCAACGCTACCAACCCCACCATCAGGTACAGCGGTGTGCCACTGAGCCACCGCTCACCTTGCTTGAAGTGCTCCAACTGGGCCATGGCGATGACGATCGCCAGGCCGTTGACGAAACCGAGCATGACCGGGTACGGCACCAGGCGCACCAGCTTGCCCAGGCGCAGCAGGCCGAACAGCATCATCACCACGCCCCCCAGCAGCACCGTGGCCAGCAGGTACTGCGCACCGTGTTGCACCACCAACGCGACGATCACCACCGCCATCGAGCCGGCAGCGCCGGAAATCATGCCGGGTCGCCCACCAAACACGGCAGTCAGTGTGCAGATGATGAAGGCGCCATACAGGCCCATCAGCGGGTTGAGGTGGGCCACCAGGGCGAAAGCGATGCACTCGGGCACCAGGGCGAACGAGGTGGTCAGGCCGGCGAGCAGGTCGGCGCGGAGTCGGGCGGGTTTCATGAAAGTCCTGTGTGAAGCCGAACAGCAGCCAGAAGCACTCCCCGCTGCCCCGGGGGCGCTGGTGTACCCCAGGCACCGGTACGGCCCTTAGAGCGGATTAAAATCGAGGGGCGGATGTTACGGAATTTGTCTGACAGCGGCCACCGCGCAATGTTCTGCAGCGGCCTGGCAAGGCCTATAGTTTCATGTGCCATCATGGCGGTTTCACCTCGCGGAGATCATGGACATGCCGCTACGCCCCGTTTTTGCTTCCCTGTTGCTGGTCGCCAGCCTCACCGCCCACGCCGCCACCGAGGTCGTGCCCTTGCAGCACCGCAGTAGCGCCGAACTGCTGCCCGCAGCGCAGGCGTTCATCGGCAAGGACGGCACGGTCAGCGCGTTCGAGAACAAGCTGATCGTTAACGCCAGCCCCGAGCGCATCGACGACCTGCGCACCGTGCTGCTGCAACTGGACACTGCCCCCAAGCGCCTGCTGATCAGCGTCGACAACAACGACAGTAACTTCCAGGACAACCGGGGCAACGCGCAGGTCATCCACTACGGCACCAGCAACCGCGACGGCGGCATGCAGCAGATACAAGCCAGCGAAGGCCAGCCAGCGCTGATCCAGGTTGGCCAGAGCATCCCGATTACCAGCACCAGCACTGACGGTTACGGGCGCATCCAGAGCAACACCGAATACCGGAACGTGACCCAGGGTTTTTACGTCACCCCGAGCCTGAGCGGTGATACGGTTCGTCTGCAAATAAGCAGCAATAATGACCGCATCAGCCAGGAACGTGCAGATGTAGTGAAAGTGCAAAGTACCGACACGACGGTTACCGGCAGGCTCGGCGAATGGATCACCCTGGCGGGCTATAACCAGCAGAGCCAAGCTGAGCGCAGCGGGTCAAGCCACAGTTACAGCACCCAACGCGGTGAAAACATGACTTTGCGGGTAAAAGTCGACCTTGTCGACTGATGCCAGGCAATTCAAGGCCTCGACCAAAGGCCTTGAAACTGACTAACAAGTCGTATTAGACCAAAGATGTAGTAAGTGAAAAAAAGCACTACAAAACATTTGACAGGGTCTTTTTCCCAAGGGCATGATGGCCTCGCTCCCGCTAATCAGGGGCCCTGGCAAGGGCCTTCGAGGCGCGCTCCTCTCACCCCTGGAGGCGCTTCGTGTCTATACGGCCCACAAGGCGGTTCGACGGGATTGCGACTGCAACGAAGAAGTTGTCCCGAGGGACGGAAGCGCATCACCGCAGTCCAGGCAATCGCGTAGCACCGCAGCAAGGCAACCACGAGCCAACCTGCCGGAGCGCCCTTTCGCCTAAGCTGCACACCCTTCCCCTTCGAGCCTTCGCGTTCGCCGCCGCACTCCTGCGAACAGGACAGCCGCCTGGCTCCTGATTTGCTCCGAGCATCAGCACAATTAACCCAAGATCGATGCGACGAGGTTTATTTCCATGGCACTGACACGCGAACAGCAAATTGCAGCCCTCGAGAAAGACTGGGCCGAGAACCCGCGCTGGAAAGGCGTGACCCGTACCTACACCGCCGCTGATGTCGTTCGCCTGCGTGGCTCCCTGCAGCCCGAGCACACCCTGGCTCGCCAAGGCGCAGAAAAACTGTGGAAGCTGGTCACCCAAGGTGCCCACCCGTCCTTCCGCCCAGAAAAAGATTTCGTCAACTGCATGGGTGCCCTGACCGGCGGCCAGGCAGTGCAACAAGTCAAGGCTGGCATCCAGGCCATCTACCTGTCCGGCTGGCAGGTTGCCGCCGACAACAACTCGGCCGAATCGATGTACCCGGACCAGTCGCTGTACCCGGTTGACTCGGTACCGACCGTGGTCAAGCGCATCAACAACTCATTCCGCCGCGCCGACCAGATCCAGTGGAAAGCCGGCAAGAACCCAGGCGACGAAGGCTACATCGATTACTTCGCGCCGATCGTGGCTGACGCCGAAGCCGGTTTCGGTGGCGTACTGAACGCCTACGAGCTGATGAAGAACATGATCGAGGCGGGCGCCGCTGGCGTGCACTTCGAAGACCAGCTGGCCTCGGTGAAAAAATGCGGCCACATGGGCGGCAAGGTGCTGGTGCCAACCCAGGAAGCTGTACAGAAGCTGGTGGCTGCGCGCCTGGCAGCTGACGTTTCGGGCGTACCGACCATCATCCTCGCCCGTACCGATGCCAACGCCGCCGACCTGCTGACCAGCGACTGCGACCCGTACGACCAGCCGTTCGTGATTGGCGAGCGCACCCGTGAAGGCTTCTACAAGGTACGCGCTGGCCTCGACCAGGCGATCTCCCGCGGCCTGGCCTATGCGCCATACGCCGACCTGATCTGGTGCGAAACCGCCAAGCCAGACCTGGACGAAGCCCGCCGCTTCGCCGAAGCGATTAAAAAGGAATACCCGGACCAGATCCTGTCGTACAACTGCTCGCCTTCCTTCAACTGGAAGAAAAACCTGGACGACGCCACCATCGCCAAGTTCCAGCGCGAGCTGTCGGCCATGGGCTACAAGCACCAGTTCATCACCCTGGCCGGCATCCACAACATGTGGCACGGCATGTTCAACCTGGCGCACGACTACGCCCGCAACGACATGACCGCCTACGTGAAGCTGCAGGAGCAGGAATTCGCTGACGCCAGCAAAGGCTACACCTTCGTGGCGCACCAGCAGGAAGTGGGCACTGGCTACTTCGACGACATGACCACTGTGATTCAGGGTGGGGCTTCGTCGGTGACTGCGCTGACCGGTTCGACCGAGGAAGAGCAGTTCCACTGATAGTGGGTTGCTGGTGAACAACGGCCCGGGGCTTGCGAAAGCCCTGGGCCTTTGTTTTTGCCTGGCCGGGCCCTTTCGCGGGTAAACCCGCGCCTACCGCTACTGCACCAGTACTTCAGCGACAGGGCCGGCACAGGCAAAGCAGATCCCAGGATAAGGTCTATGCTTGAGGCAGCATCGCAGCAAGGACCGCCCATGCCTCGCCCAAGCCACCTGATGATTCTCGCCCTGGCCGCCGCTGCCCTCTATATATATGCACAGGCTAGCAACAACACGCTGCTGGGCCTGACGGTCAAACCCTTCCCCGTATTGGCGCTGATCGCCTGGCTGCGCAGCGCCCCCGCCTCACCCTATCGAAAGTGGATCTCTATCGGCCTGGCCTTCTCGGTACTGGGCGACATCTTGCTGGCCATACCCGCCGACCTGTTCGTGTTCGGCCTGGTCGCCTTCCTCTGCGCCCACCTGGCCTACCTGCGCGCCTATTGCAGCATAACCCTGCGCCCGGCCTCGCCCGCGCTGGCGCTCAGCGCCATTACCGGGGTCAGCCTGTTTAGCGTACTCGCCAGCCACGACCTCGGCCCGCTGCTGATTCCAGTAGCCCTCTACGCTTTGGCCATCAGCGCCATGCTCTGGCGCGCGCTGGCCTGCAGCGGGCCGGCTGCACTTGGTGCCGCGCTGTTCGTATGCTCCGACAGCTTGATCGGTATCGACCGCTTCGTCAGCCCGTTCGCCGCCGCGCCGTACTTGATTATCCTCACCTACTGGCTCGGTCAGTGGGCGATCGCAACCTCCGCCAGACATCGTTCAATCGACAAAGTATTGACCCAGAGCGGAGCACGCAGCGTTGGCAGCTGTTAGAAAAGGCGTTTTTCCATTTGCAAGTAGGGGGACTCGCCAGATGATCTTTACAAGGCGCAGAACAAGGGAAATATACGGCAGCAGGTTAAATGATATTAATTATCATTACGAAGATTATAATTCGTTACCAGTGGCAAGAAACATAATTAACAAAATCGCACCCAATGCCCGAATCTCAAGGCTTTCAGCTGGTTACGAGCGGGTTTTGTACTTAATCCTACGAATAAATTTGCGACAGAAATTTTACTTGCACCGGGTTTACCCATAAAATCAGCGCGATTGATTCAGCTGCGACATTTGGTCACTGCATGTGCGACGCCAAGTCGCCGCTCTACACTTATTTCAGACTGCAGAGCTGGGTCTCTGTATAAGGATCTCTAGCATGTCCGATTCGGCAGGACTCATCGCCCACAACTGGGGCTTTGCCATCTTCCTCCTGGGTGTCGTCGGCCTGTGTGCCTTCATGCTCGGCCTGTCCAGCCTGCTTGGTAGCAAGGCCTGGGGCCGCGCCAAGAACGAACCCTTCGAATCCGGCATGCTGCCCGTCGGCAGCGCCCGCCTGCGCCTGTCCGCCAAATTCTATCTGGTCGCGATGTTATTCGTGATCTTCGATATCGAAGCCCTCTTTCTCTTTGCATGGTCTGTGTCCGTCCGCGAAAGCGGCTGGACCGGATTCGTCGAAGCACTCGTTTTCATAGCAATTCTGTTGGCTGGTCTTGTCTACCTATGGCGCGTCGGGGCACTTGATTGGGCTCCCGAAGGTCGCCGCAAGCGGCAAGCGAAGCTGAAACAATGAGGCTTTGGCATGCAATACAATCTCACCAGAATCGATCCGGATGCGCCCAACGAGCAGTACCCGGTCGGTGAACGGGAAACCGTCACCGATCAACTGCTAGAGGACCAGGTCCACAAGAACATCTTCATGGGCAAGCTTGAAGATGTGCTGCGTGGCGCGGTCAATTGGGGTCGCAAGAACTCCCTCTGGCCGTACAACTTCGGCCTGTCCTGCTGCTACGTGGAAATGACCACGGCCTTCACGGCACCCCACGACATCGCCCGCTTCGGCGCCGAAGTCATCCGGGCCTCGCCGCGTCAGGCCGACTTCATGGTCATTGCCGGTACCTGCTTCGTCAAAATGGCGCCGATCATCCAGCGCCTGTACGAGCAGATGCTCGAACCGAAGTGGGTTATCTCCATGGGTTCGTGCGCCAACTCCGGTGGCATGTACGACATCTACTCGGTCGTTCAGGGGGTCGACAAGTTCCTCCCCGTGGACGTCTATGTGCCTGGCTGCCCGCCACGCCCTGAGGCTTTCCTGCAAGGCTTGATGCTGCTGCAGGAGTCGATCGGCCAAGAACGACGCCCGCTTTCCTGGGTTGTTGGTGATCAAGGTATTTACCGTGCCGAGATGCCAGCCCAGAAAGACCTGCGTCGTGAGCAGCGCATTGCCGTAACCAACCTGCGCAGCCCCGACGAAGTCTGATCCAGCGACCTGCCGCCCGCTCCCCAAGGAGCCGGCGGCCTGGCTTCATTCTTAACGTTGACCCAAAGCGACCGAGACCATGACAGCGGACAACGCTATTTTCATTCCGCCTTACAAGGCTGACGACCAAGATGTGGTCGTCGAACTGCACAACCGCTTTGGCGCCGAAGCATTCGTCGCCCAGGAAACCCGCACCGGCATGCCCGTGTTGTGGGTAAAACGCGCCCAGCTCAAAGAGGTGCTCAGCTTCCTGCGTGGCGTGGCCAAGCCGTACAGCATGCTGTACGACCTGCACGGCGTCGACGAACGCCTGCGCACCCAGCGCCGTGGCCTGCCAGCCGCCGACTTCAGCGTGTTCTACCACCTGCTGTCGGTCGAGCGTAACAGCGACGTGATGATCAAGGTGTCGCTCAGCGAAGGCGACCTGAACCTGCCGACCGTGACCGGTATCTGGCCTAACGCCAACTGGTACGAGCGCGAAGTCTGGGACATGTTCGGCATCGACTTTGCCGGCCACCCGCACCTCAGCCGCATCATGATGCCGCCGACCTGGGAAGGTCACCCGCTGCGCAAGGACTACCCAGCCCGCGCGACCGAGTTCGACCCCTACAGCTTGACCCTGGCCAAGCAGCAGCTTGAAGAGGAATCGGCACGTTTCAACCCGGAAGCCTGGGGCATGAAACGTCAGGGCGCCAACGAGGACTACATGTTCCTCAACCTCGGCCCCAACCACCCTTCGGCGCACGGTGCGTTCCGTATCGTCCTGCAGCTGGACGGTGAAGAAATCGTCGACTGCGTACCGGACATCGGCTACCACCACCGTGGCGCCGAGAAAATGGCCGAGCGCCAGTCCTGGCACAGCTTCATCCCCTACACCGACCGTATCGACTACCTTGGCGGGGTGATGAACAACCTGCCATACGTGCTCGCGGTCGAGAAGCTGGCCGGTATCAAGGTGCCGCAGAAGGTCGACGTGATTCGCATCATGCTGGCCGAGTTCTTCCGCATCACCAGCCACCTGCTGTTCCTGGGTACCTACATCCAGGACGTTGGCGCCATGACCCCGGTGTTCTTCACCTTCACCGACCGCCAGCGCGCCTACACCGTGATCGAAGCGATCACCGGTTTCCGCCTGCACCCGGCCTGGTACCGCATCGGTGGCGTCGCCCACGACCTGCCGCGCGGCTGGGACAAGCTGGTCAAGGACTTCGTCGAATGGCTGCCCAAGCGCCTCGACGAATACACCAAGGCTGCCCTGCAGAACAGCATCCTCAAGGGCCGTACCATTGGCGTTGCCGCGTACAACACCAAGGAAGCGCTGGCCTGGGGTACCACCGGTGCCGGCCTGCGCTCCACCGGTTGCGACTTCGACCTGCGTAAAGCCCGCCCTTACTCCGGCTACGAGAACTTCGAGTTCGAAGTGCCGCTGGCCCACAACGGCGATGCCTACGATCGCTGCATGGTCCGTGTCGAGGAGATGCGCCAGAGTATCCGCATCATCGACCAGTGCCTGCGCAACATGCCGGAAGGCCCGTACAAAGCGGATCACCCGCTGACCACGCCGCCGCCGAAAGAGCGCACCCTGCAGCACATCGAGACCCTCATCACGCACTTCCTGCAAGTCTCGTGGGGCCCGGTCATGCCGGCCAACGAGTCGTTCCAGATGATCGAGGCGACCAAGGGCATCAACAGTTACTACCTGACGAGCGATGGCGGCACCATGAGCTACCGCACCCGGATCCGTACCCCGAGCTACCCGCACCTGCAGCAGATCCCTTCGGTGATCAAAGGCAGCATGGTCGCCGACCTCATTGCGTACCTGGGCAGTATCGACTTCGTTATGGCTGACGTGGACCGCTAAGCATGAACAGCACGCTTATCCAAACAGACCGTTTCGCCCTGAGCGAAACCGAGCGCTCGGCCATCGAGCACGAAATGCATCACTACGAGGATCCGCGCGCGGCGTCCATCGAAGCCCTGAAGATCGTCCAGAAGGAACGTGGCTGGGTGCCAGACGGCGCCATCCACGCCATCGGCGAAGTGCTGGGCATCCCGGCCAGCGACGTCGAGGGTGTGGCCACCTTCTACAGCCAGATCTTCCGCCAGCCGGTCGGCCGTCACATCATCCGCGTGTGCGACAGCATGGTCTGCTACATCGGCGGCCATGAGTCGGTAGTCAGCCAGATCCAAAGCGAGCTGGGCATCGGCCTCGGCCAGACCACCGCCGACGGCCGTTTCACCCTGCTGCCAGTGTGCTGCCTGGGTAACTGCGACAAGGCCCCGGCGCTGATGATCGACGACGATACCTTTGGCGACGTACAGCCGGCTGGCGTTTCCAAACTGCTGGAGGGTTACGTATGACCATTACTTCCTTCGGCCCGGCCAACCGCATTGCGCGCTCGGCTGAAACCCACCCGCTGACCTGGCGCCTGCGTGACGACGGCGAGCCGGTATGGCTGGCCGAGTACGAGTCCAAGAACGGCTACGCCGCTGCCCGCAAGGCACTGGCGCAGATGTCGCAGGACGATATCGTGCAAGCGGTCAAAGACTCCGGCCTCAAGGGCCGTGGCGGCGCGGGCTTCCCCACTGGCGTGAAGTGGGGGCTGATGCCCAAAGACGAATCCATGAACATCCGCTACCTGCTGTGCAACGCGGACGAAATGGAGCCAAACACCTGGAAGGACCGCATGCTGATGGAGCAACAGCCCCATCTGCTGGTCGAGGGCATGCTGATCAGCGCCCGCGCCCTGAAGGCCTACCGTGGCTACATCTTCCTGCGTGGCGAATACACCACCGCAGCGAAAAACCTCAACCGCGCCATCGATGAAGCCAAGGCCGCCGGCCTGCTGGGCAAGAACATCCTCGGCAGTGGTTTCGATTTCGAGCTGTTCGTGCACACCGGTGCCGGCCGCTACATCTGCGGTGAAGAAACCGCACTGATCAACTCGCTGGAAGGCCGCCGCGCCAACCCACGCTCCAAGCCGCCCTTCCCTGCCGCTGTTGGCGTGTGGGGCAAGCCAACGTGCGTGAACAACGTCGAAACCTTGTGCAACGTGCCAGCCATCGTCGCTAACGGCAACGATTGGTACAAATCGCTGGCCCGCGAAGGCAGCGAAGACCACGGCACCAAGCTGATGGGCTTCTCCGGCAAGGTGAAGAACCCGGGCCTGTGGGAACTGCCGTTCGGCGTCACCGCCCGCGAGCTGTTTGAAGACTACGCCGGTGGCATGCGCGACGGCTTCAAGCTCAAGTGCTGGCAGCCAGGCGGTGCCGGTACCGGCTTCCTGCTGCCCGAGCACCTCGACGCGCAGATGTATGCCGGTGGCATCGCCAAGGTCGGCACCCGTATGGGTACTGGCCTGGCCATGGCGGTGGACGACAGCATCAACATGGTTTCGCTGCTGCGCAACATGGAGGAGTTCTTTGCCCGCGAATCGTGCGGCTGGTGCACCCCGTGCCGTGACGGCCTGCCGTGGAGCGTGAAGATGCTGCGCGCACTGGAAAAAGGCCAAGGCCGCGCCGAGGACATCGAGACGCTGCTGGGCCTGGTCAACTTCCTCGGCCCAGGCCGTACCTTCTGTGCTCACGCACCGGGTGCCGTCGAGCCGCTGGGCAGTGCCATCAAATACTTCCGGTCCGAGTTCGAGGCCGGTGTCGCTCCAGCATCCGCTGCCGACACCCTGCGCCCGAACCTGGCCAAGCCGATCGTGGTCGGCGCATAACAAGACGATAAGGCGGGTGGCCCGTGCCACTCGCCAGCTTGCCGGCAGGCCCGATTGATTCGTGGCGTGCCACAGGCTCACCGATTTCCATTAGCCACGCCCGCTCACGCGGGCCAACGAAGAACTTTGAACAATGGCCACTATCCACGTAGACGGCAAAGCGCTCGAAGTCAACGGTGCAGACAACCTGTTACAGGCGTGTCTGTCACTCGGCCTCGACATCCCTTATTTCTGCTGGCACCCCGCGCTTGGTAGCGTTGGCGCTTGCCGGCAGTGCGCGGTCAAGCAGTACACCGACGAGAACGACACCCGTGGTCGTATCGTCATGTCCTGCATGACCCCCGCCTCCGACGGCACCTGGATCTCCATCGACGATGACGAGTCCAAGGCGTTCCGCGCCAGCGTCGTCGAATGGCTGATGACCAACCACCCGCACGACTGCCCGGTGTGCGAGGAAGGCGGTCACTGCCACCTGCAAGACATGACGGTAATGACCGGCCACAACGAGCGCCGCTACCGTTTCACCAAGCGTACCCACCAGAACCAGGACCTCGGCCCGTTCATCGCCCATGAGATGAACCGCTGCATCGCCTGTTACCGCTGCGTGCGCTACTACAAGGATTACGCCGGTGGTACCGACCTGGGCGTGTATGGCGCCCACGACAACGTGTACTTCGGCCGCGTTGAAGACGGTGTGCTGGAAAGCGAATTCTCCGGCAACCTGACCGAGGTCTGCCCGACCGGCGTGTTCACCGACAAAACCCACTCCGAGCGCTACAACCGCAAGTGGGACATGCAGTTCGCCCCGAGCATCTGCCACGGCTGCTCCAGTGGCTGCAACATCAGCCCGGGTGAACGCTACGGCGAACTGCGCCGAGTCGAAAACCGCTTCAACGGCTCGGTTAACCAGTACTTCCTGTGCGACCGCGGTCGCTTCGGCTACGGCTACGTCAACCGCAAGGATCGCCCACGCCAGCCACACCTGGCCGATGGCACCAAGCTGGGCCTGGACGCTGCCCTGGACAAGGCCGCCGACCTGCTGCGCGGCCGTACCATCGTCGGTATCGGCTCGCCACGCGCCAGCCTCGAAAGCAACTACGGCCTGCGTGAGCTGGTCGGCGCCGAGTACTTCTACTCGGGCATGGAGGCTGGCGAGCTGGCCCGCGTGCGCCTGGCCCTGAACGTGCTGAACAACAGCCCGCTGCCTGTACCAACCCTGCGTGACATCGAAGACCACGACGCTGTGTTCGTGCTCGGTGAAGACCTCACCCAAACCGCTGCCCGCGTTGCCCTGGCCGTGCGCCAAGCCACCAAAGGCAAGGCCGAGGCCATGGCCGAAGCGATGAAGGTGCAGCCGTGGCTCGACGCCGCCGTGAAGAACATCGGCCAGCACGCGCTGTACCCGCTGTTCATCGCTTCGCTGGCTGAAACCAAGCTGGACGACGTCGCCGAAGAGTGCGTACACGCCGCCCCAGCCGACCTGGCCCGCATCGGTTTCGCTGTGGCCCACGCCATCGACCCGAGCGCGCCTGCCGTCGCCGGCCTGGACGCCGACGCGCAAGCACTGGCCCAGCGCATCGCCGACGCCCTGGTCACTGCCAAGCGCCCACTGGTGGTCGCCGGCACCTCGCTGGCCGACCCGGCGCTGATCGAAGCCGCCGGCAACATCGCCAAGGCCCTGAAGCTGCGCGAGAAGAACGGCTCGCTGAGCCTGGTGGTGCCTGAAGCCAACAGCCTCGGCTTGGCCATGCTCGGTGGCGAGTCCGTCGATGCCGCGTTGGACGCTGTCATCGGCGGCAAGGCCGATGCCATCGTCGTGCTGGAAAACGACCTGTACGCCCGCGTACCGGCCGCTAAGGTCGACGCCGCCCTGGCTGCCGCCAAAGTAGTGATCGTTGCCGACCACTCCAAGACCGCTACCGTCGACCGCGCCCACCTGGTGCTGCCAGCCGCCTCGTTCGCCGAAGGCGACGGTACCCTGGTCAGCCAGGAAGGCCGTGCTCAGCGCTTCTTCCAGGTGTTCGACCCGCAGTACCTGGACAGCAGCATCCTGGTGCACGAAGGCTGGCGCTGGATGCACGCCCTGCGTGCCACCCTGCTGAACAAGCCGGTCGACTGGACCCAACTGGACCACGTCACCAGCGCCTGCGCCGAAGCCGCTCCGCAATTGGCCGGTATCGTCAATGCCGCACCAAGCGCCGCGTTCCGCATCAAGGGCATGAAACTGGCCCGCGAGCCGCTGCGCTATTCCGGCCGTACCGCCATGCGCGCCAACATCAGCGTGCACGAGCCACGTACCCCGCAAGACAAGGACACCGCGTTCGCCTTCTCCATGGAAGGCTACTCGGGTTCGGCTGAACCGCGCCAGCAGGTGCCGTTCGCCTGGTCGCCGGGCTGGAACTCGCCGCAAGCCTGGAACAAGTTCCAGGACGAGGTCGGTGGCCACCTGCGTGCCGGTGACCCGGGCGTACGCCTGATCGAATCGCAAGGCGACCGCCTGAACTGGTTCAACGCCATTCCGGCTGCCTTCAGCCCGGCCCGTGGCACCTGGACGGCGGTACCGTTCTTCCACCTGTTCGGCAGCGAAGAAAGCTCCTCGCGCGCCACCCCGGTGCAACAGCGCATACCGGCAGCCTACGTCGGCCTGGCCAAATCCGAGGCCGACCGCCTGGGCGTCAACGACGGTGCACTGCTTAGCCTGAACGTGGCTGGTGTGGCCCTGCGCTTGCCGCTGCGCATCAATGAACAACTGGGCGCTGGCCTGGTTGCGTTGCCGAAAGGCCTGGCCGGTATCCCACCTGCCATCTTCGGTGCATCCGTTGAAGGCCTGCAGGAGGCAGCACAATGAGCTGGTTCACCCCCGAAGTGATCGATGTGATCCTCACCGTGATCCGGGCCATCGTGGTCCTGCTCGCCGTGGTGGTCTGCGGCGCCCTGCTCAGCTTTGTCGAGCGCCGCCTGCTGGGCTGGTGGCAGGACCGTTACGGTCCTAACCGCGTTGGCCCGTTCGGCATGTTCCAGATCGCAGCCGACATGCTGAAGATGTTCTTCAAGGAAGACTGGAACCCACCCTTCGTCGACCGCATGATCTTCACCCTGGCGCCAGTCGTGGCCATGAGTGCCCTGCTGATCGCCTTCTGCGTGATTCCGATCACGCCGTTGTGGGGCGTTGCCGACCTGAACATCGGCCTGCTGTTCTTCTTCGCCATGGCCGGCCTGTCGGTTTACGCAGTGCTGTTCGCCGGCTGGTCGTCGAACAACAAGTACGCCCTGTTGGGCAGCTTGCGCGCTTCGGCACAGACCGTGTCGTACGAAGTGTTCCTGGGCCTGGCGCTGATGGGCGTGGTAGTGCAGGTGGGTTCGTTCAACATGCGCGACATCGTTGAATACCAGGCCCAGAACCTGTGGTTCATCATTCCGCAGTTCTTCGGCTTCTGCACCTTCTTCATTGCTGGCGTCGCCGTGACTCACCGTCACCCGTTCGACCAGCCAGAAGCAGAACAGGAACTGGCCGACGGCTACCACATCGAGTATGCCGGCATGAAATGGGGCATGTTCTTCGTCGGTGAGTACATCGGCATCATCCTCATCTCGGCGCTGCTGGTAACCCTGTTCTTCGGCGGCTGGCACGGCCCGTTCGGCGTCCTGCCGCAGGTACCGTTCCTGTGGTTCGCGCTGAAGACCGCGTTCTTCATCATGCTGTTCATCCTGCTGCGTGCGTCGATCCCGCGCCCGCGCTATGACCAGGTGATGGACTTCAGCTGGAAGTTCTGCCTGCCGCTGACCCTGATCAATTTGCTGGTGACCGCTGCGGTTGTGCTCTACAACACGCCAGCCGTCGCGGCCCAGTGAGGATTTGACCCATGTTCAAGTATATCGGCGACATCGTTAAGGGCACCGGCACCCAGCTGCGCAGCCTGGCAATGGTGTTTTCCCACGGGTTCCGCAAGCGCGACACCCTGCAGTACCCCGAAGAGGCTGTGTACCTGCCGCCGCGCTACCGCGGCCGCATCGTCCTCACCCGCGACCCCGATGGCGAGGAACGCTGTGTAGCGTGCAACCTCTGCGCGGTGGCCTGCCCAGTCGGCTGCATCTCGCTGCAGAAGGCCGAAACCGAGGATGGTCGTTGGTACCCGGAATTCTTCCGCATCAACTTCTCGCGCTGCATCTTCTGTGGCCTGTGTGAAGAAGCGTGCCCGACCACCGCGATCCAGCTGACTCCGGATTTCGAAATGGCCGAGTTCAAGCGTCAGGACCTGGTGTACGAGAAAGAAGATCTGCTGATCTCCGGCCCCGGCAAGAACCCTGACTACAACTTCTACCGTGTTGCGGGTATGGCGATCGCTGGCAAGCCGAAAGGCTCCGCCCAGAACGAAGCCGAGCCGATCAACGTGAAGAGCTTGCTCCCTTAAGGACAGAAAGATGGAATTCGCTTTCTATTTCGCATCCGGGATCGCCGTGGTCTCCACCCTTCGGGTGGTGACCGGGACCAACCCCGTGCACGCCTTGCTTTACCTGATCATTTCGCTGATTTCCGTGGCCATGATCTTCTTCGCCCTGGGTGCGCCGTTCGCCGGCGCCCTGGAAGTAATCGCCTACGCCGGCGCCATCATGGTGCTGTTCGTGTTCGTGGTCATGATGCTCAACCTGGGGCCGGCTTCGGTCGCCCAGGAACGCGGCTGGCTCAAGCCCGGCATCTGGGCCGGGCCGGTAATCCTCGGCGCCCTGCTGTTGGCTGAGCTGCTGTATGTGCTGTTCGTCACCCCGAGCGGCGCTGGCATCAGCGGTACCACCGTGGGCCCGAAAGCAGTAGGTATCAGCCTGTTCGGCCCGTACCTGCTGGTGGTCGAACTGGCTTCGATGCTGCTGCTCGCTGCAGCCGTCACCGCCTTCCACCTGGGCCGCAACGAGGCGAAGGAGTAAATCATGGGTGCTATCCCTCTCGAGCATGGTCTGGCGGTCGCCGGTATCCTGTTCTGCTTAGGTCTGGTTGGCCTGATGGTCCGCCGCAACATCCTCTTCGTGCTCATGAGCCTGGAAGTCATGATGAACGCCTCTGCCCTGGCGTTCGTCGTCGCCGGTGCCCGTTGGGTCCAACCCGACGGCCAGGTGATGTTCATTCTGGTGATCAGCTTGGCAGCTGCCGAGGCCAGTATTGGCCTGGCCATCCTGCTGCAGCTGTATCGCCGCTTCCACACTCTCGACATCGATGCTGCCAGTGAGATGCGCGGATGAACCTTATCTTCCTGACTTTCGTCTTCCCCCTCATCGGCTTCCTGCTGCTGTCGTTCTCGCGGGGGCGGTTTTCGGAGAACCTGTCCGCGCTGATCGGCGTCGGTTCGGTCGGCCTCTCGGCGGCCGTGGCCGCCTACGTCATTTGGCAGTTCAACGTCGCCCCACCTGAGGGCGGCGCTTACAGCCAGCTGCTGTGGCAGTGGATGTCGGTGGACGGCTTTGCGCCCAACTTCACCCTGTATGTCGACGGCCTGTCCGTCACCATGCTGGGCGTAGTCACTGGCGTGGGCTTCTTGATCCACCTGTTCGCGTCCTGGTACATGCGTGGCGAAGCCGGCTACTCGCGCTTCTTCTCGTACACCAACCTGTTCATCGCCAGCATGCTGTTCCTGGTGCTCGGCGATAACCTGCTGTTCATCTACTTCGGCTGGGAAGGTGTGGGCCTGTGCTCGTACCTGTTGATCGGTTTCTACTACAGCAACCGCAACAACGGTAACGCCGCACTCAAGGCGTTCATCGTCACCCGCATCGGCGACGTGTTCATGGCCATCGGCCTGTTCATCCTGTTCGCCCAGCTGGGCACCCTGAACGTGCAAGAGCTGCTGGTGCTGGCACCGCAGAAGTTCCAGGCTGGCGACACCTGGATGGTACTGGCAACGCTGATGCTGCTGGGTGGTGCGGTCGGTAAATCGGCCCAGCTGCCGCTGCAAACCTGGCTGGCCGACGCAATGGCGGGCCCAACCCCGGTTTCGGCACTGATCCACGCGGCGACCATGGTAACCGCGGGCGTGTACCTGATCGCCCGTACCAACGGCCTGTTCCTGCTGGCGCCGGACATCCTGCACCTGGTGGGCGTGGTCGGTGGCGTGACGCTGGTACTGGCCGGCTTTGCCGCGCTGGTACAGACCGACATCAAGCGTATCCTCGCCTACTCGACCATGAGCCAGATCGGCTACATGTTCCTGGCCCTGGGCGTTGGCGCCTGGGACGCGGCGATCTTCCACCTGATGACCCACGCCTTCTTCAAGGCCCTGCTGTTCCTTGCTTCCGGTGCGGTGATCGTTGCCTGCCACCACGAGCAGAACATCTTCAAGATGGGCGGCCTGTGGAAGAAGCTACCACTGGCCTATGCCAGCTTCGTGGTCGGTGGCGCGGCCCTGGCTGCCCTGCCGATCGTGACCGTGGGCTTCTATTCCAAGGACGAGATCCTCTGGGAAGCCTTCGCCAGCGGCAACACTGGCCTGCTGTATGCCGGCCTGGTTGGCGCGTTCATGACCTCGCTGTACACCTTCCGCCTGATCTTCATCGCCTTCCACGGCGAAGCCAAGACCGAAGCTCACGCCGGCCACGGCATCAGCCACTGGCTGCCGCTGGGCGTGCTGATCGTGCTGTCGACCTTCGTCGGCGCCTGGATCACCCCGCCGCTGGCAGGCGTGCTGCCTGAAAGCGCCGGCCACGCCGGTGGCGAAGCCAAGCATGCGCTGGAGATCACCTCGGGTGCCATCGCCATCGCCGGTATCCTGCTGTCGGCCCTGCTGTTCCTGGGCAAACGCCGCTTCGTCAGCGCCGTGGCCAACAGCGGCATCGGTCGTGTCCTGTCGGCCTGGTGGTTCGCTGCCTGGGGCTTCGACTGGATCTACGACAAGCTTTTCGTCAAACCGTACCTGCTGATCAGCCACATCCTGCGCAAGGACCCGGTTGACCGCACCATTGGCCTGATTCCTCGGATGGCGCGTGGCGGCCACGTCGCCATGAGCAAGACCGAGACTGGCCAACTGCGCTGGTACACCGCCTCTATCGCCGTTGGTGCCGTGCTGGTGCTCGGTGCCGTGGTAGTGGCTGCGGTATGACTATGAATCTTGCGACTTTGCCAAAGGAAACCAACCCGTCATGATTTTGCCTTGGCTGATCCTGATCCCCTTCATCGGCGGCTTCCTGTGCTGGCTGGGTGAGCGCTTCGGCGCCACCCTGCCGCGCTGGATCGCGCTGCTGACCATGTCCCTGCTGCTCGGCATTGGCCTGTGGCTGTGGGCTAACGGCGACTACACCCTCGCCCCTGCTCCTGGCGCCGAACCAGCCTGGGCCCTGGAATACAAAATCCAGTGGATCCAGCGCTTCGGCATCAGTATCCACCTGGCCCTCGACGGCCTGTCGCTGCTGATGATCCTGCTCACCGGCCTGCTCGGTGTGCTGTCGGTACTGTGCTCCTGGAAAGAGATCCAGCGCCACGTCGGCTTCTTCCACCTCAACCTGATGTGGATCCTTGGCGGCGTGGTCGGTGTGTTCCTGGCCTTGGACCTGTTCCTGTTCTTCTTCTTCTGGGAAATGATGCTGGTGCCGATGTACTTCCTCATCGCGCTCTGGGGTCACAGCTCGTCAGACGGCAAGAAGACCCGGATTTACGCGGCGACCAAGTTCTTCATCTTCACCCAGGCCAGCGGCCTGATCATGCTGGTGGCGATCCTCGGCCTGGTACTGGTCAACTACAACACTACCGGCGTGCTCACCTTCAACTACAGTGACCTGCTCAAGGCCGAACTGCCGGCTGGCGTCGAGTACGTGCTGATGCTGGGCTTCTTCATCGCCTTCGCGGTGAAACTGCCGGTGGTGCCGTTCCACTCCTGGCTGCCTGATGCTCACGCCCAGGCACCGACCGCAGGTTCCGTGGACCTGGCGGGCATCTTGCTGAAGACCGCGGCCTATGGCCTGCTGCGCTTCGCCCTGCCACTGTTCCCGAATGCCTCGGCCGAGTTTGCGCCAATCGCCATGACCCTGGGCCTGATCGGTATCTTCTACGGTGCCTTCCTGGCCTTCGCGCAAACCGACATCAAGCGTCTGGTCGCCTTCTCCAGCGTCTCGCACATGGGCTTCGTGCTGATCGGTATCTACTCCGGCAGCCAGCAAGCCCTGCAAGGCGCGGTGATCCAGATGCTGGCCCACGGCTTGTCGGCTGCCGCGCTGTTCATCCTGGCCGGCCAACTGTACGAGCGCCTGCACACCCGTGACATGCGTGAAATGGGTGGCCTGTGGCACCGCATCGCCTACCTGCCGGCCATCAGCCTGTTCTTCGCAGCGGCATCGCTGGGCCTGCCAGGCACCGGTAACTTCGTCGGCGAGTTCCTGATCCTGATCGGCAGCTTCGTGCATGTACCGTGGGTCACCGTAATTGCCACCACCGGCCTGGTGTTCGGTTCGGTCTACTCGCTGATCATGATCCACCGCGCCTACTTCGGCCCGGCCAAGACCGACACCGTACTGGCCGGCATGGACACTCGCGAGCTGGTCATGGTGCTGGGCCTGGCGGTACTGCTGATCCTGCTGGGCGTGTATCCGCAGCCATTCCTCGACACCTCTGCCGCCACCATGAGTGGTGTGCAGCAGTGGCTCGGTTCCGCTTTCACTCAACTCGCTTCGGCCCGGTAAGAGCGCTATGGAATTCACCACTCAACACTTCATCGCATTGGCGCCGATGCTGATCACCACCATCACCACGGTGGTGGTGATGCTGGCGATCGCCTGGAAGCGCAACCACTCGCAGACCTTCCTGCTGTCCACCGTGGGCCTGAACCTGGCCCTGCTGTCGATCCTGCCGGCACTGAAGGTCGCGCCGCTGGCGGTCACTTCGCTGATCACCATCGACAAGTTCGCCTGCCTGTACATGGCGATCATCCTGGTGGCGACGCTGGCCTGCGTCACCCTCGCCCACGCCTACCTTGGCGAAGGTGCCAAAGGCTTCCCGGGCAACCGTGAAGAACTGTACCTGCTGCTGCTGATGTCGGCCCTCGGTGGCCTGGTGCTGGTCAGCGCCAACCACCTGGCCGGCCTGTTCATCGGCCTGGAGCTGCTGTCGGTGCCGGTCTACGGCCTGGTAGCGTATGCCTTCTTCAACAAGCGTTCGCTGGAAGCCGGCATCAAGTACATGGTGCTGTCGGCCGCGGGTTCGGCCTTCCTGCTGTTCGGCATGGCTTTGCTGTATGCCGACGCCGGCAGCCTGAGCTTCGACCAAATCGGCAAGGCCCTGGCCACCACCAGCATGCCAAGCCTGCTGGCGCAACTGGGCCTGGGCATGATGCTGGTTGGCCTGGCCTTCAAACTGTCGCTGGTACCTTTCCACCTGTGGACACCAGACGTGTACGAAGGCGCCCCGGCGCCGGTCGCCGCGTTCCTGGCTACCGCCAGCAAAGTCGCGGTGTTCGCCGTGGTTGTGCGCCTGTTCATGCTCTCCCCTGCTGCCAGCAGCGGCGTGCTGAGCACCGTCCTGGCAGTGATTGCCGTGGCCTCGATCCTGATCGGCAACCTGCTGGCGCTGACCCAGAGCAACCTCAAGCGCCTGCTCGGTTACTCGTCCATCGCCCACTTCGGCTACCTGGTCATTGCCCTGGTCGCCAGCAAGGGCCTGGCCCTGGAAGCCATGGGCGTGTACCTGGTCACCTACGTGATCACCAGCCTGGGCGCCTTCGGTGTCATCACCCTGATGTCCTCGCCGTACGGCGGCCGTGACGCCGATGCGCTGTACGAGTACCGCGGCCTGTTCTGGCGCCGTCCGTACCTGACCGCGGTACTGACCGTGATGATGCTGTCGCTGGCGGGTATCCCGCTGACTGCTGGCTTCATCGGCAAGTTCTACATCATCGCCACCGGCGTCGAGTCGCACCTGTGGTGGCTGGTCGGCGCCTTGGTAATCGGTAGCGCCATCGGCGTGTACTACTACCTGCGTGTCATGGTCACCCTGTACCTGGTCGAGCCGAACCTGCGTCGCCACGACGCCCCGCTGAAGTGGGAACAGCGCACCGGCGGCGTCATGCTGCTGGCCATCGCGATTCTCGCCTTCGTGCTCGGCGTTTACCCGCAACCGCTGCTGGAAATGGTCCAGCAAGCGGGCCTGCAACTGATCGGCTGATTGCACCGGCAAAACAAGACACCCCGCTTATGCGGGGTGTTTTTTTATCTGCGCGTTTTTTTATCTGCACGTTCTTTTATCTGCATCCAATCGCACCTCATTCCTCAGAGGTACCCTGGGCAGCCGCCGGCAGCGCCGCCCTACGTAAATCACCATTGGCCGACGGCAAGTACACCTCCGGGTTAGGCATTCCGCTGGGGGAAAGTTCATGAGTCATTTCGAACTCGGCACGCACTGACCAGCCACACGCCTCGTTGGTGCATTGCAAATAGGCGATGCGCAGGAAAATATGGCGCCCTTCACTGGTGCGTATACGCATTCGGCTTTGGCAATGGGGGCAAACAAGCTTGTAAGTACTCACGGCAAGTACCTGCAAGCATGGTTCAGGCGGCCTCTCTGCAAGAATGGTCGCCTAGTTTTGTCAGTATTGACTACACAGGTAGGTGTATTCTTCCGTTTGATGCTTCTCATTGCAAAAATGCTCCTTGAAACGCAGGGCTGTATTCATAGCGAGTAGTTTAAGCCCATGGAATATCATTAAACCAGTCATGGATATTTGTTATGAGTACCCACGTCCTTGCTTCGGTGCTGGCCCGGCTGAAGCTTTTGACCGCTACGGAATCTGACGCCGAGCTTGCTCGCGCGCTGTCGATCAGCCCGCAAACACTGAGCAGCTGGAAGGTACGCGACAGCATTCCATATTCACTTTGCGTAGACGTAGCCAGGCAATA
Source organism: Pseudomonas sp. Leaf58 (assembly GCF_003627215.1). Taxonomy (NCBI): domain Bacteria; kingdom Pseudomonadati; phylum Pseudomonadota; class Gammaproteobacteria; order Pseudomonadales; family Pseudomonadaceae; genus Pseudomonas; species Pseudomonas sp. Leaf58. The sequence goes on from NZ_CP032677.1 coordinate 3,563,385, forward strand.
CGCCTGCTCGCTGGACTGGCTATTGCTGGGCAGCTCCCAACAACATCGCACCTGCCAGGACGAGGAAGCCTGGGAACGCGACACACTCGAGCGCCTGCGCACGTTGTCGCTGCCTGACCGTCAAACCGTTTTGCTGCTAATTCAGGACAAGCAGCGGATCCAGCAGCTGGAACAGCAACTGCGTAGGCTGGCCCACCACCTACCCGATGTCGCCAAGGGCTAACCGCGGCGGCGCCAGCGTTGGATGAGTTCGCGCGGGTCCAGCGTATCCAGCCAGACCATGACCTTGAGGCTGATGGGGATCACGACCACGGCGGCCACGAATGCCGCCATGCCACGGGTCAGCATGGGCGCCAGTGACGAAACCAGAGGCTCGAACAGGTGGCCCACGCCCATGGTCACGAACACGAGCAACAGTTTCTTGCCCAGCTTCAGGCGCCTGGCCGTATTGGTAATCAAACGGTCGCGCGCCGCGCTTACCAGCAACGCCCCCAACAGCGCCGCGAATAGCACACTGCCATCCGCCCCCAGCAACACCACTAGCGCTGCAAACAGCGCGTCGAAAAAGGATGCTTCAGGCATGGTTGCGCCCTCGACGTGCAGCGGGCAAGTAAGCAGCCGAGCCCAAGTTGTACATGACCGCAGCCTCGACAAAGCGTAGGTAGCACACACGCAAGGCACGCCCATGGTCGTGCCCGGCCACATCTTCGAGGCGCTTGTAGCCCCGCTCTCGAAATACCGCTCGCCAGCGTGCAAATTCGCGTGCCGCAGCGATGGCCGCGCAGCGTGCGGCCACTTCCAGTGCAGCTTCGCTCACAATCGGCTGCAGGTTCAGCCGCTCGCGTAGCTGGGCCAGGTCCACCCGTGGCCAAAATGGGTCATGGCTGTCGGCAAAACGCGGTAACAGAGGATCGTTGCTCATGCGTCAGCTCCCTCACTGCTCAGCCAGCATGCCGTAGCGAATGGCCTTGATCACCGCCGCCACCCGGGTGGGCACATCGAACTTGCGCAGGATGTTGGACACATGAAAGTTCACCGTCGATTCCTTGCACGCCAGGATCTGGCCAATCTCCCATGAGCTTTTGCCATAGGCGCACCACAACAGTACTTGCTGTTCACGAGGCGTCAGGCGAACCGGAATATCCGCCATGGGTTGCTGCGACAGTCGTGTGTTGTCAATCATGTTTGAACTCCACGGGTGATTGAGAGAGGCATCGCTGCCGATCTGCAGTCACCTTACGGAGCACCTGCCACCCCGCTCCACCACCGCGGCCTGTAAAGAACTTTCATACAAAGCCGTCTGACGAAGACAGCACGAAATTAGCTGACTTTCTGCGTGCTCCAAGCGCCGTTTCGCTCGTCTCACCGCCGTTGTCCATTCGTCTTTCGCCTGGAGTCGTACAATGCGTTGCGCTTTACCCCTATCGCCCTGCCTTGGCCTGCTGGCTGCTTTCGGCGCCACCCAGCCCGTTTTGGCGGCAGCTTCGGTCGAATTGGGCCAGGTGTTGATCACCGACGCAGAGCAGAACGACCTGACGGCGGCCAGCGAACGCCTGCGCGAAGTGCCAGGTGCCAGCAACCTGGTGGACATGCAGCGCGTGGGGCAAGGCCGGGTGGCCAGCAACCAGGACGTGCTGGCCTACCAGCCCGGGGTGTTCGCCCAGTCGGCGGGCAACGATGGCATCAAGCTGTCGATCCGCGGCTCGGGCATCAACCGCGCGCCCGGCGCCCACGGCTCCGGGGTGTATACGATGTTCGACGGCCTGCCCCTGACCGGGCCGGGTGGCACACCCTACGAACTGTTCGAGCCGCTGTGGCTGAGCCGTGCCGAAGTACTGCGCGGCGCCAATGGCTTCGACCAAGGCGCACTGGCCCTGGGTGGGGCGATCAACTACGTCACCCACACCGGCTACGACGCCGCGCCGCTGCAGGTGCGCTACGAAGTCGGCAGCCGCGGCTACCAGCACCGGCACGTCAGCTCGGGGCAGGTGCTGGGCAACCTCGACTACTATGTGGCCCTGACCGATGCGGAATATGACGGCTACCAGGCGCACAGCAGCGGCAGCGCGAAGGGCATTGCCGCCAACGTCGGCTACCGTTTCAACCCGAACCTGGAAACCCGCTTCTACTTGCGCTACCGCGAAACCGAGAACGAACTGGCCGGGCGCCTGACCAAGGAGCAGATCAAGCACCACCCGCGTGCAGCCAACCCGGCTTACCTGGCCCGCGACGACAGCCGCCCGCAACCGGGCAGCACCTGGGTGGGTAACAAGACCACCTTCTACCTCGACGACGATGCGCGCCTGGAAGCCGGCCTGGTCTATCACGACTACCCGATGGACCTGCGCGAAGGCCCTATGCGCCTGAAGGTGGCCTATACCGATGTCAGCGGCACGCTGAACTACTTGCGCCGCGACACCCTGTTCGGCCACGAGAGCAAGACCACCCTCGGCTGGCGTACCACCAAACACCTGCCCAACAGCGGCGCTTCGCAGTTCGCCCGCAATGGCGACGTGTTCGGTGCACGCAGCCGTGACTTCACCTACCAGGGGTCGGACACGGTGCTGCATTTCGGCAATGACCTGGAGCTGCTCCCTGACCTGTGGCTGACCACCGGCCTGGCGATGATTTATACCCGCCGCGAAAGTGATGTGACTTACCACCCTGCTGGGGGCGGCAAAGTCAGCCAGCATGACTGGGACTATGCACCACGCCTGGGGTTGCGCTATGACATCCGCCCGGACCTGCAGGTGTACGGCAACCTGAGCCGCTCGGTCGAACCGCCCCACCCCTGGGCACTGATCTGGAGCGCGCCAACTGCCAACCAACCGATCGAAATGCAAAACCAGACAGCCACAACGCTGGAGCTGGGCACGCGCGGCGAATCGGCCCTGGGCCGCTGGGACCTGGCATGGTACTACTCGCAAGTTCGTCATGAGTTGCTGGCGGTGGAAATCGTGCAAGGTGCTCCGGCCAAGGAGTTCAACGCCAGCGCCACCGTGCACCAGGGCGTCGAAGCCGGCCTCGACAGCACCCTGTGGGAGCGCGCCGGCAGCGGCAAGCTGAGCCTGCGCCAGGCCTACACCTTCAGTGACTTCCACTACCGTGATGACGATCAGTTCGGCGACAACCGCCTGCCCGGCATCCCCATGCACTACTACCAGGCCGAGCTGCGCTACGACTGGCCGAACGGCTTGTATGCCGGCGTCAATACACAGATGGCGTCGAAGGTGCAGGTCGACTATGCCAACAGCTACCACGCCGATGAGTATGCCTTGCTCGGCGCCCGCATTGGCTGGAATTCACCGAAACAGGACTGGCAAACCTGGCTGGACCTGCGCAACTTGACCAACAAGCGTTACGCGGCAACGGTAACGCCGGGCTACAACGATGCCGGCGACGATAATGCCCGCTCGACGCCGGGCGAAGGGTTTGCCGTATATACCGGCGTTTCCTACAGCTTCCGCTAAACCGCTGGGGCCGCTGCACGGCCCCAATGAAGACTGACACCGAATGGACAGGCCTCAAACCGCCCTGTTCAACTTCACCCAAGAAGCGAACTTGTCGACAAATGCCTGCAAAAACGGCCGGGTCTTGTCGTTGAGCTTGCCCGATTCCTCGAACAGGCTAGCCGCACCGCCAATGTAGGCCTCGGGCATCTGCATGCACGGCATGTCCAGGAACACCAGCGACTGACGCACGGCATGGTTGGCACCAAAGCCGCCAATCGCCCCCGGCGATACACTCACCACCGCTGTCGGCTTGCCGCTCCAGGCACTTTGCCCATAAGGCCGCGACCCCACATCGATCGCATTCTTCAAGCACCCCGGCACCGAACGGTTGTATTCCGGGGTAACGAACAGCACCGCATCACTGCGGCGGATGTCCTCGCGAAAACGCTTCCAGGCCTCTGGCACTCCTTCGGCCTCGACGTCTTCGTTATACAACGGCAAATCGCCAATCTCGACGACCTTCAGCGCAAGGCTGGACGGCGCCAGCTCCGAAAGCGCGCGGGCGACCTTGCGGTTGTAGGACTCTTTGCGCAAGCTGCCGACGACAACCGCAACTGAATACACCTGGCTCATGGCAATTTCCAACCTTTGCTGGGTAAAGTGACGTTGTAGTTATAGATGACCGTTCCTCGGCGCTTTGTTTTTTTTTCCGCAAGGCGAAAACTTCCAACGCAGTTCCACGGTCTATGACTTCAAACATTTCCTACGTAATTCAGAGGTTTCCACCCAAATGGCAGCAGTAATGGTCGGCCAATTCCACGCCCGTGACGCCGAAGGCCGCATCTACCCCGTGCACGAGTTCCAGGAGTCCACCCTGCAACTCGACGGCAGCACGCTGGGCGCCCCCGTCACCACCTACCGCCTTGCTATCGGTGACAAGGTCAACCACCTGGGTGAAAACCGTTTCGAACTGGCCCGCAGCGGCGTCGAGATCATTCGCATTCCCTAATGCAGTCCACGGTGTAACGGCCGCTTTCATTCTGCAGACCGTGCACGTCAGCGACGAAACCAGGGAAGCCTTGGTTGAACGCGCGGGCGAAGGCCAGGTAGTCAAGTATCGAGCGGGTCGCCTCGGTGAACCGCTCCCCCGGCATGATCAATGGAATGCCCGGCGGGTACGGCACCAGCATCACCGCCGCCACCCGCCCCAGCAGCGCCTCGATCGGCACTGCCTCTACCTCACCGCGCACCATCAGGTCGTAGGCCCGGGCCGGGCTCACGGCCACCTCCGGCAAGCGCGTGAACAGCCGCTTTAGCTGCTTGGCCGTAGCATTGGCGCGGTAGCAGCCATGCAACTGTTCGCACAGGTCACGCAGGCCCATACCCTGGTAGCGTGAGGCATCGGCAACCACCACGCTGGGCAGGCAGTGGCTTAGCGCCGTATTGCCGTCATAGTGGCGTTTGAATTCCAGCAACTCGGTGAGCAAGGTGCTCCACTTGCCCTTGGTGATGCCCATGGAGAACAGCACCAAAAAGCTGTACAGGCCGGTTTTCTCTACCACCAGCCCGCGCTCCCAGAGAAACTTGCTGACCACCGCGGCCGGAATGCCATGCTCGCCCAGCGCACCGCCTGCGCTCAGGCCGGGCATCACCAGGGTTACCTTCAGCGGGTCGAGCAGCACATAATCATCCGCTACTTCAGCAAAGCCATGCCACTCTGCCCCCGGCTGCAGCAGCCAGTCCTCGGCGGCCAGGCGGTGAATGCCTTCGGCGCTCGGCGGCTGCCAGATGCTGAACCACCAGTCGTGTGCGGCAATGTGCTCGCGCAGGTTGGCCAAGGCACGGCGAAAGCTCAACGCCTCATCGAACATTTCCTGCAGCAGCGAACGCCCGGCGGGCCCTTCCATCATGGTCGAGGCCACGTCCAGCGAGGCGAGGATGCTGTACTGCGGCGAAGTCGAGATGTGCATCATGAACGCTTCGTTGAAGCGGTCCCGGTCCAGTTGGCGCCGGGCCCCGTCCTGCACATGGATCATCGAAGCCTGGCTGAAGGCGGCCAGCAGCTTGTGGGTGGAATGGGTGCTGAACACCAGCGGGCTGTCTGCTGCGCAGGCCGTGCCCATGGCATAACGGCCGGTGAAAAAGTCGTGGAATGCCGCATAGGCGAACCAGGCCTCGTCGAAGTGCAGCACCTCGACACTGGCGCCCAGGGTCTGCTTGATCAGCCCGGCGTGGTAGCACAGGCCGTCGTAAGTGGAGTTGGTGACTACCGCCAGCTTGATACGCTGCCCACGGTCGCGAGCCAGTGGGTTGGCGTGGATCTTCGCCTGAATCGCCTCGGGGCTGAATTCGCTGAGCGGGATCGGCCCGATAATGCCCAGCTCGTTGCGTTCGGGGCATAGGTACAGTGGGATAGCGCCGGTCATGATGATCGCATGCACCACCGACTTGTGGCAGTTGCGGTCCACCAACACCAGGTCGTCACGGCCGACCATGGCGTGCCAGACAATCTTGTTGGCCGTGGAAGTGCCATTGATGACGAAAAAGGTGTGATCGGCGCCGAAGTTGCGCGCAGCCCTGGCCTCGGCTTCGGCCAGGGGGCCGGTGTGGTCAAGCAGCGAGCCCAGTTCCGGCACCGAAACGGACAGGTCAGAGCGCAGGGTATTCTCCCCGAAAAACTGGTGAAAGGCCTGGCCTACTGGGCTTTTGCGGTAGGCCACACCACCGCCGTGGCCCGGGGTGTGCCAGGAATAGTTGGACTGTGCGGTGTGCTGCACCAAGGCCTTGAAAAAGGGCGGTAACAGGCCGTCGAGGTAGATATGCGCGGCGCGTGCCACCTGGCGGGCAAGAAACGGCACGGTGTCTTCGAACAAGTAGAGGATACCGCGCAGCTGGTTGAGCTCGCTCATGGCCTCGGCGGGGGCGTTTTCCAGGGTCACCTGCTCGCCCAAGGCGAAAATCGGCAGGCTGGGTGCACGCAGCCGAGCCAGGCGAATCAGCTCGGCCATGTTTTGCAGCAGGTGGGTATTCTCGCCGACGCCTTCGGCGGCAATCAGCATGCAGGCCAGGCCGTGGTGGGTGGCGGCGACCAGGCAGGCCTCGGCGTGGTCGGCGGCGGCGAGGATGGCGAAGCCGTCCTGGCGCAGTTCCTCGGCAATGCCCCGGACGCGCTCGCCGGCGACACTGTCAGCCTTGATGGCACGGTGGACGATGAGGATCGGGAACTTGAGGTCCTTGTACATCAGGTGGCTACCTCCGAAGGACATATCGTCCATTTCAGGGTAGTTGAGCCTGGTATTGCCTGTACTGGCCTCTTCGCAGGTAAGGTATTTTCACCTGTAGGAGCGGGTTTACCCGCGAAAGGGCCGGAACAGGCGACCAATCAGCTGGCAGGTACCTCGGTAAGGGCCTGCCACATCGAGGGCCCACCCGCTGACTTGGCAATGGCCGCCAAGCGCTCGGCATGCGCCGCCAGTTCTTCGGCATTGGCCATGATCACCCGCCCCGGCGCACGGCCGGTGATCCGGCGGATCTCGCTGCCACCAACGCCCTGCCCGTCACCCTCGGCGTCTGCCCCGTGCCCGGCCAGCGACAGGCTGGTCTGGCCACCGGTCATCGCCAGGTAGACGTCAGCCAACAGCTCCGAGTCAAGCAGCGCGCCGTGCAACTCGCGGCCAGAGTTGTCGATGTCGTAGCGTTTGCACAGCGCATCCAGGCTGTTGCGCTGCCCTGGGTGGCGCGAGCGTGCCAGCAGCAGGGTGTCGAGGATGGTGCAGTGCTGCGAAATGTCTGCGCGGTCCTGCTGGCCGATCAAGGCGAATTCGTTGTTGATGAAGCCAACGTCGAACGCCGCGTTGTGGATGACCAGCGTGGCGCCCTGGATGAACGCGAAAAACTCCTCGGCTACTTCACGGAAACGCGGTTTGCCGACCAGGAAGGTATCGGTAATACCATGGACGTTGATGGCGCCTTCATCACTTTCGCGGTCCGGCTGCAGATAGACGTGGAAGTGCCGCCCGGTGAGGCGCCGGCCGATCACCTCGACACAGCCGATCTCGATGATCCGGTGGCCTTCGCTGACCGGCATACCCGTGGTTTCGGTATCGAGAATGACGAACCGTTTATCTTGCTGCTGCTCCACGCGGGGCGCTCCAACTTGCATCAGTTACAAAGCCGGGGATTGTACCCCAGCTCAACGCTGGGCGCGCACCTCGTCGACCCCACGGTTGGCCAACTGGTCGGCGCGTTCGTTGCCGGGGTGGCCGATATGGCCGCGTACCCACTTCCAGCTCACCTTGTGGCGGTTGACCTGCTCATCCAGCTGCTGCCACAGGTCGGCGTTTTTCACCGGTTCCTTCGCCGCAGTCTTCCAGCCGCGCTTCTTCCAGTTGACCATCCACTCGTTGATGCCTTTCATCACATATTGCGAGTCGGTGGTCAGCACCACTTCGCACTCACGCTTGAGCGACATCAGGCCCTGAATAGCCGCCATCAGCTCCATGCGGTTGTTGGTGGTCTCACGCTCGCCGCCCCACAGTTCCTTCTCGACGCCCTTGTAAATCATCAGGACCCCCCAGCCGCCTGGGCCGGGATTGCCCTTGCAGGCACCATCGGTAAACATCTCGACGCTATCGCTCATGTACCACTCTTGAAGTCAGTGCTTGTCAGTTTCAGGGTTGGCCGCCGTGCGGTTGACCTTGGCCAGCGGCAGCGGCAGCAGCTTGCCCATCGGCTCACGGCGCTCTGGGCGCAACGGCCGCAGGCCTACCACCATCTTGCGCGCCACCAGCAGGTACACCCCGCCACCGGAGCCCTGCCAGCCGCCGGCCAACCGCTCCCAGCCTTGCAGGCGTTGCTGCCAGGCCGGTGAAGCAAGCGGCGGACGATAGCACCCGAAGCGGCGTTTCTCCAGCGCGAAGCCCAGCAGGTTGAGCCAGTCACCCACCCGCGAAGGCGAAATACAGCGCGCCTTGCGCAGGGCGCCATGGCTGAAGAAATGGCGCATACCCCAACTGCTCCAGGGGTTGATCCCGACAACCAACAAGTGCCCGCCCGGGCGCACGGCGCTGGCGGCCTCGCGCAGCAGGCCATGGGGCGAGAGGCAAAAATCCAGGCCATGCTGCAGCACCACCACGTCGGCAGCGTGCTCGCTCAGTGGCCAGGCCTGCTCTTCACAAACGATTTCCACCCCCGGCAGCGGCGCGCCGAGGCGCACGTTGCGCTGCACCTGGGGGGCGCTGGGCGGCGGCTCGGCGCAGGGGCCGTAGTGCACCAGGTAACCACCGAAGAAGCGCCCGAGCTCTTCTTCCAGCAGTTTTTCTTCCTCTTTGAGCATCAGTTGGCCGAGTGGGCCATTGAACCACTCACGGGCCAGGCTGATCAGCTTGACCCAGTCCGGGTCGGCCTGGGCAAAGGCTTGGTCGGTCATTGCGCTCTCCCTCGAAGGTTCTCGCACCGCGCCATCGCGGATAAGATGCCCTCATGTGCCACGCTAGGCGAATCGGATCCGCACCATGATACAGATCGATGCTCTCCCCGCTTTCTCCGACAACTACATCTGGTTGTTACAGGATACTGCCAAACGCCGCTGTGCGGTGGTCGATCCGGGTGACGCCGGCCCAGTGGAGCGCTGGCTGTCAGCGAACCCCGGCTGGGTGCTGAGCGACATCCTCGTTACCCACCATCACAACGATCACGTTGGCGGGGTGGCGCGACTCAAGCAGTTGACGGACGCCAGAGTCTGCGGCCCGGCCAACGAAGCCATTCCCTGCCGTGACCTGGCGCTGGCCGAAGGCGACCAGGTAGAGGTGCTGGGGGTGACCTTCCGGGTGCTGGCGGTGCCCGGCCACACGCTGGGGCATATCGCCTTGTTTAGCGACCAGTCGCCAACACCCGTCCTGTTCAGCGGCGACACGCTGTTTGCAGCCGGCTGCGGGCGCATGTTCGAGGGCACCCCTGAGCAGATGCAGCCCGCCCTCGCCCGCCTGGCAGCCTTGCCGGAGCAGACCGAGGTGTACTGTGCGCACGAATACACGCTCAGCAACCTGCGCTTCGCCAAAGCGGTGGAACCTACTAATCCGCACGTTCTACAACGATTTGATGACGTTACCCGTCTGCGTGCCGAAAATCGCATCACATTGCCATCAACGATTGGCCTGGAACGGCTTACCAACCCCTTCCTGCGTACTTCTGAAACATTAGTTAAACAAAAAGCAGACGAATGGAAGGGACATTCAAACGACACGCATGTCGCTGTTTTTGCTGCCTTGAGGTCTTGGAAGGACACCTTCTGATAACCTCAAGATATATCGCATAGACGGGTCAAAGGTTGACCAGGCCGGGTGCGGTTTCTAGAATCGCCGAAATTTTCGCCCGGATACCTGTATCAGCCGATGTCTTTACGTAGCCGCAGAACCTCTCATTCCGTCGCCCTGACGCGCCTGGCCCAAATCAGTGCGCTGGCTCTGGCCGCCACCTTGGTGGGCTGCCAGAGCACCCGTCAGCTCGACGAATCCGACAGCGTTCGCGCGCACAATTATCAGGCACGTATCAAGCACAAGCCGGCCCCACTGCTGGTCAAGCCTGTCGAGCAGGCACCGCAGGATGTGTGGGAACGCATGCGTCAGGGCTTCGTGCTGCAAGACAGCATCGACGTCAACCCGCGTATCGAACAGCAGCGCCTGTGGTTCGCCAGCAACCCACGCTTCATCGAAAGCGCCGGCGAGCGCGGCAGCCTGTACTTGCACTACATCGTCGAGCGCCTTGAAGAGCGCGATATGCCGCTGGAACTGGCCCTGCTGCCGGCCATCGAGAGCGCCTACAACCCGATGGCCTACTCACGCGCCAGCGCCGCTGGCATGTGGCAGTTCATGCCGGCGACCGGCCGCCACTTCAACTTGCGCCAAACCAACTTTTACGATGGCCGTCGCGACATCACCGCGTCGACCAACGCCGCGCTCGATTACCTGACCCGCCTGCACGACATGTTCAACGGCGACTGGCTACTGGCCCTGGCTGCCTATAACGCTGGCGAAGGTACGGTCAGCCGTGCCATCGAGCGCAACGAACGGCTCGGCCTGCCGACCGACTACTGGAACCTGCCGCTGCCGCAGGAAACCCGCGACTACGTGCCCAAGCTACTGGCGCTGTCGCAGGTGGTGTCCACGCCTGAAGCCTACGGCGTAAACCTCAACCCAATTGCCAACGAACCCTACTTCGAAGCCGTCGCCATCAACGACCGCCTCGACCTGTCGCGTGTGGCGGCTTTCGCCAACATCGACGAAGACGAACTGATCCAGCTGAACCCTGCGTTCAAAAAACGCATGACCGTGGACGGCCCCAAGCAACTGCTGGTACCCACCGCCAAGGCGCAATTGCTGAGCGACAGCCTGTCCAACCTGAAGCCCGAGCAGTTGGTCAGCCTGCAGCCGAACAAGGCCGTGTTCGCACGTGCGGTGGCTGAGGGCAAGGTGCCAGTGGCGGCACGCAGCTATCGGGTCAAGCGCGGCGACAACCTGGGCGCAATTGCCAAGGCCAACAGCGTTTCAGTCAAGGACATCAAACGCTGGAACCGTCTGTCCGGCAACAGCGTGCGTGCCGGCCAGGTCTTGGCCCTGCGCGGCGCCAACGCACCGAGCAGTGCCGGTAACCGGGTGGCTGCATCCGCCCAGCGCTCCACGCAATACAAGGTACGCAAAGGCGATTCGCTGTACTTGGTGGCCAAGCGTTTCAACGTGGAAATGAAACACCTCAAGCGCTGGAACCCGCGCAGCGGCCATGCTCTCAAGCCAGGGCAAACCCTGACCGTCTACCTCTCGCATTGATCCCCGGGGGGGATGGCGCGGCCCCTGTAGCAGCAGCCGCGCCCCCCTAGCTAGACGGAAGCGGGCACACCCGCTACCCCCTCCTGCAAAGCCTCTCTTTTTCCAACCCCACCAAGCTGTTACTGTACCCCGATCAAAGCCCAACGCCTCTGGATCGGATGCCGACTTGATACGTCCCCTCCTGCTGTCACTCAGCCTGGCCTTGAGCTTTCCCGTAGCCGCGATGGTGAGCGAAAGCCACGGATACGCGCAGTTCGGCACGCTCAAGTACCCAGCCACATTCACCCATTTCGACTGGGTCAACCCGCAAGCGCCCAAGGGCGGTACTTTGCGGGCCATGGCTTTCGGTACCTTCGACACCCTCAACCCCTACACCTTCAAGGGGTCGAGCCCGATTACTACACCCAATTTCCAGCAGTACGGCGTCAGCGAGCTGAACGAGCCGCTGATGGTCGGCACCGGCCAGTACGACCCGTCCGGTGACGAACCGACTTCCAGCTACGGCCTGATCGCCCGCTCGGTGGAGTACAGCGAAGACCGCAGCTGGGTGGTGTTCAACTTGCGCCCGGAAGCCCGCTGGCATGACGGCAAGCCGATCACCTCGGCAGACGTGGCCTTCTCGTACCGCACGCTGCTCAAGGACGGCCACCCGATCTACCGCACCAACCTGCAGGAAGTGCAACGGGTCGACATCCTCGGCCCGCTGCGCATTCGCTTCGTGTTCAAGCGCGCCGGCAACCCGCTGCTGATTCTGCGCCTGGGCGAAATGCCAGTACTGCCCAAGCACTATTGGCAAAAGCGCGACTTCAAGGCGACCACGTTCGAGCCGCCGCTGGGCAGCGGCCCCTACCGCATCACTGAAGTGCAGCCAGGCCGGCGCCTGGTGTTCGAGCGGGTGAAGAACTACTGGGGCAAGGACCTGGCGGTGAACCGCGGCAAGTACAACTTCAAGCGCGTGGAATACGAGTTTTACCGCGACGCCACGGTAGCCTTCGAAGCGTTCAAGGCAGGCGAGTTCGACATCTACATCGAGCATCAAGCAAAGAATTGGGCCAACGGCTACAACTTCCCAGCCGTGCGGCGTGGCGAGGTGATCAAGGCGCAAATCCCGCACCGCATCCCCACCCAAACCCAGGGCTTGTTCATGAACAGCCGCCGGGCCAGCTTCAGCGACCCACGGGTACGCCAGGCGCTGGGGCTGATGCTGGACTTCGAGTGGACCAACCGCGCCCTGTTCAGCAGTGCCTACCGCCGCTCGACCAGTTACTACCCCAACAGCGAATTCGCCGCCAGCGGCCTGCCCACCGGCAAGGAGTGGCTGCTGTTGGCGCCGTTCCGTGACCAGTTGCCCGCCAAGCTGTTCAGCGAAACCTACAAAGTCAGCCAGACCGATGGCCGTGGCGTCAGCCGCCAGACCTTGCGTCAGGCCCTAGGCCTGCTCGCCGAGGCCGGCTGGAAGCTGAACGGCCAGCGCCTGGTGGACAGCAAAGGCCAGCAACTGCGCATGGAGCTGCTACTGGTAAACCCCAACCTTGAACGCATCCTGCAACCTTACGTCGAAAACCTGGCCAGCATCGGCATTGATGCGCGCTTGCGCACCGTGGACCGCGCCCAGTACAAACAACGCCTGGACCAGTTCGATTTCGACATGATCTTGATGACCCTGAACCAAACCCTGAGCCCCGGCCTGGAACAGTGGCTGTACTTCCATTCCAGCCAGGCCGCGACCAAGGGCAGCAAGAACTATGCTGGGGTCAAGGACCCGGTGGTCGACCACCTGCTCGACACCCTTTTGGCGGCCCGCACCCGCGATGACCAGGTGGCTGCAGCCCGCGCCCTTGACCGCGTGCTCTCATGGCATTACTACATGATCCCCAACTGGTACCTCGACAACCACCGGCTGGCCTATCGCAACCGGTTCGCCTTCGTCACCACGCCGCCCTACACCCTCGGGCTGAACAGCTGGTGGATCAAGACTTCGGAGAAAGCCCAATGACGCCAACGCACCGACTGCGCCGGCTGGCAGGCAGCCTGTTGCTCGCCTGCCTGAGCCTTCCCACCCTGGCCGCACCGCAACACGCGCTCACCCTTTACGACGAGCCGCCCAAGTACTCTGCCGACTTCAAACACTTCGATTACGTCAACCCTGAAGCGCCCAAGGGCGGTACTTTCCGCCAGTCCAGCTTCGGTGGCTTCGATAGCCTCAACCCATTCATCAACAAAGGGGTGCCGGCCGAAAACATCAGCATCATCTACGACACCCTGATGCGCCAGAGCCAGGATGAGCCATTCACCGAGTACGGCCTGGTCGCCGGCAAGATCGAAAAGGCCCCGGACAACAGCTGGGTACGCTTCTACCTGCGCCCGGAGGCGCGCTTCCACGACGGCCACCCGCTGCGTGCCGACGATGTGGTGTTCACCTTCAATGCCCTGATCAAGGACGGCGCGCCACTGTATCGCCAGTACTACGCCGACGTTGCCGAAGTGGTCGCCGAAGACCCGCTGAAGGTGCTGTTCACCTTCAAGCACAAGAACAACCGCGAACTGCCGCTGATTCTTGGCCAGCTGCCGGTATTGCCCAAGCACTGGTACGAAAACCGCGAATTCAACCGCGGTAATCTGGAAATCCCGCTGGGTAGCGGGCCGTACAAAGTTGCCGAGGTCAAGGCCGGGCGCTCGGTGCGCTACGAACGGGTCAAGGACTACTGGGCCAAGGACCTGCCAATCAACCGCGGCTTCTACAACTTCGATGTCATGACCTTCGATGCCTACCGCGACACCACCGTCGCCCTGGAGGCACTGAAGGCAGGTGCGTTCGACTACGCGTTGGAAGTCAGCGCGAAAAACTGGGCCACTGCCTACAATGTACCCGCCGTGCGCGAGGGCCGCCTGATCAAGGAAGAACTGCCCAACGGCAACCCCACCGGCATGCAGGGTTTCATCTTCAACATCCGCCGCCCGGTGTTCCAGGACGTGCGTGTGCGCCAGGCGCTGAGCTTGCTGCTGGACTACGAGTGGACCAACAAGCAGCTGTTCAACGGCGCCTACACCCGTACCGGCAGCTACTTCGACAATTCGGAAATGGCCGCCCGCGGCTTGCCCAGCCCCAGCGAGCTAAAAATCCTCGAACCGCTGCGCGGCAAAGTGCCCGAGCAGGTGTTTACCGAAACCTTCCATAACCCGGTCAGCGACGGCAGCGGCATGATTCGCGAGCAGCAGCGCCAGGCCTACAAGCTGCTGCAGGAAGCCGGCTGGAAAATCGTCGACGACAAGATGGTCGACGCTCAAGGCAAGCCGGTCAGCATCGAGTTCCTGCTGGCGCAGACCGAGTTCGAGCGCATCCTGCTGCCGTTCAAGCGCAACCTCGCCGACCTCGGCATCGAGCTGAACATCCGCCGAGTCGACGTGTCGCAATACATCACCCGTCTGCGTTCACGCGACTACGACATGATCGTCGGCGGCTACCCACAGTCCAATTCGCCGGGCAACGAGCAGCGCGAGTTCTGGTCCAGTTCCGCCGCCGACAACCCTGGCAGCCGTAACTTCATCGGCCTGCGCGACCCGGCCATCGACCAGCTGGTGGACCAGCTGATCAACGCCGACTCGCGCCAGAGCCTGATCGACCACTGTCGCGCGCTCGACCGCGTGCTGCTATGGGGCTACTACGTAATCCCCAACTGGCACATCAAGACCTGGCGTGTGGCCTACTGGAACCACATCGGCCACCCGAGCGTTTCGCCCAAGTACGACATCGGCATCGATACCTGGTGGATCAAGCCGGGCGTGACCCCAGCGGTCAGCGAAGCCCCTGCGGACGAGGCCAACTAACATGCTGGCCTACATCCTGCGCCGCCTGCTGCTGATCATCCCGACTCTGTTCGGTATCCTCATCATCAACTTCATCATCGTCCAGGCCGCCCCCGGTGGCCCGGTCGAGCAGATGATCGCCAAGCTCGAAGGCTTCGAAGGCGCCACCAGCCGCATTGCCGGTGGCGGTGCCGAGGTGTCGGTAGCCGGCTCCAACTACCGTGGTGCCCAGGGCCTGGACCCGGCGCTGATCGCCGAGATCGAGCGCATGTACGGTTTTGACAAGTCGCCGCCCGAGCGCCTGTGGATCATGATCAAGAACTACGCCCAGCTGGACTTCGGCGACAGCTTCTTCCGCGATGCCAAGGTAATCGACCTGATCATCGAAAAGATGCCGGTGTCGATCTCGCTGGGGCTATGGAGCACGCTGATCATGTACCTGGTGTCGATCCCGCTGGGTATCGCCAAGGCGGTGCGCCACGGCAGCCACTTCGACGTTTGGACCAGTTCAGCGATCATCGTCGGCTATGCCATCCCGGCGTTCCTGTTCGCCATCCTGCTGATCGTACTGTTCGCCGGCGGCAGCTACTTCGACTGGTTCCCGCTGCGCGGCCTAACCTCCAACAACTTCGACGAACTAAGCACCACCGGCAAAGTTCTCGACTATTTCTGGCACTTGGTGCTGCCGATCACCGCGCTGGTCATTGGCAACTTCGCCACCATGACCCTGCTGACCAAGAACAGCTTCCTCGACGAGATCAACAAGCAGTACGTGGTCACCGCCAAGGCCAAGGGCCTGAGCCGGCCACGGGTGCTGTACGGCCACGTGTTCCGCAATGCCATGTTGCTGGTGATTGCCGGCTTCCCGTCGGCGTTCATCGGCATTTTCTTCACAGGCTCCTTGCTGATCGAGGTGATCTTTAGCCTCGACGGCCTAGGCCTGATGAGTTTCGAGGCGGCCATCAACCGCGATTACCCGGTGGTCTTCGGCACCCTGTTCATCTTCACCCTGCTGGGGCTGGTGGTGAAACTGATCGGCGACCTGACCTACACCCTGGTCGATCCACGCATCGACTTCGCGAGCCGGGAGCACTGACATGGCCTTGTCCCCCCTCAACCGTCGGCGCTTCGAGCGCTTCAAGGCCAACCGCCGTGGCTGGTGGTCGCTGTGGCTGTTCCTGATCCTGTTTGGCCTGAGCCTGGGCGCCGAGCTGGTCGCCAACGACAAACCGATAGCCGTGCGCTACGACGGTGCCTGGTACTTCCCGGCGTTCAAGCGCTACCCGGAAACCACCTTCGGTGGTGAATTCCCGCTGGAGGCCAACTACAAGAGCCCATACATCCGCGACCTGCTGGAGAAAAAACACAGCTTCGTGCTGTGGGCGCCGATCCCGTTCAGCTACCAGAGCATCAACTACGACCTGCGCGTGCCCGCCCCTGCCCCACCCTCGGCGGACAACTGGCTGGGCACCGACGACCAAGGCCGCGACGTCCTGGCGCGGGTGATCTATGGCTTCCGCATTTCGGTGCTGTTTGCCCTGACCTTGACCGTGGCCAGTTCCATCGTCGGCGTCATCGCTGGCGCCTTGCAGGGCTTTTATGGCGGCTGGGTCGACCTGGCCGGGCAGCGCTTCCTGGAAGTCTGGTCGGGCCTGCCGGTGCTGTACCTGCTGATCATCCTCGCCAGCTTCGTGCAACCGAACTTCTGGTGGCTGCTGGGCATCATGCTGCTGTTCTCGTGGATGAGCTTGGTGGATGTGGTGCGTGCCGAGTTCCTGCGCGGGCGCAACCTGGAATACGTGCGCGCTGCCCGTGCCCTGGGCATGCGCAACGGCGCAATCATGTACCGGCATATCCTGCCCAACGCCATGATCTCGACCATGACCTTCATGCCGTTCATCCTCACGGGCGCCATCGGCACCCTCACCGCCCTGGACTTCCTCGGCTTCGGCCTGCCCGCAGGCTCGCCATCGCTGGGCGAACTGGTGGCCCAGGGCAAGTCCAACCTGCAAGCTCCATGGCTGGGTATCAGCGCGTTTGCGGTACTGGCGTTGATGCTGAGCCTGCTGGTGTTCATCGGCGAATCCGCCCGCGATGCCTTTGACCCGAGGAAGTGACATGAGTGAACAGAACCTGATCGAAGTGCGCGACCTGGCGGTGGAATTCGTCACCGGTGACCAGGCTCACCGCGTGGTCGACGGTATCAGCTTCGATATCCGCAAGGGTGAAACCCTGGCCCTGGTGGGCGAGAGTGGTTCGGGCAAATCGGTTACCGCGCACTCGATCCTGCGCCTACTGCCCTACCCCCTGGCCCGTCACCCCAGCGGCAGCATCCGCTACGAGGGCAAGGACCTGCTGCAGCAGAGCGAGAAGGCCCTGCAGCGCATTCGCGGCAACCGCATTGCGATGATCTTCCAAGAGCCGATGACCTCGCTTAACCCGTTGCACTGCATCGAAAAGCAGATCAACGAAATCCTCCTGCTGCACAAGGGCCTGACCGGCAAGGAAGCTACCGCGCGCACGCTGGAACTACTGGAACTGGTCGGCATCCCCGAGCCGCGCAAGCGCCTCAAGGCGCTGCCGCATGAGCTGTCTGGCGGTCAGCGTCAGCGGGTGATGATCGCCATGGCGCTGGCCAACGAGCCGGAGTTGCTGATTGCCGATGAGCCGACCACGGCGCTGGATGTGACCGTACAGCTGAAAATTCTCGAGCTGCTCAAGGAACTGCAGGCCCGCCTGGGCATGGCGCTGTTGCTGATCAGCCATGACCTGAACCTGGTACGCCGCATCGCCCACCGTGTGTGCGTGATGCAGCACGGGCAAATTGTCGAGCAGGCTGAATGTGCCAGGCTGTTCAGCGCGCCGCAGCACCACTACACGCAGATGCTGATCAATGCAGAGCCCAGCGGGCTGCCCGCGCACAACCCAGTGGGGGCGCCATTGCTGGAGGTGGATGACCTCAAGGTGTGGTTCCCAATCAAGAAGGGCTTGCTGCGGCGCACGGTTGACCATGTGAAGGCGGTCGATGGGGTGAACTTCAGCTTGCCGCAGGGGCAGACACTGGGGATTGTCGGCGAGTCCGGGTCGGGCAAGTCGACGTTAGGTTTGGCGATCTTGCGGCTGATCTCCAGCCAGGGCGGCATTCGTTTTCATGGGCAGAATCTGCAAGGCATGAACCAGCAGGCCGTGCGACCGCTGCGGCGCGAAATGCAAGTGGTGTTCCAAGACCCGTTCGGCAGCCTGAGCCCCCGCATGTGCGTGGAGGACATTGTCGGTGAAGGCCTGCGCATACATAAGATTGGTACGGCGCAAGAACAAGAAGCAGCGATTGTTGCGGCCCTGGAAGAAGTGGGGCTGGACCCGCGCACCCGACATCGCTATCCGCATGAGTTTTCCGGTGGTCAGCGCCAGCGCATTGCAATTGCCCGGGCGCTGGTGTTGAAGCCGGCGCTGATTCTGCTGGATGAGCCTACCTCGGCGCTGGACCGCACGGTGCAGCGGCAGGTGGTGGAGTTGCTGCGCAATCTGCAGCAGAAGTACAACCTGACGTACTTGTTCATCAGCCATGACCTGGCGGTGGTCAAGGCGTTGAGTCACCAGTTGATGGTGATCAAGCATGGGCAGGTGGTGGAACAAGGGGATGCGCAGGCGATCTTCCATGCACCGCAGCATCCGTATACCCGGCAGTTGCTGGAGGCGGCGTTTTTGCAGGTGGAGGCTTCGTAGGAGCGGGCTTGCCCGCGAACACGGGCGAAGCCCATGCCATCCACCGCGGTGCCTGCTGCGCGGGTAAACCCGCAGCTACCGCGTCTACCTTGAAACCTGTGGTGATCCTGTGGGAGCGGGTTTACCCGCGAAAGAGCCCGCCCAGGCACCCGAGAAATCTAGGTGGTCATCAATTTTTCTGACAACAATCGTCTTTCATCATCAGCCGTACCAAGCATAAATTCTCCACCGTCGACCCCAGCAGCAACGGTAGAGTCCCATGTCCAGCCCACAACAGCAGCCCTCCTCCCCCGCCCTAGCCACACTGATCCAGCGCTCCAGTCTGCCCAGCCCTTCACTCAGCGAGCCCCAGGCACACGCCGTGCTGCAGACGCACTACGGCCTTGCCGGCGACCTGTCGGCACTGGGTAGCCAGCAGGACCTGAACTTCCGCGTGGACACCGCACACGGCCGTTTCGTGCTCAAGGCCTGCCACGGCAGCTACGCCCAACTGGAGCTGGAAGCCCAGCATGCCGCCCTGGCCTTCTTGCGCGAACAGGGCCTGCCAGTGCCAGCCGTGCGCACGGCCAATAACGGCCAGGCGTTGCTGGAACTGGACATCGACGGGCAACCGCTGCGCATGCGCCTGCTCGATTACATCGAAGGCCAGCCACTGACCCGCCTCAAGCACATGCAACCCCGCCTGATGGCCGAACTGGGCGGGCTCTGCGCGCGACTGGACAAGGCCCTGGCCACGTTCGACCACCCAGGCCTTGAGCGCACCCTGCAATGGGACCCGCAACACGCCCAAGCGCTGATCCAGCACCTGCTGCCCGTGCTGCACAACGCCGACCAACGCGCCCGCATTGAGCAGGCCGCCCGCTTGGCCGCCGCCCACCTGGCGCCTTTGGTCGACCAACTGCCAAGCCAGGCCGTGCACCTGGACATCACTGACGACAATGCCGTGTGGGCCCGCGACGGCGAGCGCCAGTGGCAACTGCAAGGGGTGATCGATTTCGGCGACCTGCTGCGCACTTGGCGCATCGCCGACCTGTCGGTGACCTGCGCGGCGTTGCTACACCACGCCGAAGGCGACCCGCTGCGGATTCTGCCAGCTATCCGTGCCTACCAAGCGCTCAACCCCTTGACCGAGGCCGAGCTGCGCGCGCTCTGGCCGCTGGTACTGAACCGCGCTGCCGTGCTGGTATTGAGCAGCGAGCAACAACTTAGCGTCGACCCCGGCAACCAGTACACCCGCGACAACATCGCCCATGAATGGGAAATTTTCGACACCGCCACCGCTGTGCCTTTCGCGCTGATGGAGGCGGCCATCCTCCAGGCTGCCGGCCTGCAACCCGCCACACCGGACCTGAGCGGCTGCGCGCCGCTGCTGCCCGAGCTGAACGGGCAGGCTGTAACACGTGTCGACCTGGGTGTGCTCAGCGTGCATTGCGAGGCGGGCAACTGGCAACAACCCGGCTTCGATCAGTACCTGCTGAGCGCGCAACCGGCCCCGGCCTGCAGCCTGCACGGGCAGTATCGCCTGTCGCAAACCCATATCGACCGCCCCGAAGAGCCTGCCACCTGCGCCCTTGGCGTCGAACTGCATGTGCCCAACGGCAGCCGGGTGCAAGCGCCAGATAGCGGCACCTGGCAGCGCCATGGCGATGGCCGTGGTTGCCTGCGCAGCGCGCACTGGGCGTTGTGGCTGCAGGGCCTGGAAGACGCCCCGGCAGATGGCCAGGCGGTCGAAAAAGGCCAGTCGCTGGGCAGCAGCTGTGGCTTCCTCAGCGTGCAGCTGTGCCTGGCCAGCGGCACCCAGCCGCCGTTCTTCGCCACCCCGTCGCACGCTGCCGCCTGGCTGGCCCTGTGCCCGTCGCCGGCCGCGCTGCTGGGCTTCGACTGCGATGCCGCGCCACTGCCCGACCCGCAGGCGCTGTTGGCCCGCCGCGATGCCAGCTTCGCCCGTTCGCAGAAGCACTACTACGCCCAACCACCACACATCGAACGTGGCTGGCGCAACTACCTGATCGACATGCAGGGCCGCTCGTACCTGGACATGCTCAACAACGTCGCGGTGCTGGGCCACGGCCACCCGCGCATGGTCGCCGAGTCAGCGCGGCAGTGGTCGCTGCTGAACACCAACTCGCGCTTCCACTACGCCGCCATCACCGAGTTCTCCGAACGCCTGCTCAAGCTGGCGCCCGAAGGTTTCGACCGGGTGTTCATGGTCAACAGTGGCACCGAGGCCAACGACCTGGCCATTCGCCTGGCCTGGGCCTACAGCGGCGGGCGCGACCTGCTCAGCGTGCTGGAGGCCTACCACGGCTGGTCGGTGGCCACCGATGCCATCTCTACCTCGATCGCCGACAACCCGCAGGCCCTGGAAACCCGCCCGGACTGGGTGCACCCGGTCGAAGCGCCGAACACCTTCCGCGGCCGCTTCCGTGGTGCCGACAGCGCCGCCGACTACCTGCGCGACGTCGACGCCAAGCTGGCCGACCTCGATGCCCGTGGCCGCCAGCTGGCGGGCATCATCTGCGAGCCGGTGTACGGCAATGCCGGTGGTATTTCGCTACCGGCTGGCTATTTGCAAGAGGCCTATGCCAAGGTTCGCGCCCGCGGCGGGGTGTGCATCGCCGACGAAGTTCAGGTGGGCTATGGCCGGCTGGGCGAGTACTTCTGGGGCTTCGAGGAACAGGGCGTGGTGCCCGATATCATCACTATGGCCAAAGGCATGGGCAACGGCCAGCCGCTGGGTGTGGTCATCACCCGCCGCGAGATCGCCGAAGCGCTGGAGGCCGAGGGCTACTTCTTCTCCTCAGCCGGGGGTAGCCCGGTCAGTTGCCGCATCGGCATGGCGGTGCTGGATGTGATGCACGAGGAAGGCCTGTGGGACAACGCCCGCGATACCGGGCGCTACTTCAAAGCGCGCCTGCAGGCACTGGTCGACAAGCACCCGTTGGCTGGCGCGGCGCATGGTTCGGGCTTCTATTTGGGGCTAGAGCTGGTGCGTGACCGCGCAACGCTCGAGCCGGCCACCGAGGAAACCATGGCCCTGTGCGACCGCCTGCGTGACCTGGGTATTTTCATGCAGCCGACCGGCGACTACCTGAACATCCTCAAGATCAAGCCGCCGATGTGCACCACGAAGGCGAGCGTGGATTACTTTGTCGACAGCATTGACCGGGTGCTGGGCGAAGGGTTGTAGGGGATTGGGTGAGGGCTCAAGGCGCTTGGCGGTGGTTTTTCAGCGCCTGTGAGATCGAGCGCCGCGCGGGCGGCGCTCGATCTCCCAGGCGCTGAAAATCTCAAACCAACCTTTAGCCCCCCCAGATACATCAATCCATTACTCTTCGCTCACAACGCCCCCGATATCAGGTTCAATGAACATGGCCTTCACCAGCGACTCCCTGGCAATTTTCCTCGCGGTGCTGGATGCCGGCTCGTTCTCCGCCGCCGCCCGCAAGCTGGGCCGAGTGCCCTCAGCCGTGAGCATGGCGATTGCCCAGCTGGAAGCGGAGCTGGACCTGCCGCTGTTCGACCGGGCCACACGCAAGGCGCTGCCCACCAGTGCCGCGCTGGCGCTGGAACCCCAGGCCAGGCAGGTGATTTGCCAACTCAACCTGCTCGACGCCCAGGCCCTGCAATTGCACAAGGGCTTGGAAAAGCGCCTGACCATTGCCATGGCGCCCGAGCTGCAGACCGGTCGCTGGAGCCAGCCGCTGGAAATCCTCGCCCAAGAATTTCCCAGCCTGGAAATCGAAGTGCGCTCGGCTACCCAGACCGAAGCCATCCGCCTGCTACACGACGGTAGCGTGCAGTTGGCGCTGGTGTTCGAGCGGCCGGGCATCGATGAACGCGAGTCATTCCTCGAAGCCGGCAGCCAGCTGCTGGTGGCCGTCGCCTCGCCGCGCCACCCGGCCGGGCAGAACAACGGCACGCCGTTGCCCGAGGAGGCCTTCGCCGAACAGCGGCAGATCATCGTGGCCTCAGGTAAAGCCACCGGTTCGGACCCGCGCATGGTGCTGTCACGGCGCATCTGGCTGACTGACAGCTACCTGGCCACGCTGGATTTGGTGCAGTCCGGCCTCGGCTGGGCCTACCTGCCACAGCCTTTGGTTGAACCGTTGATTGCTTCGGGCGCGTTGGCGGAGGTGCGCTTCGACAACATGGCCAGCCGGTTGCGGTTGTGGGTCGACATCATCTGGGTCAAGCCGCGCCCGCTCGGGTTGGGTGCGCGGCGCTACCTGGAGGTGATCCGCCAGCTGTTCGAGAAGGAGCCGCCACGGGCCTGAATATGGCTGGTAATCTATTGCCCCCTGCCGCCACCCGGGGAACCCAAGGATCACAACGATGTGCTCTGGTGGGCGTTCGCCCTGCGCCTGGCGCCCAGAGTAGTATGGCCAGCGGAAATGGATCTGGAGTCAAGAACAGCTCCCTGAGCCCACCAGGCTGCTGTAGGAGCGGGTTTACCCGCGAACACCGGCAAAGCCGGTGCCAAGCACCGTGTCACATTCTTCGCGGGCAAGCCCGCTCCTACATGGGGCCGCGTGAGCCCGAGTCATGCAACCGGTGCCATCAACCTGTATCCCACCCCCGCCTCAGTGATGATGAAACGCGGCGCGGTCGGGTCATCGCCCAGTTTCTGCCGCAAATGCCCAACCACGATGCGCAGGTAATGGGTGTCCTCTACATGGGTAGGCCCCCAGATGTCCTTGAGCAATTGTTGCTGGGTAATCACCCGCCCCGGGTGCCCGGCCAGTTGCGCCAGCAGCGCATACTCCTTACGTGTCAGCGCCACTTCCACGCCGCCCAAGGTCACCCGGCGAAAGGCAAAGTCCACGGTCAACGGCCCTACGCTGGCCGCCACCTCCGAGCCACCGGACTGCGGTACCTGGCGCAGTAAAGCCCGCACCCGCGCCAGAAACTCCTGGATACCGAACGGCTTGGTCACATAGTCATTGGCGCCGCCATCCAGCGCATCAACCTTCTGCACTTCACTGGCGCGCACCGACAACACCATCACCGGCACCGCACTCCATTCGCGCAGTTCACGCAGTACCTGCTGGCCGTCCATGTCCGGCAGCCCCAAGTCGAGCACCACCAGGTCCGGCTTGCCCAGCGCAGCCTGGGCCAGCCCTTCACTACCGGTGGCGGCCTCGAGCACCTTGTAGCCCTGCGAAACCAGGCTGATGCGCAGGAACTTGCGGATCTGCGGTTCATCGTCGATGACCAATAGGGTGGCGGACTGGCTCATCGGGTTTCGCTTTCGGCTTCAGGTTGAGGGGGTAGCGGCAAGCATAAAGTGATGCGAGTGCCCTGGCCATCGATGCCTTCGTCCACCAGGATCTGCCCGCCATGAGCACCGATCATTCCCTGGCAGATCGCCAGGCCCAGGCCGGTGCCCTGCCCGCCGCGGTCGCCGCGGGCAGCGGTATAGAACATGTCGAAGACCTTTTCGCGGTCGGCCAGCGGAATGCCGGGGCCCTCGTCGCAGACGGCGAAGCGCAATTGCTCTCCTTGCACGAACACTTGCAGTTCCAGCCGACCATTGGCCGGCGAAAAGCGCGCAGCGTTTTCCAGCACGTTGACCAGCGCCTGCTCGATCAGCGCCGCATGCACGAACAGCAACGGCAACTCGGCGGGCACGTCGGTGTGCACACGCAGCGGTGCCAGCACCACGCGCAGGCGGTTGAGGGCGCTGCCGACGATGTCGGCCGGGGCCACCCAGTCGCGCGCCAGCTTGAGGCCGCCGTGGCCCAGACGGGTCATGTCCAGCAGGTTTTGGATGTAGCGGTCGAGGCGTTCGGCCTCGTTGCGGGTGCCCTCCAGCAGTTCGCGGCGGTCAGCGGACGGGATCGCCTCGCCCAGCGCCAGCAGGCTGTCGATGCTGCCGCGCATGGCCGTCAACGGGGTACGCAGGTCATGGGATACCGAGGCCAGCAAGGCGCTGCGCAGTTGCTCGGTTTCGCCATGCAAGCGCGCGGCCTCCAATTGTTCGGCCAGGCGGGCGCGCGCCAGGGCCTGAGCCAGTGGCTGGCCAAGGGCGGTAAGCAGGCGTCGGCGCGGGTCGCTGAGCGGCTGGCCGGAGCGTGGGCGCACGCCGAGCAATGCCAAGGGCTGTTCGTCGACCGCCAGCGGCCACCACCACCAACGGCCATTGGGTAGGGTGTCACTGCCATGGCCGGCGGCCTGGCCGTGCTGCCAGGCCCACTCGGCGGCAGCACGCTCGGTGTCGCTGAAGGCATGGGGTTCGCCGCTGGCCACCTGCAGCTGGCCTTCGGCATTGCGCTCCAGCAGGCACACCTGCATGTCCTGCCAGCCATTCAAGTGCTGGCCGGCGGCGTTGAACACTGCCTGACGGTCGGTGGCCACGGTCAGCCGGCGCGACAGGTCGAGCAACTGGCTGGTCTGCGCCTGGGTCTCGCGCAAGGCCTGCAACTGGCGGCGCTGGCGCGCGGCCAGGTTGCCGGTAAGCGCCGCCATCAACAGGAAGAACACCAAGGTCAGCACGTCCTCTTCCCGCTGGATGCTGAACGAGAAGTTGGGCGGGATGAACAGAAAGTCGTAGGTCAGGAACGACAGCGCGGCACAAGCCAACGCAGGCCCCAGGCTGCTACGCACCGCGACCAGCAACACCGCAGCCAGAAACACCAGCGAGATATTGGGCAGCGCCAGCACACTCGACACCGCCCAGGCCAGGCCCGCAGCCATGCCGGTGGCCAACAGCGCCAGCAGGTAATGGCGCCAGACCCACACCCGTCGCACCGCCGACCGGGGTGCTTGCGGCTGCACGTCGCGGTCCAGCACGTTGATTTCCAGGCCGTGGCTTTCGCGCAGCAGCCGCGCGGCCACACCGGCACCTAACAGGCGCCGGCGCAGGCGGTCGCGGGACTGCCCAACCAGCACCAGGCTGGCCCGCCGCTCAGCAGCATGCTGAATCAATGTGTGCGCCACTTCGCCAGCCCGCAGCAGCACCACCTCCCCACCCAGGCGCTGGGCCAGTTGCTGCGCGGCCTGCAGGCGCTGGCGCGCGGTTTCGTCGCGCAGCCTGCCGTTGTCCACGTGCACCAGGCTCCAAGGCAAGTGACGACGCTGGGCCACGCGGCTGGCATGGCGTACCAGGCGTTCGGCCTGGTCGTCGCCATCTACACCCACCAGCAACCGCCCGCGCAAGGCCGGGGCTTCCTGCCCGCGTTGGCGATAGCCGTTGGCCAGGTCTGCATCCACCTGGGCAGCAGCGGTCTGCATGGCCAGCTCGCGCAGGGCAGTAAGGTTGGTTTGCGAAAAATAAGCGTCGATGGCGGCCCGCGCTTGCTCTGGCACGTACACCTTGCCTTCGCGCAACCGTTCGAGCAGCTCGCGCGGTGGCAGGTCGATCAGTACCAGCTCGAAGGCTTCTTGCAACACCCAGTCCGGCAGGGTTTCGCGCACCTGCACGCCGGTGATGTCGCGGACCTTGTCATTGAGGCTTTCCAAGTGCTGGACGTTGACCGTGGTGTACACGTCGATGCCGGCGGCCAGCAGTTCCTGCACGTCTTGCCAGCGCTTGGCGTGGCGGCTGCCGGGGGCGTTGGTGTGGGCCAGCTCGTCGATCAGGGCCAGGGCCGGCGCAGCCTTGAGCAAGCCATCGAGGTCCATTTCCTCAAGGGTGACGCCACGGTACTGGCTGCGCAGCAACGGTTGTTGCTGTAGGCCACCGAGCAGCGCCTCGGTTTCGGCGCGGCCGTGGGTTTCGACCACTCCAGCCAGCACCTGCACGCCTTGGCGTTGCTGGGCGTGGGCGGCCTGAAGCATGGCGAAGGTCTTGCCGACGCCGGGGGCGGCACCGAGGAACACCTTCAGCCGGCCCCGACCGGTGTGCGGGAGGGTAGCCAACAGCGCGTCTGCGCGGGTGGAGTCACTCATCTTTCATCCTTTGGTGTGGCGGCGTCCTGCAGCCGTTTTGGGCCTGCTTTGCAGGCCATCGCCGGCAAGCCAGCTCCCACAGGTACAGCACAGCGCTACATGCTGCGCAATACCTGTGGGAGCTGGCTTGCCGGCGATGGGCCGCAAAGCGGCCCCAATATCAGTGGCTCAGATGCTCAAGTGCCTGGTTCAAGGCCAGCACATTGACCAGCGGCGGGCCGATCAATGGGTGGAGGGTGGCCTCTTCCAGCAAGCCTTGCAAGCGCGCTACCGGCAGTTGCCGTGCCGCCGCCACCCGCGGAATCTGGTAGGCCACGGCTTCCGGCGGCAGGTGCGGGTCGAGGCCACTGCCCGAGGTGGTCAGCAGCGCCTGAGGCACCGGCCCCTGCTGCCCCTGATACAGCGCCGCCGCATCGCCCTTGACCCGCTCGGCCAGCGCCGGGTTGCTAGGCGACAGGTTACTGGCGCTGCTGGCCAGGGTGGCATAAGCGCCTGCCGAGGGCCGCGAATGGAACCAGCCATCGCCCTGAAAATCCTGGGCGATCAGCGCCGAACCACGCACCTGGCCCCGGTCATCGCGCACCAGGCTACCGTTGGCCTGGCTGGGGAAAGCAACCTGGGCAATACCTGTTACCGCCAACGGATACAGCGCGCCGGTGACCAGGGTCATCAACAGGGCCAGGCTCAACGCCGGGCGTAAATAAGCATTCATGGTGGCCTCCTTTAGACCAGGTGCAAGGCATTGAGCAGCAGATCGATCAGCTTGATCCCAGCAAACGGCACGGCAATACCGCCCAGCCCGTAGATCAGCAGGTTGCGCCGCAGCAGGTGCGCTGCGCTGGCCGCCTGCACCCGCACCCCGCGCAGTGCCAGCGGGATCAGCACGATGATGATCAGAGCGTTGAACACGATGGCCGACAAAATTGCACTTTGCGGGCTGGCCAGGTGCATCAGGTTGAGCACGCCCAACTGCGGATAGATGGCGGCGAACAGCGCCGGCAGGATGGCGAAGTACTTGGCCACATCGTTGGCGATCGAGAAGGTGGTCAACGCCCCGCGGGTCACCAGCAGTTGTTTGCCGACCTGCACCACGTCCAGCAGCTTGGTCGGGTCGCTGTCCAGGTCGACCATGTTGGCCGCCTCGCGTGCGGCCTGGGTGCCGTCGTTCATGGCCATGCCCACGTCAGCCTGGGCCAGCGCCGGGGCGTCGTTGGCGCCATCGCCGCACATGGCCACCAAGCGGCCGTCGTTCTGCTCCTGGCGGATGCGTGCCAGCTTTTTCTCCGGCGTGGCTTCGGCCAGTACATCATCCACGCCGGCTTCGGCGGCGATTGCAGCGGCGGTCAGCGGGTTGTCGCCAGTCACCATCACCGTGCGGATGCCCAACTTGCGCAGCTCGGCAAAGCGCTCGCGGATGCCGGGCTTGACCACGTCCTTGAGGTGGATCACGCCGAGCAGGCGCTGGTCGATGCACACCAGCAAGGGGGTGCCGCCACTCTGGGCGATGCGCTCCACTTCACGGGCCAACGCCACGGGCATTTCCAGGCGCTGCATGCCGACGAACGCCAGCACGGCATCGACGGCGCCCTTGCGGTAACGGTGCTGCTGCAAATCGATTCCCGACAGGCGCGTCTCGGCACTGAATGCCACGGCCTCGAACTGCCCAGCGGGTGGTTCGACGAAGTCGTGCAGCTGGCGCAGGTACTCGACAATCGACTTGCCCTCGGCGGTGTCGTCCGCCAGCGAAGCCAGCAAGGCGCCCTCCCCCAACTCGCGGGCGGTGATGCCCGGGGCGGCATGCAGTGCGCTGCAGCGGCGGTTGCCGAAGGTGATGGTGCCGGTCTTGTCGAGCATCAGCGTGTGCACGTCACCCGCCGCCTCCACCGCGCGGCCCGAGCGCGCAATCACGTTCAGCCGCACCAGGCGGTCCATACCGGCGATGCCAATGGCCGACAGCAGGCCACCGATGGTGGTGGGGATCAGCGTCACCAGCAGCGCAGCGAGGAAGATCAGCGGCAGGCTGCCCCCTACGAAATGGGCGAACGGCTGCAAGGTCACTACCACGATCAGAAAGATCAGAGTCAGGCCGATCAGCAGGATGTCGAGGGCGATTTCGTTCGGGGTCTTCTGCCGCTTCGCGCCTTCGACCAGGGCAATCATGCGGTCGAGGGTCGATTCGCCCGGGTTACTGGTGATGCGGATCAACAGCCAGTCGGAGACCAGCCGGGTATTGCCGGTCACCGCCGAGCGGTCGCCGCCGGATTCGCGGATCACCGGCGCGGACTCGCCGGTAATGGCGGCTTCGTTGACCGCAGCAATGCCGTCAAGTACCTCGCCGTCAGCGGGGATCATTTCGCCAGCCACCACGCGCACCACGTCGTCCTTGCGCAAGGCGCTGGCCGCAACGATCTGGTAGCTGCCATCGCCCTTGCGACGCTGGGCGGTCAGGCCTTGGCTGCCGGCCTTGAGGCTGTCGGCGCGGGCCTTGCCACGGCCTTCGGCCAGGGCTTCGGCGAAGTTGGCGAACAGCACGGTGAACCACAGCCACAGAGCGATCTGTACGGCAACGCCGGTACTCACGCCGCTGCCGGGGGCGAAGCACAGGACCGTGGTCAACACCGCGGTCAGGGCAACTACCAGCATCACCGGCGTACGTTTAAGCTGGCGCGGGTCGAGCTTGATGAAGGCCTGCACCAGCGCCGAGCGCCACAGCGCGGCGAAACGGGTCTGGTCCTTGGCATTGTGCCGGGCTTGTGTTTCAGGGATGGGCATGTTCATGGTCGGTCCTCAAAAACCCAGGCTCAGGTGTTCGGCGATTGGCCCAAGGGCCAGGGTTGGCAGGAAGGTCAGGCCACCGACCAGCAGGATGGTGACCAGCAGCAGGCCGGTGAAAAGCGGGCCATGGGTGGGGAAGCTGTTCAGCCCTTGCGGCGCGCTTTTTTTCGCTGCCAGGCTGCCAGCCAGCGCCAGCACCGGCAGGATGTAGCCGAAGCGGCCGATGAACATGGCCAGGCCAATCATCAGGTTGTGGTACACCGTATTGGCGGCGAAGCCGGCGAAGGCCGAGCCGTTGTTGGCCGTGCCGGAGGTGTAGGCATACAGCAGCTGGCTGAAGCCATGCGCACCGGGGTTGCTGACCGCCCCCGCCGGGCCGGGCAGGCTGGCGGCGATGGCACCGAGCACCAGCACGCCGACCGGCATCACCAGCAGTGTTGCCACCAGCAGCTGCACCTCGCGGGCTTGCAGCTTCTTGCCGAGGTATTCTGGGGTGCGGCCAATCATCAGCCCGGCCAGGAACACCGCAATCAACACGAACAGCAGCATGCCGTACAGCCCTGCGCCAACGCCGCCGAAGATCACCTCACCCACCATCATGTTGACCATCGCCAGCATGCCAGTCAGTGGGTTGAGGCTGTCGTGCATGGCGTTGACCGAACCGTTGGAGGCGGCAGTGGTGGTCACTGTCCACAGCACCGAACCGGTGGTGCCGAAGCGGCTTTCCTTGCCTTCCATGGGCGCACTTTGCAGTACTTGCGCGCTTGCCAAGGCCGGGTTGGGCTGGTGCTCGGACCACAACGCCGTGCTGCCGCTGATCAGGAACAGGGCAAGCATGCAGGCGAGGATGGCACGGCTCTGGCGCAGGTCCTTCACGTAGTGGCCAAAGGTGAATACCAGCGCCACTGGAATGAGGATGATCGAAGCCACCTCGAACAGGTTGCTCCAGGCCGTGGGGTTCTCGAACGGGTGCGCCGAGTTGACACCGAAGAAGCCACCGCCGTTGGTGCCCAGTTGTTTGATGGCAATCTGGCTAGCGGCCGGGCCCAGTGGGATGGTCTGCTCGGTGCCTTGCAGGGTGACCGCGTGGGCGTAGTCGGCCAGGGTTTGCGGCACCCCTTGCGCTACCAGCAGCAGTGCCAGTAGCAGGCACAGTGGCAGCAGGCCGTAAAGGGTGGCGCGAGTCATGTCGACCCAGAAGTTGCCCAGCGTCGTCGCGCTGCGCCGGGCAATGCCACGGCACAGGGCGACCAGCACGGCCAGGCCGGTGGCGGCGCTGACGAAGTTTTGCACGGTCATGCCGAGCATCTGGCTCAGGTAGCTGACCGACACTTCACCGCTGTAGGCCTGCCAGTTGGTGTTGGTCACGAAGCTGACGGCGGTGTTGAAAGCCAGCGACCATTCCTGGCCAGGCAGGTGCTGGGGGTTGAATGGCAGGTAGCCCTGCAATAGCAGTACGGCGAACAGCAGCAGGAAGCCGGCCAGGTTGAACGCCAGCAAGGCCAGGGTGTACTGCCGCCAGCTCTGCTCCTGGCTGGCGTTTACCCCAGCCAGCCGGTAGCAGGCCTGCTCGACCGGGCCGAGCAGCGGCGACAGCCAGGTGCGCTGGCCTTCCATGACCTTGTAGTAGAACCGCCCGAGCCAGGGTGCAGGTAGCAGCACGATGGCGAAAAAGGCCAGGAGCAAGGCGAAATCGTAACTGTGCATGGCCGCTCCCTAGCTGCGATCGGCGCGCAGCAGCGCCACCAGCAGATAAAACGCCAATGCCCCTGCCAGCAGCAGTGACAGCCCGTCGAGCATGTTCATGTGTGAAGCTCCCCGTGATGCGGCTTGGGCCGCTTTGGGGAAATTGTCCGCGGGAGGGGCGTAAAGGGGCGAGATTGAGGGGTGGGGATGGGAATAAAGAAGATGTAAAGATTAGGGGTTTGGGTTGTCTGTACTGGCCCTTTCGCGGGTGACCCCGCGAAGAGGCCGGTACAGGCTCACTGCTGGGGCGGCTGTTGCACTGCGTTGCGGCTCCAGTCCAACAGCAGGCTGTAACCGACCGCCAGCAAGGTCGGCCCGATGAACAGGCCAATGAAGCCAAAGGCAAGCAAACCGCCGAACACGCCCAACAGCACGATCACCAACGGCAGGTTGCCGCCACGGCTGATCAGGTACGGCTTGAGCACGTTGTCCACGCCGCTAATGACGAAGGTGCCCCAGATGCCCAGGAACACCGCCATGCCGTACTCGCCCTTCCACACCAACCAGCCCGTGGCGGGGATCCAGGCCAGTGGCGGGCCCATGGGGATTAGGCTGAGCATGAAGGTTACCAAGCCCAACACGATGGCCCCAGGCACCCCGGCAATCAGGAAACCAATCAACGCCAGCACGCCCTGCGCCGCAGCCGTACCGATCACCCCGTTGACCACCCGCTGCACCGTACCCGCTACCAGCTCCAGGTAGTACTCAGCGCGATCGCCCATCAAGCGGTGCAGCAAGCGCAAGACGAATGCCGACAAGCGCGGGCCGTCGCGGTAGAAGAAGAATACGAACACCAGGCTCAGGGTCAGCTCCAGCACCCCGCTGCCGATCTGTGCACTGCGGGCCAGCAACCAGTTGCCCACCTGCCCCAGGTGCGGCTTGACCGAGGCCAGCAAGGCCGCGCCCTGCTGGTCCAGCGACTGCCAGCCGCTGACCAGGCGCTCGCCAACCAGTGGAATGCCACCCAGCCAGGCCGGCGCATCAGGCAGGCCGTCCACCTGCACGTCACGTACAAAGGCCGTGGCATCGCGGATGTGGTCAGCCAGGTTGAACCCCAGCCATACCAGCGGCAGCGCCACGATCAGGATCCAGGCCATGGTCAGCAGGCTTGCTGCCAGGGTTTCACGCCCGCCCAACGCCCGCGTTAGCAAGCGCATCAACGGCCAGCTGGCAAAAGCCAGGATGGCCCCCCACAGCAATGCCGAAATAAAGGGTGCCATCACCCACAGGCCAGCACCGAGCAACGCCAGTAGCAAAATCTGGATCAGCAGGCGGTCATTGTTAACCATGGTGGTGCTCGTTCAACGGATCAGTTCAAGGTGCAGCCCGTCGGTAGGCGTGCTACCGACTTCGAGGCGGCCATTGCGCACCCCCGCCTTGACCAGCGCCTCACGCCAGGCTTCTGCCTGGGCGCCACTAAGGCTGGCACGCAGGGTGCTGTCGAGGTTCAGGCTGCGGGCCAGCAGGCTCACCCAGGTGTCCTGCGGCGAGGCCAGGTCAGGGTAGTCGAGCTTGCCAGTGTCACGCATTTCGCGCAGCACGGTGGCGGCTGTCGGCAACAGTTCACCCAACGGGCTACCGGCGACGAACTCTTCAACATGCAAATAGGCGCGGCGGTTGCCGCGGGTGACGCTGTACAGCGCGACCAAGGTGTCGGCCTGCTCCGCCGAGCGGCGCAGCAGGATGAATGCCTGCTGCTCGTCGCCACCGTTGAGCCGAGCATTGGCGAACACGTCGTTGGCCCACAAGCTGGCCTCGCCGCAATCGCGGCCCTGGCACCAGAACAAAGGGTAGCCGCCGTCACGCTGCAGTGCTTCGCGTGCGCTGGTGAAGGCTTCGCGGGCAGTGCGTTCGACCGGCAGTTCGTAGGTAACCGAGCTAACCTGGCCACGGCTTTCGACCTTGTCCTCGACCCGCAAGCGGCCGCTGATTTTGCGCAGCGGGCCCATCGGGTAGACGCGTTCCTGCTCCACGGCCGGGCGCTGGTCGACCACCTTGGCATCCAACGGTACCGGCAGGCTGCCGGCCCACAGTACGGGGCTGGCCAATACCAGGCAGGCGGCGACAGCATGACGGATGACTACAGGTGCGCTCATTGGCGACCCAGGCGGCGCTCAGCGCCGAGGTGAAGCTCCAGGATGTCTGGCAGTTGCATGGTTGTCTCCCTGTTCAACCCGCCAAGCCTCGACACTTGTCCGATGCAAGTCAAGCAAAGCCAAAGAAGCGATTGAAACAGTCTGCGACAAGGGCCGCGCCCTGCTCATCGTTCAGGTGCAAGTGATGGCCACCCGGCAGCGTCACCTGCTCGAAGGGTAGCTGCTCCAGCAACTCGGTGTGGCGTACCAGCATGCCGTCGGCGGCCACCACCAGGCAGGCCGGGCAACTCACCCGCCGCACATAGGCCATGGCCTGGGCCTGGTTCAGGCGCACTGGCGAAGGCAGGGTCAGGCGGCTGTCGCTGCGCCAGCTGTAGCCACCGGGTACCGGCATCAGGCCGCGCTGGGCCAGCAGCTCGGCAGCCTCACAGCTGACCGCGACCATGCCTTTCATGCGCGCCTGCACGCCCTGCTCCAGGGTGGTGTACACCGACTTGCGCTTGCCATCCAGGCGCAGCTGGGCCTGCAATGCCATGCCCAGCCGCTCACCGGCATCCTGCTCAGCGCCCGTCGGCGGGATGACACCGTCGATCAAGGCCAGGTGGCTGACCCGCTCCGGCAACGCGCCAGCCAGCTGTACCGAAATGATCGCGCCCAGCGAATGGCCCAGCAGGGCGAAACGTTGCCAACCCAGCTGCTCGGCCACGCGTAGCACGTCATGGGCATAATCGGCCAAGGCATAGCCGGCGCCGCGCGGTCGGTGCTCCGAATAACCATGCCCGGCCAGGTCCAGAGCGACGATGCGCAGGCCTTTCAGTTGCGGCGCCAGGCGGGCGAAGCTGTTGGCGTTGTCCAACCAGCCGTGCAGGGCAATCACCGGCAGCCCGTCTTCGCAGCCAAACACATGCGCGGCCAGTTCGATGTGGCCCAGGCTCAGGCGGATTTCCTCGACCTGCGCGCTCATGCCTGGCTCCAGCGGTCGAACAGGCCCTTGATCAGGCTGGCGGTGTCGGCTGGCCGCTCCAGCGGGAACATGTGCCCGCCCGGCACGCTGTGGTATTCGCCCGTGGGCATGCCGCGCACAGCCAGGGTGTGGTGACGGCGAATGACGTTGCTACGCTCGCCCCGGACCATGGCCAGTGGCACCTGCAACTGCCGCGCAGGCGCGGGGCTGGTATGCGGGATGCTGCGGTAAATGCTGATTTCCGTAGTGGCGTTGAAGCGCAGTTGAAGCCCTTGCTCCATCGCCTGCAGGCCATGCTCTACATACGCATCGAGGCAGTCGGGGTCAAAATGGCGGAACAGTGACTTGCTAGCGAAATAATCCCGGGCGCTGTCGCGGTCAGCGAAGGTTTCACGGCGCCCCAAGGTGCGGCCGGCCGGGGTGATACGGTCGATAAAGCCAAAGCGCTTGGCGGTGCGCAGCAGCCACTGGTCGGCACGGGTGAGCACTGGCGAATCGAGCATCACCACGCCGCGGTAATACTCAGGGCGGCGCAGCGCCGCGTGCAGGTGCAATACACCGCCCAGGGAATGCCCAACACCCCATATCGGCTGGCCCTGCTGGGCCAAGTGGTGCAACAGCTCATCGACCAGGCTCTGCCAGTTATCGTCTACCGGAAAGCGTGGGTCGTGCCCGTGTTGGGCCAGGTGCTGCACCTGGTAGTCCGGCGCCAGGGCAGCGAACAGTTTGCTGTAGGTAGCCGATGGGAAACCGTTGGCATGGGCGAAGAAAATCTGCTGCGACATGGCGCCGGGTCCGATTGGGGGAGGATGGCCCATTGTCGGCATCACGGGGCTCTTCGGCAATGTCTGGAAAGGTCATCGGCGAGGGCTATCAGGTCATGCCGAGCGGTCGAAACTGGCCAGTGAACGGCGCAAACAGGCCTGCATGCAGGCCAGTTGGCTCTCCAGTGCTTCGCGTGCCAGGCGCTGGTCCGGGTAGTCGAGCTGCAGTCGACGCAGGGCCAGGCAGCTGGTTTGCAGCAGGTGCGAGACACGCAGGCAAGCCGCCTGCAGCGTGCGCAGGTCGTCCTCGCTTTGCTGCCTTACGGCGGGCTCCAGCTGGCCGTTGCCTTGCACTTTGTGCATCAGTTGGTAAAGCTTGGCGTCAGCCGATTCGCGCAGCAGGCTGTATTGGGCGAAATCCAGCGCGACGCCTTGTTGGACCTTATCCACGGTGGCTTGCAGCTCCAAGGAACTCAAGAGCTCCGCCATCACACCACTCATTCGCCACTCCCTGACCGCTGGTTTTGGGCAACGCTAGCAAGGGCTGGGAAAGCCTGGCAACTGACAAAAATGCCAGTTGCCTTGCGAATGGCGAGGCTGATGGGCCGCATAGCGGCCCGGTTTCAGGCGGGTGAGCTGATCGCCAGAAGTGTCATCAGCCCAGCCAGCGGCCACTCCCCTTCCAGCTCTGCCAGGCTTGCAGTGCTCATGCCCGCCGGTTGCTGCTGGTGACCATGCTCCAACACCCCAACCAAGGTACCGACCAGCGGCTGATGGCTGACCAGCAGTACATGCTCCAGGCCCAGCCGCTCGATTTCGCCGATGACCTGCTGCACATCACTTTCGGGCGTCAGCCAGGGCACCGTGCGCACCGGCTCGGTGAAGCCCAGGGTGTCATGCACCAAAGCTGCCGTTTGCTGGGCGCGCACATAGGGGCTGGCGATGATCGCCTGCAACGGCTGCCCCAGCAGGCGCGCGGCGCTGTGCAGCACCTGCTCGCGGCCATGGGCGGTCAACCGGCGTTCGGCATCGCTGTTGGCCCTTGGCTCCGCTTCGCCATGGCGCAACACCCACAACTTCACAGCTTGGGCTCCTCGTCACGCACCGGGTGCGGGGCCGGGGCCACGGCGTGCGGCGCCTCGCCTTCCGGAGCACGCGGTGCCGGCCAATCGGCGAACGGCCACGGTTTCTGGTCGCTGTGGAAGCTGCCGAAGCGGCCGATCTGCGCCAAGTACTGGCTGAGGCTGTCGCCGAAGTTCATCAGGCTAGCGCTGGGGGAGCCGTACACCAGGCGATAGATCAGTTGTACCAGCACCAGCCCAGCGAGCAGCAGTTCGGCCAGCTGCCAGACCACCAGGAACACCAGCATCCACAGTACCCGCAGGATGATCGACTCGCGCTGGGCGTGTTCGGGCGTATCGTTCATGTGTTGCTCCTTGCTCTTGTCAGAGCCCCAAGGGCTCAGTTGAAACCGCTGATGGAAATGAAATCGACATCGGTCTTGGGCTCGGCGCGCATCAGGTGCTCGATCACCTGGTTCAGCGTACGGCCTTCGAACAGAATGGCATGCAGGCCCGCCACCAGTGGCATGTACACCTGCACTTCCTGGGCCTTGGCCTTGAGCACCTTGATGGTGTTGACGCCTTCGGCCACTTCGCCCAAGCGGTTGACTGCCTGCTCCAGGCTCAAACCCTGGCCCAGCGCGTGGCCCACCTGGTAGTTGCGGCTCTTGGGCGAAGAACAGGTGACGATCAGGTCACCGACGCCGGCCAGGCCAAGGAAGGTCATGGGGTTGGCGCCCTGGCTGACGGCGAAGCGGGTCATCTCGGCCAGGGCACGGGTAATCAGCATGCTCTTGGTGTTCTCGCCCATGCCCAGGGCCACGGCCATGCCAGCGATGATGGCGTATACGTTCTTCAGCGCCCCGCCCAGCTCGACGCCAAAGCGGTCGGCACTGGCGTAGACACGGAAGGTACGCCCATGCAGTACGGCCTGAACCTGCTGACACAGTTTTTCGTCCTCACTGGCGACCACCGTGGCGGTCAGCGCGTGCTCGGCGATTTCACGGGCCAAGTTGGGGCCAGACAGCACGCCGATGCGGGCATCCGGGGCAATTTCTTCGAGGATCTGACTCATCAGCTTGAAGCTTTGCGCTTCGATGCCCTTGGTCAGGCTGACCAGGCCCTTACCGCGCAGCAACTCGGCATGCGGCGCCAGCACGCTGCGCAGGGCGCTTGAGGGCAGGGCAACGAAGACCAGCTCGCTGGCCTGCAAGGTGGCCAACAGGTCGGTGACCGGCTCGACGCCATCATGCAGGCGAATGCCCTTGAGATAGCGCGGATTCTCGCGGTTGACGCGCATGGCCTCGGCCTGCGCCGGGTCGCGCATCCATTGGCGCACCGGCACACCGTTTTCCGCCAGCAGGTTCGCCACGGCGGTGCCGAAGCTACCGCCCCCCAGAACTGCAACAGGTTGCTGTTCAGTCATATCCAGTCCATTAAAGCCAAAAGTTAAGTGGCGACCCCGCCATTATACGGCAGTGCATGACGAGTGTTCATCTGCGCGCTTGAGATCGAGCGCCGCCCGCGCGGCGCTTCGCGGCACAAGGCCGCTCCCACATCTGTTTCGGGCCAGTCACTCCTGTGAGTTCGGCGCTGTCCGCCTTGTTTGTTCCATCTGATATTGAAGGTTGCGCTGCTGCTTATCATCAGTCTCAAGGCATGCAGTAAGGCTGCAACCCACCTGGTACAGGAACAATTGGCCCGAAACAGATGTGGGAGCGGCCTTGTGCCGCGAAGCGCCGCGCGGGCGGCGCTCGATTTCCGCCACGCTGCACATTTCAAGACGTACACCGACAGATCACTGGCAAAACCCCCAAGGTCAGTTACCATGCCTGTTTCAATCCTGAAACAAGGCTACACCGTGTTCCCTGGCACGCCCCCGCACCCGCGCCTGCTGATACTGACCGCCCTGCTCGGTGGCCCGGCCATGGCCGACGATCTGTTCATCGACAACACAGACCTGCCACAGGTTCTGACTGCCACGCGCCTGAAACAATCCCCGGCGGCAGCCCCGGGCAGCATGACCGTGCTCGACAGCGCGCTGATCCGTGCCAGCGGTGCCCGTGACATCCCCGAACTGCTGCGCCTGGTGCCGGGCATGATGATCGGCTACGGCGCCGGCAACCAACCCACGGTCAACTACCACGGCAGCAACGTCAACGACGCACGACGCATGCAGGTGCTGATCGATGGCCGTTCGGTGTACCGCGCTGGCCTGGCCACGGTGGACTGGAGCGACATCCCCCTGGCCATGGAGGACATCGAGCGTATCGAGGTGTTCCGTGGCCCCAACACGGTCAGTTACGGCGCCAACGCGCTGATGGCGGTGGTCAACATCCTCACCCGCAACCCCGCTGACAGCCATGGCACGCGGCTGAAAATCACCCGCGGCCAGGATGGCATCAACGACTTCTATAGCAGCCACGGCTTCGGCTGGGATGGCGGCGACATGCGCCTGTCGCTGTCCGGCCAGCAGGACGATGGCTTCGACGAGAACCAGTTCGGCCAGGATTACCGCGACAGCCGCCGGCTTACCCGCTTCAACCTCAGCGCCAGCCACAACCTGGCGGTCGACCAGACCTTGGAATGGCAACTGGCGGCAAAGGAAGGCAGTAACCAACGGCCTTATACCTACCAGCCGGTCTTCGCCAAATACGAGGCAGGCAACGACGCTGACGTCAGCGCCAAGGACTACGCCGGGTCTTTGCGCTGGACCAAGGACTTCAGCTCCGAGCACAGTCTCTATATCCAAGGCGCCGCCCAGCATTTTGACCGTCAACAGGTGTGGCGCGCTTGTGACGCGTTGCAGTCGTTCAGCCCTGAATTGACCCAGCTCTGGCAAACGAACCCTGACTTCGCCGAAAAAGTGGCACGCGGCATCGCTACCGGAGTGCCTCTTTCGACCAACGACCCGGTGCTCCAAGGGCTTGTGCAAAAGGTGCAACAGCAATGGGCCAACGGCGGTAAGCAGCAAGTGTGCGGCGATGTCGACCAGAGCACCCGCGAAACCCGCTACGACCTGGAAATCCAGGACACCTTGAGCCTGACCGACAACCTGCGCCTGCTCAGCGGCATGAACTACCGCTATGATCGTGCCGACTCGCAGACCTATTTCAACGGCAGCCTCGACGACCAGACCTGGCGCCTGTTCGGCCAGCTGGAATGGCGTGCCGACGAGCATTGGATCCTGCAGGGCGGCGCCATGTTCGAGGACTCGCGGCTGTCGGGCAGCTCGCTGACCCCACGGGTGGCAGTCAACTACTTGATCACCCCGCGTCATGGCTTGCGCGCAGTGTATTCCGAGGCGGTGCGCTCGCCTGACATGTTCGAGAACAACGTCAACTGGAGCTATACGGTCAAGAACCTGACCCCGAATGCGTTCGGCCTGCAAAACGGCGAGTACTTCGTCAAGACCCGCGGCCCGGGCGACCTCGATCAAGAACGCATGCGCTCGCGCGAGCTGGGCTACAACGGCTATTTCAGCGACATCGACCTGAGCATGGACGTGAAGCTGTTCTACGACGAGATCACCGGCATGATCAGCGAGCCCCTGAAAAACAACCAGTACATCGCCAGCAACGCCAACAAGGCCCGGTTCAGCGGCAGCGAGGCGCAGCTGGACTGGCGCCTCAGCCTGCGCGACCGCCTGCGCCTGACCTACGCCTATGTCGATGCCTGGGCCAGCAACCCCGACGACCGCCGCCTCAGTGCGCGCAACAGCGGCTCGGCCGGGTGGATGCGCGAATGGGGCGACGGCTGGTCGAGCGCGCTGTTCTATTACGGCGACGATGCGCTCAACCAGTACCGTTATGAGCGCCTGGACCTGCGCTTGGCCAAACGCTTACAGGTGTACGGCAGTAGCCTGGAGCTGGCGGCACTCTGGCAACAGCGCCTGGACGATGAACCGACCACGGCGAGCCAGAACCGCTTTGACAGCCGCCACCGCCTGAGCGTCAGTGCGGAGCTGGAGTTCTGATGGCCCTGCTGCGCCTGTTGTTGCTGTGCCTATGGCCGTTGGGGCCACTGTCTGCCAGCGAAATCCTGCTGGTGGGCGCACAAGACCAGCCCGGCATTCGCAGTTTCGTCGCAGCGCTGGAAAGCCGCCGGCCGCACGATCATGTGCATTTCCAGACCACCGCCGAGCTACCACGCCCAGGTAAGCTAAAGACCGACCAACGCCTGGTGTTACTCGACAATGCCGCACTGGAGTGGCGCCTGGGGGACAACGCCGGCCCGCCGGCCCTGGCTATGCGGGTGAGCCGGGTAGAGGCTGAACAGCGCCTGGGAAAGTCGCGCCCTCCGTTCCTCACCCTGTTGTGGAGTGACCCGCCGCTGGGCCGGCAACTGCGCCTGGCGCGCTACCTGCTGCCACAAGCCCAACGCATTGGTGTGCTGTACGGTGAGCACAGCGGCTTCTTGCTCGAAGAGCTGCGCCATGCCGCCCGCCCGC
The DNA here is from genome assembly GCF_003627215.1 of Pseudomonas sp. Leaf58. Taxonomy (NCBI): domain Bacteria; kingdom Pseudomonadati; phylum Pseudomonadota; class Gammaproteobacteria; order Pseudomonadales; family Pseudomonadaceae; genus Pseudomonas; species Pseudomonas sp. Leaf58. Next base: position 3,603,939 of record NZ_CP032677.1, read on the forward strand.
TGGGCCTGGAGATCATTGCGCAGAACTGGCCCGACCCGCGCGACAGCCGGCCGCTGCAAGCGTTGTTGGCCAACAGTGACGTGCTGTTAGGCCTGGACGACCCCGACCTGTACAACTCCAAGACCGCCAAGAACCTGCTGTTAAGCAGTTACGGCCGGCAGATGGCGCTGATAGGCCCGAACGCGGGCTTCGTCCGCGCGGGCGCTTTGGCCAGCACTTACAGCGACCAGGACGACTGGCTGGCGGTGCTCGACCAGTTGCTCGACCAGCCGCCAGCGCGCTGGCCGCGTAGCGTGTACCCGGCACGCTTCGGCGTTAGTGGCAACCAGCAGGTGGCGCGCGCCCTAGGCCTGGAACCGATCGATCCGAACGCCGCCGCCAAGGCCCTGGCCGCAGGAGAACCGACCCCATGAGCAAGCGCCTGAGCTGGGACATTCACACTCGCACGCAGATCATCAGCCTCGGCCCGGCCCTGCTGCTGACCCTGCTGCTGATCAGCTTTTTCACCTTCGTGCGTATCCAAGACCTGCGCCAGGAACTGAACCACACCGGGCAGCTGATCGCCAACCAGTTGGCGCCGGCCTCGGAATACGGTGTGATTTCGGGTAATAACGAAGTGCTCGAAGGCCTGATGCGCGCCACCCTCAGCATCCCCCACGTGCGCTTCCTCGAGGTGCAGGACAGCCGCAACCACATTCTGGTGTACGTCGAGCAGTCCGACGAAAGCGCCAACCGTGCGCAGCAGGTGGAAGTATTCCAGGCGCCCATTCGCCTGCAGCAAATCCGCCTGGACAACGACTTCCTGCAACAGGGCAAGGCCACCACCCCGGCCATCGGCGACGACTACCTAGGGCGGGTGATCGTTGGCATGTCCGATGGTGCCTTCAGCCAGCGCCAGAAAGAAATCGTGATCAAGGCCGGCATCCTCGCGCTGTTCGCCCTACTGTTCACCTTTTTGCTGGCGCGCCGCCTGGCCCTGAGCCTGGCCAAGCCGATCAGCGACATGGGCGATGCGGTCAAGGCTATCCAGCAGGGCGAGTACAGCACCCTGTTACCGGTGGTCGATGACAGTGAGCTAGGCCACCTGGCGCGCCACATCAACAACCTGGCCCACGCCCTGGAGCAGGCCAGCGCGGAACAGAAGCAGGCCATTGCCGAACTGGTCCAGGCTCGCGAAGAAGCCGAACAGGCCAACCGTGCCAAATCGGACTTTCTGGCGATGATGAGCCACGAGCTGCGCACACCGATGAATGGCGTGCTGGGCATGCTGCAGTTGCTGGAAACCACGCCTTTGAGCAACGAGCAGGCCGATTACACCGCGGTGGCCAGTGAATCCACTGGGCACCTGCTGAAGGTCATCAACGACATCCTCGACTTCTCGCGCATCGAGCGCGCCGCGCTACAACTGGAACACATCGACTTCAACCTGGGCGAGCTGATCACCAGCAGCGTCCAGTCGTTCCAGCACAGCGCCCAGCAGCGCGGCCTCGGTCTGCACTTGCAATTACCGGCGGGGATCGAGCAGTTGCAGGTCAATGGCGACCCCACACGCATCCGCCAGATTCTGCTGAACCTGATAGGCAACGCCCTGAAGTTCACCGAACGCGGCCAGGTGCAGGTCGAGGCGCGCTGGCAGGTGCTGGACCGCCAACTGATCTGGCTAAGCTGCAGCGTGCGCGACACCGGTATTGGCATCGACAACGCGCGCCTGGAAATGATGTTCGTCGCCTTCCAGCAAGCCGACAGCTCGATTTCCCGTCGCTATGGTGGCACCGGGCTGGGCTTGTCGATCGCCCGTACCCTGGCCGAACGCATGGGCGGCAAGCTTCGCGGCGAAAGCCGTGAAGGCCTGGGCTCGACCTTTACCCTGGAAATGCCTTTGGCTCTGGCCAGCCCTGCCCTCGTTCAGCTGACGGCGCCCATGGATGCGCCAGCGACGGTGGCCGACAATGATCAGGTCCTGCTGGTAGAGGATAATCCGGTCAACCAGAGTGTCATCGCGGCCATGCTGCGCAGCCTGGGGCTGGCGGTATGCACGGTCGAAGACGGCCTGGAGGCGGTCGAACGGGTCAGCCAGCAGCGCTTTGCTGCCGTGCTGATGGACTGCCGCCTGCCGCATCTGGACGGCTATGAAGCCACCCGGCGCATCCGCCAGTTGCCCAACGGCACCGGGCTACCGATCATCGCCCTGACCGCCAACGCCTTGCAGGGCGACCGCGAGCGCTGCATGGCCGCCGGCATGGACGACTACCTGAGCAAACCCTTGCGCCGCACCGAACTGCAGCGCGTGCTGCAGCGCTGGCTACCCGGTCAGACAACCGCGACTGGCGATAAATGCTAAAGTGCGGCAGTCTTAAACACTGGACAGGACCTTCATCGGACCTGAAAATAGACGTTTCAGTGCACACCTGTACTTCTTTCGCCAGGTGCACTGTGACTTTCACCACAACGCAATAGTCTACCTGTAGGCTGCCGCCCCGAAGCTGTAGGTTTTCGGGCCGGTCGGGAAGATTCATCCCCTGCCACAGGGGGTTATTGAGGAGCTCGCATGACCAAACAACACGCCTTTACTCGGGAAGACCTGCTGCGCTGCAGTCGCGGTGAGCTGTTCGGCCCAGGTAATGCGCAACTGCCCGCGCCGAACATGCTGATGGTCGATCGCATCACCCATATCAGCGAAGAAGGCGGCAAGTACGGCAAAGGTGAATTGGTCGCCGAGCTGGATATCACCCCAGACCTGTGGTTCTTCGCCTGCCACTTCGAAGGCGATCCAGTGATGCCGGGCTGCCTGGGCCTCGACGCCATGTGGCAGTTGGTAGGCTTCTTCCTCGGCTGGCAGGGCCTGCCGGGCCGCGGTCGCGCCCTGGGTTCGGGCGAGGTGAAGTTCTTCGGCCAGGTATTGCCTACCGCCAAGAAAGTCACTTACAACATTCACATCAAGCGCGTCCTGAAGGGCAAGCTGAACATGGCCATCGCCGATGGCTCGGTCAGCGTCGACGGCCGCGAGATCTACACTGCCGAAGGCCTGCGGGTCGGCGTGTTCACCTCCACTGACAATTTCTAAGGGTTATTCGCATGCGCCGCGTCGTTATCACTGGTCTGGGCATCGTATCGTGCCTGGGCAATGACAAAGCTACCGTCACCGAAAACCTGCGCAACAGCCGTCCGGGTATCCGTTACAACCCGGAATACAAGGAAATGGGGCTGCGTAGCCAGGTTTCCGGGTCCATCGACCTCAACCTCGAAGAACTGATCGACCGCAAGGTCTACCGCTTCGTCGGCCACGCTGCTGCCTACGCCTACCTGGCGATGCAGGACGCGATCAAGGACTCTGGCCTGACCGAAGAGCAGGTTTCCAGCCCGCGTACCGGCCTGGTGGCTGGCTCTGGCGGCGCCTCGACCCTGAACCAGATGGAAGCGCTGGATACCCTGCGCGAGAAAGGCGTCAAGCGCGTCGGCCCATACCGCGTCACCCGCACCATGGGCAGCACCGTATCGGCGTGCCTGGCCACCCCGTTCAAGATCAAGGGCATCAACTACTCGATCTCGTCGGCCTGCGCGACTTCGGCACACTGCATCGGCACCGCCATGGAGCAGATCCAGTGGGGCAAGCAGGATATCGTCTTCGCCGGTGGCGGTGAAGAAGAGCACTGGAGCCAGTCGTTCCTGTTCGATGCCATGGGCGCCCTGTCGACCAAGCGCAACGAAACCCCGGAATTGGCCTCGCGCGCCTACGATGCCGACCGCGATGGCTTCGTCATCGCCGGTGGTGGCGGTATGGTGGTGGTCGAGGAGCTGGAACACGCCCTGGCCCGTGGCGCCAAGATCTACGCCGAAATCGTGGGCTACGGTGCCACTTCCGACGGCTACGACATGGTTGCCCCGAGCGGCGAAGGTGCCATTCGCTGCATGCAGCAGGCGCTGTCCACCGTCGACACGCCGATCGATTACCTGAACACCCACGGCACCTCGACCCCGGTCGGCGACGTTGCCGAGATCAAGGGCGTTCGCGCGGTATTCGGCGACAAGGCACCGAAAATCAGCTCGACCAAGAGCCTGTCGGGCCACTCGCTGGGCGCCGCAGGCGTGCACGAGGCGATCTACTGCCTGCTGATGATGGAAAACAACTTCATCGCCGGCTCCGCCAACATCGACGAGCTGGACCCGGAGGTCGCCGACCTGCCGATCCTGCGCAAGACCGAAGAAAACGCCAAGATCGACACGGTCATGAGCAACAGCTTCGGCTTTGGCGGCACCAACGCCACCCTGGTGCTCAAGCGCTGGGAAGGCAAGTAAGACGCTGACGCGGTAACCGAAAACGCCCCGACTGGTTCGGGGCGTTTTCATTTGTGTCGCCTGTGCCGGCCTCTTCGCGGGCATGCCCGCTCCCACAGGCACTGCACAGGCTTTGGGATCTGCGCCCCCCTGTGGGAGCTGGCTTGCCGGCGATAGGGCCAGCACAGGCAACCATTATCTCTGCTTGGGCAGCACAGCCAGGAAGTTATCCCTGGCCACTTTGTTGGCCACCTGTTCCGGCAAGGCATCCAGAAACGGCCTGAAGCCGTGCATCTGCTCCCCCAGGCTACCAAACCGCCCCACCACATCCGACCCCAGCATGAACCGCTCCGGGTACTTCTCGACCAACGCTACCCACTCCTGGCGGGGTACGCCCCGACTATCCAGCAGATAAGGCTCCAGCACGCTCCACGACAGGTCGACATACAGGTTTGGGTATTCCTCCAGCAACCGCGTCAGCACCGGCAGCAGAAAGTCCATCTGCGTCTGGTGGCGGTGAATTTCCAGGCTGCTGCCGGCGTGCGCCCAGATGAACCGCGTGTGCGGGTGGTTGCGCAGCGGCTCTTCAATCTCTGCCAGGTACAGCGGGTTGCGCTCGCGCTTGGAGGTGATGTTGGAATGCAGCAGCACCGGCAGGTCGCGTTCGGCCGCCAGGTGGTAGATACGCGTCATGGCTTCGTTGTTGGCGCGCGGCGTGTCACCGCTGGTCAGTGCCGTGAGGTCATCGTGGCGGGTGAATTCCTCGCCAATGCCCTGCCACAGCCCTGGGTACAAGGCGAGCATACGCTCAATATGGCTAACCGCATTTTTGTCCACCGGGTTGAAGCCGGTCAAAAAAGCATGAAAACGCTTGCGCTGGTCGCCAGGCAATTGCTGCAACGCCGCCGCCACGTAGATGTCGGTGGCGCTGTACCAGTAAGCATCGGCATCGTCACCGGCGTAATAGCGCGGGCGCTTGGGCTCGTCTTCATGCCATTTCTTAGCCACCGGAATGCCAGAAATCATCGACTGCTCGATGCCCGCGGCGTCCATGGCCTTGATTAACGCCGGCATGCCTTCGCTTTCCTGGAAGAAATCGACATAGTGCAGGTGGGCATCGCTGTAGCGGTAGTCACGTGCTTGTACCACTTGGCATAGCCAAGCGAACAACAGCGCGCCGGCCAGCGCTCTGGCTATCATGGGCAGCGTCCTTTTCCAAGTGCGAACCCAGTAGACCGGCCAACAAACGAGACGGTTCAGCCGGGCTGGGCAAACCGCTATGCTTGGGGCATTTCCACCTTGCCTGGAGCCACTCCCATGAGCAGCCCTTTGGTCATCCGCCCGCGCGCTGAATCGGTCGAGGGCCAGCCGATCCTGCGCCCGCTGCCGTCGGCCCAGTGCCGCAGCGTTGGCCCGTTCGTGTTCTTCGACCATATGCTCGAAACCGACTATGCCCCAGGGCATGGCATGGACATCCGCCAGCACCCGCATATCGGCCTGTCTACCCTGACCTACCTGTTCGAAGGGGCAATCCTGCACAAGGACAGCCTAGGCTCGGCGCAGCGGGTGCTACCCGGTGACGTCAGCTGGATGACCGCAGGTAGCGGCGTGGCCCACGTCGAGCGCACGCCTGCAGATGCCCTGGCCCATGGTTCACGCTTGCATGGGTTGCAGGTGTGGCTGGCGTCGCCGCGCGAGCACGAACAAGGCCCGCCGAGCTACAGCCACCACCCGGCTGCCAGCCTGCCGGTCAGTGACAACCTGGGGGTGCGTATCTGCATGATTGCCGGCAGCGGGTTCTGCCTGGAATCGCCGGTGCCGGTACTCTCCCCCACCCTTTACGCGCACGTACAGATGCAGCCGGCGACGACCTTGCAGGTGCCGAATGAGCAGCCGCAGCGGGCGCTGTACCTGCTCGATGGTGAGCTGATGATGGACGATGAACAGGTTGAGGCCTGCTGCCTGATCGTGTTGCCGGAGGGTGAAGAGGTAACGCTGTATGCGGAACAGGAATGCCAACTGGTGCTGATTGGCGGTGCGCCACTGGATGGGCCGCGGCGGATGAACTGGAATTTTGTCGCCAGCGACCCGGAGCTGATCGAGCAGGCCAGGGCCAGGTGGGCAGCAGGGGACTGGCCGAGGGTGCCGGGGGAAACCTCAAGAATCGAATTGCCGCGTTGATTTCGGGGCTGCTTTGCAGCCCCTTGCAATCTCAGCGCTGGAACACCTCAGTCAGCAGGTTATGCATCGAGCGGAACGCCCGCTCCGAGGTGCGCCGGTCATACTGCATCTTGCCCGGCACATTGGCGCCCGGGTCGGTAAACGAGTGCACCGCACCGCCATAGCTCAACAACTGCCAGTCGACTTTGGCCGCGTTCATCTCTTCTTCGAACGCCGGCAACTGCTCTTTCGGCACCAACGGGTCGGCAGCGCCATGCAGCACCAGCACCGAGCCCTTGATGCGCTTGGCATCCTCAGGGTTCGGTGTGTCCAAGGTACCGTGGAACGATACAGCCGCACGCAAATCGGCACCGGTTCGCGCCAACTCCAGCGCACAGCAACCACCGAAGCAGAAACCAAAGGTGGCGACCTTGCCCGGCTCCAACAGCGCCTTCGATTGCCCCAACAACTGCGCCAAGGCCTCTTGCATGCGCTTGCGCAGTTCACCACGGTCGTTCTTCAGCGGCATCATCGCCGCGCCGGCCTCATCGGCATTGGACGGGCGCACCGATTGCCCGTAAAGGTCGGCAATCAGTACCACATAGCCCTTCTCGGCCACTTCCTTGGCGATGCGTTCGGCCCCTTCAGCAATGCCCATCCAGTTCGGCGCCATCACCAGGCCTGGGCGGCCCAGCGCACCCGGCTCGTACACCAGGCGGCTTTCATACGCCTTGCCGGACAGGTGATAGACCAGCGATTCGACGATTACTTTGCTCATCAAGCACTCCTTTGGCTCTCATCTTGAAAACGCCCGCCATGAAAAAAGCCCGCCGAAGCGGGCTTTCCTAACCATCAACTCAAGCAGACAGCTCGACCAACAGCTTGTTCAGGCGACGAACGTAAGCCGCCGGGTCCTTCAGGCTGTCGCCAGCCGCCAGGGCCGCCTGATCGAACAAGATATGCGACAGCTCGGCGAAGCGGTCTTCGCTCTGCTCATTGTCCAGTTTCTCGATCAGCGGGTGGGTCGGGTTGAACTCGAAGATCGGCTTGGACTCCGGCACCTTCTGCCCGCTGGCTTCAAGGATCTGGCGCATCTGCAGGCCCAGGTCCTGTTCGCCAATAGCCAGGATCGCCGGCGAGTCGGTCAGGCGGTGCGACACGCGCACCTCAGCCACGCTCTCACCCAGCGCACCCTTCAGGCGCTCGACCAGGCCTTCCTTGTCTTTGGCGACTTCTTCCTGGGCTTTTTTGTCTTCTTCCGAATCCAGCTTGCCCAGGTCCAGGTCGCCACGGGCGACGTCGACGAAGGCCTTGCCATCGAACTCATTGAGGTAGCTCATCAGCCACTCGTCAATGCGGTCGGTCAGCAGCAGCACTTCGATGCCTTTCTTGCGGAAGACTTCCAGGTGTGGGCTGTTCTTGACCTGCGCGTACGACTCACCGGTGAGGTAGTAGATCTTGTCCTGGCCTTCCTTGGCGCGGGCCAGGTAGTCAGCCAGAGCAACGCCTTGCTCACCGCTTTCGTCCTGGGTAGACGCGAAGCGCAGCAGGCCAGCGATTTTTTCCTTGTTGGCGAAGTCTTCGGCTGGGCCTTCCTTCAGCACCTGGCCGAAGTTCTTCCAGAAGCCCTTGTATTGCTCGGGCTCGTTCTTGGCCAGCTTCTCCAGCATGTCCAGCACGCGCTTGGTCAGCGCGGTTTTCATCGAGTCGATGATCGGGTCTTTCTGCAGGATTTCACGCGAGACGTTCAGCGACAGGTCGTTGGAATCGACCACGCCCTTGATGAAACGCAGGTACAGCGGCAGGAACGACTCGGCCTGGTCCATGATGAACACGCGCTGCACGTACAGCTTCAGCCCGCGTGGCGCTTCGCGCTGGTACAGGTCGAACGGCGCACGGGCCGGCACGTACAGCAGCGAGTTGTATTCGAGCTTGCCTTCAACCTTGTTGTGGCTCCAGGCCAGCGGGTTTTCGAAGTCATGGCCGATGTGTTTGTAGAACTCCTGGTATTCCTCGTCCTTGATCTCGGTACGCGGACGAGTCCACAGGGCGCTGGCACGGTTGACGGTTTCCCACTCTTCAGCCGGCTGTGCTTCGCCCTCTGCAGCAGCTTGCTCTTTCGGCAGCTGAATTGGCATGGCGATGTGGTCGGAGTACTTCTTGACCACGTTGCGCAGGCGCCAGCCATCGGCGAATTCCTGCTCGTCCTTCTTCAAGTGCAGGACGATGCGGGTACCGCGCTGTGGCTTGTCGATTGTGGCGACTTCGAACTCGCCCTCACCTTTCGACGACCAGTGCACGCCTTCGGCAGCTGGCTGACCGGCGCGGCGGCTGTACACGTCGACCTTGTCAGCAACGATGAACGCAGAGTAGAAGCCAACACCGAACTGACCGATCAGGTGCGAGTCCTTCTTCTGGTCACCGGTGAGGTTTTTCATGAAGTCCGCAGTGCCGGACTTGGCGATGGTGCCCAGGTGTGCGATGACCTCTTCGCGGCTCATGCCGATGCCGTTGTCCTCGAGGGTGACGGTACCGGCATCCTTATCGAAGCTCAGGCGAATCTTCAGCTCGGCGTCGCCTTCGAACAGCTCTGGCTTGGCCAGTGCCTCGAAACGCAGCTTGTCGGCGGCGTCGGAGGCGTTGGAGATCAGTTCACGCAGGAAGATCTCCTTGTTCGAATACAAGGAATGGATCATGAGGTGCAGCAGTTGCTTTACCTCGGTCTGGAAGCCCAGCGTTTCTTTTTGAGTCTCCACACTCATGGTCTTCAAAACTCCGATCTGATGGCAGTTGGCGCCGGGCGGCCACTGTGGCCTGCGTTAACGGCGGATGTCATTCAGATGGGGGCTGCCCAGATGATTTCAAGGGCTTTTCCGGTTCGATCTTGAAATGCGCACGCGCCGTGGCAATTGGCGACTGCCTGTCGCCCTGCCAGGCAGTGATCGCCACATTGGTCACCCGCCGCCCCTGGCGCCACAGCTGGCACTGGGCGTAAGTATCGCGAAAGTGCCCAGCGCGTAGGTAATCGATAGAGAAGTCGATGATTTTCGGGATGCTCGCACTCTCGCTGTAGATCAGCAGGTACAACGCTGCGGACAGCTCCATGAAGCCGGCAATCACACCGCCATGGATAGCCGGCAGCAGTGGGTTGCCGATGTTGGCCTGGCTGGCCGGCAAGCGGAACAACAAGTCATCGCCCTGGCGCTCGCACTCGATGCCGATCAAGCCGGCGTAGGGGATCAGTGCCAGCAAAGGCCGGTAGTCGCCCTGCGCATGGGCAGCATTGAGTTTCTGCCGAACCGCGTGCGGGATCATGCGCCGCCCTCCTTCAGGCTGTTGCCAAAGCGGATGCCACCTTTGATCTCCTGGCCCAGCCGCATAAACGTGCCCACCACCTGGCAGATCGGCTCAGCGGGGTCATCCTGGTAGGCAGTGCCACGGGTGAAAATCACATCGCGAGTGACCCGATAGCACTGGGCATGACCATAAATGTCCTGGCCCGGTTTGGCCGGGTGCATGTAGTCGATACGCAGGTCCAGGGTCGGGCAAACCTCGAAGCGCGGCAGCACGCACAGTGTGGCCATGCCACAGGTGGTGTCCATCAGCGTGGTCAAGGCTCCGCCATGCACGGCGCCAGTCTGCGGGTTGCCAACAATGCGCGGTGACCAAGGCAGTACCAGGGTCATACCATCGCCGTCGGCCTGCACCACGCGCATTTGCAACAACTGGCAATGTTGCAGGGCCGAGAGGAAACGCTCGGCCATGGCCATCAGGGTTGAATCGCTCATTCGCTGCTCCACCGGCATGCCGCAACTGCATAAAACCGTAAAAAAGTCTATATAGAACGGGGCGTTATATATCTTTAATATGCGTGGAACTTCTTCCGCGTAGTTGCACTCGAAGGAACAAGTCACTTATTCCACCAAGGAGAAACACCCCCATGCGTAAACCTTTTGCTTTTGCTCTGATGCTGGCCGCTGCCATGGGCCTGGCTGCTTGCGATAAAGCGAGCGAAGACAAAGCCCAGGACGCACAGCAACACGCCGAGCAAGCCCAGGAAAAAATGGGCGAAGCTCAGGATAAGATGAACGAAGCCGCTAAGGAAAACGCCGAAGCCGCCAAAGATCAGGCTGAAGCTGAGCAGAAGGCTGCCGAAGAAGCCGCACCGGCTACTCCGGCTCCGGAAGCACCAGCTGCTCCGGCCGAACCTGCCAAGCAGTGATCGGCTAAAACAAAAAAACCCGACATTGTCGGGTTTTTTTATACCTGCAACTTTTGGATTAAACGTTTCAGGCGCCGGGTGCGGCATTTTCCTTGGCAAGTTCAACCGGTGCACTCTCAGTCGGTGTGAACACCATCACATCCAACACATCCGAATGGAACTCGCGACGGTACAAAATCAGCACAACCCCAACACTCATGGCCATGAACAACCAGGGGCTAATGAACCAGCTCAACATGGCCATGCCGAAGTAGTACGAACGCAGGCCGAAGTTGAACTGGTTGGCAGCCAAAGACAGCACCCGGGCCGCTCGCGAGGCGAACGCCTTGCGTTCCAGTTCATTGACCAGCCGTTCGCCAATCATTGGCGCCGAGCCCACCAGTACAGCGGCGAAGTTGTATTGACGCATGCACCAGCTGAAGGTGAAGAAGGCGTAGACGAAGACCGTGGCCAGGCACAGCAGCTTGATCTCTGACATGCCCTGGGAGGTCTGCTGCACCAGCGGCAGGTCAGCCAGCAGCGACAGTGCCCGGTCGGAGGCACCGAGTACAGTGAGGATACCGGCGAGAATGATTAAAGTGCTGGAGGCGAAAAACGATGCGTTGCGCTCGAGATTGCCGATCACACTGGCATCGGCGATGCGGTTGTCGCGCAGTAGCATGCGGCGCATCCAATCCTCGCGGTACAAGTGCAGTACGCTGGCCAGGCATGCGGTGTCACGGCCCTTCCAAATGGCATAGCGGGTGTACCCGCCCCAGCACAGGGCGAACCAGGCGATGGCCAACAGGTTGTTGAGGTTGCTTTGGATGAAATTCATGCAGGGTTCCAAGAGGGCCAGGTGCCTAAAGGATAGGGACCGGATTTCGACGCTGGCAAGCAGCAAAAGGCACACTTGGGCGTTGAAATCTTCATTACCGGCGACGAGGCAACTCCAGGCAAACAAAAAGCCCCGCATCGTCTGGGATACGGGGCTTTCAGGCTTCCACCCTTGGCGAGCACCTTGCGGCTTGTGGCCGATGCCGCCCTCAGGCGTGGGCTATCAGGCCAGCGCCTCGCGCGGCTTGCCGAGCATGCGGTCGCAGGCCACAGCACCAACCAAGGTCACCACCGACGGCACCAGCCAGGCCAGGCCCTGGTCGCTCAACGGCAGGTTCGCCAGAACGTCCGGCAGCACGTGGGCAATACTGCTGCCCTTGATTGCATCGACCATACCGAACACCAGCGACACCAGCATCACTGGCGCCAGGATGCGGGTCGGCGAGTTCCACAGGTCCTTCACGAAGCTCAGGCCAACCACCACGATGCACGGCGGGTAAATGGCAGTGAGTACCGGGATGGAGAACATGATCAGCTTGGTCAGGCCGAGGTTGGAGATGAGCAGCGAGAAGCCGGCCAAGATCACCACCAATGCGCGGTACGACAGCGGCAGAACCTGGCTGAAGTACTCGGCGCAAGCGCAGGTCAGGCCTACCGCGGTCACCAGGCACGCCAAGGCGATCAGCACGGCAAGGAAGCCACTGCCCAGCGAGCCGAAGGTATGCTGCACGTAGGCATGCAGTACCGCCGCGCCGTTGGTGGCGTCAGCCGCGATGTCGTGGCTGGTAGCGCCCAAGCGGAACAGGCTGATGTACACCAGGGCCAGGCCGACACCGGCGATCAAGCCGGCGATGATGGCATAGCGGGTGATCAGCTTCGGCGACTCGACACCACGCGAGCGGATGGCGTTGACGATGACGATACCGAACACCAGGGCACCCAGGGTATCCATGGTCAGGTAGCCATCGGAGAAGCCTTTGGAGAACGCGGCGGCGGCATAGGCCGGCTGCGCTTCGCCAATACCACCGGCAGGCAGCGCGAAGGCCGCGATACCCAGTACCGCCAGGGCGATGATCTTCAACGGTGCCAGGAAACGGCCCACGGTGTCGAGCAGCTTACCCGGGTACATGGACACTGCCAGCACCACGATGAAATACACCAAGCTGTAGAGGAACAGCGCCAGCGGGCTTTCACCGGTCAGCGGTGCTACGCCCACTTCGAACGACACGGTCGCGGTGCGCGGGGTGGCGAACAATGGGCCGACCGACAGGTAGCACACGGCTGCCAACAGGCCACCGAAGAATTTGCCAATCGGGCTGCTCAGGGCATCCATGCCGCCACCGACCTTGGCCAGCGCGACCACGGTAATGACCGGCAGGCCTACTGCAGTAACCAGGAAGCCTAGGGCGGCCATCCATACATTCGGGCCAGACTGCAGACCGACGATAGGTGGGAAGATAATATTGCCCGCGCCTACGAAAAGCGCAAACGTCATAAAGCCAAGTGCCAGGATGTCCTGGCCTTTTAAAACTTTCATTTGAAGTAGTACCACACTGCTGAAATCGGGATTCGAGAAGGGACTTCCCTATGGATGAGGGAAATGCTGCCCGGCTTGGTGAGCCAGACCCGTTTAGCGTGTCGTTCCCTTTTGGGGGACGGGCACAGAGTGAGCGCGTAGGGTAACTGTTTTACCACTTAAACGCACTGGCACAGTGCTGCTTGTCCGATGTGCGTATGTGTTTGTCGTCTGTGCGACCGGGGACAGGCGGAATTATCCTCAGATTGAAACATTCGTCTGCGTGAAAATTCCTATCAAACCCATCGAAAAATCTATGTCGTCAGTTCCGACTGCTTCGCGGGTAAACCCGCTCCCACAGGTACTGCATAAACCGCTGCCGCCGTGGCGATCCTGTGGGAGCGGGTTTACCCGCGAAGAGGCCGGTGCAGGAAATACCAGCCCCAGGAACGACAAAGGCCACCCGAAGGTGGCCTCTGTGCGCGTGGGGGGGTGTAGCAGTATTACTTCTTGACTTCCCAGCCAGTCAGCTCGGCCAAGGCCTTGCCGATGTCAGCCAGGGAACGCACGGTCTTCACACCAGCGTCCTGCAGTGCAGCGAATTTCTCGTCTGCAGTGCCCTTGCCGCCGGAGATGATGGCGCCAGCGTGGCCCATGCGCTTGCCCGCAGGTGCGGTAACACCAGCGATGTAGGAAACCACTGGCTTGGTAACGTTGGCCTTGATGTAGGCCGCAGCTTCTTCTTCAGCCGAACCGCCGATCTCACCGATCATGACGATCGCTTCGGTCTTCGGGTCTTCCTGGAACAGCTTCAGGATGTCGATGAAGTTGGAGCCTGGGATCGGGTCACCGCCGATGCCGACGCAGGTCGACTGGCCGAAGCCGGCGTCGGTGGTCTGCTTCACAGCTTCATAGGTCAGGGTGCCGGAGCGCGAAACGATACCGACCTTGCCTGGCAGGTGAATGTGACCTGGCATGATGCCGATCTTGCACTCGCCTGGGGTGATGACGCCTGGGCAGTTAGGGCCGATCAGGGTAACACCCAGTTCGTCGCACTTGACCTTGGCATCCAGCATGTCCAGGGTAGGAATACCTTCGGTGATGCACACGATCAGCTTGATGCCGCCGAAGGCCGCTTCCAGGATCGAGTCTTTGCAGAAAGGCGCCGGAACGTAGATGACCGAAGCGTCAGCGCCGGTAGCTTCTACAGCTTCTTTTACAGTGTTGAACACTGGCAGGCCCAGGTGGGTAGTACCACCCTTGCCTGGGGTCACGCCGCCAACCATCTTGGTGCCGTAGGCGATGGCTTGTTCGGAGTGGAAAGTACCCTGCGAGCCGGTGAAGCCCTGGCAGATAACTTTGGTGTCTTTATTGATCAGGACGCTCATTACTTGCCCTCCGCAGCTTTAACAACTTGTTGAGCAGCGTCGGTCAGGCTGGTGGCCGCAATGATGTTCAAACCGCTTTCTGCCAGTACTTTAGCGCCCAGTTCGGCGTTGTTGCCTTCGAGGCGAACGACGACCGGAACTTTAACGCCGACTTCTTTCACTGCACCGATGATGCCTTCGGCAATCATGTCGCAGCGAACGATGCCGCCGAAGATGTTGACCAGAACGGCCGCGACATTGCTGTCGGACAGAATGATCTTGAACGCTTCGGTAACGCGCTCTTTGGTAGCACCACCGCCAACGTCGAGGAAGTTGGCCGGCTTGCCGCCGTGCAGGTTGACGATGTCCATGGTACCCATGGCCAGGCCGGCACCGTTGACCATGCAGCCGATGTTGCCTTCGAGGGCAACGTAGTTCAGTTCGAACTTGGCAGCGTGGGCTTCACGGGCGTCGTCCTGCGACGGGTCGTGGAAGGTTTTCAGCTTAGGCTGACGGTACATGGCGTTGGCATCGATGTTGATCTTGGCATCGAGGCAATGCAGGTCGCCGTCGGCCTTGATCACCAGCGGGTTCACTTCCAGCAGGGCCAGATCGTGATCCTTGAACAGCTTGGCCAGGCCCACGAAGATCTTGGCGAACTGTTGAACTTGCTTGCCTTCCAGGCCCAGCTGGAACGCCAGCTCACGACCCTGGAACGGCTGAGCGCCAACCAGTGGGTCGATAGTAGCCTTGATGATTTTTTCAGGAGTTTCGTGCGCAACTTTCTCGATGTCCACGCCACCTTCGGTGGAGGCCATGAACACGATACGGCGGCTCGAACGATCCACTACAGCGCCCAGGTACAGCTCTTTGGCGATGTCAGTGCAGGATTCGACCAGAATCTTGGAGACGGGTTGACCGTTGGCATCGGTCTGGTAGGTAACCAGATTCTTGCCCAACCACTGTGCAGCGAACGCCTTGGCGTCTTCCTTGCTGCGAACCAGCTTGACGCCGCCCGCTTTACCGCGACCACCCGCGTGAACCTGGGCTTTTACTACCCACTCGTTCCCGCCGATCTTGTCGCAGGCTTCTGCTGCAGCTTCAGGGGTGTCGACTGCGAAACCCTTGGAAACTGGCAGGCCGTATTCAGCGAACAGCTGCTTACCCTGATACTCGTGAAGATTCATGCTTTTTACCGTCTTCGTTAGGTACTGCGCTTCGGCGCTGCGCCATTACTGGCGCCGCACCACCTGTGACCGTTGACCCCGGGTTTTCCCGTGTGATCCGGTCCGGCGGACTTTCCGCGGTGAGTCATGCACGCAAGACTCACGACGGGCAGCCCGCCGTGGTTTCTTATAATTAACGCTTCTTACGGTTGGCCACGTGAATGGCGCCGCCATTCACTGCCAGCGCTGCTTCATGCAACGCTTCGGACAGGGTCGGATGGCTGAAGACCATCATGCCCAGGTCCTCGGCACTGGTGCCGAATTCCATTGCGATTGCGCCCTGCTGCACCAGTTCGGCAGCCGATGGGCCAATCACGTGTACACCCAGGACGCGGTCGGTCTTGGCATCGGCGATGACCTTGACGAAACCACCGGTGTCGTTGGCAGCCATCGCACGGCCGCTGGCCGCGAACGGGAAGGTGCCTACGTTAACCTCAACACCCTCGGCCTTCAAGGATTGTTCGGTCTTGCCGACCCACGCGATTTCCGGGTGGGTGTAGATAACCGACGGGATCAGGTCGTAGTTCATCTGGGCTTTATGGCCCTTGATGCGCTCAACAACCATGATGCCCTCTTCCGAGGCCTTGTGGGCCAGCATCATGCCGCGTACCACGTCACCGATGGCGTATACGCCCGGCACGCTGGTAGCGCAGTAGTCGTCGACGAAGATGTAGCCACGCTCGTCGATGGTCACGCCGCTGTCAGCAGCCAGCAGGTCGGTGGTCACTGGGCGACGGCCGACGGCCACGATCAGCTTGTCGAAGGTGATCTTCTGCTCGCCTTCGGCGTTGGTGTAGGTCACTTCAACTTCGTTGCCGTTGACTTTCGAGCCAGTGACGCGCGCGCCCAGCTTGATGTCCAGGCCTTGCTTGGTCAGGGTCTTCTGGGCTTCTTTCGACACGGCGGTGTCGGCAGCCATCAGGAAGGTGTCCAGCGCTTCCAGCACGGTCACTTCAGCACCCAGGCGAGCCCATACCGAGCCCAGCTCCAGGCCGATCACGCCGGCACCGATTACGCCAAGGCGCTTCGGTACAGCCTGGAATTCCAGGGCGCCGGTGGAGTCAACGATGACGTTCTGGTCGACCGGGGCCGGCGGAATGTCGATTGGACGCGAGCCGGAAGCCAGGATCACGTTCTCGGCTTCGATGACTTCGGTGGTGCCGTCAGCCTTGGTGACTTCGACTTTCTTGCCAGCCAGCAGTTTGCCATGGCCCTGGATCGAAGTAACGCCGTTGGCCTTGAACAGGGTAGCAACGCCACCGGTCAGGTTCTTGACGATGCCAGCCTTGCGGCCAACCATCGCGGCGACGTCCATCTTCACTTCACCCGTGGAGATACCGTGGACGTTGAAGCTCTCTTTGGCTTCCTTGTACTTCCAGGAGCTGTCCAGCAGCGCCTTGGATGGAATGCAGCCTACGTTCAGGCAGGTGCCGCCCAACGCCAGCTTGCCTTCGGCGTCGGTGTACTTTTCGATACAGGCAGTCTTCAGACCAAGTTGTGCGGCCTTGATGGCAGCAACATAGCCGCCAGGACCTGCACCAATTACCACTACGTCAAATTTCTGGGTCATAAAAGATTCCTTTTTAGCTTCAAGCAGCAAGCTGCAAACCGCGAGACCGGCAGGCTTCGGCTTGAAGCTTGCGGCTCGCAGCTTACAGCTGCGCGATTAGATGTCCAGCAGCAGGCGAGACGGATCTTCCAGCAGGTTCTTGATGGTGACCAGGAAGGTGACTGCTTCCTTGCCATCGATCAGGCGGTGATCGTAGGACAGCGCCAGGTACATCATCGGGCGAATCACCACTTGGCCGTTGATGGCCATCGGACGCTGGATGATGTTGTGCATGCCGAGGATCGCGGCCTGCGGCGGGTTGACGATCGGGGTCGACATCATCGAGCCGAAGGTGCCGCCGTTGGTGATGGTGAAGGTACCGCCGGTCATTTCTTCGATCGACAGTTTGCCGTCACGGGCTTTCTTACCGAAGGTGGCGATGCCGTTTTCGATTTCAGCCAGGCTCATCGACTCGGCGTTACGCAGGACCGGTACCACCAGGCCACGGTCGCTGGAAACCGCAACACCCACGTCAGCGAAGCCGTGGTAGACGATGTCGTTGCCGTCGATCGAGGCGTTGACCGCTGGGAAGCGCTTGAGGGCTTCGGTGGCGGCTTTGACGAAGAACGACATGAAGCCCAGGCGTACGCCGTTGTGGGTCTTCTCGAACAGGTCCTTGTACTTCGAACGCAGGGCCATGACTTCGGTCATGTCGACTTCGTTGAAGGTGGTCAGCATGGCCATGTTCGACTGGGCTTCGACCAGACGCTCAGCGATCTTGGCACGCAGGCGGGTCATCGGCACGCGCTTCTCGGTGCGGTCGCCAGCAGCGGTTACCACCGGAGCGGCAGCGGCAGCGGCAGGCTTGGCTGCCGCTGCAGCGGCTGGTGCCGACTTCTTGTTGGCAACCGCAGCCACCACGTCTTCCTTGGTGATACGACCACCTTTGCCAGTACCGGCAACGGCAGCCAGGTCGATGCCGTTTTCTTCAGCCAGCTTGCGCGCGGCCGGGGCAGCAACCGGGTCATCTTCGCCAGCATCAGCGGCGGCAGCGGCCGGCGCGGCAGCCGGAGCGGCAGCAGCAGGTGCAGCGGCAGCACCGCCTTCAACGATCGAACCCAGCACTTCGTCGGACAGGACGGTGTCACCCTCGCCCTTGACGATGTCGCCCAGCACGCCATCAGCGGTAGCCAGCACTTCCAGAACAACCTTGTCGGTTTCGATGTCGACGATCAGCTCGTCACGCTTGACGGCTTCGCCCGGCTTCTTGTGCCAAGTGGCAACGGTGCCATCGGCAACCGATTCCGGGAAGGTTGGGGCTTTGATCTCGATAGCCATTATCTGTGTTTCCTTAAATTCGGTTTCAGGTGCGCGAAGGCGTTAGACAGTGAAGGCGTCTTGCAGCAGTTTTTCCTGCTGTTCGGCGTGCTTCGAAGCGTATCCACAAGCTGGCGCGGCAGAAGCGTCGCGGCCGGCGTATTCCAGGACCAGTGCCTTGTTGTGGCGGCCCAGGATACGGCGCATGTGGTGCTGGCTGCTGTACCAGGCGCCCTGGTTCATCGGTTCTTCCTGGCACCAGACGGCATGCTTGAGGTTGCTGTATTGCGCCAGGATTTCGACCAGGTCGTCCTCCGGGAACGGATACAGCTGCTCGATACGCAGGATGGCGATGTCATCGCGGCCTTCGGCACGGCGTTTTTCCAGAAGGTCGTAGTAGACCTTGCCGCTGCACAGCACCAGGCGCTCGACCTTGGCCGGATCGATCGCGTCGATTTCCGGGATCACGGTCTGGAACGAGCCTTCTGCCAGGTCTTCCAGCGTCGAGATGGCCAGCTTGTGGCGCAGCAGCGACTTCGGCGTCAGGACCACCAGCGGCTTGCGCAGCGGGCGAATCACTTGGCGACGCAGCAGGTGGTAGATCTGTGCCGGGGTGGTCGGTACGCAAACCTGAATGTTGTGCTCAGCGCACAGCTGCAGGTAACGCTCCAGACGCGCGGAGGAGTGCTCCGGTCCCTGCCCTTCATAACCGTGCGGCAGCAGCATGGTCAGACCGCACAGGCGGCCCCACTTGTGCTCGCCGCTGGTGATGAACTGGTCGATTACAACCTGGGCACCGTTGGCGAAGTCGCCGAACTGGGCTTCCCAGATCACCAGCGCGTTCGGCGTGGTGGTGGAGTAGCCGTATTCGAAGGCCAGCACTGCTTCTTCGGACAGGAACGAATCGTACAGGTCGAAACGTGGCTGGCCCGGGAACAGGTTCTGCAGCGGAATGTAGGTGCTGGCGTCCTTCTGGTTGTGCAACACCGCGTGACGGTGCGAGAAGGTGCCACGGCCGATGTCCTGGCCGGTCATGCGGATCGGGTGGCCTTCGAACTGCAGGGTGGCGTAGGCCATGGTTTCGGCATAACCCCAGTTGATCGGCAAGCCACCGGCCTGCATCTTCTGGCGGTCTTCGTAGATCTTCGCAACCTGGCGCTGAACGACGAAGCCTTCTGGCAGTTCGAGCAGCTTGGCCGACAGATCCTGCAGGGTCTTGAGGTCGAAGCGGGTGTCGTGACGCGCGGTCCAGGCGTGGCCCAGGTATGGACGCCAGTCGACGAACAGCTCGCGGTTCGGCTCCTTGACCAGGCTTTTAACCACGTGCAGACCGTTGTCCAGCGCGTTGCGGTACTCATCGACCTTGGCCTGAGCGCGCTCGGCATCGATACGGCCGGCCTGGATCAGTGCCTCGGCGTACAGCTCACGGGTAGTGCGCTGCTTGCTGATCTGCTGGTACATCAACGGCTGGGTGCCGTTCGGCTCGTCGGCCTCGTTGTGGCCGCGACGGCGGTAGCAAACCAGGTCGATGACCACGTCACGCTTGAACTGCATGCGGTAATCGATGGCCAGCTGGGTGACGAACAGCACTGCTTCCGGGTCGTCGCCGTTCACGTGCAGGATCGGCGCCTGGATCATCTTGGCAACGTCGGTGGCGTACTCGGTAGAACGCGAGTCCAGCGGGTTGCTGATGGTGAAACCAACCTGGTTGTTGATCACGATGTGCACGGTACCGCCGGTCTTGAAACCGCGGGTCTGCGACATCTGGAAGGTTTCCATGACCACGCCCTGGCCGGCGAATGCTGCGTCGCCGTGGATCGAGATCGGCAGCACCTTGTCGCCAACGGTGTCGTTGCGGCGGTCCTGACGGGCGCGCACCGAACCCTCGACCACTGGCGAGACGATTTCCAGGTGGGACGGGTTGAACGCCATGGCCAGGTGCACTTCGCCACCCGGGGTCATCACGTTCGAGGAGAAGCCCTGGTGATACTTCACGTCACCGGAGCCCAGCTCGTTCATCTTCTTGCCTTCGAACTCGTCGAACAGCTCGCGCGGGTTCTTGCCGAAGGTGTTGACCAGTACGTTCAGGCGGCCACGGTGAGCCATGCCGATCACGACTTCCTTGGTGCCGTAGGAACCGGAACGCTGGATCATTTCGTCCAGCATCGGGATCAGGCTTTCGCCGCCCTCAAGGCCAAAACGCTTGGTGCCCGGGTACTTGGTGCCCAGGTATTTCTCCAGGCCTTCACCAGCGGTCACGCGCTCGAGCAGGTGAGCCTGCACGTCAGCGGAAAACTCCGGACGGCCGCGCACGCTTTCCAGGCGCTGCTGGAACCAGCTGCGCTGCTCGGAATCGACGATATGGGTGAATTCGGCGCCAATGGTGCGACAATATGTCTTCTGGAGCGCCTCGAAGATCTCGCGTAGGCTCCCCTCCTCTTTGCCGATGAACAGGTCGCCGGCACGGAAGGTCGTATCAAGATCGGCATTGGTCAAGCCGTAGTGATTGATCGACAGGTCTACAGGCGCAGGGCGCTGCCACAACCCCAACGGGTCGAGCTTGGCAGCCTGATGGCCGCGCATACGATAGGCCTGGATCAGTCGCAGAACTTCAACCTGCTTCTTCTCGTGTTCACTGCTCACGCTTCCGGCAGATACCGGTTGGG
Source organism: Pseudomonas sp. Leaf58 (assembly GCF_003627215.1). Classification (NCBI taxonomy): domain Bacteria; kingdom Pseudomonadati; phylum Pseudomonadota; class Gammaproteobacteria; order Pseudomonadales; family Pseudomonadaceae; genus Pseudomonas; species Pseudomonas sp. Leaf58. The sequence continues at coordinate 3,625,053 of NZ_CP032677.1, forward strand.
CGCGGCGCTGGTTCTTTGCCAGCAGTACGAAATGGTCGCGGATTGTCGAGTGCGATACATCAGTAGCGGTGCTGCCGTCGGCTGGCAACTTCTGGAAGTAAGTGCGCCACTCTTCTGGCACAGCGTTAGGGTCGTGCAGGTAGAGCTCGTAGAGCTCTTCCACATATGCAGCGTTACCACCTGAAAGGTGGGCGCTATCCCACATGCGCTGCATCACGCTTTCTTGCATGCTTGGTCACCCTCGATTAGGGGACTGATCGGCGAGAGCCACAGCAAACCTGGAAAAGTCCGAATACAGCGACTGAACCACGCCACTTGGATCCTGCTGATTTTCCGGGTACCAGCCCGGAAAGCCCCTGCTGGTCTCATATCTTCATAGGTAATGAACGCGGGCTTTGTGGGCCCTTGTTCGGGTTTTACCTCAGTGCGGGCTCACCACCCGCACCTCGGCTTACTGCAGGTACAACGCTTTGTATCAGGTGCCGCTTTGCAGCAGCATGTTACGTACGTGACCGATCGCCTTGGTCGGGTTCAGACCTTTCGGGCAAACGTTTACGCAGTTCATGATCCCGCGGCAGCGGAATACGCTGAACGGGTCATCCAGGGACGCCAGGCGCTCCTGAGTCTTGGTGTCGCGGCTGTCGGCCAGGAAGCGATAGGCCTGCAGCAGTGCAGCGGGGCCCAGGAACTTGTCTGGGTTCCACCAGAACGACGGGCAGGACGTCGAGCAGCACGCACACAGAATGCACTCGTACAGGCCGTCCAGCTTGTCACGCTCTTCTGGCGACTGCAGGCGCTCGATGGCTGGCGCCGGGGTATCGTTCTGCAGGAACGGCTTCACCTTCTCGTACTGCTTGTAGAAGATGCTCATATCGACGACCAGGTCACGAATGACCGGCAAGCCCGGCAACGGACGCAGCACCAGCTTGTTGCCCTTGACCACGCCCGACAGCGGGGTGATGCAGGCCAGGCCGTTCTTGCCGTTCATGTTCATGCCATCGGAACCGCACACGCCTTCACGGCAGGAGCGACGGTACGAGAAACCCTCGTCCTTTTCCTTGATCAGCGCCAATACATCGAGAACCATCAGGTCCTTGCCGCCGGTATCGACGTCGAACGACTCCATTTTGGGCGCCGAGTCGGTGTCGGGGTTGTAACGATAAACTTCGACTTTCAACATAGCAGCCACCCTTAGTAAGTCCGGATTTTTGGCTCGAAGGCCGGAACGGCCTTCGGCGCAAAGTTGACGCCGCGCTTGGCAACGCGCTTCTCACCCGGGTAGTACAGGGTGTGGCACAGCCAGTTTTCGTCGTCACGGTCTTCGAAGTCTTCACGGGCGTGAGCGCCGCGGGACTCTTTACGGGCTTCGGCCGCGATGGCAGTAGCTTCGGCGACTTCCAGCAGGTTCTGCAGCTCCAGCGCTTCGATACGCGCGGTGTTGAAGGCCTGGGACTTGTCGTTGATTTTGACGTTGGCGATACGGTCACGCAGACCGGCCAGCTGCTCGATACCCTTCTGCATGTATTCGCCAGTACGGAATACACCGAAGTAGTTCTGCATGCAGCTCTGCAGCTCGCGCTTCAGGCTGGCAACGTCTTCACCGCTGGTACGCTCGTTGAGCTTGTTCAGGCGGTTCAGGGCAACATCGACGTCGGTGTCGCTGGCATCGCGGTATTCGACGCCTTCGGTCAGCGCCTTCTCCAGGTGCAGGCCGGCAGCACGGCCGAACACCACCAGGTCGAGCAGCGAGTTGCCGCCCAGGCGGTTGGCACCGTGAACCGATACGCACGCCACTTCGCCAACGGCGAACAGGCCCGGGATGATGTGGTCCTTGCCTTCGGCGTCCATGGTGATGGCCTGGCCATGAATGTTGGTGGCAACGCCGCCCATCATGTAGTGGCAGGTTGGAACGACCGGCACCGGCGCGACAACTGGGTCGACGTGGGCGAAGGTCTTGGACAGTTCGCAGATACCTGGCAGGCGGCTGTGCAGCACTTCCTCACCCAGGTGGTCCAGCTTCAGCAGTACGTGGTCCTTGTTCGGGCCCACGCCGTTGCCGGCGATGATTTCCTTGACCATGGAACGGGCGACAACGTCGCGGCCGGCCAAGTCTTTCGCGTTCGGCGCGTAACGCTCCATGAAGCGCTCGCCGTGGGCGTTGATCAGGTAACCACCTTCACCGCGGCAACCTTCAGTAACCAGTACACCGGCGCCGGCGATACCGGTCGGGTGGAACTGCCACATCTCGATGTCCTGTACCGGTACGCCTGCACGCAGGGCCATGCCGATACCGTCGCCGGTGTTGATCAGGGCGTTGGTGGTCGAGGCGTAGATACGGCCCGCACCGCCAGTAGCCAGAACGGTGGCTTTGGACTTGATGTACAGGGTTTCGCCGGTTTCGATGCAGATCGCGATCACACCAACGAACGCGCCGTCCTGGTTCTTCACCAGGTCAACAGCGTAGTACTCGTTGAGGAAGGTGGTGCCGGCTTTCAGGTTGCCCTGGTACAGGGTGTGCAGCAGCGCGTGGCCGGTACGGTCGGAAGCGGCGCAGGTACGGGCGGCCTGGCCACCTTTACCGAAGTCCTTGGACTGGCCACCGAACGGACGCTGGTAGATACGGCCGGTTTCGGTACGCGAGAACGGCAGGCCCATGTGGTCCAGCTCGAAGACCGCAGCCGGGCCTTCCTGACACATGTATTCGATAGCGTCCTGGTCACCGATGTAGTCGGAGCCTTTGACGGTATCGTACATGTGCCAGCGCCAGTCGTCGTTCGGGTCGGCCGAAGCGATGGCGCAGGTGATGCCGCCCTGGGCGGATACAGTGTGCGAACGGGTCGGGAAGACCTTGGTGACTACGGCAGTCTTGTGGCCGCCTTGAGCCAGCTGCAGCGCTGCGCGCATGCCGGCGCCGCCGCCACCGATGATGATGGCGTCGAAAGAAATGGTTGGAATGCTAGCCATGGATCAGATACCCCAGAGAATCTGCACACCCCAGACGAAGTAAGCGAACATCGCAACGCCGCATACCGCCTGGAACAGGAAACGAATCGCAGTTGCCGACTTGCCGAACGACATTGGCGTCAGGTAGTCGGTCGCAATGGTCCACATGCCAACCCAGGCGTGAGCGCCCAGGGCAACGAGGGCCAGCAGACTGAAGATCCGCATCGCGTTGTTGGAGAACAGACCATGCCACTGGGTGTAGTCGATGCCTGGGTGGGCGACCACGTAGCCGATCAGGAAGAGGAAGTAAGCCGCGAGAACGACCGCAGAAACGCGCTGCGCCATCCAGTCATAGAGGCCCGAACGCGACAGGTTCGTGACATTGGTTACCATACCCAAACTCCCACCAGAACGATCAGCACCACGGAGATGACAATCACGATTTTCGAGCCCAGTTTGCCGCCTTCCAGCGTCTCACCGATGCCCATGTCCATGATCAGGTGACGTACACCTGCCACGAGGTGATAAAGCAGGGCGGACAGCAGGCCCCAGGTCACGAATTTGGCCAGCGGGCTGGTCAGACACGCCTTCACCTCACCGAAGCCTTCCTCGGAACCCAGCGATTTGCCCAGTGCATAAAGCATGATGGCAAGGCCGATGAACAGGATGACGCCGGAGATACGGTGCAGGATGGACGTGTACGCAGTGACGGGGAGCTTGATGGTCCTTAGGTCTAGGTTTACAGGTCGTTGGCTTTTCACGGCTTTTTTCACACTGAAGAGCCCCTAGCGAATCAGGGCAAAGTTGTTGGTAAGTGTACTGGTCAGGTACCCACCACCCAGGGAACGGCGACCCCCAGCAGTTCGGGCTTGCAAGCCCCTGGCGGTCGGGTTGCGAGTATAGACAGTTAGGCTGCTTATGACAACGTGACGGGGTAGCCCAAATAGCGCATTGCCTTTAGCGAACAAAAGGCGTAAATGGGCGAGAATTTCGCGAAAAAACAGGCCCCAATGCCTGTTTCAACAAGCCTTTAGGCAAATTGACATCTGAATTTATCCCTCTATAGTGGTGCGGGCCCTGCGTGGGGGGTCTGTCTGATGATTTCAAGCATTAATAGGAGGCCACATGGCTGACAAAAAAGCGCAGTTGGTCATCGAGGGCGCTGCCCCCGTCGAGCTGCCCATTTTAACCGGCACCGTTGGTCCTGATGTAATCGACGTCCGCGGGTTGGGGGCCACTGGTCACTTCACCTTCGACCCTGGTTTCATGGCGACCGCCTCGTGCGAGTCGAAGATCACCTACATTGACGGCGACAAAGGTATCCTGCTGCACCGCGGCTACCCGATCGAGCAGCTTGCCGAACAGTCCGACTACCTCGAAACCTGCTACCTGCTGCTCAACGGCGAACTGCCGAATGCCGAGCAAAAGGCGCAGTTCGTCAGCACCGTCAAGAACCACACCATGGTTCACGAGCAGCTGAAGTCCTTCTTCAACGGCTTCCGCCGCGACGCCCACCCGATGGCGGTGATGTGCGGCGTGGTCGGCGCCTTGTCGGCGTTCTATCACGACTCCCTGGACATCAATAACCCGCAACACCGCGAAATTTCCGCGGTGCGCCTGGTCGCCAAAATGCCGACCCTGGCCGCGATGGTTTACAAGTACTCCATGGGCCAGCCGATGATGTACCCGCGCAACGACCTGTCGTACGCGGAAAACTTCCTGCACATGATGTTCAACACCCCGTGCGAGATCAAACCGATCAGCCCAGTGCTGGCCAAGGCGATGGACCGGATCTTCATCCTCCACGCTGACCACGAGCAGAACGCCTCCACATCCACCGTTCGTCTGGCCGGTTCGTCGGGTGCCAACCCGTTCGCCTGTATCGCCGCCGGTATCGCCGCACTGTGGGGCCCGGCCCACGGCGGTGCGAACGAAGCCGTACTGACCATGCTCGATGAAATCGGCGATGTTTCGAACATCGACACGTTCATCGCCAAGGCCAAGGACAAGAACGACCCCTTCAAGCTGATGGGCTTCGGTCACCGCGTGTACAAAAACCGCGACCCGCGCGCCACCGTGATGAAGCAGACCTGCGACGAAGTCCTGCGCGAGCTGGGCATCAAGAACGACCCGCAGCTGGAGCTGGCCATGCGCCTGGAAGAGATCGCCCTGACCGATCCTTACTTCATCGAGCGCTCGCTGTACCCGAACGTCGACTTCTACTCGGGGATCATCCTCAAGGCGATCGGCATTCCGACCAGCATGTTCACCGTGATCTTCGCCTTGGCACGCACTGTCGGCTGGATCTCGCACTGGAAAGAAATGCTCTCCAGCCCGTACAAGATTGGCCGCCCGCGCCAGCTGTACACCGGCGAGCAGAAGCGCGACATCGTTGCGCTGCAGGACCGCAAGTAAGCTTTAATAGCCGAACGCAAAAAGGCTGCCCTCGGGCAGCCTTTTTTATTGACGCAGAACCTCAGTTTTTCTCAGCCCGCTCACGCAGCCCCTTCAGGGTATTGAACGGCGCGTCTACCACGAACTTGTTGGCCACCATCGCCGGCACGCTACCACCCGGCTCGGTGTGCACCTGGTACGTCACCTCAGTGCTATCGCCCTTGGGCACCAGTTTCCAGAAGCCTTCAACTTTCGTCACCCGCACAAAGCCCTTCTCCTCCGGGACATAGGCCGGCTCTTCTTTCAGGTTGCGCACCAAGCTGCCGTCGGCCTCCTTGACCGTGGTCACATGCAGCACCGAGTCACGCGGCGTCACCGGCCAGGGGGTATTGAACTGGGTGTAGGTCCAGGTCTGATCGCCCTCATGCTTGAGCACCTTTTGCGTCCTGCATTCGTGAATCCAGGCGCAAGCCCCCACCGCATCCTCCTGCAGCGCCTCGACCTTGGCCAGCGGCGCCTTGATCACGGTTACCCCACGGTAGGCCTTGTACTTGGAGCCCGCTACTTCGCTGAGGGAGACCTTGATCCCGTCCTCGTCCTTGGCCAGCTGCCAGTTTTCGGCCCAGGCCACCGGCGACAGCAGAACACCCATGCCACACAGCAGTGCAATACGCTTGAACGATCTCATCATATTTATCCTTGTTGTCGAAGATCCAGCCTGTCACGCCGCCGTCATCTGCTCCCACCAACCCAGAATCCTGATGGCCTCGTCGCGATCATTGCCACACACCTCGACATCTGCCTTGAAACCGCCACACACGGCTGGCCGCTCGGGCTTGCCAAACAAGTCGCAGAGGTTGTCGAGCGTCAGGTGCAGGCAGCGCTCGCCAGCAGGCTTGCCATTGGGCATGCGCGGCATGGCAGAAGTGATGGACGGGGCGATGCAGCAGGCACCACAACCCTCACGGCAATTCATGGCTACTCACCAAAATCAGGACTCCCTGGAACACAATGGGACGAACGTCCCTGGATAGTACTCGCTCAAACAGGCGTTTGAAATTACTGGCACACGGAAATGTGCCATGACCCACCAGTCAGTTCGACGACTACTGGCGGTACTCGAACTCGATGGCCGCCCCCTCCACATCATGACGGCTGTCATTGCGCAGTTGCAGCTGCATTTCGTTATTGATCAGCCGCCCATTGAGCTGGAACGGGCTGTCGCTGGCCTCTGGTTTTTCGGTGAACATGGGCGGTAGCAAAGGCTTGCGCCGCCGGATGGGCGATGGGTTGCCAACATTTGGCTCCAAATCGTCGACCAAGTCCGCCGGCAGGCTGAGGTCAATATTGGCCGCAGGCAACGGCTTGGCCACCGCCTTGTTCACCGCTTTGCGCGCAGGCTTGGCCTGGCGGTGAGCGGCTTTTTTCACTGGCTGCTTCTGCGCAGGCGTGTGCGCCGCCTTGGGCACCAGTTTGCCCTGGGCCGCCTGCGCCTGGCCAACCGGTTGCGCAGCCTGGGCCGCAGCACCCAGGTAGCACAACGGCGCAAGGCACAAGACAAGGGCGAATAGGCGCAAAACATTCATGGCAAATGGACAGGCTGGCAAGAAAAGTGCGTATGCTCTCTGTTCCGCAAGCGCCTGGCAAGCCTACAACAGTGAACCTACAGGCTCCCGGCATAGTTGCTGGGCCAACAAACCGAGGGTGATCACAGCCCGCTCGGCTTCCTTGTTCCACGGTATGGCGCAGTTAAGACGAATACAGTGGTTGAATTGCTCGGTGTTACTAAAGATTAGCCCCGGCGCAATACTAATGCCCTGCTCCAGTGCCCGCACATGCAGCTCCTGGGTATTGACCCGCCCAGGCAGGCTCACCCAAAGGATGAAACCACCCGTCGGCCGGGTCATCTGGGTACCCTCGGGGAAGTGCTGTTGCACCGCCAACTGGTACGCACTGAGGTTCTTGCGATACTCCTGGCGGATGTAGCGCAGGTGCCGATCGTAACCGCCATTTTCCAGGTAAGCCGCCACCCCCATTTGCGTCACACTGCAGGCCGAATGGGTGGTGAAGGTTTGCAAGCGCTGGATTTCGTCCTGGTAGCGCCCAGCGATCATCCAGCCAACGCGCACGCCAGGAGACAGGGTTTTGGAGAAGCTCGAACAATAGATCACTCGATCCAGCCGATCGAACGCCTTCAGCGCCTTGGTCTTGCCCTGCTCGAACATCAACTCGCCATAGATATCGTCCTCGACGATCTGGATATCGAAGTCCGATGCCAGGCGCAGCAACTGCTTCTGCCGTTCTTCCGGCACCGTGCCGCCCAGCGGGTTGCTCAGCCGCGCCGTCAGCACCAGGGCCTTGATCGACCACTGGTTAGCCGCCAACTGCAAGGCCTCGAGGCTAATCCCGGTGGAGGGGTCGCTGGGGATCTCGATCACCTTCAGGCCCAGCAGGTCAGCCAGTTGTAACAGGCCGTAATAAGCCGGGGACTCGGCAGCGATCAGGTCGCCGGGGCGGGTCAGCACGCGCAGCGACATCTGCAGCGCATCGACACAACCATGGGTCACGATCACTTCGCGCGGGTCGACCAGCACACCGGCATCACGCATGCGAATGGCAATTTGCCGGCGTAACGGCTCAAAACCGGGGCTGAACATGTAGCTGAAGGCGCGCGGGCTGTGAAAGCGCGTCACTTTGGCAATTTGCTGGTGCAAGGCACGCACCGGCAAGTAATCGACGTGCGGTACCGCGGCGCCGAACGGGAATACGCCGTCGCGGCGCGCCTCGGTCAGCACCTGCTGGATGATGCTGGCGCGGGTGACCAGGCCGGGGCGTTCCACCCGGGCGATGTCCGGGGTTTGCGCGGTCAGCGCCGGCGTCTGGTGCACATAGTAGCCGGACTGCGGCCGCGCGCGGATCAGGCCTTGGTCCTCGAGGTTGGCGTAGGCCTGCAACACCGTGGCATGGCTGACATTGAGCTGGGCGCTCATCTTGCGCACGGAGGGTACCCGCTCGCCTGGCTGGTAGACACCGCGACGGATGTCATCGGCCAGTTGCTGGGCGATACGCTGGTACAGCAGCAGGTTGGTCATGGCTGGATCTCGACGCGCGGGACGGGCTCGTTATTCTTGTGCGGTTCACTGACAGTAGAGAATACCGTAACAGTTGCAAAGTGTACTGGGACAGATCGCAGGATAGTCAACAATACAGTTGCGTGACAGCTATAGAAACGATTAAGCCACAAATTGCCAGAGCCTGCAGAAGCGTAGGTGCGCAGCATGGCACCGACTTCGTTCGCGGGCTTGCCCGCGAAGGGCCGCAACGCGGCCCCGCGTTCAGAAAACTCAGCGCGCTGGCGCGAGCTTGCCCTTGTCATCGGAGAACACGATCTCTACCCGGCGGTTCTGCGCCCTGCCCCGCTCCGAGGCATTGGCTTCGATCGGGTACTGGTCGCCATACCCTTCCACCTGCAGGCGCTTTTCATCGATCCCCAGATCCACCAGCATGTCGGCCACCGCCTGTGCCCGGTCGCTGGACAGCTTCAGGTTGTCCTCCGGCGTGCCGGTGCTGTCGGTATAACCCTCGATACGCACCACCCGGCGTGGGTTGAGCTGAAGGAACTGCACCAGCTTGAGCACCGTACGGCTCGCAGAGTTCTTCAGGTCGGCACGGCCAGTGTCGAACAACACATCGCCCAGGGTCATCACCAGGCCGCGGTCGGTCTGCTCGGAGGCCAGTGCGGCAATCTGCGATTCCAGCCATTTGCCCTGCTGCTGCACGCTGGCGAGCTTGGCCTCACGCAGCGCCAACTGCAGACGCTGGCGCTCCAGGTCGAGCTTGGCCTGGCGCTCCTGGCTCAGCGCCAACTTGGCATGCTCGCTAGCGATTTCACTGTAACGCTGGCTGAGGTAGGCGTAATGACGTACATCGGTCCCGGTGCCGATGTAACTGGACAGGCGCTCGGCACGGGCCAGCGACTCGCCGGCGCGGATCACGTCACGTGGTGCGCTACGCAGTACATCGGAATCGTCCTTGACCTTCTGGAACGCCGCGGTGGCATCATCCAGTGCTGCGCTGCTGCGCTGGCTGGCGCAACCTTGCAAACCTGCCGCCAGCGCCAGCACTGCCAGCGCCGCTAATGGCATACGGCGGTTCATGGCTGCACCTCCAGTTGCTTGCGCAGGCGCTTGACCCGCGATTGCAGCAGTTGCAGTTGCTCTTCGCTCTTCTGGTTCAACACCTGGGCTTCGGCCAGGCGCGCATCCAACTCGGCCTGCTCGGCGCGCATGCGCGCATCGCGGTAGTCCTCGGTGAGCATGTTGGTCTTGGCCCGGGCCAGCTTGTCTTCTGCCAGCTTGAGCGTCTCGACCTGCTCGGTGGCACCGACAGCCCTGGCCTGTTCCAGTGCTTGCTCGGAAATGCGCATCTGCTCGTTGGGAGCCGGATCGTTGGCGCAGCCAGCCAGGCCGAACACGGCCAGGGCAAGGATTAGTGGTTGGGTTCTCACGCAATCTTCCTAGTGTTTGGGGGCATCCGGCGACACGTGCAACTGCGCTTTCCAGCGCTCGACATTACGTTGCAACACGGCCTCGGACGCACCGGAGATCGGCAATTCTGTCAGTTTTTTCGCCAATTGCCCACGCAACCAGCTGTCATTGCAGGCCGAATTGTGCGAAACGGCCAGGTACAGGCCCGGTCGATCCACCGGCAGGCCGCGGGCGATCAGGTCATTGCTCATGCCCAGGCTCTGGGCCATGGCCATGCCCGAATAGCGGCCGGCGAGCACATAGTCCACCTGGCCAAGCACCAGCTTCTGGAACGCCTGGGTCAGGTTCTGCGCCGGCACCAGCTTGAGCTGGGCCTTGGCGAAGGCGGTGAAGGCCGGGGTCAGGCGCGCCCGCTCAGACACACTGCCCTGGTATTTACCCAGGTCTGCCGGGCCATCAAAGCTCAGCGCAGCGTCATGGCGCGTCCATACCAGGTATTCATTCAGTTGCAGGGGTGGGTGGATGTAATCCAGCGCTGTCAGTTGCTCTACCTGCATGGGGGTGTCGAGCAGCAGGTCGATGCGCCCGCTGCGTACTTCTTCCAGCGCCTGGTCACGACGACCGGCATTCAACACCTCGACCTTCACGCCCAACTCGCCAGCCACCTGGCGCAACAGGTCGACGTTGGTACCAATCAGGTGTTTCGGGTCTTGCGGGTCTTGCCAGGAATAGGGCGGAGCATCGGGGCTTCCCGTTGCCACCAGGCGTTCGCACTTGCCTGCCGCGATGGCCAACGGCGACAGCAAAACCGCCAAGCATGCCAGCACTCTGCCCGTTCCGTGCAACCTCATCCCTTGCTCCTCAAGCGCATAAAAAAACCCGGCCCTCCAAACGAGGGCCGGGTTCTTTATAAGTGAAGCAGCCGGATCAGACCAGCTTTTCCAGTTCTGGCACGGCTTCGAACAGGTCAGCGACCAAGCCGTAGTCGGCTACCTGGAAGATCGGCGCTTCTTCGTCCTTGTTGATCGCCACGATCACCTTGGAGTCTTTCATGCCGGCCAGGTGCTGGATCGCGCCGGAGATACCGACTGCGATGTACAGCTGCGGTGCAACGATCTTGCCGGTCTGGCCGACCTGCATGTCGTTGGGCACGAAGCCGGCGTCGACGGCGGCGCGCGAGGCACCGACGGCCGCGCCCAGCTTGTCGGCCAGGCTGTACAGGTGCTTGAAGTTGTCCCCGTTGCCCATGCCACGGCCGCCGGAAACGACGATCTTGGCAGCAGTCAGCTCTGGGCGGTCGGACTTGGCCAGCTCTTCACCTACAAAGGCCGAGATACCGGCATTGTGCGCAGCGCCAACCGCTTCAACAGCAGCCGAACCACCTTCGCTAGCCACGGCATCGAAGCCGGTGCTACGCACGGTGATGACCTTGATGGCCGCGCTCGATTGCACGGTGGCAATGGCGTTACCGGCATAGATCGGACGCTTGAAGGTGTCTGCGGACTCGACCGCGATGATCTCGGAGATCTGATCCACGTCCAGCAGCGCGGCAACGCGCGGCAGGATGTTCTTGCCGTTGCTGGTAGCCGGGGCCAGCACATGGCTGTAACCCTTTGCCAGTTCGACGATCAGCGGCGCGACGTTTTCCGGCAGGGCGTGGGCGTAGGCTGCGTTGTCGGCAACCAGCACCTTGGCCACACCGGCGATCTTGGCAGCGGCTTCGGCAACGCCGCCCACGTTCTGGCCAGCGACCAGCACGTGCACATCACCACCGATCTTGGCAGCTGCGGCAACAGTGTTCAGGGTGGCCGGGGCTACGGCACCGTTCTCGTGTTCAGCGACAACCAGGATAGTCATTTAGATTACCTTCGCTTCGTTCTTCAGCTTCTCGACCAGTTCGGCCACCGATTTGACCTTGACGCCAGCGCTGCGGGCAGCCGGCGCTTCAACCTTCAGGGTCTTGTTGGTGGAGGCGAGGGAAACGCCCAGCGCGTCTGGCGCAAGGGTTTCCAGCGGCTTTTTCTTGGCCTTCATGATGTTCGGCAGCGACGCATAGCGCGGCTCGTTCAGGCGCAGGTCGGTGGTGACGATGGCGGGCAGGCTCAGCGCAACGGTTTGCAGGCCGCCGTCGATTTCACGGGTGACGTTCAGCTTATCGCCAGCCACCTCAACCTTGGAGGCGAAGGTGCCTTGGGCGTAGCCGGTCAACGCGGCGAGCATCTGGCCGGTCTGGTTGTTGTCGCTGTCGATGGCCTGCTTGCCGAGGATGACCAGCTGCGGCTGTTCTTTGTCGACAACGGCTTTCAGCGCCTTGGCCACGGCCAGGGAGTTCAGTTCGTCAACAGCTTCGACCAGGATGGCACGGTCGGCACCCAGGGCCAGAGCAGTACGCAGTTGCTCCTGAGCAGTGGTCGGGCCGACGGAAACGACGACGATCTCGGTCGCGATGCCTTTTTCCTTCAGGCGAACGGCCTCTTCCACGGCGATTTCGCAGAAGGGGTTCATGGACATCTTGACGTTAGCAAGGTCGACGCCGGAGTTGTCCGCTTTGACGCGAACCTTGACGTTGTAGTCGACCACTCGTTTGACAGCTACAAGAACCTTCATGGATTCCTCGTTACTCTCCGGTGAATAGATAGTCGCCTGGGGCCATGCCCGGCGATGCGCGTGGGTACAAGGGCACCTCTAAAAACGTACCGGGAGCGAATAACTTCACAGTGACCGAACAGTCTGGTTCGGACCTTTGCGACAAATACTCACGGGTCATTTTCTGTCGTGGCGTGTAAACTCCACTACAACCCGGCCCAAGGCCGCTGAACCCTGCTCCACACCTGGTCTTTAGAGGTGTACCTGCGCCCGGCTGCAAGCCTACGGCGAACGTAAAACCGCTCGTATCTTGACCGTAACACCCAATCCGGTCAATACGGCAAATCGGTCACCCTCCAGCCGCGTTCCTGTGATTTTACTGGCCTGCGGCAAATTCAAACAAACGTTTGTATTGGACCCGCCAAGTGGTGTAGATATAATGCGCGGCCAAGACAAAACGGTGTAGTCCGTCATTTGTCCAGCTACAGTTCCGCCGTTGCGTAGAACCGCTGCGAATGCCCGCGCACCCAATAAGACAAAGCAACAGCACGAGCCTTGATGAGTAGGAGAGAACCAGTGGAACGCGAATACATGGAATTCGACGTGGTCATCGTCGGCGCCGGCCCGGCAGGCCTGTCCGCCGCCTGCCGCCTGAAGCAGAAGGCCGCCGAAGCCGGTAGCGAAATCAGCGTCTGCGTGGTGGAAAAAGGCTCTGAAGTCGGCGCCCACATCCTCTCCGGCGCGGTGTTCGAACCCCGCGCCCTGAACGAACTGTTCCCTGACTGGAAAGCGCTCGGCGCGCCGCTGAACACCGAAGTGAAGCGCGACGACATCTATGTGCTCAAGGATGCCGGCAGCTCGACCAAGGTGCCTGACCTGTTCGTGCCCAAGACCATGCATAACCAGGGCAACTACATCATCTCCCTGGGCAACCTGTGCCGCTGGCTGGCCCAGCAGGCCGAGAACCTGGGCGTGGAAATTTACCCAGGCTTCGCCGCGCAGGAAGCACTGTTCGACGAAAACGGCGTAGTCCGCGGCATCGTCACCGGTGACCTGGGTGTCGACCGTGAAGGCAACCCGAAGGACGGCCTGTACACCCCAGGCATGGAGCTGCGTGCCAAGTACACCCTGTTCGCCGAAGGCTGCCGTGGCCATATCGGCAAGCAGCTGATCAAGCGCTTCAACCTCGACAGCGAAGCTGACGTCCAGCACTACGGCATCGGCCTTAAGGAAATCTGGGAAATCGACCCCGCCAAGCACGAGCAGGGCCTGGTGGTGCACACCGCCGGCTGGCCGCTGGATGTGATGGCCAAGGACAATACCGGTGGTTCGTTCCTCTATCACCTGGAAAACAACCAGGTGGTGGTCGGCCTGATCGTCGACCTGTCCTACGCCAACCCGTACCTGTCGCCGTTCGACGAATTCCAACGCCTCAAGCACCACCCGGTGATGAGCCAGTACCTCGAAGGCGGCAAGCGCATCAGCTACGGTGCCCGGGCCATCTGCAAGGGCGGCTTCAACTCGCTGCCGAAGATGGTCTTCAACGGTGGCGCGCTGATCGGCTGTGACCTTGGCACCCTGAACTTCGCCAAGATCAAAGGCAGCCACACCGCGATGAAGTCCGGCATGCTCGCCGCCGAAGCGGTGGCCGATGCCCTGCTCGCCGGCAGCGAAGGCGGTGACCAGTTGAACGGCTACGTCAGCGCCTTCAAGGCCAGCTGGCTGTACGAAGAACTGTTCGCCAGCCGCAACTTCGGCCCGGCCATGCACAAGTTCGGCCCGCTGCTGGGCGCGGCGTTCAACTATGTGGACCAGAACTGGTTTGGCGGCAAGCTGCCATTCACCTTGCACGACACCAAGCCAGATTACGCCTGCCTGAAGCTGGCGGCCGATTCGAAAAAAATCGACTACCCACGCCCAGACGGCAAGCTCAGCTTCGACAAGCTCAGCTCGGTATTCCTCTCCAGCACCAACCATGAAGAGGAACAACCCTGCCACTTGAAACTGACCGACCCTAACGTGCCAATCGCCAGCAACCTGCCGCTGTACGACGAGCCAGCCCAGCGCTACTGCCCAGCGGGCGTGTACGAGGTGGTCACCCAGGAAGACGGCAACAAGCGCTTCCAGATCAACGCGCAGAACTGCGTGCACTGCAAGACCTGCGACATCAAGGACCCAGCCCAGAACATCACCTGGGTTACCCCTGAAGGCGCCGGCGGGCCGAACTACCCGAACATGTAAGGCCCTGCCCTTGCGCTAACGAAAAGCCCCCGGTTCTCTCGAGCCGGGGGCTTTTTGTTTTACCTGTTCTGGCTGCCCTGGCCGCTGCTACAAAGCCCGCGTCAGCGGCAAGTCTGCCTCGATCATTGTCAGCGACTCACGCCGCCCGAAATACAACGCCGTCAGCAACCCCACCGCGCCCATGATCAGGCAAAAACCGACACACACCCACGGGCTCCACGGCATCAGCGCAATCAGCGCCAGCGGCGTGGTACTGGCCCACAGCGCGTAGGCCACGTTGTAAGTGAAGGAAATGCCCGACACACGGATCTCCGCCGGGAACAGCCCAACCATCACCGATGGCACCACCCCCACCACACCGCAGCTTAACCCCGCCAGCGCATAGGCCAGCCAGGTCATGCCCCATTGCCCCACCAGGCTGGCGTACAACACGCCAATACCCAGCGGCAGCAACAGGCTGTACAGCATCAGCGCACGCCAGGCGCCCACGCGGTCGACCAGCAGCCCGGCCAGTACGCAGCCGATGTTGAGGAAGACGATGCCCACGCTGCTTAGAGCAAAGGTGTGCCCAGCTGTCATGCCGAAGCGCTGCTGCATCACCGTCGGGGTAATCACCACCAACACCACCACGGCGGAGGTCAGCACACAGGTCAGTAGCGCCGCCGGGATCAACGCCCGGCGGTGCTCGCTAATCACCCGCCGCAGCGGGAAGGTTACTGGCTGGTCCTGGCGTGCGCGCAGGGCGAGGAACACCGGTGTTTCGCTGAGCCAGCGGCGCAGCCATACGCCAATCACCCCAAACACCCCACCCAGCAGGAACGGGTAGCGCCAGGCATAGTCGAGGATTTCCTGCGGGGTGAACAGCTGCGCCAGCAACGTCGCGGTCAGCGCCCCCAGCAGGTAGCCGAAGGTTAGCCCGGCCTGCAGGAAGCCCAAGGCGTAGCCGCGCCGCCCGGCCGGGGCATGCTCGGCGACGAAGGTCCAGGCACTCGGCACTTCGCCGCCCACCGCTGCGCCCTGCAGGATACGCAGGCCCAGCAGGAGCAGCGGTGCGGCATAGCCGATGTCGGCGTAGGTCGGCATTACCCCGATCAGTAGGCACGGCAGGGCCATCATCAGGATACTCAGGCTGAACACCCGCTTGCGCCCCAGGTGGTCGGCGAAGTGCGCCATCAGGATGCCGCCCAACGGCCGCGCCAGGTAGCCGGTGACGAAGATCCCGAAGCTTTGCAACAGGCGCAACCATTCGGGCATCTCAGGCGGGAAGAACAGCTGGCTGAGGGTTAGCGCAAAGAATACGAAAATGATGAAATCGTAAATTTCCAGCGCGCCGCCCAATGCCGCCAGGCCCAAGGTCCGGTGGTCGCCGCGGCTGAACCGGGGCGGGCGAGCGGTATCGATGGCTGTCATGGCAGGGTCCGCAAATCGGCAAAGGGCAAGAGGATAGCAAATAGCTGCCCGCTTGCCCCGCTGGCGGCAACGCTAGCGGTTGAACACCGTGTGCGCGAAGTTGGCCCGTGGCCGTGGCCGCCCCGACGGCGCTGGCAAAGCGCCCGGCAGCGGCAGCTTGCCGACCACCAGCGGCGTGTCGATGATCGCCATGAACGCCTCCAACGCCTCGTTATCGGGTGCCTGTGGCAGGCTCAGGCTGACGGCCTGGCGCTCGGCCTGCGGTACCGAGGGCACTTTCAACTGGCTGGAGTGATAAAGCAGCGCGTGCTGGATTTGCGTGCTGACGCGGCAGAAGCGCGCCAGGTCGACCCCAGCGTGGCTGGCCAGCTCGATATTGCCCAGCAGCAGGTGAAAGGGCTGCAAAGCACACAGCACCAAGCGCTGCAGCTCCTCGAAGCTGTCCACCGGCGCTATCCGGTAGTAGCCCAGGCCATTGAGCAGCCGTTCCAGCTGCAGGCGCTGGCATAGGTGGGCATCGGCGATGAGAATGCGCAGGGACTTGTTTGCCATGGTCGGACCTGGGCAGTTGGGTAATGGGTACGCTCCACGACCATACGGCACCAGTAACGGCTGCTGCCAAGGCTACCTGTGGCAGGGGTCTTCTTTGATAGAAGTCGGGAAAGCGGCAGAAATCAAGTGAGTGACTGACGGAATTTTCATTTGCCTTTGACCCGGCAATCAGCATTCCCATTCGCGCATGCGCATCCTGCAGTGCTTCATGGCATTGACGATGTGCTTTTCCACCAGGCTGCGGGAAATGCCCAAATGCTGGGCAATTTGTTGGTGTGACAGGCCCTCGAGCTTGCGCAACAGGAAGCACTCGCGGCACACCTTGCTCAGCTCATCCAGGGCGCGCTGCATCAGCGCCAGGCGCTGGTCAAGCTGCATGCCGTGGGCTGGCGCCGGGGTGTGCCAGCGTTCGTCGCTGTCCAGCACCTCCAGCGGTTCGGCCTGGCGCACCTGGTGGCGCCGGTGGCGGTCGACTACCAGGTTGAGCGCGGTGCGGTAAAGAAAGGCACGCGGGTGCTCGATGCGCTCGGCGCCGGTGCGCTCCAGCACCCGCAGGTAGGCATCATGCGCTACGTCTTCGGCGGCCTGACGATTGCCCAGGCGCGCAGAAAGGAAACCCACCAGTTCGCGATAGTAATGTTCCACGACGTTACCTGAGATCGTCCTGCCAGCCACTACCCGAAAGCCCTTTCAGGCAGTAACGCGGGACCCAGTGATATCAATGTGCAATCTTACAAATTATAATGATTCTCAGCAATAACGTGCACGGCGCTAGACCGTCGCGCGTTCCCACAGCACGCGCCAACCCTGCACGCTAAATCCCTTCCTGGCGCTTTCGTCTATCTGGCACCCCCTCGGCTGGATGCCTGCATGAGACCTTTATCCAACACCCGTCGCCGAGCCCTGCTCACCGGCCTGGGCCTGCTCAGCCTGGGCAGCCTGCTGGCGTGGAAGGCGCTGCCCTATGGCGCACAGCCGCTCAGCACGGTCGCCGTGACCCGCGCCGACATCGAAAGCAGCGTCACCGCACTGGGCACCCTGCAACCACGGCGCTACGTGGACGTTGGCGCCCAGGCGTCCGGGCAGATCCACACGCTGCACGTCGAAGTCGGCGACACGGTGCGCAAAGGCCAGTTGCTGGTCGAGATCGACCCTTCGACCCAGCAGGCACGGCTGGACGCCGGGCGCTACTCGATCGACAACCTCAAAGCCCAGTTGGCCGAACAGCGCGCGCAGTTCCAACTGGCCCAGCAACAGCTCAGGCGCCAACGCGACCTGGCCGCTGCCGGTGCCACTCGCGCCGAAGACGTGCAAACCGCCGCAGCGCAGCTCAAAGTCACCCAGGCCCGCATCGACATGTTCCAGGCGCAAATCCGCCAGGCCCAGGCCAGCCTGCGCAGCGACGAGGCCGAACTGGGCTACACACGCATCTACGCGCCGATGGACGGCACCGTAGTGGCGGTGGATGCCCGGGAAGGGCAAACCCTCAACGCCCAGCAGCAAACGCCGCTGATCCTGCGCATTGCCAAGCTCTCGCCCATGACGGTGTGGGCCCAGGTGTCAGAGGCCGACATCGGCAATGTCACACCCGGCATGACCGCCTACTTCACCACCCTGGCCGGCGGCAAGCGCCGCTGGACCAGCACCGTGCGGCAAGTGTTGCCGATCCCACCCAAGCCGCTGGAGCAAGCCAGCCAGGGCGGCGGTAGCCCGGCCAGCGTCAGCAATGGCAGCGCCGGCAGCCAGGTGGTGCAGTACAGCGTGTTGCTGGATGTCGACAACCCCGACGGCGCGCTGATGGCCGAGATGACCACCCAAGTGTTCTTTGTTGCAGGCCAAGCCCGCCAAGTGCTGACCGTGCCGCTGGCGGCACTGGACGACGCTGATGGCACGCGCCTGGCGCATGTGCTGAGCCGCGACGGCAAGGTCGAACAGCGCCAGGTACGCACCGGCCTCAGCGACCGCCTACGGGTACAGGTGCTGGACGGCCTCGACGAAGGTGAACGCCTGGTGATCGGCGCCGCCGACGCAAACGGAGGCTAAATGAGCACGCCCTTGATCGAGCTGGTCGACATCCGTAAGTCCTACGGCGGCGTCGATACACCCAAGGTCGATATCCTCCATGGCATCAGCCTGCGCATCTACCCCGGTGAATTCGTCGCCATCGTCGGCGCCTCCGGCTCCGGCAAGTCGACCTTGATGAACATCCTCGGCTGCCTCGACCAGCCCACCTCTGGCCACTACCGCTTCGCCGGCAAGGACGTGGCCACGCTGGGCAGCGACGAGTTGGCCTGGCTGCGCCGTGAGGCGTTTGGCTTCGTGTTCCAGGGCTACCACCTGATCCCCTCAGGTTCGGCCCAGGAAAACGTCGAAATGCCAGCCATCTATGCCGGCATCGCCGCCAGCGAACGCCACGCCCGCGCCAATGCCCTGCTTGGCCGCCTGGGCCTGGCCAGCCGCACGGGCAACCGCCCGCACCAGTTGTCCGGCGGCCAGCAGCAACGGGTGTCGATTGCCCGGGCCTTGATGAACGGCGGCCATATCATCCTCGCCGACGAACCCACCGGCGCCCTCGACAGCCACAGCGGCACCGAGGTAATGGCATTGCTCGACGAACTGGCCAGCCAGGGCCACGTGATCATCCTGATCACCCATGACCGCAACGTGGCGGCGCGGGCGCAGCGCGTGATCGAGATCAGTGACGGCCTGATCACCCGTGATTCGGCCACCGCCCCGCCCCCAGCCGACAACGGACAAGGCCTGCAGGCCGACGAATTGCGCCAGCGCCTGGACCGTGGCGCGACCTTGCGCGGGGCCTGGAAAGGCGAATTGCTCGAAGCCCTGCAGGCTGCCTGGCGGGTGATGTGGGTCAACCGCTTCCGCACCGCCCTGACCCTGCTCGGCATCGTCATCGGCGTGGCCTCGGTGGTGGTGATGCTGGCCGTGGGCGAAGGCAGCAAGCGCCAGGTCATGGCGCAGATGGCCGCCTTTGGCTCGAACATCCTCTATCTCAACGGCAAGCCGGCGAGCCTGGGTGAACAGGCCGGCACCATCACCCTTCACGATGTCGCCGCCATTGGCCAACTACCGCAGGTCAAGCACGTGATGCCGGTGATCGGCGAAAAGATGATGGTGCGCCACGGCAACAACAGCCAGCAGTTCTATGTGGGCGGCAACAACACCGAGTTCCCCGATATCTTCAACTGGCCGGCGGTGGAAGGCAGTTTCTACACCGCTGCCGATGAAGCCAACGCCGCAGCAGTGGCGGTGATTGGCCAGAAGGTGCGGGAAAAGATGCTCGACCCCGGGCGCGACCCGTTGGGGCAGTACATTCTGATCGGCAATGTGCCGTTCCAGGTAGTCGGCATCCTCGCCGGCAAGGGCGCCAGCTCTGGCGACCAGGACAGCGACGGGCGCATCGTGGTGCCCTACTCCGCCGCCGCCATCCGCCTGTTCGGCCAACGCGACCCGGACTACATCGCCGTCGCCGCCCTCGACTCCACCCAAGTCAACCAAGCCGAAGCGGCCATCGACAAGCTGCTGCGCCAACGCCATAGCGGCCGCCAGGACTTCGAACTGACCAACGACGCCGCCTTGATCCAGGCCGAAGCGCGCACGCAGAACAGCCTGTCGCTGATGCTCGGGGCCATTGCCGCGATCTCGCTACTGGTGGGCGGCATCGGCGTGATGAACATCATGCTGATGACCGTGCGCGAGCGCACCCGCGAAATCGGCATCCGCATGGCCACCGGCGCACGCCAGCGCGACATTCTGCGGCAATTTCTCAGCGAGGCGGTGATGCTGTCGATGGTCGGCGGCGTGGCCGGCATCGTCCTGGCCCTGGCCATCGGCGGCGCCCTGGTAGTGGCCGAAGTGGCGGTGGCCTTTGCCCTGCCCGCCATGCTCGGGGCCTTCGCCTGCGCCGTCGTCACCGGCATCGTGTTCGGCTTCATGCCAGCGCGCAAGGCTGCCCGCCTCGACCCGGTCAAAGCCCTTACCAGCGAATAACCCATGACCCTGCCCAGCCGCATCAGCTTGTTGACCCTGTGTGTAAGCCTGGTGGCCTGCAGCACGCCGCCCACCCCCACCAGCGGCGTCAGCGCGCCGCTCGCCTGGCAAGGCGAAGCCGCATCACCCTCGGCACACCTGCCGACGCGCCAGTGGTGGCACGCCTTCGCCAGCCGCGAACTGGACCGCCTGGTGCAGCATGCCCTGCACAATGCCCACGACCTGGCCGCCGCCACCGCGCGCGTGCGCCAAGCCCAGGCCCGCGCGCTCATCGCCGGCGCACCGTTGCTGCCGGAGCTGAAGCTGGGCCTGGACGGCAGCCGCCAACGCCTGCTGCACGGCGAGGGCAACGACCAGCTCGACGTCAGCCGCAGCGAACCCACCAGCACCTCGTTCGACATGCAGCTCAGCGCCAGCTACGAAATCGACTTCTGGGGCGGCCTGCGGGCGACCCGCGACAATGCCCTGCGCAGCCTGGATGCTAGCCGTTTCGACCGCCAGACCGTTGAACTGACCTTGGTCAGCGCGGTGGCCGACAGCTACCTGCAGGGGCTGGCCGTGGAAGAGCAGCTGCGCATCGCCCGCCTGAACCTGCGCAATGCCCAGGACGTGCTGGGGCTGGTCGAGGCACGCCAGCGCAGCGGGTCCGCCACACGCCTGGAGCTGGCTCAGCAGCGCAGCCTGGTAGCCGCCCAGCAACGCCAGTTGCCCTTGCTGGAACAGAAGTGGCAGGACAGCCGGGTCATCCTGGCGACCCTGCTCGGTGACCCCGTGCAGGCGCTGCCCGCCAGCCAGGAAGCGATTGCCAACCTGCAATGGCCGGCCATTGGCAGCGGCGTGCCTAGCGCACTACTCACCCGCCGCCCAGACATTGCCGCCGCCGAAGCACGGCTGGCCGCCGCCAGCGCCAACGTGCAGGTCGCCCGTGCCGCCATGCTGCCCAAGCTCACCCTCGGGGCCAACCTGGGGGCTGGCGCCACTAGCTTTGCCCACGTGCTCGACAGCGCCTACTACACCCTCACCAGCGGCCTGATCGCGCCAATCTTCAACAACGGCCGGCTGCGCGCTGCGCGTGAACTGGCCGAGGCCGAACAGGCGGAATTGCTCGAGGCTTACCGCAGCAGCATCCTGGCCGGCTTTGCCGATGTCGAAAAAGCGCTCAATGCGATCGAGGGGGTGGACCGCCAGCGGCACTGGCAGGATGAAGAGCTGCAGCAGGCGCGGCTGGCATTCGACCTGGCGCAACAGCGTTATGGGGCGGGGGCGGAGACCTTGTTGAGTGTGTTGGAAACCCAGCGCACCTTGTATGTGGCGCAGGACCAGCAGGCGCAACTGCGCTTGGCCCGGTTGCAGGGGAGCGTGGCGTTGTACAAGGCATTGGGTGGGGGGTGGCAAGTCGAGCGCTAGACCGCGTTACCTGCTGGGGCTGCTGCGCAGCCCTGTCAGGGCGAGCGCTGCACACCCTTCAGGTTGCGCGCATACCACGGCCGCTGCGGCACCTTGGGCCGCAGCTTGTCGAACAAGCCCTCATCGCTGTAGATGATGCGCAACGCCAGCTTCATGGTCTCTGGGTCCATCTCCACGCTGCGCCCGGGCCGCAGCCCTGGCACCGTCGAACAACCGTGGGTATCCGGCCCCAGCCACGGGTCTGCCACTTCCACCCAGCGCCCCGGCGCAAACCAAGGCACACCGTTGACTTGCAAGCGCCGTACTTCGCCAGGGTGCAGCCGCTCATGGGCATGGAACCAGTCCTCGATGCGGTCATCGATCCAGCCATGGAAGTGCCAGAACACCGGGTTTACATGGGATGAAAACGGGTCACCGAGGAAGTCGTTGTGCGCGGCGAACCAGCGTTCGGCAAAGTCGTCCGGCGTGCGCGCCGTCGGCACCGGCATGCCGTTGGACGGGTCACGCGGCACCGAAGCCCAGCGCATGTGCAACCAATCGTGCAGGCCCAACTCCACTTCCGCGCCGAACTGCCCCAGGGTCAGGCTGCTCAAGTACTCCGGGTCGGTGTAGCGCGACTCCCAAACCTGGAAGTTGCCATGGAAGGTATCCGGCGTTTTGATATCGCGTACCCACTGGGTGTACTCCGCGTCACCGCTGGCCAGCCAGGTGGGCGGTAGGGCGTTGCCGTCATGGTTGTCGAAGTAGCGGGCGAAGCCTGCGCGGTCACGCTCCAGCTCTGGCTGCGGCAGCGGGAAACGTGGCCAGGAAGGCAGGTCCTGCAAGGCACGGGCGCTGCCGAGCATATGCCGGTGCATGAACAAGAAGTCCTCGCCCGAGCCATTACGGTCCTTGTGTCGGCCACGCGCATCACGCTCGCGGTCACGCGGCCCGGGCTGCCAGCCCAGGCCACGCAGGGCGCCCTGCTTGTGTTTGTCCAGCTTGTGCCATTTGTCCCGCGACGCGTGCCACAGTTGGTGGAACAGGCGATGCTCCGGGGCGATCAGCCAGGCCAGCAGTTGCGGGTTCAGCGGGGTTCGTTCACGGGCTTCGGGGAAAGTGCGCTTCAAGGCCAAAAACTGATTGTCCTGCACCGGCAACGACAGCGCCCGGTCCAGCCGCGCAATGCGCCCGTTGAGCGTCGCCGGCCCGGCGTTGCCGAAGCGCCCCCACACCTCGTCGAGCACGACATGGCATTCATAACGCGCCTGGGCCGAGAACAACCGCCAGCGCAAAGTGCCTGGCTTGTCCGCCAGCAGGTCACCCACCACGCGGTAGCGCGGTTCTGCATCTGCGCGCAGGCGCTCGGGGGTATCCAGGTAGCCGCGCAGGGCGCGCCCACTGGCGGCAACGTCAAGGAACAGCTCCAGCTCGCCCGCCGGCAAGCCTTGCAAGCCCGCGTCCTGGCCCTGCAAAGTGCAGCGCCAGATGCCGCGCAAGGTATCGCCCAACTGCTGCAGGCGGGTATCGGCCAGCTCGACGACGGCCTCGCCGGGCGTTTCCGGGAATTGCTCGGCGGCACGCTGGCGCTGCACATACAGCGCACCCACCGCACCGGGCACCACCACACCCGTCAATGCCACACCGGCGATGAAACCGCGTCGGGAAATCGTCATTGCATACCTGTGCATTCATTGCGGCCATGGAACACGGCCCGTCCAAGCCTAGAACGTTGCACTGCCGGCGAAATTTATAGACTCGCTGTCTGCATATGGGGCCGCAAGGCGGCCCCCTGCAGGCACTAAATTTCCGGGTTGCGAGCTCGTTCACTGCAGGTAGCGGCGGCCTTCGTGCCCATCCCTCGACGGTGAACCAACTGAGACCAAGATGACGACTCCACGCTGGAACAAAGCCCTGTTTATCAGCCTGGCCGCGGCGGTTGCCGCCGGTGCCGGGTTTGCCGCCTGGCACTACTTCGCCACACCTGCCGGCTATTCCAGGGAGGTGACCCGCCAAGCCAACGACCTGCAGGCACGCATCATCTCGTTCGACAGCCACGTCACCCTGCCGCTGACCTTCGGCACCGAGGGCAGTGAGGCCGACAAGGATGGCAATGGCCGCTTCGACCTGGCCAAGGCCGCACGCGGGCGCTTGTCGGGCGCCGCCCTTACCGTCTTCGCCTGGCCAGAGTCCTGGACCGGCAACGATGGCCCGCACCGCCCTACCCCAGGCTTCGTCGAGGCCGCCCGGCATACTCAGGAAGTGCGCTACAACGCCATCACCGCCATGGTTCGCGACTTCCCGCAACAAGTCGGCATTGCCTATACGCCACAAGACCTGCGGCGTCTGCACGGCGAAGGCAAGTTTGCGGTGTTCATCAGCATGCTCAACGCCTACGCCCTGGGCGACGACATCGACCAGCTCGACCGCTGGGCCGCACGCGGTGTGCGCATGTTCGGTTTCAGCTACGTGGGCAACAACAGCTGGGCCGACTCCTCGCGCCCGCTGCCGTTTTTCAATGACACTGCCGATGCCCTGGAGGGCCTGTCAGCGCTGGGCAAGCGCGCGGTGCAACGGCTCAATGAGCTGGGCGTGATCATCGATGTGTCGCAGATGTCGAGCAAGGCGCTGGCCCAAGCCGTGGCCCTTAGCCGCGCCCCGGTGGTGGCCTCGCACTCGGCGCCACGGGCCATGGTCGACATTGACCGCAACCTCTCCGACAAGGAATTGCAACTGATCAAGGACAGCGGCGGGGTGGTCCAGCTGGTGGCCTTCTCCACCTACCTCAAGCCGCTGAGCAGCAAAACCCAGGACCAACTCAACGCCCTGCGCGCCCGCTACGACCTGCCGCCGCTGGCCAACCTCAATTACGCGCTGATGCCCGGCGACCCGGTGATCGCCGGCTGGCCCGAGCAGAAGGTCGGCGCGTACGCCAACGCGTTGTACGGCATTCTCGAGGAGGAGCCCGTGGCCACGCTCAAGGACTATGGCGACGCCATCGACTACACCGTACGCAAGGTCGGCATCGACCACGTCGGCCTGAGCTCGGACTTCAACGAAGGCGGCGGTATCGACGGCTGGCAGGACGCCAGCCAAGCACGCAATGTCACCGCCGAGCTGATCAGCCGCGGCTACTCCGAAGCCGATATTGCCAAGCTTTGGGGCGGCAACTTCCTGCGGGTGTGGGAACAGGTGCAGCGCGCCGCGCAACCTGTTGCCAGCTCCTCTCCCTGACCCTTGCGAGCAACGTGATGAACGACCGTCGCACTTTTCTCAAGCAGGCTGGCCTGCTGGCCGCCGCCCTGCCCCTGAGCGGCCCCGGCCCGTTACTGCCAGCCGCCCACGCGGCACCTGCCAAGCCCGCCACTGCCGATGACTGGGCCGCGTTTCGCGGCCTGTTCGAGCTGGACCCGACCTACGCACACTTCGCCAACTTTTTGATCACCTCGCACCCCAGGCCAGTGCGTGAAGCCATCGAGGCCCTGCGTGCCCGCTTCGACCGCCACCCGGCCCGCATGGTCGACTGGGACAGCCAGTCAGAATGGAAGCACGAAGCCGCCGTGCGCGAATGGGCGGCCCGCTACCTCGAAGTGACGCCCCGGCAAATTGCCCTGACCGGCAGCACCACCGAAGGCCTGGGGCTGATCTACGGCGGGCTGAAAATTGCACCGGGGCAGGAAATTCTCACCACCGTGCACGAGCATTCGGCCGCGCGCCATACCCTGGGCTTTCGCACCACGCGTGACGGCACCCCGGTGCGCCGCTTGCGCCTGTTCGACGACCCGGCCAAGGTCAGCAGCGACCAGGTACTGGCCACCATTGCCGGCGCAATTGCGCCGAAAACCCGGGTGCTGGGCATGACCTGGGTGCACTCGGGCAGTGGCGTCAAGCTGCCGGTGGGCGAAATCGGCGCGCTGGTGCGTGAGGTCAACCGCCAGCGTGACGAGCACGACCAGATCATCTACGTGATCGACGGTGTCCATGGTTTTGGCGTCGAGGACATGCGCTTTGCCGACCTCAACTGCGATTACTTCATCGCCGGCACGCACAAGTGGATGTTCGGGCCGCGAGGTACCGGGATCATCTGCGCGGCGTCCACCGAGATTAAGCAACTGACCCCGACCCTTGCCACGTTTTCGCAGAACGAAGACTTCGCCACGGTCATGACGCCTGGGGGCTACCACGCGTTCGAGCATCGCTGGGCGCTGGGCAAGGCATTCGAGTTGCACCTGCAGTTGGGCAAGGCCAAGGTGCAGGCGCGGATTCATGGGCTTAATGACTACCTCCGGCAGCGGCTGCAGGCCCTGCCGGCAATCGAGCTAGTGACACCGCACAGCGCGCGGTATTCAGCGGGGTTCACCTTCTTCCGGGTCAAGGGGCAGGATGCCGATCAGGTGGCCCAGCATCTCAATAGCCAGCGCATTGTGGTGGACGCGGTGTCGCGGGATGTGGGGCCGGTAGTGCGGACGGCGCCCGGGTTGTTGAATACCGAGGCCGAGATCGAGCGGTTGGTGGCGGTGCTGAAGCGCCACCTGCGCGCTTAAGGTTTGCTTGGACCGGCCCTATCGCCGGCAAGCCAGCTCCCACAGATACGCCACACGGCTTGAAATCTGTAGTGGGGCAGTGGGAGCTGGCTTGCCGGCGATAGGGGCGCACAGCGCCCTCGGCAATCGCAAGTCAGGACTGGCCCCCGATTGCCTGCAGCCACTCCCCGACATCTCGATAAATCCCCTCCACCTGCCCGACAATCCCCGACATGCGCAGGAAGTCATGGGTCAGCCCCTCCCCCCGCGCAAAGGTCACCGCCGTCCCGCCCGCCCGCAACCAGTCGCGATAGGCCATGCCTTCGTCATGCAACGGGTCATACTCGGCCACCCACAAGTACGTCGGCGCCAGCGGCTCGCGCAGCGTCGACAGCAACGGCGACACCCGCCAGTCCAGGCGCTGCTCTGGCTGCGGCGCATAATGCCGGTAGAACCACTCCAGCGTGGGCGTCTCCAGCAGGTAACCCTCGGCATGCTCGCGATGCGAGTCACGCTGGCAGGAGATATCGGTCACCGGGTAGAACAGCAACTGCGCCAGCGGCTTGAACGCCAGCGCCTCAGGCTGCTCGACCGCCGTAATGGCCAACACTGCCGCCAGGCTGGCCCCCACACTGTCCCCCGCCAACACCACCCGGCGGTTGTCCAGGCCCTGCGCCGCCGCCTGTTCGGCCAGCCAGTTGGCGGCATCGAGCACATCGTGCAAGGCCACCGGAAACTGCTGCTCCGGGGCCAGCCGGTAGTCCGCCGCCAGCACCGCGAACTCGCCCAGGGCCGCCAGGCGGCGGCACACCGAGTCGTGCGAGTCGAGGCTGCCGACCACGTATCCACCACCGTGCAGGTACAGAATCACCGGCTGCAAGGCCGCGCCGGCATCGCCCTGGCGATACAAGCGAGCGCCCAGGCGGGCGCCGTCACGCGCGGGAATTTGCAGTTCGCTGACCGTGACACTGCCCGGCGGGCTCGGGTCGAGCACCTGCGAACTGCCGGCGAACTCGGCGCGCGCCTGGGCCACATCCATCGCGTGCATGGGCAAGCTCTTGCCCGTCAGCCGGCCAAATTCGACCAGTTCCAGAAATGCCGCCAAATCAGGGTGCAGTGCCATGGGGGTTCCTTGGGTGAACAATGTGCCTTGAGCCTCCCTACGGGACGTAGCAGCACCGCCAAAAATTACCCGTCCCTACGGCTAAATCGTTGGCGCAGGCGCTCGTTATCCCTGCACAACGAAACACCGCCAGAGGCACACCGTGGACCTTCAGAGCATCCTCAGCAAACTGTTCGCCAACGCCCATGCCGTCGGCATCGAAGGCGTCTTCCAGTTCGTCTTCAGCCAGGACCGGGCGTTTTGGGCGGAGGTGCGCGACAGCAGCCGTACCGGTGCCGGCCGGCACAGCGCCCCGGACGTCACCATCGAGCTGGCCGAACGCGACTTTCTTGGCATCATGGGCGGCACGGCCAACGTCGAGGAGTTGTTCGCCAGCGCGCGCCTGAAGATCACCGGCAATATGGGCTTGGCCACCCTGCTGCCGCAGATCATCAGCAATGCCCGCCGCGGAGCAACGGCGACCAAGGTGTCGATGAACCAACGCTACCCAACGCCGGCGCGCCTCAGTGAACGGCTGTCGGCTGCCCAACCCGTGCAGCGCGAAGTGGCACGCATCGCCCGCGCCGACATGCCGCTGGCGCGCTTCCACAACGAATACCTGGTGCACGGCACACCGGTGGTGATTAGCGACGCCCTGCAGGACTGGCCGCTGTTCACCATGGGCCGCGAGGCCTCGCTGGAGCATTTTGCCGAACTGCAGGGCATCACCCGGCATGGCGATTACGTGAAGAAAACCTTTTCCACTGACCGCGACTTCCGCTCCACCTCCATGGCCGCTTTCATCGCCTCGCTGGACACCCCGGCCAAACCGGGCGAAACCCCGGCCTACATGGGCAACAACATCGTCCCGGAAAAGCTGCTGACGCTGATCCGCTACCCGCAGTATTTCGCCCGCGACCAGTACATTGCTCCGCGCATCTGGATCGGCCCCAAGGGCACCCTCACGCCGCTGCACCGCGACGATACCGACAACCTGTTCGCTCAGGTCTGGGGGCAGAAGTCGTTCATCCTTGCTGCGCCGCATCAGCGCCCGGCCCTGGGCACCTGGTCGACCAGCCCCAAGGGCGGCCTGGACGGCTGCGACTTCAACCCCGACGCGCCGGATTACCAACGCTTCCCGGCGGCGCGCGACGTGCCGTTTCTGCGCGTGCTGCTGCAGGCCGGCGACCTGCTGTTCCTGCCTGAGGGCTGGTTCCACCAAGTGGAGTCGGTGTCCACCTCGTTGTCGGTGAACTTCTGGGTGAATTCTGGGCGCGGGGGGTAGCAGGGATTACCGGGGGCGCTTTGCGCCCCCCCGGTAATCGATCAGACCGCCGCGATCAACGCCTCGGCAAACCGCTGCGCCACTTCATCGATTTGCGCAGCCGTGATGATCAGCGGCGGCAGAAAGCGCACCACCGCACCCTGCCGCCCACCCAGCTCAAGAATCAACCCACGCTTGAGGCATTCACGCTGCACCTTCGTCGCCAGCTCGCGGTTGGCCAGCGGGTGGCCAAGGGCATCACGCTGGCCGTGCGGGCTCACCAGTTCCACCCCAAGCATCAGCCCACGCCCGCGAATATCCCCCAACTGCGGATAATCCCGCTGCAACTGCTGCAAATGTGTGCGCAAGCGCAGGCCCATGGCCTCGGCATGTTCGGCCAAGCGATGCTCGACCAGGTAATCGATGACTGCCGACCCCGCCGCCATGGCCATCTGGTTGCCACGGAAGGTACCGGCGTGGGCGCCTGGCTGCCAGGTATCCAGCCAGTCGCGGTACACCACCACCGCCAGCGGCAGGCTGCCGCCAATGGCTTTGGACAGGGTAACCACATCCGGCACGATGCCGGCATGCTCGAAGGCGAACATGCGCCCGGTACGGGCAAAACCGCTTTGGATCTCATCGACGATCAGCGCCACGCCGGCCTGCTCGGTGATACGCCGCACGCCCTGGAGCCATTCGATATCGGCCGGAATGACCCCGCCCTCACCCTGCACCACCTCAAGGATCACCGCCGCTGGCAGCGGTACGCCGCTTTCCGGGTCGAGCAGCAGGTTCTCCAGGTAATGCAGGTTGGCCTTGACCCCGGCTTCGCCGCCCAGGCCGAATGGGCAACGGTAGTCGTAGGGGTACGGCATGAACTGCACACCGTTACCGAGCAAGGCCGCCAGCGGCTGCTTCGGCGCGTGGCTGCCCATCAGGCTCAGGGCACCCTGGCTCATGCCATGGTAGGCACCCTGAAAGGCCAGCACGGTGCTACGGCCGGTGGCGCTGCGTACCAGCTTGAGCGCTGCTTCCACCGCATCGGTACCGGTTGGGCCACAGAACTGCACCTTGGCCTCGCGGCGCAGGGCCTCGGGCAGTATGCCGAACAAGTCCTGGACGAAGCGGTCCTTGACCGGTGTGGTCAGGTCCAGGGTGTGCAGGGGCAGCTCATCGGCCAGCACCTGCTGGATCGCCGCGACCACCACCGGGTGGTTATGGCCCAACGCCAGGGTGCCAGCGCCGGCCAGGCAATCGATGAACTGGCGGCCTTCGACATCTTCCACATGAATGCCACGGGCACGCTTGAGCGCCAGCGGGATGCGCCGCGGGTAGCTGCGGGCGTTGGATTCTTGTTGCTGCTGGCGTTGCAGCAAAGGCGAGTCGGTAAATTCGTACAAAGGACGCGGCGCGCTGGCCGGCAGAACCTGGGCAAGGCAGGAAGCGGTGGACATGGGTGAATCCTCGCAAGCAAGCGAAAGTGCGGGTGTTCGTCGCTTGAAAAACGCTTGAGTGCGGGGAGGATTTAGCGGTTGCTGTGGGATTTTTGCAAGCACGGTCGGCCTCTTCGCGGGTAAACCCGCTCCCACAGGATTTGCACAGATCTCAGGGGTATTGTGGGCGCGGGTTTACCCGCGAAGAGGCCGGCGCAGGCGGTAGCGATCAATGCCCCAAACGTGCCGGTACCTGCAACCACACCCGCAACCCATCACTGCGGCTGTCGAACTTCAGGCTACCGGCACAGCGCTGCACGATCGCCTGCACAATCGCCAACCCCAGCCCACAGCCGCCACTCTGCCCATTACGCCAGAAGCGCTCGGTCAGGTGCACGAGATCGGCCTCGGCAATCCCCGGCCCATGGTCACGCACCATGAAGCCCACCTGCCCGTCGGCCAGCTGTACCTCCAGCTCCACCGCCTCATCGCCGCCATGGCGCAAGGCGTTGTCCAGCAGGTTGCGCAATGCTGCCACTGCCAACGGTGCCGGCATACCCAGGTAAATTTGTGCGGCCTCTTCTGGCAAACGCAGCACGATACGCCGGTTGTCACCGCCGCCGGCATCCTGCACCGCCTGCCGGGCCACCTGTTCGGCGCTGCACTGCACACCGTCCTCGAACGACAGGCTGCCTTCCACGCGCGCCAGCATCAACAACTGTTCCAGCGTGCGGTGCATGCGGTCAGCACCCTGCTCGGCATGCTCCAACGCTTGCTCACGCACGGCACCCTCGGTCATGCGCGCCACTTGCAGGTGGGTCTTGATCGCCGTCAGCGGGCTGCGCAGTTCATGCGCGGCATCGTCGGTCAGGCGCCGCTCACGCTCGATGGTCTGGGCAATGCGCAGAAACAGCTGGTTCTGGGTTTCCAGCAACGGCTGCAGTTCGCTAGGCATGCCCGCCACCTGCAACGGCTCGACACTGTCCGCGCGCCTGCGGCGCAGCGCATCGCGCATGCGGTTGAGCGGCTCCAGGCCCTTGCCCAGGCCGATCCACAACAACCCCAAGCTGCCGAGCAAGGCCATCAGCACCGGCGCCGAGGCCGCCAGCAGAATCGACTGGTTCAGCGCCTCGCGCTCCATGTGCCGGTCGGCGGTGGTGATGCGCACATCGCCATGGTGGTAGGTAAAGGTGCGCCACAGCGCGTCGTCGATGGTCTGGTCACGGAAGCCGCTGCGCTCGTCGTCCATGGTGCCATCGTGCTTGTGGTTGCTGGCCAGGATCTCGCCACGCAGCGAGCTGACCTGGCAGGCCATGCCGTCCGGTACGCTGAACTGGTCGGCGGAAATGTGCGCCTCGCCGCCCTTGGCGGTCAGCGGCTGCGGCAGCTGGTCGATCAACCCGGCGACCATACGCGCCGAAGCCACCAGGCGCTGGTCGAGGGAAAACATCATCTGCTGGCGCAGGTCACGCAGCATCCACGCAGCGGCCAGCACCCAGATGATGACGAAAGCGCTGCCCAGGATCAGGCTCAAACGGACTCGCAGGCTCACGAGGCTGCCTCGTCGGGCGCCTGCGCCGGGCCCAGCCGGTAGCCCAGGCCGCGCACGGTCTCGACGATGCCGTTGCCCAGCTTGCGCCGCAGGTGGTGAATATGCACGTTGAGGGCGTTGCTCTCGACTTCGTCGCTGAAGCCGTACACGCAGTCTTTCAGTTGCTCGCTGGACAACACCCGCCCGGGGTTCTGCAGCAGCGCCTGGAGCAGCGCCTGTTCACGACGCGACAGGTCGACCGGATGGCCGGCCAGGGTGGCCTCGCAACTGCTCGGGTCATAACGCAGAGGGCCGTGTTCGATAGCATTCACCGCCCGCCCGGCCACTCGCCGCAGCAGGGTGTGCAGGCGGGCCGCCAGCTCGCGCAGGTCGAAGGGTTTGAGCAGGTAATCGTCGGCGCCGGCCTGCAGGCCATCGACCCGATCAGTGACTGCATCACGCGCGGTGAGCACCAGCACCGGCAGCGTCTCGCCCTGCTGGCGCAGGCGCCGCAGCAGCTTGAGGCCGTCTTCGTCGGGCAAGCCGAGGTCGAGGATCATCACGTCGAACTGCGCAGCCTGCAGCATCGCCCGCGCATCGGCAGCGTTACCCACCCGGTCCACGGTCAGGCCCTGGGCGGTAAGGCCGGCGCAGATACCGGCGGCGATCAGGTCATCGTCCTCGCAGAGCAGAACGTGCATGTTGGGGCTCCCGGAGAGTTGTGGCTGGCATTGCACCTTGGGCGGATTAAGGGGGGATTATGGACCTTTTGTGGGGGGGGGTGTTCGTCTTTGGTGCGGTGGTGGGCTGGGTGTTCGCCACATTATTTTCTGCGCCTGGCAGATCGAGCGCCGCCCGCGCGGCGCTTCGCGGGGCAAGCCCGCTCCCACATCTGTTTCAGGCCAGTTATTCCTGTGCCAGGTGGGTTGCAGCCTTGGTGCATGACTGAAGACGGATGAAGATCAGCTGCGCAATCTTCGATATCGAATGGAACAAACAAGGCGAACAAAGGTGACCTCACAGAAGGCACTGGCCTGAAACGATGTTTCAGGCCAGTTATTCCTGTGCCAGGTGGGTTGCAGCCTTGATGCATGACTGAAGACGGATGAAGATCAGCTGCGCAATCTTCGATATCGAATGGAACAAACAAGGCGAACAAAGGTGGCCTCACAGGAGGCACTGGCCTGAAACGATGTTTCAGGCCAGTTATTCCTGTGCCAGGTGGGTTGCAGCCTTGGTGCATGACTGAAGACGGATGAAGATCAGCTGCGCAATCTTCGATATTGAATGGAACAAACAAGGCGAACAAAGGTGACCTCACAGGAGGCACTGGCCTGAAACAGATGTGGGAGCGGGCTTGCCCCGCGAAGCGCCGCGCGGGCGGCGCTCGATCTGCCAGGCGCAGCAAATGTTGCGGCTGACCCCTGGGACCTAGATCAACCCCTGCGGCGTGTCGACATCCCGCAATACCCCGGCATCCTCCACTTCAACCACCTCACAACAATCCCGCTGCGCCCGCACCACCGCTCGCGCCCCTTCATCACCCGACAGCTGCCCCAGCGCCGGCCAGAACTGCCGCCCGAAGATTACCGGGTGCCCCTGCTGCCCGGCATGCTGCGGCAACACGATACGCGAAGCGCTGGCGGCCTCGGCCAAGCGGCGCAAGGTTGCCCATTCGATCCACGGCATATCACCCAGCAAAATCGCCACCGCCTGCGCCTGGCTATCGCCCAACGCCCTTGCCCCAGCCGCCAGGCTATGCCCCATTCCCGATGCCGCATGCGGGCTGATGATGACCTGGCAACCGGCAGGCAAGCCAAAATCCTCGCCCCGCTCCCCCGCGCGCAACACCACCCGCACATCATCGAACACCGCCTGCGCCCGCGCCACGCTGTGCGCCAGCAAGCTGCGACCGTCGGCCAATGTCGCCCGGCGCTTGTCCGAACCGAATCGCGTGCCGCGCCCAGCCGCCAGCACCAATGCGACCACTGTCACAGCGCGGCCCGCTCGATACCGTTGCGCACCCGCAGGATATCGGCCAGCACCGCTAGGGCGATTTCGGCCGGGGTCTTGCTACCCAGGTTGAGGATGGTCGGGAACAGCATGGCGTTCTTCAGGCTGGAGAACTCATCGTCGTCGAACGCTGTCGCACCGCCCACGCGCACAAAGCGGAAACTGCCGTAAGGGTCGCGCTGGTACAGCGGCGCCTGGGCGCCGTAGCGGATCGCCTGGTCGTTGAACTGCAACTTGCGCTTGGCCTGGCGGAAGCGCTCGAAGTCGTGCCAGATCAAAATCGCCACCGGGTGGCCGATGAACATCGGCACCTTGCCGGGCGGCAGCAGCGGGTCGGGCGAGTGCGCCTCGGGCCAGGCGATGCCGTCCTGCACCAGATCAGCGGCGGTGACGATGCGGTCCGGCTGCAGCTCGGCGCCCAGCAGGCTGAGGTCATGCCCGGCATAGATGCGGTCGGCCTTGGTTGCCTTGAGCAGCAACGCATGGCCCTGCTGTGCTGGCCAGCCGGGCATGTCCTTGGCGCGGATGTCACGGGCGAACACCTTGTCGCCGCAAACCTTGGACAAGGCGTCGTTACGGAAACGCGCCTTGCCGTCATGGTTCATCCACTTTTGCGGCGAGGTGGTGACGCGGTCCTCCATCAGCGCGGCGAACGCCTGGCTGCCAAGCGGCGCCATGGTCACGCCGACGCCAGCGATCAGGCCGCCTTGCAAGAAGGCGCGCCGGGAAACATCACGGTTGGACATGCTGGATCCTCTGGGCAGTAGGGGGTTCTGCCCACTCTTTCTGATTCTAGTGCGGGGGACTCGGACGGGTAAGAACCTTGTCACGCGAGTCAAAAAATCTGACTTATGTGTCAACTCTACAGCGAAGAAAGGTGTTTGCCTCGTTAATGCCGTAATGCCACCACTGACTAACACCAGCGTTAACCTTGGGTTAATCGACCCCAGCCAGCATGGCCCCATTCCTAGATCTGCCAAGGCGAAGACATGCGCGTCCTCCTGCTCTTCCTGACACTGCTGCTGGCCGGCCCGTTGCAGGCCAACCCGTTCGAGGTCAAACCCGACTTCCTGCCGGTCAACCAGGCCTTCGTGCTGACCCACGACCGCCAGGCCGATGGCCAGATGCGCCTGTACTTCCAGATCAAACCTGGCTACTACCTGTACCAGAAACGCCTGAAGTTCGACGGCCTGCCCGCCGACCAGCACCCGCAACTGCCCCCAGCCCTGAACCACCATGACGAGTTTTTCGGCGACAGTGCGGTGTACCGCGACCAACTCGAACTGCGGCTCCCCGCCAATGCCCAGGGCCAGCTGCGCCTGGGCTGGCAGGGCTGTGCCGACGCCGGCCTGTGCTACCCGCCACAAACCACGTCGATCGACCTGGGTGGCAGTGTGGCGCCTGCGGTCGAGCAAGCCAGTGATCAGGCCTTGGCCAGCGGCCTGCAGCAGGGCCACCTGGCCTGGAGCCTGCTGGCGTTCTTCGGCCTTGGCCTGTTGCTGGCCTTTACCCCCTGCTCGCTGCCAATGCTGCCAATCCTCGCCGGGCTGGTCCTTGGCAACGGCGCCAGTGCCCGGCGCGGCTGGCTGCTAGCTGGGGTCTATGTGCTGAGCATGGCCCTGGTGTACGCCGCCCTCGGCGTGGTCGCCGCATTGCTCGGCGCCAGCCTGCAGGCCTGGCTGCAGCAACCCTGGCTGCTGGGCAGCCTGGCGGGGCTGTTCGTGGTCCTGGCCCTGCCGATGTTCGGCGCCTTCGAGCTGCAACTGCCGGCCGCCCTGCGCGACCGCCTCGACCGCGCCGGGCAAGGCACGCGTGGCGGCAACCTGTATGGCGCGGCGCTGCTGGGGGCGTTGTCTGGCCTGCTGATGGGCCCGTGCATGACCGCGCCGTTGGCCGGCGCGCTGCTGTACATCGCCCAGAGCGGTGACGTGCTACAGGGGGCGCTGGTGCTGTTCAGCCTGGGCCTGGGCATGGGCGTGCCGCTGCTGTTGCTGGTAACCCTGGGCAATCGCTACCTGCCACGCCCAGGCGCCTGGATGAACCGGGTCAAGGGCGTGTTCGGCTTCGTGTTCCTGGCCATGGCGCTGTACACCGTGCGCAGCCTGCTGCCGGCGGCGTTGCTGCTGGCCCTGAGCGGCGCCTTGCTGATTGCCCTGGCCTGGGCGGCCTGGCCGGCCCTGCAACGGTTGCCGGCCTTGCGTGCAATACCCCTGCTGGGTGCCCTGTGGGGCGGCTTGTTGCTGGTGGGGGCAGCGGCCGGTGGCGACGACCTCTGGCAGCCCTTGCGCCCATTTGCTGGCGGCCCTGCACCCGCCGCCGGCCAGCACGCCGAAGACGCCTTTGTCAGCGTCAGCCGCCCCGAAGACTTACAACGCGAGTTGGATGCCGCCAAGGCCCGGGGCCAGTGGGTGATGCTCGACTACTATGCCGACTGGTGCGTGTCGTGCAAGGTCATGGAAAAACAGGTGTTCGCCCGCAGCGACGTGCAGGCCAGCCTGGCCGGCGTGCACCTGCTGCGCTTGGACGTGACCGCCGACACCCCGGCCAGCCAGGCCCTGCTGCAGCGCTACCAGGTACCCGGCCCGCCCAGCATCATCTGGGTCGGCCCGGAAGGCGACGAACGCCGCGCGCGGCGCATCACCGGCGAAGTGGATGCGGCTGCGTTCCTGCAACATTGGGCCCAGACCAGGAGCCAAGGCTGATGCTGACCGTAACCCTCGGGCCCCTGACCATGGCCCTCAACCACCTGCTGATGCTCACCGCCCTGGTGATCGCCAGCGTGGTCGGCTGGTGGGTCGCCCGGCGTGGCGGCGAGAGCCCGGAATCTGCGCTGTTCAACTTGTTCCTGGTCGGCCTGCTGTGCGCCCGCGCCGGCTTCGTACTGGCCTACTGGCCGATGTACCAGGGTGATCCGCTGCAGATCATCGACATCCGTGACGGGGGCTTCCTGCTCTGGTCTGGCCTTGCCGGCATCGTGCTCGGTGCCCTGTGGCAGGGCTGGCGCCACCCGGGCCTGCGCCGCCCGCTAGGCTGGGCGCTGTTCAGCGGCGCGCTGTTCTGGGGCCTGGCCAGCCTGGGGGGCCACCTGTACAGCAAAGGCACCGAACTGCCCGAACTGAGCCTGCGCAACGCTGGCGGCCAGCCGGTGGCGCTGCACAGTTACCGCGGCAAGCCGCTGGTGATCAACATCTGGGCCACCTGGTGCCCGCCCTGCCGGCGCGAAATGCCGGTGCTGCAACAGGCGCAAAGCGACTACCCGCACGTGACCTTTCTGTTCGTCAACCAAGGCGAAACCCCGGAAAACGTCAGCACCTTTCTCGCTACCACCGGCCTGAGCCTGACCCACGTACTGTTCGACGGCACCGGCCTGCTGGCCCAGCGCGTCGGGTCCATGGCCCTGCCCACCACCCTGTTCTACAACGCCGACGGGCGGCTGGTCGGCAGCCACCTCGGCGAGTTATCCCGGGCCAGCCTGCGCCATGCCCTGGAGCCTTTCGACCGGGCCGCCGCGCCCGCCCCTGCCGCACAAGGAAACTGACATGCGATTGACTGCACTGCTGCCCCTGTCCCTGGCCCTGCTGGCTGCCCCCAGTTTGCAAGCCGAAGAATTACCCAAGGCGGTTCAGCAACTGCAAGCCAAGGGCGCTGTGATCAAAGGCAGCTTCGACGCCCCCAACGGCCTGCGCGGGTATGCCGCCGAGTACCAGAACAACGGCCTGGCCCTGTACCTCACCCCCGACGGCAAGCATGTACTGGTCGGCAGCCTGTTCGACGAACAGGGCCAGGACCTCAGTGCCGAGCCCCTGCAAAAGCTGGTGTACGCGCCGATGAGCAAGGCGATCTGGGCAAAAATGGAGAAAACCGCCTGGATCGCCGACGGCAAGGCCGATGCGCCGCGCAAGGTGTACCTGTTCAGCGACCCCAACTGCCCGTACTGCAACATGTTCTGGGAACAGGCGCGGCCGTGGGTAGAGTCGGGCAAGGTGCAGTTGCGCCACATTATGGTGGGCATCATCCGCGAAGACAGCCCGGGCAAGTCGGCGGCGCTGCTGGCAGCGAAAGACCCGGCCAAGGCACTGCAGCAGCATGAACAGGCCGGCAAGGCCAGTACCCTGAAAGCGTTGGACAAGGTGCCCGAGGCGGTGCAGCAGCAGTTGGCAGTGAACATGGCGTTGATGGAAGAGATGGGCTTGCAGGCGACCCCGGCGATTTTCTACCAGGATGAGCAGGGCAACCTGCAGAGCCAGCAAGGGGCACCGCGGCCAGAGATGCTCGGCAAAATTCTCGGCAAGCGCTGAAAGCTGGGTTGCCTGAACAGGCCCTTTCGCGGGTAAACCCGCTCCTACGGGTTTACCCGCGAAAGGGCCTGTTCAGGCAGACCGTTAGCCTACAGGCCTTCGAGCTCGGCCATCAGGTCACTGAGCCGGTCGACTTTGTCGCCATCCAGCGCACTGCCCTGCAGCCCCTGCACATACACCGCCAGCTCCGCTACCGTGCTGCACTCGAACATCGCCCGCAGCGGTACGTTCAACTGCAGCTGCTTCTGCACCCGCGAGGCGATTTGGGTGGCCAGTAACGAGTGCCCACCAAGCTCGAAGAAGTGGTCGTGCACCCCAACCCGCTCAGCCTTGAGCACATCGGCCCAGATGCCGGCCAGCACCTCCTCCAACTCATTACGCGGCGCCTGGTAGGCTTGGCTGTGCTGGCCGCCGATGTCGATGGCCGGCAACGCCTTGCGGTCGAGCTTGCCGTTGGCGGTGTGCGGCAGGCTGTCGAACCAGCCCCAATGCAGCGGCACCATGTACTCCGGCAACTCGGCACGCAGGCGCTGCTTGAGCTGCTCCAGCAACGCAGCGTCGGCGGCAATGCCCTGATGCGCCACCAGGTAGCCCACCAAGTGCTTACCCTTCACGCCCTCCTGCACGCCAACGGCAGCGTCGCGAAGCTCGGCCTGCTCGTGCAAGCGGGCTTCGATCTCGCCCAGTTCAATGCGGTAGCCGCGAATTTTCACCTGGTGGTCAATGCGCCCGACATACTCCAGCACGCCATCCGGGCGCTGCCGCGCCAGGTCACCGGTGCGGTACAGCCGCTCCCCCGGCGCGCCGTAAGGGTGCGGGATAAATGCCAGCGCAGTGCGCAGCGGGTCGCCGACATAGCCGCGGCCAACGCCCGTGCCAGCCACGCACAGCTCACCGACCGCGCCCAGCGGCACCAGCAGCTGCTCCTCACCCAACAGGTACAGGCGGTTGTTGTCGGTCGGCGTGCCAATTGGCAAGTAACTGCCTTGGGTCGACCCAGCATCGACGCGGAAAAACGCCACATCATCCGAGCACTCTGCCGGGCCGTAGGCGTTGACCAGGCCGATCTGCGGGTAACGCTGCAGCCACTGCGCCGCCAGCTCCGGCGGCATGGCTTCGCCGGTCGGCAGCATCCAGCGCAGGCCGTCGAGGGCTAGGTGGTCGCTGGCCAGCATGCCCTGTATCAGCGACGGCACGCTTTCCAGCACGGTGATGCCGCTGGCCTGCACATGCGCCAGCAGGCCCTGCGGGTCATGGGCGATGGCGTTTGGCACGATCTGTACCTTGGCCCCGAACAGCGGTGCTGCAAGGAACTGCCACACCGAAATATCGAAGCTCTGCGAGGCAGTCTGGGCGATCACGTCCTGCTCGCTAAGGGCCAGGTACGGCACCTTGCTCAGTTGGTTGTTGAGCATACCGCGCTGCTCCACCATCACCCCTTTCGGCACGCCGGTGGAGCCTGAGGTGTAGATCACATAGGCGAGGTTGTCTGGCCCGCTGTGAATGCCCGGGTTATGGCTGGCAAGCTGGCTGGCCTGCACCTCTTCCCATACCAGCAACTGCGGCCGAACCGCTGCTTGCAGCCCAGCCAGCAACTGTCGCGCTTGCTCGGCACAGGCCGCGCTGCACACCAGCACCGGGGTGCGGCTGAGCTGGACGATGCTTTGCAAGCGCGCCGCCGGCAGGCTTGGGTCCAGCGGCAGGTAGCCAGCACCGGCCTTGAAGCTGCCGACGATCATGCCCAGCAACGGCAACCCGCGTTCGGCCAACAGCGCTACCGGCTGGTCCATGCGCACACCCGCCGCAATCAAGGTATGGCCCAGGCGGTTGGCCGCCAGGTTCAGCCCGGCGTAGTCATAGGACGCTTCCAGGCAACGGGCCACAGTACGCTGCGGATGCGCGGCAACCTGCGCTTCGAACAGCGCAATGTAGCTTTGCTCCAGCGGATACGCGCGCTGGGTACGGTTGCAGTCTTGCAGCAGGAAGCGCTGTTCTTCAGCGCCAAGCAACGGCAGCTCGCTCACCTCCCCTGCAAAGCCCTCGACCAGCGCCAGCAGCAAGCGCTTGAACTCGGCCAGCAGGCGCTCGACGGTCGCGTGGTCAAAGTAACGCTGGTCGAACGACAGGTGCAGGCCCAGCTCATCGCCCGGGTAGCACACTGCCGTCAGCGGGAAGTTGGTGTGGGTGCGGCCCGAGTCGGAGCTGGCGTTCAGTTGCTGGGCGTGGTCAAGCACGGCGGTTTCCACCGGCGCATTCTCGAACACGAACAGGCTGTCGAACAGCGGCTGGCCTTTGGGCAGTTCGCTGCAGTCCTGGATCGCCACCAGCGGCAGGTATTCGTACTCGCGCAGCTCCATGTTGCGTTCCAGCAGGCCTTGCAGCCACTGGCGCACGCTGCAGCGCTGGCCAGCAGCCGGCAATTGCACGCGCAGGGCAACACTGTTGATGAACAGGCCGACAGTGCGCTGCATCTGCGGCAGGCTTACCGGGCGCCCAGCCACGGTCACGCCGAAGGCCACGTCGCGGTCGCCGCTGTAGCGCGCCAGCACCAAGGCCCAGGCCGCCTGGGCAAAGGTATTGACGGTGAGCTGGTGGGCCTGGGCCAGTTCGCGCAGGCGCACGCCGTCGCTCACCGTCAGGCGGGTGTAACAGTCACCCACCAGCATGCCGCTGCCGGCGTGGTCGTGGCGCAGCGGGCGGTCGCTGGGGATGGCCGTGGCGCGCTCGAAGCCGGCCAGGTTGGCTTGCCACCAGGCCCGCGCGTCATCCAAGCCCTGGCGTTGCAGCCAGCCGATGTAGTCGCGGTAGCGCGGCGGCACCGGCAGTTGCGCCGGGCGGCCTTCGCCAAGGGCCTGATAGACCTCGAAGAAGTCATTCATCAGCAGCGAGCGGCACCAGGCATCGATGAGGATGTGGTGGTTGCTCATCATGAACCAGTAGCGCTCAGCAGCCACCCGCACCAAGCGCAGGTGGAATGGCGCTTCGCTCAGCAGGGCGAAGCCGGCCTCGCGCTCCTGCTTGTGCAGCGCCTGCAAGCGCTGCTCCTGGGCGGCATCATCAAGGCCGCGCCAGTCCTGGTAGTCCACCGCCAGCTTGCCCGGTTTGTGGATGATCTGCAGCATCGCCTCGCCGCTGTTCCAGCTGAACGATGCGCGCAGCGCTTCGTGGCGCGCTACCACTGCTTGCCAGGCCTGGGCAAAGCGCTCGGGGTCGAGCGCGCTATTGATGCGGTAGCGGTCCTGCATGTAGTACAGGCCGGTGCCCGGCTCTAGCAGGGTATGCAGCAGCATGCCTTCTTGCATCGGCGTCAGCGGGTAGACGTCCTCGATCTGCGCAGCCGGTACCGGCAATGCGTCGATTTGCGCCTGGGTCAGGTGCGCCAGCGGGAAGTCCGACGGGGTGAAGCTGCCGTTGCCATCGGCCAGGCAGTGCGCGACCAGCGCCAGCAGTTCCTGGCGATAGGCCTCGGCCAGGCGGGCGATGGTCCGCTCGTCATAACGCTCGGCACTGTAAGTCCAGCGCAGTTGCAGGGCACCGCCATAGACCTGGCCATCGACACTCAGCCAGTTGGGCAACGGGGCATCGAGGTCGTGGGCCAGGCCGGCCGGGGCATCCAGCGGCTGGAACAGTGCCGCGCTGTCGAACTGCTGATCGAACTGGCCCAGGTAGTTGAAGGTGATGCGCGCCTGCGGCAAGGCCGCCATACGCTCGCGCGCGGGCGCGTCGGCCAGGTAGCGCAGCACGCCGTAGCCCAGGCCCTTGTGCGGCACCTGGCGCAGTTGCTCCTTGATGTGCTTGATCGAACCGGCCCGCGCTGCATCGTCCTCGCCCGGCAACGGCCGCAAGCTCAGCGGATAAGCATTGGTGAACCAGCCGACGCTGCGGGTCAGGTCCAGGTCTTCAAACAAGCCGTCGCGGCCATGGCCTTCGAGCTGCAGCAACACTTCTTCATCGCCGCTCCAGCGGCACACGGTACGCGCCAGCGCGGTCAGCAGCAGGTCGTTGACGTGGGTGTGGTAAGCCGCCGGGGCCTGCTGCAGCAATTGCCGGGTCTGCGCCACGTCCAGGCCGATGGCCAGGGTGCGGGCGTGGCGGTGCAGGTTGCCACCCTGCGGGTGATCGCACGGCAGCTCACGGCGCACAGCGCCGAGTTGGCCTTGCCACCAACCCAGCTCGTCGCGCAGCGAATCGCTGCCGGCATAATTGGCCAGGCGTGCGGCCCAGTCGCCCATGGTGTGGGTTTTGGCCGCCAGCGGCTGGCCACGGTACAGCGCCTGCAGGTCCTCCAGCAGCACGCGCCAGGACACACCATCGACCACCAGGTGATGGATCGCCAGCAATAGGCGCTGGTTGCCTTGGCCGTCATCTACCAGTAAGGCGCGCAGCAGCGGGCCTTGCTGCAGGTCGAGGCTGCGCTGCAGGTCGCTGTACAGCGCCTGGCAGTCGGTGAAGTCGGCAACGGTGGCCGCCCACAGCAATTGCCCGGCAGCAGGCTGCGCGTATGCAGCTTGCCAGCGGCCCTGGGCCTGGCGGAAGCGCAAGCGCAGGCTGTCGTGGTGTTGCACCAAGGCGTCCAGTGCCTGCTCCAGGGCTGCTTGCTCCAGCGGCTGGCACACTTCCAACAACAGCGCCTGGTTCCAGTGCTGGGGCTGCGGCACTTCGCTGTCGAAGAACCAGTGCTGGATTGGCGTCAGGCCGGTCTGGCCCTGGCGCGGGCCTTGGTCGACGCTGCTGCTGGCGTCGCTGTGGCGAACCACTGCCGCCAGGGTCTGGATGGTCTGGTGCTGGAACAGGTCGCGCGGGGTGAATTGCAAGCCGGCCTGGCGGGCGCGGCTGACCACCTGGATCGACAGGATCGAGTCGCCACCCAGTTCGAAAAAGTTGTCCTGCACACCAACCCGGGCAACGTTGAGCACGTCGCACCAGATCTGCGCCAACTGCGCTTCTACTGCGTTGCCCGGGGCCTGGTACTGCTGACGCGCCTGTTCCAGGTCCGGCAGCGGCAACGCGCGGCGGTCGAGCTTGCCATTGCCCATCAGCGGCAGGCTGTGCAGCAGGACCAGGTGCGCGGGCACCATGTAGTCTGGCAGGTGCTGGCGGGCAGCGGCTTTCACCGCTTCACGCAGCAGGCCCTGGGCCTCGCTGTCGCCGCCCGCCTGCTGGCACACCAGGTAGCCCACCAGTTGCTTGCCGCCCGGCAAGTCGAGGGCCAGCACTACGGCTTGGTCGACCTCGGCATGCGCCTGCAGGCGGCTCTCGATTTCGCCCAGTTCGATGCGGAAGCCGCGAATCTTCACCTGTTGGTCGGCACGACCGACGTACTCGACCAGGCCATCGCTGCCCAGGCGCACCAGATCACCGGTGCGGTACAGGCGCCCGCCTTCAACGCTGAACGGGTCGGCGACGAAACGCTCGGCGCTCAGGCCTGGGCGGTCGTGGTAACCCTGGGCCAGGCCCGCACCGCCTATGTATAGCTCGCCAATGCCACCTTGCGGCAACAGGGCCAGGTCGTCGTCGAGGATGTAGGCCGTGCGGCTACCAATAACCCGGCCAATCGGCACACTGCCCAGCGCCGCTGGCAGCGTTTCGGGTGCCAGGCAAGCCAACGGCATGACCACCGTTTCGGTCGGGCCATAGGCGTTGAAGAACTGCTGCGGTGCGAAGGCCTGGCGGATGCGCTGCAGGTGCTCGCCGGTTAGCGCTTCACCACCGGTAATCACCAGGCGTACTGGCAACTGCTCGCCCTGCCCGGCCAGGTACTGCGCCAGTTGGCTGCCGTAGCTGGGCGTGAAGCCGAGGACGCTCACCTGCTGCTCACGCGCCAGCTGACAGATATCCTCGGCGCCCCACTGGCCCTGAGCGCGCAGCACCACGCGGGCGCCGCACAGCAGCGGCACCCACAGGCGTTCGCTGGCGGCATCGAAGTTGATCGAATAGAAATGCAGCTCGCAGTCATCGCTGCGCATGCCGAATGCCGAGATCACCGCCTGGCAGTGCATGGCGAACTCACCGTGGCTGACCACCACACCCTTGGGTTTGCCGGTGGAGCCGGAGGTGTAGATCAGGTAGGCCGTGTGCTGCGGCAGGTTGAGGTTATCCAGTGGTGCATCGCTGTAGGCCGACAGGCTGGCGGCATCATCTTCCAGGCTCCAGCGCGCTACACCGTCGGGCAACTCGCCGAGGCTGTGAAGCAACGCGCGCTGGCTTAGCAGCAGGCCGAGGCGGCTGTCTTCGATCATGTAGCGCAGCCGGTCGAGTGGATACTCGGGGTCAAGCGGCACATAGGCGCCGCCGGCCTTGAGGATGGCCAACAAGCCAACCACCATCTCCCGCGAGCGCTCCAGCGCCAGGCCCACGCGCACCTGCGGGCCGACACCGCGCTCGCGCAGGGCGCGGGCCAGGCGGTTGGCCTGCTGGTCGA
The DNA here is from genome assembly GCF_003627215.1 of Pseudomonas sp. Leaf58. NCBI lineage: Bacteria > Pseudomonadati > Pseudomonadota > Gammaproteobacteria > Pseudomonadales > Pseudomonadaceae > Pseudomonas > Pseudomonas sp. Leaf58. Next base: position 3,669,645 of record NZ_CP032677.1, read on the forward strand.
GTTCGGCATAGGTCATGTGCTGGCCGGCGAAAGTCAACGCAGCGGCCTGCGGTGTGCGCGCGGCCTGGGCGGCGAACAGGCCGTGCAGGGTCTGGTCAAGGGGCTGACCGTGCTCGCCGTGCAACTGGCCGACCAGCAGCTGCTGCTCGGCGCTGCTCAGCATCGGCAGCTCGCACAGGCGCTGTTGCGGGTCGTTCAGCAGGCCGACCAGCAGCTGCTGCCAGTGCTCGGCCATGCGCGCGATGCGTGGCTCATCGAACAGGTCACGGCTGTAAGTCAGGCAGCACCCCAGGCGGCCGTCGAGGTCGGTCACCTCCAGGTACAGGTCAAACTTGGTGGCGCTGGCATCGTTGACCAGGTAATCCACCTGCATGCCAGCCAGCGTGCGGCTTTGCTGGAAGGCCCAGCGCTGCACGTTGCACATCACCTGGAACAGCGGGTTGTAGGCGCTGCTGCGTGGAGGCTGCAGCGCCTCCACCAGTTGCTCGAATGGCAGGTCCTGGTGCGACTGGCCGTCGATGGTGGCCTGGCGCACCTGGGCCAGCAGCGCGTTGGCGGTCATTTGGCCATCCAGCTCACAACGCAGCACCTGGGTGTTGAGGAAGGCGCCAATCAGCCCTTCGCTTTCCGGGCGAATGCGGTTAGCCACCGGCGCGCCGATGCGCAGGTCGCGCTGGCCGCTGTAACGGTGCAGCAAGGCGGCCAGGGTGGCGGTCATGGTCATGAACAGGGTCAGGCCGCGCTGGCTGTTGAAGGCATGGACACGGGCGACCAGTGCCGGGTCGAGTTCGAAGCGATACAACTCGCCACGGTGGCTTTGCACCGCCGGCCGCGGGCGGTCGGCAGGCAGCGCCAGCACCGGGTGCTCATCACCCAACTGAGCCTGCCAGTAGGCCAGCTGACGCGCGCCCTCGCCGCTTTCCAGCCATTGCCGTTGCCACACGCTGTAGTCCAGGTATTGCACGGGCAATGGCGCCAGCGGCGATTCGCGGTCATCGACGAACGCTTCGTACAACTCGCCCAGTTCACGGGCAAAGATGTCCATGGCCCAACCTTCGGTGACGATGTGGTGCAAGGTCAGGACAAAGTAGTGCTCGCGTTCCTGAGCCTTGACCAGGCAGGCGCGCAGCAGCGGGCCGCGCTCCAAGTCAAACGGCTGGTGCGCCTGATCGTCGGCCAGTTGTTGCAGCCGTTGCTGTCGGGCCTCGGCAGGCAAGGTGCTGAAGTCCTGCCAGCCCAGCTGCAGGCTGCTGTCTTCGGCCACGCACTGGTATGGCACGCCGTCGATGCTGGGGAAGGTGGTGCGCAGGGTTTCGTGGCGCACGCTCAGCGCCTGCAGCGCTCGCTCGAAGGCATCTACATGCAGGGCACCGCGCAGCCGCGCCATGCCGCCGACGTTGTAGGCGGGGCTGTCTGGCTGCATGTGCCAAAGGAACCACATGCGCTGCTGCGAGTACGACAGTGGCACTGCCTGGCGGCGGTCGACGCGGGCGATCTGGCCTTGCAAGTTGCGCTCACCGGCAGTTCGGATGCGCGCTATCTGCACACAGAAAGCCCCCAGCTCGCTGGCGTCGAACAGGGCCTTGAGTGGCAACTCGACATCGCAGGCCTGCCGTGTGCGCGAAACGATCTGGGTGGCCAGTAGCGAGTGGCCGCCGAGGGCAAAAAAATCGTCCTGCAGGCCGACACGCGGCAGGTTCAACACCTCGCGCCAGATGGCGGCGACCTGTTGCTGCAACTCGGTGTGTGGCTCCACATGTTCACGCTGCTGCCACACCGGGGCCGGTAGCGCCTTGCGGTCGACCTTGCCGCTGGGGCCCAGTGGCAGCTGTGCGAGCAGGATGAGTTGTGCCGGCACCATGTAAGCCGGTAACTGTTCGGCCAGCACGGCCAACAACGCGGTGGGCTGGGCGCTGCCACAGTAGTAGCCAACCAGTTGCGCGCCAACAGCGTCCTGATGAACCAGCACCAGCGCCTGTTCGACCCCCGCTTGCGCCAGCAGGCAAGCCTGCACTTCCTCAGGCTCGACACGGAAACCACGCACCTTTACCTGTTGGTCAAGGCGGCCAAGGTATTCCAGAGCCTCAAGCTGCACCTGCCAGCGGGCACGGTCGCCACTGCGGTACAGGCGCAGGCCATCGCCGTCGACCTGTGGCACGAAGCGCTCGGCGGTGAGGCCCGGGCGGCCCAGGTAGCCACGGGCCAGGCCTGCACCGCCGAGGTAGAGCTCGCCCGGTACACCGGGCGCAGTGAGTTCAAGCTCGTCGTCCAGCACGCGGCACAGCACATTGGCCAGCGGGCGGCCAATCGGCGAGCGCTCGCCATCCGCTGTTTGGCAATGCCAGTGGGTGACGTTGATGGCGGTTTCGGTCGGGCCGTAGCGGTTGTGCAGCTGCACCTGCGGCAGCACTTGTAGCACACGGTCGCGCAGCGCGGCAGACAGCGCTTCGCCACCGGAAAACAGCCGGCGCAGGCTGTTACAGGCTGCCGCCTGTGGCTCCTGAACGAACACCTGCAACAACGGCGGCACGAAGTGCAGTGTCGTTACACCGTGGGCTTGTACCAGCGCGGCGATGCGCTGCGGGTCGCGGTGTTCGCCGGGGCCGGCGAGCACCAATTTGCAGCCTGTCATCAGCGGCCAGAAGCACTCCCACACCGAAACGTCGAAGCTGATCGGCGCCTTTTGCATCAGCACATCGCTGTCGTTCAGCGCATAGTTGGCCTGCATCCATTGCAGGCGTTCGGCCAGGGCCGCATGGGTGTTGCCTACGCCCTTGGGCTGGCCGGTGGAGCCGGAGGTATAAATCACATAGGCCAGGTTGTCGCCGTGCAAGTGCAGGCCGGGCGCGTGGCTGGGCCAGCTGTCCAGGTGCAGTTGGTCGAGGGCGATGACGCTCACCCCTTCGACCTGCGGCAGCGTGCCCAGCAGGCCGCTGTGGCTCAGCAGCAGGCCGGCGTTGCAGTCGGCAAGCATGTAGGCCAGGCGCTCGGCCGGGTAGTCGACGTCCAGCGGCACGTAGGCGCCGCCGGCCTTGAGAATGGCCAGCAGGCCGACTAGCAGCTGCGGCGAACGCTCGATGGCAATGGCCACGCAGGTGTCGGGGCCGACGCCTTTGTCGCGCAGGTAATGGGCCAGGCGGTTGGCTTGCTGGTGCAGTTCGGCATAGTCAAGGCTGCCACCCGCCCACACCAGCGCGGTGCGTTGCGGGGTCAGGCGTGCCTGTTCGTTGAGCTGTTCGACCACCAGGCACTGCGGCGCCGTGGCCGCTGCCTGGCCCCAACCCAGCAGTTGCGCGCGGCCAGCCTCGTCGAGCAATTGCACCTCGCCCAACGCCCGTTGCGGCGCGGCGCACACCTGCTGCAGCAGGGCCAGCAGATGCTCGGCCAGGCGCTTGATGGTGCTGGCTTCGAACAGCTCGGCGGCATAGTCAAAAGCCAGGCTCAGGCGGCCTTGGTGGTCTTCTTCACTGTGCAATTGCAAGTCGAACTTGGCTTCGCGGCTGTGCCACGGCAACTCTTCGGCCAGCAGCCCCGGCAGGCGGCGCAGGGCCGACAGGTCGCGCTGCTGGTGGTTGAACATGACCTGGAACAGGCCTTGCTCGCGGGCTTCGGGCAGGGCTTCGACCAGCTGCTCGAAGGGTAGGTCCTGATTGGCTTGGGCATCCAGGGTAGCTTGGCGCACCTGGGCCAGCAGCTGGGTGAAGGGCAGGCGGCCATCAACGTGCGCGCGCAGCACTTGGGTATTGATGAAGAAGCCAACCATGCCCTGGGTTTCCAGGCGCGGGCGGTTGGCGTTGGGCACCCCGATGCGGATATCGGCCTGGCCGCTGTAGCGGTGCAGCAGGGCCTGCCAGCCAGCCAGCAAGACCATGAACAGGCTGGTTTGCTGTTCGCGGGCCAGGCCTTTAAGCGCTTCGCCAAGCTTGGCCGGCAGCTTAAGGGTGAAACGCGCGGCGCGGTGCTCGCGCTGGCGGCTGCGCGGGTGGTCGGTGCACAGGTCGAGCACCGGCAGCTCAGCACCTACTAGTTGTGCCTTCCAGTGTTGCAGTTGGCGTTCGCCTTCACCGGCGGCCAGCCACTGCCGCTGCCAGTTGCCGTAGTCCGCATACCCCAGGGGCAGCGGCGCCAGGTTGGCTTGCAGGCCCTGGCAGTGGGCGGCGTACAGTTTGGCGAACTCGTCGAGCAGGATGTTCAGCGACCAGCCGTCAGCGACAATGTGATGCAGGGTCAGCCACAGTTGATGGTCTTCATCGTCCAGGCGCACCAGCGTCACCCGTAGCAACGGCCCTTGGGTCAGGTCGAACGGCTGGCGGGCCTCGGCTTCACGCTGGGCGGCAACCTGTTCCGGCGCTTGGCTTTCGAGGTTCAGGTGGTGCAGCTTGAACGGCTGCTGCGCCAAGATGCGCTGAAGCGCCTGCCCCTGTTGCTCACAGAACACGGTACGCAGTGATTCGTGGCGCGCCACCAGTGCCTCGAAGGCCGCTTGCAGGGCGTTTTCATCCAGATCGCCACGCAGATGCAGGCCGGCCGGGATGTTGTAGGCCGCCGATTGAGGCTGCAGTTGCCACAGCAACCAAAGGCGATTTTGCGCCAGCGACTGTGGCAGTGCAGCAGCGCGTGGCAAGGTGGCGATGGCCGATGCCTGGTCACCACCTGCGGCAAGTATCGCGGCCACAGCCTTGCTGTAATCGGCCAGTACCGGCGCGTCGAACAAGGTGCGCAGGCTCAGGTGGATGCCCAGCTCATCAGCCAGGCGCGCGGTTGCCTGGGTGGCGGCGATGGAGTTGCCGCCCAGCAACAGGAAGTGGTCGTCTGCCGTCAGCGCTTCTACCTGGAGAACGTCGCGCCACACAGCAGCGATACGCGCCTGCACTCCTTCACCGGCCATATCGGCGGCAACGGCTTCGCTGTTTTCAGGGAAGCGGGCGTAGCAATCGAGGCTGCCATCGTTCATGCGCAGGCGGCAGGCCGAGCGCTGCAGCTTGCCGCTGGAGGTCTTCGGCAGTGCGCCCGGGTTCAGCAGCAGGACCACGGCCGGGGCCTGGCGGCAGGCGTCGGCGAGCACTTGGCGCAGGGTCTTGATCAGCGCCTGGGGCGTGCTTGCCTTTTGCACGTTGCGGCTGATTTCTACCGCGACGCCAATGCCCTCCTCGCCCTGATGCTCGACGGCAAACACCGCCACCCGGCCTTTGCGCAGCACCTCGACTTCACGTTCGAGGGTTTGTTCCAGGTCCTGCGGGTAGAGGTTTTGCCCGCGTACGATCAGCATGTCTTTCAGGCGCCCGGTAACAAACACTTCACCTTCGCGCATAAAGCCCAGGTCGCCGGTACGCAGCCAGGTCTGGCCGTCCATTGCGACGAAGGTGGTGGCGCTGGCTTCCGGGTTGCGCCAGTAACCCCGGGCGATGCTCGGGCCGCTGGCCCAGATCTCGCCCACCTGGTGGTCAGCCAACACCTGCCGGCGTTGGGGGTCGACAATGCGTACCGCATGCCCTGGCTGCGGGTAGCCACAGCTCATCAGCACGCTGCCCTTGCCCGGTTGCGCACGGTTGCCGGCGAGCGCTTCGGCGTCCAGCTCCAGCGCGGCGATGCCCTGGCCACGGCGGCTACCGCTGACGAACAGGGTGGCTTCGGCCAGGCCGTAGCTGGCGAAGTAGCTCTGCCGGTCGAAGCCGCAGGCGTGGAACTTGTCGGCGAAGCTGGCCAGGGTGTCTTGGCGGATTGGTTCGGAGCCGGAATAGGCCACGCGCCAGCGGTTCAGGTCGAGCCCAGTGAGGGACGCGTCGCTGACCCGCTCGCTGCACAGGCGGTAGGCGAAGTCGGGGCCGCCGCTGATGGTACCGCCGTAGTCACTGATGGCCTGCAACCAGCGCAACGGCCGGGCGAGGAAGTAGCCTGGCGACATCAACACGCAAGGTACGCCGCTGAAGATGGGCTGCAGCAGCCCGCCAATCAGGCCCATGTCGTGGTACAGCGGCAGCCAGCTGACAATCACGTCGTCGGGGTTGAGGTCGATGCCAAAGCCGTGGCGGATCAGCTGCTCGTTGGCCACCAGGTTGCCATGGCTGACCTGCACGCCTTTGGGCAGGGCGGTGGAGCCGGAGGTGTACTGCAGGAAGGCGATGTCATCACCGTTGAGTACGGGCTCGCGCCAGCTGGCGGCCAGCGCCGGGTCCAGGCCATCCACGGCCAGCAGCGCGGGAGCGTTGGTCGCCGCCAGGGCGCCCAGGTTCTGGAGGTTGTCGTGCAGGGCGGTGACGGTCAGCAGCAGGCGCGGTTCGGCGTCGTCGATGATCGACAGCAAGCGCTGCTGGTGGTGCTGGCGTGCGGATTCCGGTGGGTAGGCCGGCACGGCGATTACCCCGGCATACAGGCAGCCAAAGAACGCCGCCACGTAGTCTGGCCCGCTGGGGAACAACAGCACTGCCCGGTCGCCGAAGCCGGCTCGCGCTTGCAAGGCTGCGGCGATGGTACGGGCACGCTGGTCGAGGTCCCGGTAGCTGAGCACGGCCTGCTCGCCGGGCGCGTCGGCCAAAAAGCGCAAGGCGATCTTGTCCGGGGTCTGCGCGGCGCGTTGCGCCAGGGCCTGGACCAGCGAAAGCGGGAGTTCGAAGGCGTCCGTCATGGGGTGTTCCTGCCAGTGTCTGGTGGGGGCGCGCCGGCTGCTCCGCGAACGTTGGCGGGGCGGCGTGCGGCGGCGGGATGTACACAGGGGAACGGATGGGCGGGGGGAGAAATTAGCGAGATTGGGGGTGACCAACGTTGGGGCGGCGTTAGGGCAGCGAGGTGAAGACATTAGAGGTGCGGCGCCTGGGAGATCGAGCGCCGCCCAACCCTAGAACCAAACCTACCGCTACCAATTACATTTCGCATTTGACAATCATTATCATTCTGAATAGCTTGTCGCCCGTCGTAGGAAGCTTCCCAAATTTGGGTGCGTCCTTTCCCCTCTGTGACAAGGTGATTTCCATGGCGGAACAACTATCCACAAGTAAGTGCGATTCACCATTACTGCAGGCCTTCGTCGACAACCGCAGCATCCTGGTCAAGATCGCCGCCCGCATCACCGGCTGCCGCTCGCGCGCCGAAGATGTGGTGCAGGACGCCTTTTTCCGGCTCAGTGCCGCCCCGCAGATTACCTCGTCGTTCAAGGCGCAGCTAAGCTACCTGTTCCAGATCGTGCGCAATCTGGCCATCGACCATTACCGCAAGCAGGCGATGGAACTGAAGTACTCCGGCAGCGAGGAAGAAGGCCTGAATGTGGTCATTCAGAATGCCTCGCCCGAAGCCACCCACATCAACCTTGCCGCGCTGGATGACATTGCCCAAGCCTTGAACGAACTGCCGCAGCGTACCCGCTATGCCTTCGAGATGTACCGCCTGCATGGCGTGCCGCAGAAGGACATCGCCAAGGAGCTGGGGGTATCGCCGACGCTGGTCAACTTCATGATCCGCGATGCGCTGGTACATTGCCGCAAGACCGCCAATCGGCAGGCTTGAAGATAGCTGCAAGCTTCAAGAAAAAGCCCAGGAGCTCGCGATCCGCTTTTGCTTGCAGCTTGCAGCTTGCAGCTCTCCCCTAGGCGAGCTTGCAGCGATCGAAAAACCGCTCCCGCCCCAGCATCATCAACGCCGCACGCTTGTGCGGGAAATCGAACTCCTTGTCGCAATGGAAGCACTGGTCGTGCATGTAGCCGATCATCTTGCCGTTGTCTGCACGCGGCTCGGCCACCACCCGCTGGGTACGCGGATCGTCGAGGAACAGGTAGTGCACCAGCGCCGACAGCCAGCTGGCCACCTTGTGCGGGCCGCGATGGCATTCCTCTCCCACCAGCATGTGGATGCCACGGTCGTAATCATCGGCTGGGTAGAACGGCGCAATGCGGTCTTCCTTGGCCCAGTACGCCTCGAAGTAGGCAAACGGCTCATCATCAAAGCAACCGATCAGCGTCAGGGTATGCGGGTCGGCCGCAAGCTTGCCCAGGTACTCACGGTGCTGCGCAAGCGTGCCCCCCTCCTGCCAGAACGCTTCCACCCGCGGGTTGTTCTGCCAGCGGTTGAAACGTTCCAGGTCCTGCTCGATTTCCAGGGTGCGCAACGACACCCAGCTGCCCAGGCGTGCATCGAAGCGCCGGTACACCTCACCCCGAGGCTTGGGCGCGCGCCGTGGGTGGCGCTTGCCGTTGCTGATCTGCATGTGCTGCGGGTACAGCGCGGCAATCGAATCGCCCAGCCACGGCTGCGGCAGTTGCCAGAACAGCGCCCGCTCGCACAAGTACTCACCCGCTCGTTCGCCAACCAGAAGCAGGCCACTGGCCAATGCCTGCGGCAGCACGTCGGGCAAGTGCCAGGCCAGGCGCTGGCAGGCCGTGTCGCGCGACAACAGCCAATAGCAGGCCGCCCACAAAGCTTGATAGGGGCGCTCGGGGCACAGGCGCTCAAGGTGAACATGCAAGGTGGCACCCGCCTCCAGGCGCAACTGGATCAGCGGGCGGCCTTCAAGCGCCAGGCTAAGCCGGCGGTCGCCCGCCTCGGCACTGAGGCTGCGCCAGCGTGGCGGTGACTGGGGCTGCGAAGCGGCATCGAACGGCATGGGCTGGACTCACGATAATGAAAAAGGCTCATTGCCGAGAACGTTGCCGCAACACCGTAATTTAGTTTCGCGGTGCGGCCACCGTGATGCGGTAGGGCTCGAAAATGCGCGTCAGCTCACCGCTGTCGCGCAGGGCACGCATCAGCGCCGCGAACGACTGCTCGCCGATGGGCCCACCCGGGCGCAGCAAAGCGTAGTGGTGGTAGACCTGGTCAATGCGTTGCGAGGGCACCAGTTGCTCCCGGCTAGCCGGGTTGCGTGCCAGGAAATCGCTGAGGTAGGAACGCGTGACCAAGGCGATGTCGGCACGGCCGGCCTGCACCATCAGCAGGTTGCTGTCGTGGGAATAGGTCAGGGTCGCGTTGTAGGCCTTGCGCAGGTAGTCCGGGTCGGGATTGAACCCGGCGAACGCATAGTGATAACCGTTGAACAGCGCCAAGCGCTTGCCGTTTAAGTCGTCGAAGTAGTGGGGGTCGCGGCTATTGGCCTGGCGAGCGACGAACACTTCGGCATCTTCCAGGCCCATGTCCACCGCCTGGTGGGCAATCTGCTGCCAGCCCCATTGCGGGTTCTCGAAAATGGCCATGTCGGTGCGGCCTTGCTGGAAGTCACCAAAACGCCGCTGGATAGAGGTGGGCACCAAGACGAAGCGGTAGTGCTGCTGCGCGCGGTTCAGTGCGTCGACCAGCTGCGGCAGCAGGCCGCTGTCGGCACCTTGCTCAGGGCGTACCGTGTAAGGCGGGAAATGTGCCGCGCCAATCTTTACTTCGACCGCATCTGCAGCCCATGCCGGCGCCGCCAGCCAGAACACGGCCAGCAGCATCAGGGTGGACAAGGCCTTGAGGCCGGGCACTGGAGTCAAGACGGACACTCATCACGGTTCATGCCTGTATCCGCCTAAGCTAGGCGTTTTCCAGAGGCGGCACAACTGCTGGTTTCCGTTCTTTGTGCCAAAGCAGGGGCAAAATGCCAGGGGGTGCCGGATGCCGCGAGTTTGGCTACGCTCTAGCAGAATTTGCAAGGGAGCCTGGTATGGGCCATTGGTTGGTGATCGACCTGGAAGCCACCACCGACGATGGTGGGTGGCCGGTCACAGAAATGGAAGTCATTGAAATTGGCGCAAGCCTGGTAACCCGCGATGGCCGCGAGGTCGACCACTTCCAGTGTTTCGTCAAGCCCCGGCGGCGACCACAGCTGACGCCGTTCTGCCGCCAGTTGACGCACATCAGCCAGGCCGACGTAGACAGTGCCGCGCCCTTTCGCGAGGTGTGGGCAAGCTTCGAGCGCTGGCTTGGGCAACACGGTGAGCAGTTGCAGGCCTGGGTTAGCTGGGGCGACTACGACCGCCAGCAACTGCACCAGGAATGGCAGCAACATGGGTTGCACAGCCTGCTGCGAACCCTGCCGCACATCAACCTCAAGCAACGCTTTGCCAAAGCCCGCCACCTACAGCGCCCAACCGGCCTGAACGGCGCCCTGAATTTGGCCGGTATGCACTTTTGCGGGCAGCAGCACCGGGCCCTGGAAGATGCGCGCAACACCGCGCGGCTACTGCCGTTGAGCCTGCCTGCCGGGGCTATCTGAAAGCAGATGACGGAGCCTGTGGGCTTGGGCATACTGGCCTGCCCTTTTTATCCCCCCTTCAGGAGTCGCCCATGTTCCAGGTCAACGAGTACTTCAACGGCACCGTCAAGTCGATCGCATTCGCGGGTGAAGAAGGCCCGGCCACTGTCGGTGTGATGGCCCCGGGCGAATACGAATTCGGTACTGCCAAGCGTGAAATCATGCATGTGGTTTCGGGTGCGCTGACCGTGAAACTGCCGGGTAGCGACAATTGGGAAACCTTCAAGGCGGGCGACATGTTCAACGTGCCGGCTGACAGCAAGTTCCAGCTGCAGGTGAAGGTGGATACCGCTTACCTGTGCGAGTACCGCGACTAAGCGTCAACCTGCTCCGGCCTCTTCGCGGGCATGCCCGCTCCCACAGGTACTGCGCAGCTTTCAACGCCTGTGATGAACCCGTAGGAGCGGGTTCACCCGCGAAGAATCCAACGCTATTGCGAGAGGAATGCTGCAACCTGCTCAGCCGCCGCCTGCATATGCTGCGCATGGCTGAACCCTGAGGCCTTCAACGGCTTCAGGTCATGGTCCCCCGCTACTAGCCAGCTCACCTCGATCGCCGGCGACAACGCATACCCGGCCACCGCTTCGCGGTTGCCCAGCGCATCGCGCTCACCCTGCACGATCAACGTCGGCGTCTTCAATTCAGCCAGGTGCTCGACCCGTGGCTTTTCCGGCTTGCCCACCGCATAGAACGGATAACCCAGGCACACCAGTGCATCCGCGCCCAGCTCGTCGGCCAACAAGCTGGCCATGCGCCCGCCCATGGACTTGCCGCCCACCGCCAGCTTGCCCGCGACCAAAGGTCGCACCTGCCGGTACACCTCGCGCCAGCATTCCAGCAACACCTTCTGCGGGTTCGGCGGCCGCTTGCCACCACTCACCCTGCGTTCGGCCATGTACGGGAACTCGAAGCGCACCACCGCTACCCCAAGCGCCGCAAGCCTTTGCGCCATTTCGTCCATGAACCCACTGTCCATCGGCGCACCCGCACCATGGGCCAGGATCAGGCACCCCTTGTAGCCGTTCTTGCCCTCCAAGTGCGGAGGATCGCAGCGCAAGCCTGGGACATTTCCGACCTTCGCCCATTGATCCCCGTCAATACCGGCACTTTGCCCATTAATCATGCTTGCCTCGCTGTAAAAGCCTGCCAAATAACCGTGGATGGGAACCCATACATGAACACAACCAGCAGTACCGCCTATAACTACAAGGTGGTCCGCCAATTCGCCATCATGACGGTGGTGTGGGGAATCGTCGGGATGGGGCTCGGCGTCTTCATCGCCGCCCAGCTCGCCTGGCCTTCCCTCAACTTCGACCTCCCCTGGACCAGCTTCGGCCGCCTGCGCCCCCTGCATACCAATGCGGTGATCTTCGCCTTCGGCGGCTGTGCGCTGTTCGCCACCTCCTATTATTCGGTGCAACGCACCTGCCAAACCACCCTGTTCGCACCGGGCCTGGCCGCGTTCACCTTCTGGGGCTGGCAACTGGTGATCCTGCTGGCAGCTATCAGCCTGCCGCTGGGCTACACCAGCTCCAAGGAATACGCCGAACTGGAATGGCCGATCGATATCCTGATCACCATTGTCTGGGTGAGCTACGCCATCGTGTTCTTCGGCACGCTGATGAAACGCAACACCAAGCACATCTACGTGGGTAACTGGTTTTTCGGCGGTTTCATCCTCACCGTGGCGATGCTGCACATCGTCAACAACCTGGAGCTGCCAGTCAGCCTGACCAAGTCATACTCGGTTTACGCTGGCGCCACCGATGCCATGGTGCAGTGGTGGTACGGTCACAACGCGGTGGGCTTCTTCCTGACCGCAGGCTTCCTGGGGATGATGTACTACTACGTGCCCAAGCAGGCCGAACGCCCGGTGTATTCCTATCGCCTGTCGATCGTGCACTTCTGGGCACTGATTACCCTGTACATCTGGGCTGGCCCGCATCACCTGCACTACACCGCCCTGCCTGACTGGGCGCAGTCGCTGGGCATGGTGATGTCGCTGATCCTGCTGGCACCCAGCTGGGGCGGCATGATCAACGGCATGATGACCCTGTCCGGCGCCTGGCACAAACTGCGCAGCGACCCGATTTTGCGCTTCCTGGTGGTTTCGCTGGCGTTCTACGGCATGTCCACCTTCGAAGGCCCGATGATGGCCATCAAGACCGTCAACGCCCTGTCCCACTACACCGACTGGACCATCGGCCACGTGCACGCTGGTGCCCTTGGTTGGGTAGCGATGATCTCGATCGGTGCGCTGTACCACACCATCCCGAAAGTATTCGGCAAAGAGCGCATGCACAGCATTGGCCTGATCAACGCGCACTTCTGGCTGGCCACCATCGGCACCGTGCTGTACATCGCCTCGATGTGGGTCAACGGTATCGCCCAAGGCCTGATGTGGCGCGCGGTCAACAGCGACGGCACGCTCACCTACTCGTTCGTGGAAACCCTGGTGGCCAGCCACCCAGGCTTCATCGTGCGCTTCGTTGGCGGGGCGATCTTCCTCAGCGGCATGTTCCTGATGGCCTGGAACACCTGGCGCACCGTCCGTTCGACGGCGCTCGATGTGGCCCCTGCGAACGCCCAGCTGGCTTGAGGAGACCTGCCTGATGAAACATGAAGTCATCGAGAAAAACGTCGGCCTGCTGGCCCTGCTGATGGTGTTCGCCGTCAGTATCGGCGGCCTGACCCAGATCGTCCCGCTGTTCTTCCAGGACGTCACCAACAAGCCGGTAGAAGGCATGAAGCCCTACACCGCACTGCAACTGGAAGGCCGTGATATCTACATCCGCGAAGGCTGCGTGGGCTGCCACTCGCAGATGATCCGCCCGTTCCGCGCCGAAACCGAGCGCTACGGCCACTACTCGGTGGCCGGTGAAAGCGTGTGGGACCACCCGTTCCTGTGGGGTTCCAAACGCACCGGGCCGGACTTGGCCCGGGTCGGTGGCCGCTACTCGGACGACTGGCACCGTGCGCACCTGTATAACCCGCGCAACGTGGTGCCGGAATCGAAGATGCCGTCGTACCCGTGGCTGGTCGCCCAGCAGGTCGACAACAGCCACACCGACACCAAGATGCGCACCCTGCGCACCCTGGGCGTACCGTATACCGACGACGATATCGCCGGTGCCCGTGACGCGGTCAAGGGCAAGACCGAGATGGACGCGCTGGTCGCCTACCTGCAGGTGCTCGGCACCGCGATCAAGAACAAGAGGTGAGTGCGATGGAAATGGACATCGGCATGATCCGCGGCCTGGGCACCCTGGTGGTGATGATCGCCTTCATCGGCCTCACCCTGTGGGTATTCAACCGCCGCCGCGACCGTGATTTCGCCGAAGCGCGCCTGCTGCCCTTCGTCGACGACCGCCTGCCCCCTGCCGGGCAGGAACCTGCTGCCATGACTGCAGTTGTAAGGAGTAACGGGCAATGACTACCTTCTGGAGTACGTACATCTGCGTACTGACTATCGGCAGCCTGATTGGCCTGACCTGGCTGCTGCTCGCCACCCGCAAGGGCCAGAGCAACAACACCACCGACCAGACCATGGGCCACAGCTTCGATGGCATCGAGGAGTACGACAACCCGCTGCCCAAGTGGTGGTTCTGGTTGTTCGTCGGCACCTTGGTGTTCTCGGTTGGTTACCTGATCCTCTACCCGGGCCTGGGCAACTGGAAAGGCATTCTGCCTGGCTATGAAAATGGCTGGACCGGTGCCAATGAATGGCAGAAGGAGATGGACAAGGCTGACGCAAAATTCGGCCCGATCTTCGCCAAGTACGCCGCCATGCCCGTGGAAGAAGTGGCCAAGGATCCGCAGGCGCTGAAAATGGGCAGCCGCCTGTTTGCTTCCAACTGCTCGGTGTGCCACGGCTCGGACGCCAAAGGTGCCTTCGGCTTCCCCAACCTCACCGACAACGACTGGCGCTGGGGGGGCGAAGCGGACACCATCAAGGCTACGATCATGAACGGCCGCCACGGCGTGATGCCAGCTTGGGCTGAGGTGATCGGCGAGCAGGGTGTGGCCGATGTGGCCGCGTTCGTGCTGACCAACCTTGACGGCCGCAGCCTGCCGGAAGGGAGCAAGGCCGACGTTGCCAAGGGCAAGGAAATTTTCGCCGGCAACTGCGTGGCCTGCCACGGGCCTGAAGGCAAAGGTACGCCAGCCATGGGCGCGCCAAACCTGACCCACCCGCAGGCGTTCATCTACGGTTCGAGCTTTGCCCAGCTGCAGCAGACCATTCGCTATGGCCGCCAAGGGCAGATGCCGGCGCAGGCCGAAATCCAGGGCAACGACAAGGTGCACCTGCTGGCGGCTTATGTGTATAGCCTGTCGCAGGAGGGTGCAGCTGAAACTGTGACGGCCAAGTGAGTTTGCCGAGCGCGTAATGAGTTCGCCGAGAGTGGTTCGGCGCCTGTGAGATCGAGCGCCGCCCGCGCGGCGCTCGATATCCGCCCCACCCCAACACTCAAACCTTACCCCCCACCCCAACACTCAGACCTTACCCCCCAACACCCAAGCCGTCCCCTCCCCCTCCCTTGCACCCCCTCCGAACACAACTAAGCTTGTTGCCTCAGTGGGCTTCACTCCGAAAGAAGCGAAGCAGACGCAGCGCCGAGCCTCTCGCCGCCCCACCAAAAGCTTGACCGATCGATCAGAAAAAGATGAAAAACGGTACACATTACAAATATTTATTTGTGTACAATCGTTCGAACCCGAGCACTGCGGGACCTCAGTGAACGGGCTCGGACACGGGTCGGCGTACCAAAGTTGCGTTGCGGTAACCCTGACAGTTATCAATACTGGCGCCGATTTTTCGACCAACAAGAACATCAAAACCGTGGAACCTTAGCAATGAGCACAGCAATCAGTCCGACTGCTTATAACTATAAGGTCGTCCGCCAGTTCGCCATCATGACGGTGGTCTGGGGGATCCTTGGCATGGGCCTCGGCGTCTTCATCGCCTCGCAGCTGGTGTGGCCGCAACTGAACCTGGACCTGCCCTGGACCAGCTTCGGCCGCCTGCGCCCGCTGCACACCAACCTGGTGATCTTCGCCTTCGGGGGCTGTGCGCTGTTCGGCACCAGCTACTACGTGGTGCAGCGCACCTGCCAAACCCGGCTGATCTCCGACAGCATGGCCGCCTTCACCTTCTGGGGTTGGCAGGCGGTGATCGTCGGCGCGCTGATCACCCTGCCGATGGGCTACACCACCACCAAGGAATACGCTGAGCTCGAGTGGCCGCTGGCGATCCTGCTGGCCGTCGTCTGGGTCACCTACGGCTTGGTGTTCTTCGGCACCATCGTCAAGCGCAAGACCAAGCACATCTATGTCGGCAACTGGTTCTACGGTGCCTTCATCGTGGTGACCGCGATGCTGCACATCGTCAACCACATCTCGCTGCCGGTGAGCCTGTTCAAGTCGTACTCGGCCTACTCCGGCGCCACCGACGCGATGATCCAGTGGTGGTACGGCCACAACGCCGTAGGTTTCTTCCTCACCACCGGCTTCCTGGGGATGATGTACTACTTCGTGCCCAAGCAAGCCGAACGGCCGATCTACTCGTACCGCCTGTCGATCGTGCACTTCTGGGCGCTGATCACCCTGTACATCTGGGCTGGCCCGCACCACCTGCACTACACCGCCCTGCCTGACTGGGCGCAGTCGCTGGGCATGGTGATGTCGATCATCCTGCTGGCACCCAGCTGGGGCGGCATGATCAACGGCATGATGACCCTGTCGGGCGCCTGGCACAAACTGCGCACCGACCCGATCCTGCGCTTCCTGGTGGTGTCGCTGGCGTTCTACGGCATGTCCACCTTCGAAGGCCCGATGATGGCCATCAAGACCGTGAACTCGCTGTCGCACTACACCGACTGGACCATCGGCCATGTCCACGCTGGCGCCCTCGGCTGGGTAGCAATGATCTCGATCGGTGCCGTGTACCACATGATTCCGCGCTTGTATGGCCGCGAGCAGATGCACAGTGTCGGGCTGATCAACGCGCACTTCTGGCTGGCCACCATCGGCACCGTGCTGTACATCGCTTCGATGTGGGTCAACGGCATCACCCAAGGCCTGATGTGGCGCGCCATCAACGATGACGGCACCCTCACCTACTCGTTCGTCGAAGCCCTGCAGGCCAGCCACCCCGGCTATATCGTCCGCGCCCTGGGCGGTGCGTTCTTCGCCAGCGGCATGCTGCTGATGGCCTACAACGTGTTCCGTACCGTACGTGCCGCCAACCCGGTACAGGCTGAGGAAGCCGCCAAGATCGTCGTCGTGGGAGCGCACTGATGAAGCATGAAGCCGTCGAGAAGAACATAGGCCTGCTGGCCTTCTTCATGGTCATCGCCGTGAGCGTTGGTGGCCTGACCCAGATCGTCCCGCTGTTTTTCCAGGACGTTACCAACAAGCCGGTCGAGGGCATGAAGCCGCGTACCGCGCTGGAACTTGAAGGCCGCGACATCTACATCCGCGAAGGCTGCGTAGGCTGCCACTCGCAGATGATTCGCCCGTTCCGCGCCGAAACCGAACGCTACGGCCACTACTCGGTAGCCGGTGAAAGCGTGTGGGACCACCCGTTCCTGTGGGGCTCCAAGCGGACCGGGCCAGACCTCGCCCGGGTGGGTGGCCGCTATTCCGATGACTGGCACCGTGCGCACCTGTACAACCCGCGCAACGTGGTACCTGAGTCGAAGATGCCGTCCTACCCGTGGCTGGTCGAGAACAAGCTCGACGGCAAGGACACCGCGAAGAAAATGGAAGTGCTGCGCACCCTCGGCACCCCCTACACCGACGCCGACATTGCCGGCGCCCGTGACGCGGTCAAGGGCAAGACCGAAATGGACGCCATCGTCGCGTACCTGCAGGGTCTTGGCACCATCATCAAAAGCAAACGGTGACGCTGATGGATATCGGGATGATTCGCGGCCTGGGCACCGTCGTGGTGATGGTGGCCTTCGTGGGCCTGGCGCTGTGGGTGTTCAACCCACGGCGTAAAAAGGATTTCGACGAAGCGACCCAACTGCCCTTCGCGGATGACCCCGAGGCCAGCCGGCACGTCGAGCAAGCAAAAGCTTCTGGGAGCAAACAACAATGACAACCTTCTGGAGTCTGTACGTTACCGTCCTGACCCTGGGCACCATCTTCTCGTTGACCTGGCTGCTGCTGTCCACCCGCAAGGGCCAGCGCGAAGAGGTCACCGACGAAACCGTCGGGCATGCCTTCGATGGCATCGAGGAATACGACAACCCGCTGCCAAAATGGTGGTTCTGGCTGTTCGTCGGCACCATCATCTTCGCCCTCGGCTACCTGGTGTTGTACCCGGGTCTGGGCAACTGGAAAGGCATTTTGCCGGGCTACTCGTACCTGGATAACGACAAGCAGACCGAGTTCGCCAATGGCCAGCCGGGCTGGACTGGCGTACACGAGTGGGAAAAGGAAATGGCCAAGGCCGACGCCCGCTTCGGGCCGATCTTCGCCAAGTTCGCGGCCATGCCCATCGAGGCAGTAGCCAAGGACCCGCAAGCCCTGAAGATGGGTGCGCGGCTGTTCGCCTCCAACTGCTCGGTGTGCCATGGCTCCGATGCCAAGGGTGCCTTCGGCTTCCCCAACCTGACCGACAACGACTGGCGTTGGGGTGGCGAGCCGGACACCATCAAGACCACCATCATGGGCGGTCGCCATGGCGTGATGCCGGCCTGGGCCGAGGTGATCGGTGATCAGGGCGTGGCTGACGTGGCGGCGTTCGTGGTCAGCAAGCTGGATGGCCGCACGCTGCCAGAAGGCGCGAAGGCCGATGTCGACAACGGGCAGAAGATCTTCGCGGCCAATTGCGTGGCCTGCCACGGGCCGGAAGGCAAGGGTACGCCAGCCATGGGCGCGCCTAACCTGACGCACCCGCAGGCGTTCATCTACGGTTCGAGCTTTGCCCAGCTGCAGCAGACCATCCGCTATGGTCGCCAGGGGCAGATGCCGGCACAGGAACAACTGCAGGGTAATGACAAGGTGCACCTGCTGGCGGCTTATGTTTACAGCCTGTCGCATCAGGGTGAGCCTACCAAGGCTGAGTAAGGCAGGCCTGGCCTATTCGCGGCTAAAGCCGCTCCTACAACGATCACGGTCACTTGTAGGAGCGGCTTTAGCCGCGAATAGGCCGGTGCAGCATTTCTCACAGGCAAATGACCTGGATCAATTGACACCCGCCATAACACGATTCATGCCACGAACCCAATGCGACTAAAGGTCGCAGCGCGACCCCATACTGCCATCAGCGGCGTATCATGGGTCGCAGAGCGCTAGCAGATTGCGCGAGACTGCGGCCGGCACGCACTGGCCGCGGCGTTTCTCCACTGCCGTGGGACTTGATGATGAGCAAGCAAATTCCGGTACATGACGTCACCCCGCCTGCCAGCAAAGGGAAGGATTCCGTCGACCTCTACGCCTCGCGCGAAAAAATCTACACCCGCGCCTTCACCGGCCTGTTCCGTCGCCTGCGCATGGTCGGCGGTGCGGTGCTGTTCCTGCTGTACTTCGGCACCGTGTGGCTGAACTGGGGCGGCCACCAAGCGGTGTGGTGGAACCTGCCCGAGCGCAAGTTCTACATCTTCGGCGCCACTATCTGGCCGCAAGACTTCATCCTGCTCTCGGGCATCCTAATCGTCGCCGCCTTCGGCCTGTTCTTCGTGACGGTCTACGCCGGCCGGGTGTGGTGCGGCTACACCTGCCCGCAAAGCGTGTGGACGTGGATTTTCATGTGGTGCGAAAAAGTCACCGAAGGTGACCGCAACCAGCGCATGAAGCTCGACAAAGCCCCCATGAGCAGCAACAAGTTCCTGCGCAAATTCGCCAAGCACAGCCTGTGGCTGCTGATCGGGTTTGTCACCGGCATGACCTTCGTCGGCTATTTCTCGCCGATCCGTGAACTGGTCATCGAGTTCTTCACCGGCCAGGCTGACGGCTGGGCTTATTTCTGGGTCGGCTTCTTTACCCTCGCCACCTACGGCAATGCCGGCTGGCTGCGCGAGCAGGTGTGCGTGTACATGTGCCCGTATGCACGCTTCCAGAGCGTGATGTTCGACAAAGACACCCTGATCGTGTCCTACGACCCGCGCCGTGGTGAAACCCGCGGGCCACGCAAGAAAGACGCTGACTACAAGGCCCAAGGCTTGGGTGACTGCATCGATTGCACGATGTGCGTGCAGGTCTGCCCCACCGGCATCGACATCCGTGACGGCCTGCAGATCGAGTGCATCGGCTGCGCCGCGTGCATCGACGCCTGTGACAGCATCATGGACAAGATGAACTACCCCAAAGGGCTGATCAGCTACACCACCGAGCACAACCTGTCCGGGCAAAAAACCCACATGCTGCGGCCGCGCCTGATCGGTTATGCGCTGGTGTTGCTGGTGATGATCATCGGCCTGGCCACGGCCTTCGCCACGCGCTCGCTGGTCGGTTTCGACGTCAGCAAGGACCGCGTGCTGTACCGCGAAAACGCCCAGGGTCGGATCGAGAACGTGTACAGCCTGAAAGTGATGAACAAAGACCAACGCGACCACGTCTACGTGCTGGACGCCGCCGGCCTGCCGGACCTGAAGCTCGAAGGCCAGCGGGAGATCCGCGTAGCGGCCGGCGATATCGTCAGCCTGCCGGTGCAGTTGTCGGTCGCCCCCGAGAAGCTGCCATCGACCACCAACGAAATCACCTTCATCCTCAAAAGCGCCGACGACAGCGACGCCAAGGTTGAAGCCAAGAGCCGCTTCATCGGCCCACAGATCCGCTAAGAGAGATAACCCACAATGCCTGCTGCTACCGCCGCCAGCCCATGGTACAAGCACCTTTGGCCCTGGATCATCATCGGCATCCTGACCACCTCGGTGTGCCTGAGCCTGACCATGGTCAGCATCGCTGTGCGCAACCCGGACAACCTGGTAAACGACAACTACTACGAGGCCGGGAAAGGCATCAACCGCTCGCTGGACCGTGAATTACTGGCGCAGAACCTGGGCCTTAAGGCCAGCCTGCACCTGGACGAGCTGACCGGTGAAGTGGACCTGCGCCTGACCGGCAATAGCGACCCACAAAGCTTGGAGCTGAACCTGATTTCGCCAACCCAGCCGGAGAAGGACCGCAAAGTGCTGCTGAGCCGGGTCGAGCCTGGGCGTTATGTGGGGCAGTTGGAAGACACGGTTGACGGGCGACGCTTTGTCGAGCTGCTGGGTAGCCAAAATGACCAGGTGTGGCGCCTGTTCGAGGAAGAGAAAGTGGAGCATGGTGTGACCTTGCAGCTGGGTGATGAAGCCCTCCAGGGCGCCGAACACCAATAACCGCACCACCGCCAATCCCTGTGGGAGCGGGCATGCCCGCGAATGCGATAGCTCAGGCAAAGGTGTTTTCAGGCCTGACGCTTTCGCGGGCACGCCCGCTCCCACAAGGTTTCATATCTGCCCGAGCAGAAGTGTTTGCCTTATGACCCAGCCCACCCCCTGCTACCACTGCGCCCTGCCCGTCCCCACCGGCGGCCGCTTCACCGCCGTGGTCCTCGGTGAGCCCCGGCAGTTCTGCTGCCCCGGCTGCCAAGCGGTGGCCGAGTCGATCGTCGCCGGCGGCCTGGAGCACTACTACCAGCACCGCAGCGACAACAGTGCCAACCCCGAAGCGCTGCCCAAACAACTGCAGGACGAACTGGCTCTGTACGACCGCAGCGACGTCCAGCAGACCTTCGTCCGCCATGCTGGCGACCTGGCCGAAACCACCTTGCTGGTCGAAGGCATCAGTTGCGCCGCCTGTGGCTGGCTGATCGAAAAGCACCTGCGCAACCTGCCCGGCGTCGCCGAGGCGCGCCTGAACCTGTCCAACCACCGCCTGCAGCTGAACTGGGACGACAAGCAACTGCCGCTGTCACGCCTGCTGGCCGAGCTGCGCCAGATCGGCTACGCCGCCCACCCCTACCAGCCGGACCAGGCCGCCGAGCAACTGGCCCGGGAAAACCGCAGCGCCCTGCGCCGCCTGGGCGTGGCCGGGCTGCTGTGGTTCCAGGCGATGATGGCAACCATGGCCACCTGGCCAGAATTCAACATCGACTTGTCGCCAGAGCTGCACACTATCCTGCGCTGGGTGGCGCTGTTCCTTACCATTCCCATCGTGTTCTACAGCTGCGCGCCGTTTTTCAAAGGCGCGGCACGCGACTTGCGCACCCGCCACCTGACCATGGACGTTTCGGTGTCACTGGCCATTGCCCTGGCGTTTGGCGCTGGCATCTGGACCGCCATCACCGGCAGCGGCGAGCTGTATTTCGACACCGTTGGCATGTTCGCGCTGTTCTTGCTCACCGGCCGTTATCTGGAGCGCCGCGCCCGCGAACGCACCGCAGCAGCCACTGCGCAGTTGGTCAACCTGCTACCCGCCTCGTGCCTGCGCCTGGACGCCCTGGGCCGTAGCGAGCGCATCCTGCTCAGCGAACTGCACTGTGGCGACACCGTGCAGGTGCTGCCAGGCGCGGTGATCCCGGCAGACGGGCGCATCGTCGAAGGCCGCTCCAGCGTCGACGAATCGTTGCTGACCGGCGAATACCTGCCGCAACCGCGCCGGGTTGGCGAACGGGTCACCGGCGGCACGCTTAATGTCGAAAGCACCCTGAACGTGGAGGTCGAAGCCCTCGGCCACGATTCGCGGCTGTCGGCCATCGTCCGCCTGCTGGAACGCGCCCAGACCGAAAAACCGCGCCTGGCCGAAATCGCTGACCGCGCCTCGCAATGGTTCCTGTTGTTCTCGCTGCTGGCCGCCGTGGTCATCGGCCTGGGGTGGTGGTACCTGGACCCGGCGCGGGCGTTCTGGATCGTGCTGGCCATGCTGGTGGCAACCTGCCCTTGCGCGCTATCGCTGGCCACGCCCACGGCGCTGACCGCTGCCACCGGCACCTTGCACAAGCTCGGCCTGCTGGTGACCCGTGGCCATGTGCTGGAAGGCTTGAACCAGATCGACACGGTGATTTTCGACAAGACTGGCACGCTGACCGAAGGGCGCCTGACGTTACGTAGCATTCGCCCGCTCGGCAGCCTGCCTGCCGACCGTTGCCTGGCCCTGGCGGCAGCACTGGAAAACCGCTCCGAACACCCCATTGCCCGCGCCTTTGGCCGCACCGCCACGCCTGCCGACGACGTGCAGACCGTGCCGGGCCTGGGCCTGGAAGGGCTGGTCGAAGGGCAACGCTTGCGCATAGGCCAAGCGACCTTCGTCTGCGCCCTGAGCGGCGCAGAAATCCCCGGCGTACCGGAACCGCGCGGCCAGTGGCTGCTGCTGGGCGACCGCCACGGGCCACTGGCCTGGTTCGGCCTGGACGACCGCCTGCGCGACGACGCCCCGGCCCTGCTGGCGGCCTGCAAGGCGCGTGGCTGGCGCACCCTGCTGCTGTCGGGCGACAGCTCGCCAATGGTCGCCGAAGTGGCAGCGCAGTTGGGCATCGACCAGGCTATCGGCGGCCTGCGCCCAGATGACAAACTGGACCGGCTGAAAGCGCTGCAGGCGACTGGGCGCAAGGTGCTGATGCTGGGCGACGGGGTCAACGACGTGCCGGTACTGGCGGCTGCCGACATCAGCATTGCCATGGGCAGCGCCACCGACCTGGCCAAGACCAGCGCCGATGCCGTGCTGCTGTCCAACCGCTTGCAGGCGCTGGTGCAAGCCTTTGAACTGGCCCGCCGTACCCGCCGCAACATCCTGGAGAACCTGCTGTGGGCGACGCTGTATAATGGCTTGATGTTGCCGTTTGCCGCGCTTGGCTGGATCACCCCGGTGTGGGCGGCCATCGGTATGTCGGTCAGCTCGCTGATCGTGGTGCTCAATGCCTTGCGCCTGACCCGCATGCCACTGGCAGCGGGCCTGCTGCCCCTTGAAGCCCCCTTGCCCGGGAGGAAGTCACCATGCCCGCCCTCTATGTCATGATCCCTGCAGCCCTGCTGCTGGTCGGCGTGGCCGTGTACATCTTCTTCTGGGCGGTGGACAGCGGCCAGTACGACGACCTTGAAGGCCCCGCCCATAGCATCCTGTTCGACGAACAGGACCCACGCCACCAGGCCGCGGTGAAACCTGACGACAGCCAAGCCAACACCGAAAAGGACCTGCCACCTCGTGCCTGACCTGCTTCCCCTGCTGGGTTCGGCAGTGGTCCTTGGCCTGCTTGGCGGCGGCCATTGCCTGGGCATGTGCGGCGGCCTGATGGGCGCGCTGACCCTGGCCATCCCGCCCGAACAGCGTGGCCGGCGCGTGCGCCTGCTGCTGGCATACAACCTTGGGCGGGTTCTCAGCTATGCCAGTGCCGGCCTGCTGCTGGGTCTGGCCGGCTGGGCCGTGGCCAGCAGCCCCGTGGCGCTGGCGCTGCGCGTGGTGGCAGCGCTGCTGTTGATCGCCATGGGGCTGTACCTGGCCGGTTGGTGGAGCGGCTTAACCCGCATCGAGGCGCTCGGCCGGGGGCTGTGGCGGCATATCCAGCCCGTGGCGTCGCGCTTGCTGCCGGTGTCCAGCCTGCCCCGCGCATTGCTGCTGGGGGCGCTGTGGGGGTGGCTGCCGTGCGGGTTGGTGTACAGCACCTTGCTGTGGGCGGCCAGCCAGGGCAATGCCGGGTACAGCGCGGCGCTGATGCTGGCGTTCGGGGTGGGGACCTGGCCGGTACTGCTGGCCACCGGGTTGGCGGCAGAGCGGCTAAACACTTTGTTGAAACGGCGCAGTGTGCGCGTCGCTGGCGGGGTGCTGGTGATGCTGTTTGGGGTGTGGACCCTGCCGGGTCCGCACCAACATTGGCTGATGGGGCACTGAGAGCGGCAAGCGGCAAGCTACAAGCCTCAAGGGCAAGCCGATGTGCTTCGCTTGTAGCGTGTAGCCCGCGGCTTGGCGCTTGATACAAATCAACACAGATTCCTACAGACAACCCTAGACTCCGGTGCACTGCTGCTCTTTCCGGGGACCGCCCTCATGCTCGACGCCCTACGTTGGGATACCGACCTGATCCGCCGCTACGACCTGGCCGGACCACGCTACACCTCTTACCCGACCGCCGTGCAACTGCACAGCGAAGTAGGCTCGTTCGACCTGCTCCACGCCCTGCGCGAGAGCCGTCGGGCGGTGCGCCCGCTGTCGCTGTACGTCCACGTGCCGTTCTGCGCCAACATCTGCTATTACTGCGCCTGCAACAAGGTCATCACCAAGGACCGCGCCCGCGCCGCGCCTTACCTGCAGCGCCTGGAGCAGGAAATCCAGCTGATCGCCTGCCACCTGGACCCTAAACAGCGTGTTGAACAGCTGCATTTCGGCGGTGGCACACCGACCTTCCTCAGCCATGTGGAACTGCGCCAGCTGATGGCCACCCTGCGCCAGCACTTCCACCTGCTGGACGACGACTCCGGTGACTACGGCATCGAGATCGACCCACGCGAGGCCGACTGGTCGACCATGGGCCTGCTGCGCGAACTGGGCTTCAACCGCGTTAGCCTGGGCGTGCAGGACCTCGACCCGGTCGTGCAGCGCGCAGTCAACCGCCTGCAGAGCCTGGAACAGACCCGCACCCTGATCGAGGCCGCGCGCACGTTGCAGTTCCGCTCGGTCAACCTCGACCTGATCTACGGCCTGCCCAAGCAAACCCCGGAAGGCTTTGCCCGCACCGTCGAAGAAGTGATCCGCCTGCAACCCGACCGCCTGTCGGTGTTCAACTACGCCCACCTGCCCGAGCGTTTCATGCCACAGCGGCGCATCGATAGCAACGACCTGCCCAGTGCGGCCGCCAAGCTGGAGATGCTGCACGCCACCATCGACCAACTGACCGCTGCCGGCTACCGCTACATCGGCATGGACCATTTCGCCCTGCCCGACGACGAACTGGCCATCGCCCAGGAAGAAGGCACCTTGCAACGCAACTTCCAGGGCTATACCACCCACGGCCACTGCGACCTTATTGGCCTGGGCGTATCGGCCATCAGCCAGATCGGCGACCTGTACTGCCAGAACAGCAGCGACCTCAACACTTACCAGGGCAGCTTGGCCAACGCCCAGCTGGCTACCCAGCGCGGCCTGGTGTGCAACCATGACGACCGCATCCGCCGGGCGGTGATCCAACAGCTGATCTGCCATTTCGAGCTGGACTTCGAGCCAATCGAACAGGCCTTCACCATCGATTTTCGCGGTTACTTCAACGAGCTCTGGCCCGAACTGCAGACTTTGCAGCGCGACGGCCTGATCAGCCTGGACAATAAGGGCATCCGCATCCTGCCGGCCGGCCGCCTGTTGGCACGCTCGGTATGCATGGTGTTCGACGCCTACCTGGCGATGCACAACCGCCAACGTTTCTCGCGGGTGATCTGAAAAACCGAGGCGTTCAACCGCATGGACAAGTTTCCTTGACGGGCACACTATGGGCACACAAGAACTCCCGGCAGGCCGGTTGCCGGGGCTTCGCCAGCGCGCACCATTAACGCGCACGCTGGCCTACACCCTGTGTCGTGGGTTACCCTTACGACTTATGTGTGCTTTCCCACAAGGATCGATTCAAATGTCCGAGCCAGTCAAACTGCGCCCACACAACCAGGCCCATTGCAAGGACTGCAGCCTGGCCCCACTGTGCCTGCCTCTTTCGCTGAACCTGGAAGACATGGATGCACTGGATGAAATCGTCAAACGCGGGCGACCGCTGAAAAAGGGCGAGTTCCTGTTCCGCCAGGGCGATAATTTTGGCTCGGTCTACGCCGTACGTTCCGGCGCGCTGAAAACCTTCAGCCTCAGCGACAGCGGTGAAGAGCAGATCACCGGCTTCCACCTGCCCAGCGAACTGGTCGGCCTGTCAGGCATGGACACCGAGGCCTACCCGGTGTCGGCCCAGGCCCAGGAAACCACGTCGGTGTGTGAAATCCCGTTCGAGCGCCTTGATGAGCTGTCGGTGCAACTGCCGCAACTACGGCGCCAGCTGATGCGGGTAATGAGCAGGGAAATCCGCGACGACCAGCAAATGATGCTGCTGCTGTCGAAGAAAACCGCTGACGAGCGCATCGCCACCTTCTTGGTCAACCTGTCGGCGCGCTTCCGCGCCCGCGGCTATTCGGCCAACCAGTTCCGCTTGAGCATGTCGCGCAACGAAATTGGTAACTACCTGGGCCTGGCGGTAGAAACCGTGTCTCGGGTGTTCACTCGCTTCCAGCAGAACGGCCTGATCCGCGCCGAAGGCAAGGAAGTGCACATCCTCGACCCGATCCAGTTGTGTGCGCTGGCCGGTGGCGCAATCGAGGCCTGAGGCCGGTATTAGCGGGTATACTTGGGCATTCGTTTTCCCAGGATACCCGCAACAATGCACAGCGACGCCTTCGACCTCAAAGCCCTGATCCGCCCGGTAGTGGACTTCCCCAAACCGGGCGTCATCTTTCGCGACATCACCCCGCTGTTCCAGTCACCCCGCGGGCTGCGCTATGTGGCCGACCAGTTTATCGAGCGCTATGTCGAGGCTGAGTTCAGCCACATTGGTGCCATGGATGCGCGGGGCTTCTTGATCGGCTCGATCATCGCCCACCAACTGAACAAGCCGCTGATCCTGTTCCGCAAGCAAGGCAAGCTGCCGGCTGATGTGCTGAGCGAGGGTTACCAGACCGAGTACGGCGAAGCCTTCCTGGAAGTGCATGCTGACAGCCTGTGCGAAGGCGATTCGGTGTTGATCTTCGACGACCTGATTGCCACTGGCGGCACGCTGCTGGCGGCGGCCAACCTGGTGCGCCGCACCGGGGCGCAAGTATTCGAGGCGGCGGCGATCATCGACCTGCCGGAACTGGACGGGTCGCGCCGGCTGCAGGCAGCAGGTGTGCCGACGTTCTGCCTGACCGAGTTTTCCCTCAGCGAATACTGAGTATTCGGGGCCGCAAAGCGGCCCCAGCACTGCTGAATCAGAGCGAAATTGGCCGACGCCCGGCAAACGCATGGGCCAAGGTCCCACCATCCACCAGCTCCAGCTCGCCACCCAGCGGCACGCCATGGGCAATCCGCGATGCCACCAAGCCTTTCTCGTTCAGCAACTGGGCGATGTAGTGCGCCGTCGCCTCCCCTTCCACCGTCGGGTTGGTCGCCAGGATCACCTCGGTAAAGGTGCCCTGCTGCTCAATCCGCGCCATCAGCTGCGGAATGCCGATCGCCTCCGGCCCCAGGCCGTCCAGCGGCGACAAATGACCCTTGAGCACAAAGTAGCGACCACGGTAGCCGGTCTGCTCCACGGCATACACATCCACCGGCCCCTCGACCACGCACAGTTGCGTATCGTCACGGCGCGTGTCGGCACATTGCGGGCACAGCTCCTGCTCGGTCAGCGTGCGGCACTGACGGCAGTGGCCCACCCCTTCCATGGCCTGGGTCAAGGCCTGGGCCAGGCGCAGGCCACCGCTGCGGTCACGCTCGAGCAGTTGTAGCGCCATGCGCTGGGCGGTTTTCTGGCCGACACCGGGCAGAATACGCAGGCCGTCGATCAGTTGGCGGATGAGAGGGCTGAAGCTCATGGGAAAGGCCTGACAAATCAATAAGAGGCGGTTTATACCCAGCGGTGGCAGTGGCGTCAAATCAAGCCGGATTCAGGAATAATGACAGCGCCGGCTGCAACAGTGCACAAAAAAACCGCCGCTGTTGGTCAGCGGCGGTCTTCGACAGCGCAATGCCCTTAGAACGGCATCTTGAAGCCCGGCGGCAGTTGCATGCCAGCGGTCATGCCACCCATTTTCTCCTGGCTGTTCTGCTCGATCTTGCGCACGGCGTCATTCAACGCAGCGGCGATCAGGTCTTCGAGCACTTCCTTGTCGTCTTCATCAGTCGACATCAGGCTTTGGTCGATGCTGACGCGTTTGACGTCGTGACGACCGGTCATCACCACGCTCACCAGGCCGCCACCGGACTGGCCGGTAACTTCGGCGTTAGCCAGCTCTTCCTGCATCTTTTGCATCTTTTCCTGCATCTGCTGGGCCTGCTTCATCAGGCCGGCCATGCCACCTTTCATCATGGGGGTATACCTCGATTGGGTCATGTGATGCGGCCAAGCACTCGGCCGGCCGCATGGTTATCCGTTACTGGCCCTGATCGGCCAGGGCTTCTACAGGCTCAATAGTATCCTGCCGGACCTTGGCACCGAACAGCTTGATCATCTGCTGGATCAACGGATCTTGCTCGATCGACACCACTGCCTCGTGCTGGCGCTCGCTACGCTTGCGCGCTGCCGCCTGGGCTGGGGTTTCCTGCTCGGGCAGGATCAATTCGATGCGCAGATTCAGCGTGCGCCCCAAGTGCTGGTTGAGCGCATCGTTCAGGCGCCGCTGCTGGGTGGCGTTGAACAGCGCACCTTGGCCAGGGTCCAGGTGCAGCAGCCAGTCGTCGCCGTCGGCGGCGATCAGCGTACAGTTTGCCGCGATGTTGCCCGTCATCCCCGACACAGGCAACTGTGGGAATAATTCCAGCCATTGCAAGGCCAGGCCAGTGGCCGGCTTGGCCGCTGGCAACGGTTCGGCGACAGGCTTGGACACCTCTTCTTGGACGTGTTCGGCCAGTTCGTCCAGATAGCTGAAACCGACGGGGTCGCTCTCGCCGCCGTAATAGTCTTCATCCAGTGGCGGCTCGTCGTCGCGGTCCATGCCCACGGCGGCGTAGGCGGACGGGTCGAAGGGCGGCTCGTCGTGTGCCGTGCTGGCCTGCGGAGCTGGGGCGGCTGGCGCGGGCGCCGCTACTGGCGCCAGCGCTGGCACAGGCTCGGCCACGACTGGTGCGGGCGCTGCCGCGGGCTCTTCCCAAGGCAGGTCAATTACCTCGGGTTCTGGCTCTGGTTCTGGTGTAGCCTCGATGACCGGGACCGGCTCAGCGACCAGCACAGGCTCGACAGCCGGCTGTGGCGCGGGCTCGACCGGTGCGACAGGGGCCACGGCAACCGCTGGCGCTGCCACCGGCGTTGCAGGATCAGCTGTGGCCTGGCTGATCCCCACTGGCTTTAGTATCGGCTTCGGCGCGTCGTCGGTGTCGGCCGGCCGGAACGCCAGCATGCGCAGCAGGACCATCTCGAAGCCGCCACGTGGGTCTGGCGCCAAGGGCAGGTCACGCCGGCCAATCAGGCCCATCTGGTAATAAAACTGTACATCCTCGGCCGGCAAGGCCGCAGCCAGTGCCAGCACCCGTTCGCGATCGCCCTGGCCGTTGTCCACCGCCTCCGGCAGTGCCTGGGCAATGGCCACGCGGTGCAGCACGTTGAGCATCTCGGCCAGCACGCCCGCCCAATCCGGCCCCTGCTCGGCCAGGCTACGCACGGCCTCCAGCAAGGCCCGCGCATCGCCGTCAAGCAGCGCCTGCAGCACACCGTAGACCTGACCATGGTCAAGGCTGCCGAGCATCGCCCGCACATCGGCAGCCAGCACTTTGCCTTCACCAAAGGCGATGGCCTGGTCAGTCAGGCTCATGGCGTCGCGCATCGAGCCATCGGCCGCGCGGCCCAGCAGCCACAGGGCATCGGCCTCGAACGGGACGTTTTCGGCAGCCAGTACGTGGCTGAGGTGTTCGACCACCCGCTCCGGGCTCATGTTTTTCAGCGAAAACTGCAAGCAGCGCGACAGAATGGTGGCCGGCAGCTTCTGCGGGTCGGTGGTGGCAAGGATGAACTTGACGTGGGGCGGCGGCTCTTCCAGCGTCTTGAGCAAGGCGTTGAACGAGTGCGTAGACAGCATGTGCACTTCGTCGATCAGGTATACCTTGAAGCGCCCACGGCTCGGGGCGTACTGCACGTTATCGAGCAGTTCGCGGGTGTCTTCTACCTTGGTGCGGCTGGCGGCGTCGATCTCGATCAGGTCGATGAAGCGGCCTTCGTCGATCTCCCGGCACACCGAACAGGTGCCACAGGGCGTGGAGGTGATGCCGGTTTCGCAGTTCAGGCACTTGGCGATGATACGCGCAATGGTGGTCTTGCCCACGCCACGGGTACCGGTGAACAGGTAGGCGTGGTGCAAGCGCTGGTTGTCCAAGGCATTGATCAAGGCCTTGAGCACATGGGCCTGGCCGACCATTTCGCGAAACGAGCGCGGACGCCATTTACGTGCAAGAACCTGATAACTCATCGAAAAACCATCGTAGCCTGATCGAGCGGAAGATCGCTAATGCTAGCGGACCGGGGGCAAAATTGCACCCTGCGCAGCGTGGATACAACCACCCTGCTCGCATTGAGGAATGTGTCGCTCTCACGATTGAGCACCACCCGCGCGGCGCTTCGCGGGGCAAGGTTTGCCCGAAATCCCAGCGGCTGATGAAACTGTCGGTTGCAGGGGCATTGAGCGAGAGGCAACAGAGAACGAAGGCGTTCGCTGCAGATTGAGGTTTCGGACCCCAGAAATGGAGGCGGCCCCACCAGCCACACCCCGGCACTCGATGTTCCCGCTATGGCTGCTCCCTTCCGGGCCTGACCAGGTTAACGGGTAATCAATGCGGGGGGACCGATGGGGCCACCACAACATGGCTCGCTGAGCAGCGAGTGGCGCCATTGTACCGGTCTTGGGGGCAGATACAACCTCTGCGGCGAGAAAAAGTCATCACTTCTCAATGACTTGTCAGGGTTGAGGTGGCCTGGGCGGGCCTCTTCGCGGGTAAACCCGCTCCTACAAAGGCCGCGCAGGGCGTTAAACCGCGATGCCCTGCTCGCCCAGGAAGGTGACGAAAGCATCTTCATCGAGCACCTTCACCCCCAACTCGCTGGCCTTGGCCAGCTTGGAGCCCGCCCCCGGCCCGGCCACCACGCAGTGGGTCTTGCCGGAAACCGAACCGGCCACCTTGGCCCCCAGGCTTTCCAACTTGTCCTTGGCAATGTCACGGCTCATGCGCTCCAAGGTGCCGGTAAGCACCCAGGTCTGCCCGGCCAGTGGCAAGCCTTCGGCCACTTTCTTCTCGCTGCTCCAGTGCATGCCAAATGCCAGCAACTGCGCTTCGATAGCCCGCGCCAGTTGCTGATTGGCTTCATCCTTGAAGAACTCGCGCACGGCTTCGGCCTGCTTGGCCGCCAGGGCCTGGCGCAGGTCGATGCCGTCGGCGGCGATGATCTTGTCCAGGCTGTCGAGCTTGGCTACCAGCTTCTCGGCACCGGTCGGGCCAACCGAGGCGATGTCGAGCTTGGCGATCATCCCGGCCAGGGTGGTGCTGGCGGCGAATTCGGCAGCCAGTTCGCCTTCGTCCTGTAGTTGCATGCCGCTATCGAGCAGTTGCTTGATGACCTTGCGGTTGTGCTCATCTTCAAAGAAGTTGTGGATCTCGTGCGCAACCTCCAGGCCAATGTCCGGCAGGTAGGTGAGCACCTGCGGTAGCGCCTGCTGCACGCGCTCCAGGCTGCCCAGCGAGCGGGCCAGCACCTTGGCGGTCTCTTCGCCGACGTCCGGGATGCCCAGGGCATAAATGAAGCGCGCCAGGCCTGGCCGTTTGCTGGCTTCGATGGCATCCAGCAGCTTCTTGCTGGACACTTCGGCGAAGCCTTCCAAGCCGACGATCTGGTCGAATTCCAACTTGTACAGGTCCGCCGGCGAACCGATCAGGCCTTCATCCACCAGTTGCTCGACGCTCTTCTCGCCCAAGCCGTCGATATCCATGGCCCGGCGCGACACGTAGTGAATGATCGCCTGCTTCAGCTGCGCGCCACAGGCCAGACGACCGACGCAGCGGTACACCGCGCCTTCGCTGGTGGTTTCCTTGCCCTTGCTGCGCTTCACCAGTTGGGTACGCTCGACCTGCGAGCCGCACACCGGGCACGCGCTGGGCACTTCTACCGGGCGGGCATGTTCCGGGCGGCGCTCCAGCACCACCTGCATCACTTGCGGAATCACGTCACCGGCGCGGCGAATAATCACCGTGTCACCAATGCGCAGGCCCAGGCGGGCGATTTCATCCATGTTGTGCAGGGTGGCGTTGGACACGGTCACGCCGGCCACCTTGACCGGCTTCAAGCGTGCCACGGGCGTTACCGCGCCGGTGCGGCCAACCTGGAACTCGACGTCCAGCACCTCGGTCAGCTCTTCCATGGCCGGGAACTTGTGGGCAATCGCCCAACGGGGCTCACGGGCGCGGAAGCCCAGTTCACGCTGGGCGGCCAGGCTATTGACCTTGAACACCACCCCGTCGATCTCGTACGGCAGGCTGTTGCGCCGTTCACCAATGTCACGGTAGTAGGCCAGGCACTCTTCGATGCCCGCCGCATGCTTGAGCTCGCGGCTAATTGGCAGGCCCCAGGCCTTGAGCTGCTCGAGGGTGCCGATGTGGCTGTCGCCGATGCTTTCGGACAACTGGCCGACACCATAGCAGCAGAACTCCAGCGGGCGGCTGGCGGTAATCTTCGAATCCAGCTGACGCAGGCTGCCTGCGGCGGCGTTGCGCGGGTTGGCAAAGGTCTTGCCGCCAGCTTGGGCCTGGGCGGCGTTAAGCCGGTCGAAACCGGCCTTGCTCATGTACACCTCGCCGCGCACCTCCAGCACCGCCGGCCAGCCCTCGCCCTGCAGCTTGAGCGGGATATTGCGCACGGTGCGCACGTTAGCACTGATGTCTTCGCCGGTGGTGCCGTCACCACGGGTGGCACCCTGTACCAACTGGCCGTCGCGGTACAACAAGCTTACGGCTAGTCCGTCGAGCTTGGGTTCGCAGCTGTAATCGACCGCGCCGGGCTGGTCGAGGCCCTCTACCACACGGCGCCCGAACTCGCGCAGGTCGGCTTCTTCGAAGGCGTTGCCCAGGCTGAGCATGGGCACTTCGTGGCGCACTTGGCTGAACGCAGCCAGGGCCTGGCCGCCCACGCGCTGAGTGGGCGAGTCGGGGGTTATCAGGTGCGGGTGTTCGGCTTCAAGCGCTTTGAGCTCGTTGAACAGTCGGTCGTATTCGGCATCGGGCACGCTGGGCTCGTCGAGCACGTAGTAGCGGTAGTTGTGCTGGTCGAGCTGATGACGGAGCTCGTGGATGCGGGTTTCGGCGGTCATGGGATTGTCTTCTCTTGCAAAGCAAAAGAGCAGCCTGGGGGTGGTGCATGGGGTTCAGGGTATTTTTAGCTTGTGCCGGCCTCTTCGCGGGTAAACCCGCTCCTACAAGGGGCATCACATACCCAAGGGCGGCGATATACCCGTGTAGGAGCGGGTTTACCCGCGAAGAGGCCGGCACAAGCTACAACGATACCCGAACCGACCAGCACGCCCTCAGGCTGCTCTTTCGTCTGGATCTGTCAGCGCTTTTGGGTCAGCGCGCGGCGCTCGAACTCGACGATGCGCTGGCGGTAGTGCTCGATGGTCTGGGCGGTCAGCACGCTGCGCTGGTCGTCCTTGAGCTCACCGTTCAGTTCGTGGGCCAACTTGCGCGCCGCAGCCACCATCACGTCGAAGGCCTGCTTCGGATGACGCGGGCCCGGTAGGCCGAGGAAGAAGCTCACGGCACGGGTGCTGAAGTGGTCAATGTCGTCCAGGTCGAACACACCAGGCTTGACGGCGTTGGCCATGGAGAACAGCACTTCGCCGTGGCCGGCCATGCTCTCGTGACGGTGGAAGATGTCCATTTCGCCAAAGCGCAGGCCGCTCTCCAGAATGTTCTGCAACAGCGCCGGCCCCTTGAAGCCACCCTCGTCGCGCGAGATCACGCTGATGACCAGCACTTCTTCGGCCGGCGGCAGCTCCTTGACGCTGTTGCTGGCAGGCGCTGCACCACTGCTGCGGGTGTTGTCCGCGGCAAAGTCGTCATCGCTGTCGGCAAACAAGTCGGTCTCACGCGGCTCAGCGCTCAGGTTCAAGTCACCCTGCTGCACTTCAGCAGCAGCACGCTTGCCACGCTTGCTGGCCTTGGCTGGTTTGGGCTCGCGCTCGCGATCACGCGCAGAGGCGCTTAGCGACGGCAGATCGCTTTCGTCCAGCTCAGGTTCCTTATGGGCATCCAGCACCCGCGACGGGCCAAGCACTTCGGGGCTACCGCCCTCTTCGTCCGGCAGGTTGGTATAACTGCGATCCAGACGGAATTTCAACTTGCCTTTCCCGCCGCGCATGCGGCGCCAGCCGTCGAAAAGAATCCCGGCAATGACAATGATGCCGATGACGATCAGCCACTCGCGCAGACCGATTTCCATGTAATCCCGTGCCTCTATAAAAATATGCTTGAAAACAAAGGGTTCAAAGCCCTTTAACACGTGGCGCCAACTCTATGTTCTGACAGGCGTTTTACCCACGCAAAAAACGAGTGACATTAAGCTAGCACGACCAAAGACAACTTTACACCGTCTGTCGCACCTGACGGGGGCATTTCGCTACATAATGTGCCCCTATCGTCGCGCATCAGGCGTCGACCATGGCCATGGCCGCCTCCACATCCACAGCAACAAGGCGTGAACAACCGGGCTCATGCATGGTCACCCCCATCAGTTGGTCGGCCATCTCCATGGCAATCTTGTTATGGGTGATGTAGATGAACTGCACGGCTTCACTCATTTCCTTGACCAGGCGCGCGTAACGCCCGACGTTGGCATCGTCCAGCGGCGCATCGACCTCGTCGAGCATGCAGAACGGTGCGGGGTTCAACTTGAAGATGGCAAACACCAGCGCCAATGCGGTCAGGGCCTTCTCGCCGCCGGACAGCAAATGGATGGTGCTGTTCTTCTTGCCCGGTGGTCGCGCCATGATCGTCACCCCTGTATCGAGTAGATCTTCGCCCGTCAGTTCCAGATAAGCGCTGCCACCACCGAAAACTTTTGGGAAAAGTGCCTGTAATCCGGCATTTATCTGATCAAAGGTATCTTTGAAGCGGTTGCGGGTTTCCTTGTCGATCTTACGAATGACGTTTTCCAGGGTCTCAAGGGCCTCGACCAAGTCGGCGTCCTGGGCGTCCAGGTAGCGCTTGCGCTCGGACTGCTGCTCGTATTCTTCGATGGCCGCCAGGTTAATTGCCCCAAGACGCTGGATACGCGCGTCGAGCTGTTCCAACTCCTGCGCGGTGCCCTGCTCAGTAGCGTCGGCGTCAAGGGTGGCGAGTACGCCTGGCAGGTCATAGCCATCGGCCAGCAACTGCTCTTGCACGGTCTTGCGCCGCACGTCCAGGCCCTGGCATTCCAGGCGCAACTGCTCCAGCTGGCCACGCAGCAGCTGCGCTTGCTGCTCGGCCTGGGTGCGGCGCTTCTCGGCCTGGCGCAGTTCGCGGTCGGCTTCGTCCATGTGCAGGCGGGCCAGGCGCATCTCTTCGTCGACGCTCATGCGCCGCTCCAGCAGCTCTTCGAGCTTCAGGCGCAGCTCCTCCTGCGGTGCTTCACCTTCCTCCAGGTTCAGGCTCAGTTGCTCCTGGCGCTCGGTCAGGCGCGCGGCCTGCTGCTCCAGCCGTTCCAAGGCCTGCCGGGTGGAATCGTGCTGGGCGCGTAGCGAGCCCAAGCGCACCGCCAGCTGATGGGCGTGATCCTTGTGCTGGCGGGCGTCCTGGCGAACGCGGTCGAGGCTTTCGCGCAAAGTGTCGCGCCGAGCCATCAACTGTTCGCGCTGCTCGGTGTCCTGGGCCATCAGTTCCAGGGCCTCCTGCAACAGCAGGCGAGCCTCACCCAGTTGCTCGTGCTCAAGGGCGCGCTGCTCTTCCAGCTCGGCCAGTTCTTCTTGCAGCCGCCGGCGCCGCAGCTCGACCTGCTCGGCGCGGGCGCGGCTAGCCGACAGGTTGGCCTTCAGCTCGCCGTGCAGGCGGTTTTCTTCCTGGGTGCGGCGGCGCAGCTGTTCACGCTGCTCTTCCAGGCCCAGTTGCTGCTCGCGCAGGGCCTGCAGTTGCTGCTCTAGCTGCTCCAGCGCCGCTTCCTGCGCCACTTGCTCGTGGCCCAGGCGTTCGATTTCCTGGCCGCGGGCGAGCACACCGCCTTCGGCTTCACCACCACGACGTACCCGCAGGAAATGCCGGCCAAGCCAATAACCATCGCGGCTGACCAGGCTCTGGCCGGCGCCGAGCGACGCGCGTTGCGCCAGCGCCTGAGCCAAGCTCTCCACGGGCATGACCTGGCCTAGCCAGGGCGCCAGGTCGACAGGGCCTTTGACCTTCTCCAGCAAGCTGCCGGGCAACGCTGAGCCAGGGCTGCCGGCTTGCAGCAAGCGCAATTCGCCCTGCTCCAGGCCAGCGAATTCGAGGCGACTGAAATCGTCCACCAGCACCGCCTGTAGATCGGCGCCAAGCACCGTTTCCACCGCCAGCTCCCAGCCCGGTTCCACGCGCAACCCTTCGGCAAGGCGGGGTTGTTGCTCCAGGCCTTGCCCACGCAACCAGTCGGCAGCGCCGGCGCCTGGCTCCAGGGCTGCCTGCTGCAAGGCCTCGAGCGAAGCCAGGCGGCCGCCCAGGCGCTGCAGGTCACCCTGCGCCTGCTGCTGTGCCTGAGTGGCCTGTTGCAGTTGCTCGCGCGCACCTTCCAGGCGCTCGACCACCTGCTCTTCGGACAGTTGCAGTTCTTCCAGCAGCATTTCGCTGCTGGCCAACTGCTCGGACAATTCGAGCATCGCGGCGTCCTGCGGGTCGCTACCCAGTTGCTCGCGCTCCTCGCCCAGCTTGCGCTGGCGCTCGGCCTGGCGCTCGAGGCTGGCTTCCAGCTGCTGCAGGCGCGCCTGCTGCACTTCGGCTTGGCGGCGCGGCTCGGCGGAGCGGCTGTTGAAGCTGTCCCATTGTTCCTGCCAGCCGTGCATGCCTAGCTCGGCCTCTTCAAGGGCGGCGGCGGCTTCTTCTGCAGCGGCGAGGGTCATTTCCTGCTCGGGTTCGAGCATGGCCAGCTCTTCGCCCAGGGTGGCCAGCAGGGTGCGATCGTGGCCCAGGTGCGATTCGGTCTCCAGGCGCGTACGCTCGGCTTCCTTGAAGTCGTCCTGCAACTGGCGCAGGCGCTGTTGACCGTGCTGGATGCTCTGCTCAACCCGGGCGATGTCACCGGCCACCGAATAGAAGCGGCCCTGCACCTGGTTGAAGCGTTCGGACAATTCGTGATGGCCATCGCGCAGGCGTTCGATGCTGGCATCGGCATTGCGCTGCTCGGCCACCAGTGCCTCGTGGGACACATCCTGGTCGCCAATCACCGACTCGCGCTGGCGCACCTGTTGGTCCAGGTCGCGCCAGCGCAAGGCCGCCAGGCGCGCCTTCAGCTGGCGTTCCTGGGCTTTGTATTCGCGGTACTTCTCGGCCGCCTGGGCCTGGCGCTGCAGGCGCTCCAGCTGGCGCTCCAGCTCTTCGCGCAGGTCAGTCAGGCGCGCCAGGTTTTCCTGGGTGCGACGAATGCGGTTTTCGGTTTCGCGGCGGCGTTCCTTGTACTTGGAAATGCCGGCGGCTTCCTCGATGAAGTTGCGCAGCTCCTCGGGCTTGGCTTCGATCAGCTTGGAGATCATGCCCTGCTCGATGATCGAGTAGCTACGCGGCCCCAGGCCAGTGCCAAGGAAAATGTCGGTAATGTCACGTCGGCGACACTTGGCACCATTGAGGTAATAACTGTTCTGGCCGTCGCGAGTGACCTTGCGCCGGATCGAAATCTCAGCGTAAGCGGCATATTCGCCGACCAAGGTGGTTTCGCTGTTGTCGAACACCAGCTCAATGCTGGCCTGGCTGACCGGCTTGCGCCCACTGGAGCCATTGAAGATGACGTCGGTCATCGACTCACCGCGCAGGTTTTTTGCCGAACTCTCGCCCATCACCCAGCGCACGGCGTCGATAATGTTGGATTTGCCGCAGCCGTTGGGGCCGACCACGGCCGCCATGTTGCTGGGGAAATTGACCGTGGTCGGGTCGACGAACGACTTGAACCCGGCCAGACGAATACACTTCAGGCGCATCGATCAGCCTCGGGCCAGCGCCGCCAGCACCAGTTCGCAGCTGCGCTGGCCATAGGCGGTGAGCACCTCGCGAATGCGCGGCAGGTCACGGGCGACCACGGCGTCGAGCAGGCGGGCGAATAGCTCCAGGTAATCGATCATGTTGGCCTGGCGCTGGTCCAGCGACAGGTAGTAGGCACGGCTCATGGCCGGCTGCAGGTTTTCGACGGTTTCCTGCAAATAGGGGTTGTCGGCGAACGGATAGGCCGCACGCATGACCGCGAAGCTGTCGGCGACGAAGGCCTTGATGTCCAACTGGTCATGGGCGAGCTGTAAACGCTGCTGGATCTCCAGAAACGGGCGCAGGTCGGCATCGGTGCGCCATTTTTGCGCAACCGCGTTACCCAGCAGAATGTAGAACTCCCCCATCAGCCCGCACAAGCTGCGTACGCTGCGCTCATCAAGCTCGGTCACATGGGCCCCACGGCGCGGCAAGATCGCCACCAGGTGCCGGCGTTCGAGGATCAGCAGCGCTTCGCGCACCGAGCCGCGGCTGACGTTGAGGGCCTGGGTGACCTTCTGCTCCTGGATCCGCTCGCCTGGCGCCAGCTCACCACGGATGATGCGTTCGGCCAGGTAATCGGCAATCTGCTCGGAGAGGCTGTCCGGGGCCTTGAACGTCATGGTTTTCCTTCAAAATCATTGAACTGTACACAAGGGGCGGATTGTAGCGTACTTGCTCGCTCATCGCGCAGAGGGGCCGTGCGGTTTATTTGACCTGCCAAACCGCCAATTGGCCGGCGCGATCTATGCTTGCAATAGGGGCAACAGGTTCGGCCGGGTATGGACATGTTCATTTTCTTGACCTTTGAGTCAGAAAAATATTGACCAGCTGAACAGCTCTTGCTTAGAGTCCGCCCAACAACAATAAAACCCTTGCGAGGCCATCCCCGTGATCCAGTTTCTCGTCAACCAGGAGCTCCGTAATGAGCATGCCCTGGACCCGAACATGACGGTGCTGCAGTACCTGCGCGAGCACCTGGGCAAACCTGGCACCAAGGAGGGCTGCGCCAGTGGTGACTGTGGCGCCTGCACCGTGGTGGTCGGCGAACTGACCCAGGACGACCAGGGCAACGACAGCCTGCGCTACCGCAGCCTCAATGCGTGCCTGACATTTGTTTCATCCCTGCACGGCAAGCAACTGATCAGCGTCGAGGGCCTGAAGCATCAGGGCCAACTGCACAGCGTGCAACAGGCCATGGCCGATTGCCATGGTTCGCAGTGTGGCTTCTGCACCCCGGGCTTCGTCATGTCGCTATTCGCCCTGCAAAAGAACAGCAGCGGCCCCGACCTGCACCAGGCCCAGGAAGCCCTGGCCGGCAACCTGTGCCGCTGCACCGGCTACCGGCCAATCCTCGACGCCGCCGCACAGAGCTGCCGGCAACCCTGTCGCGACCAGTTCGATGCCCAGCAGGCGCAGACCATCAGCCGCCTCAAGGCCATTGCCCCGACCCAGACCGGCGAGCTGAACAGCGGCGACAAGCGCTGCCTGGTACCCCTGACCGTGGCCGACCTGGCCGACCTGTACAGCTCGCACCCCGAAGCACGGCTGCTGGCTGGCGGCACCGACCTGGCGCTGGAAGTGACTCAGTTCCACAAAACCCTGCCGGTAATGATCTACGTCGGCCACGTGGCTGAACTCAAGCGCATCGAGAAAACCGCCAGCCACCTGGAAATCGGCGCCGCCACCTCGCTCACCGATTGTTACGGCGCGCTGAACGAGGAATACCCCGACTTCGGCGCCCTGCTGCACCGCTTTGCCTCGCTACAAATCCGCAACCAGGGCACCCTGGGCGGCAACATCGGCAACGCTTCGCCGATTGGCGACTCGCCCCCCCTGCTGATTGCCCTGGATGCGCAGATCGTCCTGCGCCAGGGCGAGCGCCAGCGGGTAATGCCCCTGGAAGACTACTTCATCGACTACCGCATCACGGCCCGCCAAGACAGCGAGTTCATCGAGAAGATCATCGTGCCGCGCGCCACCCGCGACTGGGCGTTCCGCGCCTACAAAGTGTCCAAGCGCCTGGACGATGACATCTCCGCGGTGTGCGCGGCCTTCAACCTCAGCATCGAAGAGGGCGTGGTCAGTGGCGTGCGCATTGCCTTCGGAGGCATGGCGGCAATCCCCAAACGCGCCCATGCCTGCGAAGCAGCGCTACGCGGCAAGCCGTGGAACCAGGCCGCTATCGAACGCGCCTGCCAGGCCTTGGCCGAAGATTTCACCCCGCTCAGCGACTTCCGCGCCAGCAAGGAATACCGCCTGCTGGCCGCGCAGAACCTGCTGCGCAAGTACTTCATCGAACAGCAAACGCCGTACATCGAAACCCGGGTGACCGCTTATGTCTAACCATCACGTAGCCAAGAGCCAGGCCGAGATGGCCGAACTGTTCAGCCAGGACCTCACCAGCGGGGTCGGCCGCAGCGTCAAGCACGACAGCGCCGACAAGCATGTGACCGGCGAGGCGCTGTACATCGACGACCGCCTGGAGTTTCCCAACCAGCTGCACGTTTATGCGCGCACCGCCGACCGTGCCCATGCGCGCATCCTGCGCATCGATACCGCCCCGTGCTATGCCTTCGAAGGTGTGCGCATCGCCATCACCCACGAAGACATCCCCGGCCTGAAAGACATTGGCCCAGTGGTGGCCGGTGACCCCCTGCTGGCCATCGACAAGGTCGAGTTCTTCGGCCAGCCGGTGCTCGCCGTGGCCGCCCGCGACCTTGAAACTGCGCGCCGTGCAGCCATGGCCGCGATCGTCGAGTACGAAGACCTAGAGCCGGTCCTGGACGTGGTCGAGGCACTGCGCAAGAAGCACTTCGTACTCGACAGCCACACCCACCAGCGCGGCGATTCCGCTGCCGCCCTGGCCGCTGCCCCCCACCGTATTCAAGGCACCCTGCACATCGGCGGCCAGGAGCATTTCTACCTGGAAACGCAGATTTCCTCGGTGATGCCCACCGAAGACGGCGGCATGATCGTCTACTGCTCCACGCAAAACCCCACCGAAGTGCAGAAGCTGGTCGCCGAAGTGCTCGATGTGCCGATGAACAAGGTGGTGCTGGACATGCGCCGCATGGGCGGTGGTTTTGGCGGCAAGGAAACCCAGGCCGCCAGCCCGGCGTGCCTGTGCGCAGTCATCGCGCGCCTGACCGGCCAGCCGACCAAGATGCGCCTGCCGCGGGTCGAAGACATGACCATGACCGGCAAGCGCCACCCGTTCTACGTCGAGTACGACGTGGGCTTCGACGACGACGGCCGCCTGCACGGCATCAACCTCGACCTGGCTGGCAACTGTGGTTACTCGCCCGACCTGTCTGGCTCGATCGTCGACCGTGCCATGTTCCACTCCGACAACGCCTACTACCTGGGCGATGCCACCGTGCACGGCCACCGATGCAAGACCAACACCGCCTCCAACACCGCCTACCGCGGCTTTGGCGGCCCGCAGGGGATGGTCGCCATCGAGCAGGTGATGGACCACATCGCCCGCCACCTGGGCCGCGACCCGCTGGCGGTGCGCAAGGCCAACTACTACGGCAAGACCGAGCGTAACGTCACCCACTACTACCAAACCGTCGAGCACAACATGCTCGAAGAGATGACCGCCGAGCTGGAGGCGAGCAGCGACTACGCCGAACGCCGCGAGTCGATCCGCCGCTTCAACGCCCACAGCCCGATATTGAAGAAGGGCCTGGCGCTGACCCCGGTCAAGTTCGGCATCTCGTTCACCGCCACCTTCCTCAACCAGGCGGGTGCGCTGATCCATATCTACACCGACGGCAGCATCCACCTGAACCACGGCGGCACCGAAATGGGCCAGGGCCTGAACACCAAGGTGGCGCAGGTGGTAGCGCAGATCTTCCAGGTTGATTTCAGCCGCATCCAGATCACCGCCACCAACACCGACAAGGTGCCCAACACCTCGCCCACCGCTGCGTCAAGCGGTGCCGACTTGAATGGCAAGGCGGCGCAGAACGCTGCCGAAATTCTCAAGCAGCGCCTGACCGAGTTTGCCGCGCGGCATTACCAGGTGACCGAGGAAGACGTCGAATTCCGCAATGGTCATGTGCGCGTGCGCGATCAGATCGTCAGCTTCGAGCAACTGGTGCAGCAGGCCTACTTCGCTCAGGTGTCACTGTCCAGTACCGGCTTCTACCGCACGCCGAAAATCTTCTACGACCGCAGCCAGGCGCGTGGTCGGCCGTTCTACTACTACGCCTTCGGCGCCGCTTGCGTAGAAGTGGTCGTCGACACCCTGACCGGCGAGTACAAGGTGCTGCGCGCCGACATCCTGCATGACGTGGGCGATTCGCTGAACCCGGCCATCGACATTGGCCAAGTGGAAGGCGGCTTCATCCAGGGCATGGGCTGGTTGACCACCGAAGAGCTGGTGTGGAACGCCAAGGGCAAGCTGATGACCAACGGCCCGGCCAGCTACAAGATCCCGGCAGTGGCCGACATGCCGCTGGATTTGCGCGTGAAGCTGGTGGAAAACCGCAAGAACCCGGAAGACACCGTGTTCCACTCCAAGGCCGTGGGCGAGCCGCCGTTCATGCTTGGCATTGCAGCCTGGTGTGCGATCAAGGACGCCGTGGCCAGCATTGCCGATTACCGCGTGCAGCCACAGGTGGATGCACCGGCGACACCGGAGCGGGTGTTGTGGGGGTGTGAGCAGATGCGCAAAGCGCTGGCTGCCGCGCAGCCTGCCGAACAGGAACTGGAAACCGTGTCTCACTGACAATGCAGGGCCCTGTGGGGGGCGGGTTTACCCGCCTCCACAGGATCTGCAGCATGGCTTAGAGAGGTTGCATCATGCACCAATGGATCAACGCCCTCGCCGACCACCAGTCCCGTGGCGAAGCCTGCGTGCTGGTCACCATCATCGAGGAGCGCGGCTCGACCCCGCGCAACGCCGGCTCGAAAATGGTCGTCAGCGCCAGCGGCCTGTTCGACACCATCGGCGGTGGCCACCTGGAATACAAGGCCCTGCACATCGCCCGGCAAATGCTCGAAGAGCAGCGTACTACCCCGCACCTGGAGCGCTTCAGCCTAGGCGCCAGCCTGGGCCAGTGCTGCGGCGGCGTGACCGTGTTGCTGTTCGAACCCATGGCTGCCGTGCAGGCGCAGATCGCCGTGTTCGGCGCGGGCCATGTCGGCCGGGCTCTGGTACCCTTGCTCGCCGCGCTGCCCTGCCGGGTGCGCTGGATCGACTCGCGCGAGCAGGAGTTCCCTGCCTTGATCCCCGACGGGGTGACCAAGGTCATCAGTGAGGAACCGGTCGACGAAGTGGCAAGCCTGCCACCAGGCTGCTACTGCATCGTCATGACCCACAACCACCAGCTCGACCTGGAGCTGACCGCCGCCATCCTCAAACGCAACGATTTTACCTGGTTCGGCCTGATCGGCTCGAAAACCAAACGGGTCAAGTTCGAGCATCGCCTGCGCGAGCGCGGCTACGACGATGCGGTGCTGGCGCGCATGCGCTGCCCGATGGGCCTGGCCGAGGTCAAGGGCAAGCTGCCCATCGAGATCGCAGTGTCCATCGCCGGTGAAATCATCGCCACCTACAACGCCTGCTTCGGCCAGCACGACGCTGCCGCCAATGCCGGCCCCATTGCCCAGTTGCTGCCGCCCTCCCGGCGCAGCCAAGCCAATTGACGAGTGTGTTATGACCGTTACCCGCAAAGCCTACCGTGCCGCCATTCTGCACAGCATCGCCGACCCGGCCGAGGTGGGCCTGGAGGCTTCCCATGAATACTTCGAGGACGGCCTGCTGGTGGTCGACGATGGCCGCATCCGCGCCGTGGGCCACGCCAGCGAACTGCTGCCGACCCTGGACGCCGACATTCCGGTCGAGCACTACCAGGACGCGCTGATCACCCCGGGTTTCATCGACACCCACATCCATTTCCCACAAACCGGCATGGTCGGCTCCTACGGCGAACAGCTGCTGGACTGGCTGAACACCTATACCTTCCCCTGCGAAAAGCAGTTTGCCGATAAAGACCACGCTGACCAGGTGGCGAAGATTTTCCTCAAGGAACTGCTGCGCAACGGCACCACCACCGCGCTGGTGTTCGGCAGCGTGCACCCAGAATCGGTCAATGCCCTGTTTGAAGAAGCCGAGCGCCTGGACCTGCGCCTGATCGCCGGCAAGGTGATGATGGACCGCAACGCACCCGAATACCTGACCGATACCGCCGAGTCCGGTTATGCCGAAAGCAAGGCGCTGATCGAACGCTGGCACGGCAAGGGCCG
This sequence comes from Pseudomonas sp. Leaf58, assembly GCF_003627215.1. NCBI lineage: Bacteria > Pseudomonadati > Pseudomonadota > Gammaproteobacteria > Pseudomonadales > Pseudomonadaceae > Pseudomonas > Pseudomonas sp. Leaf58. Next base: position 3,713,971 of record NZ_CP032677.1, read on the forward strand.
CCTGCACTATGCCGTCACCCCACGTTTTGCCCCGACCAGCACCCCGCAACAACTAACCCTGGCGGGCCAATTGCTCAAGGAACACCCAGGCGTGTACATGCACACGCACCTGTCGGAAAACCTCAAGGAAATCGATTGGGTCAAGTCGCTGTTCCCCGAGCAGAAGGGTTACCTCGACGTGTACGACCACTTCGAGCTGCTGGGCGAGCGCTCGGTGTTCGCCCATGGTGTGCACCTGTGTGACGAAGAATGCCAACGCCTAGCCGAAACCGGTTCGGCGGTAGCGTTCTGCCCTACCTCCAACCTGTTCCTCGGCAGCGGCCTGTTCAACCTGCCGCAGGCCGAGCGCTTCAAGGTCAACGTGGGCCTGGGCACCGACGTTGGCGCCGGCACCAGTTTCTCGCTACTCCACACCTTGAACGAGGCGTACAAGGTGATGCAGCTTCAAGGCGCGCGCCTGCACCCGTACAAGTCGCTGTACCTGGCCACCCTCGGCGGCGCCCGCGCGCTGCGCCTGGACGACCGCATCGGCAGCTTGCGCCCGGGCAACGATGCCGACTTCGTGGTGCTGGACTACAAGGCCACGCCACTGCTGGACTACCGCATCCAGCAATCCAACAGTATCGAGGAAACCCTGTTCGTGCTCACCACCCTGGGCGACGACCGCAGCGTACGCGAAACCTACGCTGCCGGGCGTTGCGTGCACCAGCGTTAAGGCTCTTTCGCCAGGCCCCGATACAGCGCGCCGCCGATTGCCGCACCGATCAGCGGCGCCACCCAGAACAGCCACAGCTGCTGCAGGGCCCAGCCGCCGACGAACAGTGCCGGCCCCGTGCTACGCGCGGGGTTGACCGAGGTATTGGTCACCGGGATCGAGATCAGGTGAATCAGGGTCAGGGCCAGGCCGATGGCAATCGGCGCAAAGCCCGCCGGCGCCCGGGCGTCAGTGGCCCCCATGATGACCACCAGGAACATGGCGGTCATCACCACTTCACTGACGAACCCAGCGCCCAGCGTGTAACCGCCAGGCGAGTGGTCGGCGTAACCGTTCGAAGCCAACCCTGAAGACAGCTCGAAGCCGGCCTTGCCGCTGGCGATGAGATAAATCACTCCGGCAGCGAGGATGGCGCCGATTACCTGGGCGATCACATAGGGCAGCAACTCTTTGGCCGGGAAGCGCCCTCCCACCACCAACCCGAACGACACGGCGGGGTTGAGATGGCAGCCGGAGATATGGCCAATGGCGAAGGCCATGGTCAGCACGGTGAGGCCGAAAGCGAAGGCGACACCCAGAACACCGATGCCGACGGGGGAACTGGCTGCAAGCACCGCACTGCCGCAGCCGCCAAGCACTAACCAGAAGGTACCGATCAGCTCGGCACCCATTCGTTTACCCAGAGACATGGTCATTAACCGTTCCTCAGCAAGTCGTGGACGCAATGGATGCGCAAGCCCAACTGCTTGATGAAGGTTTGCTCACAAGAATTTAGCAGACGTTTGGTTAAAGGCCACACATGGCTGGGGGCGCGCAGCGGCCCCTTCATTCATCTAGGCAAGCGATCAACCCTTGGCCGAAACCTTGGGTTTTTTCAGCAAATGCGAGAACACCGCATGCAGGTCGTCCGAGGCGCTCTCCTCGTCCAGGTTCAGCTTGCTGTCGATGTGGTCCATGTGGTGCATCATCAGGCTCACCGCCTGCTCGGCATCGCGTGCCTCGATGGCATCGATCAACTGCATGTGCTCGTCATACGAGCAATGCGAGCGGTTGCCACTTTCGTACTGGGCGATGATCAGCGAGGTCTGCGATACCAGGCTGCGCTGGAAGCTCACCAGCGGCGCATTGCCTGCGGCTTCAGCCAGCTTGAGGTGGAACTCGCCGGACAGGCGAATACCGGCGCCGCGGTCACCGCGCGAGAAGCTGTCGCGCTCATCGCGCACCATCTGCCGCAGCTCGTTGAGCTGCTCGAGGGTGGCGTGCTGCACAGCCAGTTCGGTAATGGCCCGTTCGACCATGCGCCGCGAGAAAAATACCTGGCGTGCTTCTTCCACGGTCGGGCTGGCTACCACCGCGCCGCGGTTCGGCCGCAGCAGCACCACGCTTTCGTGGGCAAGACGCGACAAGGCGCGGCGGATAATAGTGCGGCTGACGCCGAAGATTTCGCCCAGCGCTTCCTCGCTCAACTTGGTGCCCGGGGCCAGACGCTGCTCGAGGATCGCCTCGAAAATATGCGCGTAGACGATGTCGTCCTGGGTACCGCTGCGGCCGGCCTTGCCGACACGTGCAGGTTTTTTCAGAGGTTGCAGCTGTTCGTTCATGGGCTCTCGAGGCACGAAGAGAAAGTATGGCGTCATTGTACACAGGCTGAGGCGATTCCGCAGGGGGCGTTTTCACCTATATAGCCGTTGCACGACGCATTGCGCGCACAAAAGATAAAACATTATTTGCATTCTTTGTACACAAAAGCATAATCCATCGAGCAACTTCTTGACCCTTGAGTCAATAAAACGGTCAGACGTCTGCCTTCCCTCGTAGGGCCGCCACGTGCATCGCTCAGGTTCCAGGCCCAACAACAACAAGAAAGACTTGAGGAGTACTCGCTGTGGAAAGCCGCAAATCCGAAGCCCCTACGCTGGATCTCGCCCCACCGCTCGAAACGAGTTGGCTGGAGCGGATTTTCAAACTCAAGCAACACGGCAGCACTGTCAAAACCGAAATGATCGCCGGGGTGACCACCTTCATCACCATGGCCTACATCATCTTCGTCAACCCCAACATCATGGCCGACGCCGGCATCGACCATGGTGCCGCCTTCGTCGCCACCTGCATCGCCGCCGCACTGGGCTGCCTGCTGATGGGCCTGTACGCCAACTGGCCGGTGGGCCTGGCGCCGGGCATGGGGCTGAACGCCTTCTTTACCTACACCGTGGTTGGCACCATGGGCTACAACTGGGAAACGGCGCTGGGGGCGGTGTTCGTCTCGGGCGTGCTGTTCATGTTCCTGACCTTGTCGAAAGTGCGCGAATGGTTGCTTAACAGCATCCCGGTCAGCCTGCGCCATGCCATGGGGGCCGGCGTCGGCTTGTTCCTCGGGCTGATCGGCCTGAAGACGGCGGGCATCATCGTCGACAGCCCGGCCACCCTGATCAAGCTGGGCTCGCTGCATGAACCAGGGCCACTGCTGGCGGCCGTGTGCTTTTTGCTGATCGCCATCCTCAGCTACAAGCGGGTGTTCGGCGCCATCCTGATCAGCATCATCGGCGTCACCCTGGCCGGCTGGGGCCTGGGCCTGGTCAAGTTCGGCGGGGTGATGTCGATGCCGCCAAGCCTGGCACCGACCTGGATGGCGATGGATGTGGCGGGCGTATTCAACGTCAGCATGATCAGCGTAGTGCTGGCGTTTCTGTTCGTGCACATGTTCGACACCGCCGGCACCCTGATGGGCGTGGCGCAGCGGGCCAACCTGGTAGCACCGGATGGGCGTATCGAGAACCTGTCGCGGGCATTGAAGGCTGACAGCGCGTCGAGTGTATTCGGTGCCGTGGTGGGTGTTCCGCCGGTAACCAGCTATGTAGAAAGCGCCGCGGGCGTTGCTGCGGGGGGGCGTACTGGCCTGACGGCGGTGGTGGTTGGCCTGTTGTTCGTCGCAGCGATGTTCTTCGCCCCACTGGCTGGGATGATTCCGGCTTACGCGACAGCGGGTGCGTTGATCTACGTAGCGATGCTGATGATGGGCAGCATGGCGCACATCCACTGGGATGAAGCCACCGACAGCATTCCGGCAATCGTCACGGTGATCATGATGCCGCTGACCTTCTCGGTCGCCGATGGCATTGCCCTGGGCTTCATCAGCTATGTGGCGTTGAAGGCAGGTACCGGCAAGTACAAGGAAATCTCCGCCAGCCTGTGGGTGCTGTGCGCGATCTTCATTGCCAAGTTCGTGTTCCTCTAACCCTGCTGCACCCAGCAAGGGCGCCTCGGCGCCCTTTCTTTAGTGTGCGTCATGAAGGCCGTGACATCCCCGTAGGAGCGGGCTTGCCCGCGAAGAGGCCGGCACAGGCAATACAAAAACAGCAGACGAAAAAAAGCCCGCCAGTGTGAGAGCGGGCCAAAGGACCTACGAAGATTCTTCTAGCGACCAACTAGCTTCCACGATAGGTCGAATAGCTGTACGGCGAGATCAACAGTGGCACGTGGTAGTGCTCCTGCTGCTCATCGATACCAAAGCGCAGCACAACAACATCCAGGAACGCTTGAGCCGGCAGCTGCACGCCGCGGGCGCGGTAATAGTCGCCGGCGCTGAACTGCAGCTGGTAAACGCCAGTGCGGTAGTCGTCGCCCTGCAGCAACGGCGCATCGACGCGGCCATCGCTGTTGGTCAGGGCAGTGTTCACCAGCTCCAGCTGCTGGCCTTCGACACGGTACAGCTCGACTTTGATCGAGCTGCCCGGGCAGCCATGCGCGGCATCCAGTACGTGTGTGGTCAAACGTCCCATTGCTTGTCGCCTCTTGTTCAATCTGTGGGCAAAAAATACACGGCCATCAGCACGCCAGCAGGCCTGCGATGTGCGGGAATGACACCATTAAGACATTCCATCGCAAAATTGTACACAATTTTTTGATCCCTTCCTCCGCGCACTCCTGTTCATGCTAAGAAACGCCCCATCGGTCGCGAATACAGACGCTGTGCCGACGACAACGTCATTAGCTGACCAGTCAGGCAGGTTTCTTGCACTGTTTTCAGCGCGCGCTTCGAGGCGACAAAAGGGAAGAAATGCGGAAAAACAGGCTTACAAAAGATTTCAGAAGTTGTATACAATCAGCCCATCCGGTGGTGCGACATACCGACGCGGCCCGCCCACCCCCCGCACTAACGCACAAGAAGGAAGACTGCAGTGAGCGCTGACTACCCTCGCGACCTGATCGGTTACGGCAATAACCCCCCTCACCCGCAATGGCCGGGCAACGCTCGCATCGCGCTGTCTTTCGTCCTCAACTACGAGGAAGGTGGCGAACGCAACATCCTGCACGGCGACAAGGAATCCGAAGCCTTTCTGTCCGAAATGGTCGCTGCCCAGCCACTGCAGGGCGCGCGCAACATGAGCATGGAGTCGCTGTACGAGTACGGCAGCCGTGCCGGTGTGTGGCGCCTGCTGAAGCTGTTCAAGGACAGCGGCGTGCCGCTGACCATCTTCGCCGTGGCCATGGCCGCCCAGCGCCACCCCGACGTGATCCGCGCCATGGCCGAAGCCGGCCACGAAATCTGCAGCCACGGCTACCGCTGGATCGACTACCAGAACATGGACGAGGCCCAGGAGCGCGAGCACATGCTCGAAGCCATCCGCATCCTCACCGAAATCACCGGTGAACGCCCACTAGGCTGGTACACCGGCCGCACTGGCCCGAACACCCGTCGCCTGGTGATGGAGGAAGGCGGCTTCCTGTATGACAGTGACACCTATGACGACGATCTGCCCTACTGGGAGCCGAACAACCCCACCGGCAAGCCGCACCTGGTGATCCCCTACACCCTCGACACCAACGACATGCGCTTCACCCAGGTACAGGGCTTCAACTGCGGCGAGCAGTTCTTCCAGTACCTTAAGGACGCCTTCGATGTGCTGTACGCCGAAGGCGCCGAAGCGCCAAAAATGCTCTCCATCGGCCTGCACTGCCGGCTGGTCGGCCGCCCAGCGCGCCTGGCTGCACTGAAGCGCTTCGTCGATTACGCAAAAAGCCATGACCAGGTCTGGTTCGCCCGTCGCGTGGACATCGCCCGCCACTGGCACACCACCCACCCGTACCAGAAAGAGAACGCCTGATGACTGCCTTCAACACCCTCAAGCCATCCGCCCTGGGCCGTGACGCCTTCGTCAAGGCCTTCGCCGACATCTACGAGCACTCGCCGTGGGTGGCCGAAAAAGCCTACGACCTGGGCCAACTGGGCGAGCTGGACGAGATCGAGGCGCTGCACCAGCGCATGAGCGACATCCTGCTCAGCGCCAACCACGCCGACCAGCTGGCATTGATCAACGCTCACCCGGACCTGGCCGGCAAAGCCGCCGTGCAGGGCGAGCTGACCGAATCGAGCACCAACGAGCAGGCCGGCGCCGGCATTCACCAGTGCACCGCCGAAGAGTTCGCCCGCTTCACCGAACTGAACGACGCCTACAAGGCCAAGTTCAAGTTCCCGTTCATCATGGCGGTCAAGGGCAGCAACCGGCACCAGATCCTCGCCTCCTTCGAAAAACGCATCCACAACGACACCGATGCCGAATTCAAGGAAGCCCTGGCGCAGATCAACCTGATCGCCCTGTTCCGCCTGCTGCAGCTGTAAGTAACAGCCGAACCTCATTCAGTACAACGAACATATAAGAGAGACCCGCATGCGCACCCTGATGATCGAGCCCCTGAGCAAAGAAGCCTTCGCCCCCTTCGGAGACGTGATCGAAACCGATGGCAGCGACCACTTCATGATCAACAACGGCTCGACCATGCGTTTTCACAAGCTCGCCACAGTGGAAACCGCCGAGCCTGAAGACAAGGCGATCATCAGCATCTTCCGCGCCGATGCGCTGGACATGCCGCTGACCGTGCGCATGCTGGAACGCCATCCGCTGGGCAGCCAGGCTTTCATCCCGCTGCTCGGCAACCCCTTTCTGATCGTGGTCGCGCCCGTTGGCGATGCACCTGTATCAGGCTTGGTCCGCGCCTTCCGCAGTAACGGCAGGCAGGGCGTTAATTACCATCGCGGCGTTTGGCACCACCCGGTGCTGACGATCGAAAAGCGGGATGATTTCCTGGTGGTTGATCGCAGTGGTTCTGGCAACAACTGCGATGAGCATTACTTCACCGAGGAACAGATGCTGATCCTCAATCCCCACCAATAAGAAAAGGTCGATCATCGTTCACGGTGATTGGCAGAGGTACATACTGTGGAAGCACACCTTCACGAATGGCTGAACCTGAGCATTCGCTGGGTTCACATGATCACCGGCGTCGCCTGGATCGGTGCATCGTTCTACTTCGTCTGGCTGGAGAACCACCTGAACCGAAGCAACCCGCGCGATGGGTTGTCGGGTGATCTCTGGGCAATTCACGGCGGTGGTATCTACCACCTGGAGAAATACAAACTCGCCCCCCCGAAAATGCCCGAGAACCTGCACTGGTTCAAATGGGAAGCCTACTTCACCTGGATGTCCGGTATCGCCCTGCTGTGCGTGGTGTTCTACTGGAACCCGGCGCTGTACCTGCTGGCCCCTGGCAGCACCTTGAGCGGTGCCGAAGGCGTGGCCATCGGTATCGGCTCGCTGGTCGCTGGCTGGTTCATCTACGACTTCCTGTGCGACTCGCCCCTGGGCAAGAAGCCAGCGCTGCTCGGTGGTGTGCTGTTCGTGCTGATCATTGCCGCCTGCTGGGGCTTCAGCCTGGTGTTCAGCGGCCGTGGTGCGTACCTGCACACCGGTGCGATCATCGGCACCATCATGGTCGGCAACGTGTTCCGCATCATCATGCCGGCCCAACGCCAGCTGGTGGCGGCGATCGAAGCCAACACCACGCCCGACCCGCGCCTGCCGGCCAAAGGCCTGCTGCGCTCGCGCCATAACAACTACTTCACCCTGCCGGTGCTGTTCATCATGATCAGCAACCATTTCCCGAGCACCTACGGTAGCCAGTACAACTGGCTGATCCTGGCGGGCATTGCAGTAGCCGCGGTTCTGATCCGCCACTACTTCAACACCCGCCACGACAGCAACAAGTATGCCTGGACCCTGCCAGTCGGCGCCCTGGCAATGATCTGCCTGGCCTACGTCACCGGCCCCAAGCCGATGGCCGTAAGCCCTGAGCAGGCCGCTGCGAAGGTCGAGTACCAACCGCTGCCCGCGACCGCCGTCGGTGGCAAGACCGCTGCCGAACAGCGTGCCGAGGACGCCGCCAAGGCTGCCGCAGCACCTGCCGCCCCCGCTGAAGCCCCGGCTCAGGCCACAGCCCAGGCCGGCGGCGAGACCTTTGACAAGATCCACAATGTCATCCAGGAACGCTGCACCGTGTGCCACTCGTCCAAACCGACCAGCCCACTGTTCAGCGCCGCCCCTGCCGGCGTGATGTTCGACACCCCGCAGCAAATCCAGGCCCAGGCCGCGCGCATTCAAGCGCAAGCGGTCGCCAGCCAGATCATGCCGCTGGGCAACATCACCCAGATGACCACCGAAGAGCGCAAGCTGGTCGGCGACTGGATCGCCAAAGGCGCCCCGGTCAACTGAGAGCACCCTGCCAGGCAACCCGTTCCCGGGGGATCACCTCCCCTGTAGGAGCGGGCTTGCCCGCGAAGAGGCCGGTACAGCCGACCTCACGTTTGATGTGTTACGCAACAAGCAAGCATCGAGCGTTCGACCTCTGGCGCAAACCCCAGGCTCTCTTCACCGGGAGCCTGCTGCCCGAGGCCGGCGCTTGGATCCGAGAATAAAAACAAAACTCGAGGTGCTGCATGTCCGAGTCACGCAAGGCGCACATCCCCATTGCGCCGCCGCGAGAGCCTCTGCCCTTGTTCCAACTGATCCTGGTTGGCCTGCAACACGTTCTGCTGATGTACGGTGGCGCCATTGCCGTACCTTTGATCATCGGCCAGGCTGCCGGCCTGTCCCGTGAAGAAGTTGCTTTTCTGATCAACGCCGATCTGCTGGTCGCTGGCGTCGCTACCATCATCCAGTCGTTCGGTATCGGCCCGGTGGGCATCCGCATGCCGGTGATGATGGGTGCCAGTTTTGCTGCCGTCGGCAGCATGGTAGCCATGGCCGGCATGCCCGGCGTGGGCCTGCAGGGGATCTTCGGCGCGACCATCGCCGCCGGGTTCTTCGGCATGCTGATCGCGCCGTTCATGTCCAAGGTTGTACGCTTCTTCCCGCCACTGGTCACCGGCACGGTGATCACCTCGATTGGCTTGTCACTGTTCCCGGTGGCGGTCAACTGGGCCGGTGGTGGGCAAGAAGCGGAGCACTTCGGTGCGCCAATCTACCTGCTGGTGGCCGGCCTGGTGCTGGCGGTGATCTTGCTGATCAACCGCTTCATGCGCGGCTTCTGGGTCAACGTGTCAGTGCTGGTGGGCATGGGTCTGGGCTACATCCTGGCCGGCTCCATCGGCATGGTCGACCTGTCGGGCCTGAACGACGCACCGTGGCTGCAAGTGGTAACCCCGCTGCACTTCGGTATGCCAACGTTCAGCCTGGCGCCGATCCTGTCCATGTGCCTGGTGGTGGTGATCATCTTCGTCGAATCCACCGGCATGTTCCTGGCCCTGGGCAAGGTGACCGACCGTGAAGTGACCCCTGGGATGTTGCGGCGCGGCCTGCTGTGCGATGCCGGTGCATCGTTCATCGCTGGCTTCTTCAACACCTTCACCCACTCCTCGTTTGCGCAAAACATCGGCCTGGTGCAGATGACCGGGGTGCGCTGCCGCTTTGTCACCATCGTCGCCGGCGCACTGCTGATCGTGCTCAGCCTGCTGCCCAAGGCGGCCTTCCTGATTGCCTCGATCCCACCTGCGGTACTGGGCGGCGCATCCATCGCCATGTTCGGCATGGTCACCGCCACCGGGATCAAGATTCTTCAGGAGGCGGACATCGGCGACCGCCGCAATCAGTTGCTGGTTGCCGTGAGCGTCGGCTTCGGGTTGATCCCCGTGGTGCGCCCGGAGTTCTTCGCCCAGATGCCACAGTGGATGGAACCCATCACCCACAGTGGTATCGCCATGGCCACAGTCAGTGCCCTGGTGTTGAACGTACTGTTCAACATCCTCGGTGGTGCTGACCGCGCGGCGCACAACGACGTCTGTCACCAGCATTGAGCCAACAGGGGGCGGCACCGTTTGCCGCCCCCGCCCGCTTGCCCAACAACCGTTTCACCGTCGGCCCGCCGGAATGGGCCGCTCGGGGCGCCTGTGCGCCAAAAAAACCGCCAACAAAAACAATAAGTCCGGGAACCACAACATGAAACGCATCACTTCGTCCCTACTGCTGGGCAGCAGCCTGCTGGCCACCCTCCCCGCCCACGCCGGCGATTGGCTGCTGTGGCACGGCGAGAGCCTGAGCTACCTGTACGGTAAGGACTTCAAGGTCAACCCCAGCATCCAGCAGACGGTGACCTTCGAGCACGCCAACAAATGGAAGTACGGCGACACCTTCATGTTCGTCGACAAGGTCTTTTACAACGGCAAGCCCGACCCGGGCAAAGGCGTCACCAGCTACTACGGTGAATTCAGCCCGCGCCTGTCATTCGGCAAGATTTTCGACCAGAAGCTGGCGTTCGGCCCGATCAAGGACGTGCTGCTGGCCATGACCTACGAGCGTGGCGAGGGCGACAACGAGGCCTACCTGATCGGCCCCGGCTTCGACCTGGACATCCCCGGCTTCAACTATTTCACCCTGAATTTCTACGTGCGCAACACCGAAGGCAGCCGCCCCGGTGATAACGTCTGGCAGATCACCCCGGCCTGGTCTTACACGATCCCGGTGGGCAAGTCCGACATTCTGATCGACGGCTACATGGACTGGGTGGTGGACAACGACCAAACCCGTCGCGGCACCTACCACGCCAACCTGCAGTTCAACCCGCAGGTCAAGTACGACCTGGGCAAGGCCCTGAACCTGGGCGCCAAGCAGCTGTATGTGGGCATTGAGTACAGCTACTGGAAGGACAAGTACGGCATCGACAGCCAGGGCAACCTCGACAGCAACCAAAGCGTCACCAGTGCCCTGATCAAGGTACACTTCTAAAAAACTGACCAAACGCACAAGTTTGATCCACACTGCTCCAGGACGGAGCACTTGAGGCAAGGCGCGCAAGCCAGTAATCTGCGCGCCCCCTCGATCAGGGCAGAACGGATTCTGCCTGCGTTTACTGACCGCTCAGTCAATGAATATGGGCGGTTGGCCAACGTGTTGCCAGCCTGAAAGACCCTTTTCATCCGTTCAGAACGAAGTCGAGCAGGAAAGTTTTGCCAACCCGGAAAAGTTGGCTCAACCCTTGCCAAACAGCTGTGGCCTATCGAAAAAAGCTGACTCAAAAGACAAAAAAGCGCCAATAACGAGCGCTGACAACAGATCAATCAAGGGAGCGACACTCGCAATGCGTACCATCAACAGCCTGATCCTCGCCGGCGGCCTGCTGGCCTGTGGCACCACCTTCGGCGGCGACCTGCTGCAGTGGCAGAACAACAGCCTGACCTACCTGTGGGGCAAGAACTTCAAGGTCAACCCGCAGACCCAGCAAACCCTCACCTTCGAGCACGCCGATGGCTGGAAGTACGGCGACAACTTCTTCTTCGTCGACAAGATTTTCTACCAAGGCAATAAGGACGCCAACAACGGCCCCAACACCTACTACGGCGAATTCAGCCCACGCCTGTCGTTCGGCAAGATTTTCGACCAGAAGCTGGAATTCGGCCCAGTCAAAGACGTGCTGCTGGCCATGACCTACGAGTTTGGCGAGGGTGACACCGAGTCGTACCTGATCGGCCCCGGCTTCGACCTGGCCATACCAGGCTTTGACTACTTCCAGCTGAACTTCTACAACCGCACCACCGACGGCAGCCGTGCCGGCGACAACGTGTGGCAAATCACCCCGGTGTGGTCGTACACCATCCCGGTGGGCGATTCCGACGTGCTCATCGACGGCTTCATGGACTGGGTGGTGGACAACGACGAGAACCGTCGTGGCACCTATCAGGCCAACCTGCACTTCAACCCGCAGATCAAGTATGACCTGGGCAAGGCGCTGCATCTGGGCGAGAAGCAGCTGTACGTGGGTGTCGAGTACGACTACTGGAAGAACAAGTACGGCATCAAGGACAGCGATGCTTTCACGACCGACCAGAACACCATGAGTTTCTTGGTAAAAGTGCACTTCTGATACGCTGAATCGTGACAGCGCGTTGGTCTATCAACATGCTGTCACGCCACCCCATGTAAGCACTCTCCTACAATTTAGTAAGATTATTCTTACACATACTTAAGCCTTGCCTTAAAAGTCAAAAAAATCACGCACGGCAACAACAACCCAAACAGCAGCAGCCCCAGTTCCACCTGCCAGTGTTCGAGCACGCGCACGATGTCCAGCACCAATATGATGCTGCTGAGTGCCAAGCCCAGGCCGAACACCACACAGCCCTTGTACAGCGCCACTACGCCCACCCCACGCAGCAACAGCCACAGGCCAACGGCGCCCCACGCCAAGGCCGAACCCAGGTACAAGGCCAAGTGGTAGACATCGTATGTCAATACTTTCCCGAACATGGTTTTACCCCTCGGCGTGTAGGAAAAAAGCAAAGTATCCAATATAGGCCCACGCGTCAGTTAATCGCTGTAAACTTTTGACAAATTTTTTGCACTTGCCCATTTAATATGCCGGCCTTCTCGCACCCAAAAAAAGAAACAGGCCTACTTAATGCGCACCTCCCTCGCCGCACCTTGGCGTTATCTTCTGTTAGTTTGCTCACTGTGGTTCGGCATCTTCTTGCTGACCCGCCTGGTATTGCTGGTCACCCACCTGGATGAAGTACATGGCGATTACTTCTCATTATTCTTCAGCGGTGCCTTGTACGACCTGAGCTTCCTTACTTACGCCGCCCTGCCGCTGGGGCTGTACCTGGCGGTGTGCCCAGCTGCGCTGTGGCGCACGGGCCTGCATCGTCGGTTGATGGCCGGCGTGCTGATCGTCAGCCTGTTCGTGATGCTGTTCGTCGCGGTGGCCGAATGGCAGTTCTGGGACGAGTTTGGGGTGCGCTTCAACTTCATCGCAGTCGACTACCTGGTGTACTCCAAGGAAGTACTGGACAACATACGCGAGTCCTACCCGCTGCCGACCCTGCTGGGCAGCATCGCCGTGGTTGCCGTGCTGCTCACGCTGATCCTGCGCAAACCGCTGGCCCGGGCGCTTGCGGCGCCCAACGCCAACTTGCGCCAGCGCCTTGGCGGCATTGCGCTGCTGGCGGTGCTGGGTGGGCTGAGCGTGCTGCTGGTCGACCAGCAGTTCCCGCGTGGCCAAGGCGGCAACGCCTATCAGCGCGAACTGGCCAGCAACGGGCCCTACCAGTTCTTTGCCGCGTTCCGTAACAACGAACTCGACTACACCCAGTTCTACGCCAGCCTCGATGCCAGTGCAGTCGGCGCGCAAATGCAGCAGGAATTGGCCGAACCCAACGCGCAGTTTACCGCCAGCGAACCCGAGGATATCCGCCGCCACATCAACGCCAGCGGCGAACCACGCAAGCCGAACATTATCCTGGTCACCATCGAGAGCTTCAGCGCCAAGTACATGGGCAGCAACGGCGACCCGCGCAACCTCACGCCCAACTTGGACGTGCTGCGCCAGCAAAGCCTGTACTTCAACAACTTCTACGCCACCGGCACGCGTACCGACCGCGGCCTGGAAGCCATTACCCTGTCGATCCCACCCACCCCGGGCCGCTCGATCGTCAAGCGTATCGGCCGTGAAAGTGGCTATGGCAGCCTCGGTCAACAGTTGAAGGCTGTCGGCTATGACGCGGTGTTCGTCTATGGCGGGCGCGGCTACTTCGACAACATGAACGCGTTCTTCAGCGGTAACGGCTACCGCATCGTCGACCAGAGCAGCATTGCCGAGAGTGACATCAGCTTCAAGAACGCCTGGGGCATGGCCGACGAAGACCTGTACCGGCAAACGCTCAAACTGGCCGATGCCGACCATGCCAAGCAGCAGCCGTTTTTCCTGCAGTTGATGACCACGTCCAATCACCGCCCCTACACCTACCCGGATGGCCGTATCGACATTCCGTCGGGCGAAGGCCGAGAGGGCGCGGTGAAGTACACCGACCATGCCATTGCGCAGTTCCTGCAAGAGGCCAAGGGCAAGCCATGGTTCGACAATACCCTGTTCGTGTTCGTCGCCGACCACACCGCCGGTAGTGCCGGGGTGGAAGACCTGCCAGTAAGCAATTACCAGATCCCGCTGTGGATCTACGCACCCAAGCTGATCGCCCCGCGCGAAGAGGCGCAACTGGCCAGCCAGATCGACCTTGCGCCCACCCTGCTCGGCCTGCTCAACCTGAGCTACAGCTCGACCTTCTTTGGCCGTGACCTGCTGCGCGAAGCAGCCTTGCCGCCACGGGTGCTGATCGGCAACTACCAGCACCTGGGGTTGTTCGACGGCAAGGACCTGGCGATCCTCAGCCCACGCGGCGGCATGCGCGTGCACCAGGATGCTTTGGGCAACAGCCAGGAAACGATTGTGGACAGTGACAACCCGCTGGTACGGCGAGCGATTGCCTACTACCAGAGTGCGGCCAACGACTTCAGCAAGGGCCTGCTGGGCTGGATGCCGCAACAGGGCGCCGTCATAACAGAGGACTGAACCTGCCCACAGCAAACCTGAACGCTTGCGCGATCACTGTAGGAGCGAGCTTGCCCGCGAACACGGGCACAGCCCGCGCCAGCAACCGCGGTGCCTGCTTCGCGGGTGAACCCGCTCCTACAAAGACCGCACTCGCCGCAGCCTGGCGCTCAATTGGCTGGGCGCAGCGCACGCCACAGCTTCCCGGCTAGCGCTACCACTGCCAGCACCACGGCACCCGCCACCACCCCAGCCACGCCGTTGAGCAGCCCACCGGTCAGCGCGCCACCGCGCCCCTCGCTGAACGCCTCGATGGCGTGATGCAGCGGCGCGATGCCATGCACCAGAATCCCGCCACCGACCAAAAACATGGCCGCGGTACCGATCACCGACAGGCTCTTCATCATGTACGGCGCTGTCCGCAAGATGCCGCTACCTACCGCCTGAACCAGGCGTGAAGCTTTCTGAGTCATCCACAGCCCAAGGTCATCGAGCTTGACGATGCCGCCCACCAACCCGTACACACCGATGGTCATCACCACCGCAATGCCCGACAGCACGATGATCTGCTGGCTCAACGGTGAGTCCGCCACGATACCCAAAGTAATGGCGATAATTTCCGCCGACAGGATGAAGTCGGTACGCACTGCACCTTTGATTTTGGCTTTTTCGTAGGCCACCAGGTCGATATTGGCATCGGCCACCGCCTCCTTGCGCGCTTCATGCTCGGCGTCATCCTCGGCCTTGCTGTGCAAAAACTTGTGCGCCAGCTTCTCGAAGCCCTCGAAGCACAAATAGGCCCCTCCCAACATCAGCAACGGCGTCACCGCCCACGGGATGAACGCACTGATCAGCAGCGCCGCCGGCACCAGAATGGCCTTGTTCACCAGCGAGCCCTTGGCCACTGCCCACACCACCGGGATCTCGCGCTCGGCACGCACGCCGGTCACCTGCTGGGCATTCAGCGCCAGGTCATCGCCAAGCACACCCGCGGTCTTTTTCGCCGCTACTTTGGTCATCACCGAGACGTCATCGAGCACCGTGGCGATGTCGTCGATCAGTACCAGTAGACTGCTTCCTGCCATGTTTGCCTGTGTCCAAATGAGTGAGTGCTTCGGATTCTAGCCCAAAGCCGCTGCCTTGAGCGCCCGTCGAGCCCGGTGCTACCATGCCCGACCCCTCTTAGAGGTGGCCAGACACGAGGAAGATCCCTGACCATGAGCACCATTCGCGAGCGCAACAAGGAATTGATCCTGCGCGCGGCCAGCGAGGAATTCGCCGACAAGGGCTTCGCCGCCACCAAGACCAGCGATATTGCGGCCAAGGCCGGCCTGCCCAAGCCGAACGTGTATTACTACTTCAAGTCCAAGGACAACCTGTACCGCGAAGTCCTCGAAAGCATCATCGCGCCGATCATGCAGGCCTCTACACCGTTCAATGCTGACGGTGACCCGAAGGAAGTGCTGAGTGCCTACATTCGTTCGAAAATCCGCATTTCGCGCGACCTGCCGCATGCCTCCAAGGTGTTCGCCAGCGAAATCATGCACGGCGCCCCGCACCTGTCACCCAACCAGGTGGCGCAGCTGAACGAGCAGGCGCGGCATAACATCGAGTGTATCCAGCGCTGGATCGACCGTGGGCAGATCGCCCATGTGGACGCCCATCATCTGATGTTCAGCATCTGGGCGGCGACGCAAACCTATGCGGATTTCGATTGGCAGATATCGGCAGTGACCGGCAAGGCCAAGCTGGCCGACAGCGATTATGACGCGGCAGCCGAGACCATCATCCGCATGGTGCTCAAGGGCTGTGAGCCCGAAGTAGCCTGACAGGGCCAGTGGGGCTGCTTCGCAGCCCAATCGCCGGCAAGCCAGCGCCCACAGGACTTCCACAGCCCCTGAAGACTGTGGTGTACCTGTGGGCGCTGGCTTGCCGGCGATGAGGTCAGACCAGGTAATAGAGACTCAGGCAACGACCCCGGCATCCGCCCGCAGCCCCACCTCCTCGATCGCACTGATCGCACATTGCTCGTCGATATCCGATGTATCGCCGCTGATCCCCACCGCCCCCAGCACCTTGCCGTCCTGATCACGCACCAGCACCCCACCCGGCGCCGGCACCACCGGCCGCTCGCCCATCCCGTTCAGCGCGGCAAAAAATGCCGGCCGCTGCTGCGCATCCAGCGCCAGCAGGCGCGAACCCTTGCCCAGGGCAATCGCCCCCCAGGCCTTGCCGGTGGCCACCTCGGGGCGAATCAGGCTGGCGCCATCCTCGCGTTGCAGTGCCAGCAAGTGCCCGCCGGCATCCAGCACCGCCACGGTCAGCGGCGCAGCGTTGATCTTGCGGCCCGCCGCCAACGCGGCATTCACCAGGCTGACGGCAACTTTCAGGTTCAAAGCGTTCATGAAAAGGTCCTCTTCTTGTTGTGAGAAGCCCTGAGGGCAGTTGAAAACCGATCACACAAATAGAACACAACAAGAGATTTTTTTGTATACAATATTTTGAAACGATCGTATGCGATGGCGCAAACCCCTGTTTTCACGGGCGCTCTGACGAAAGCCAGCCCAGCCGATGAAAACCCATTGACCTTAGCCGCCAGCCATGAATACACTCTGTCGCAAAGCAAGTTGTATACAATTACAAAATCGATGAGGCACAACCCATGAGCAAAATGAGAGCAATCGATGCAGCCGTTCTGGTCATGCGCCGTGAAGGTGTAGATACCGCGTTCGGCATCCCAGGGGCTGCCATCAACCCGTTGTACTCGGCCCTGAAGAAAGTCGGTGGCATCGATCACGTCCTCGCTCGCCACGTCGAAGGCGCCTCGCACATGGCTGAGGGCTACACCCGTGCCAACCCAGGCAATATCGGCGTGTGCATCGGCACCTCCGGCCCAGCTGGCACCGACATGGTCACTGGCCTGTACAGCGCTTCTGCCGACTCCATCCCGATCCTCTGCATCACCGGCCAGGCCCCACGTGCCCGCCTGCACAAAGAAGACTTCCAGGCCGTCGACATCACCAGCATCGTCAAGCCGGTGACCAAGTGGGCCACCACCGTTCTGGAGCCCGGCCAAGTGCCTTACGCCTTCCAGAAGGCCTTCTTTGAAATGCGCTCCGGCCGCCCAGGCCCCGTGCTGATCGACCTGCCGTTCGATGTGCAGATGGCCGAAATCGAATTCGACATCGACGCTTACGAGCCATTGGCAATCAACAAGCCAACCGCCACCCGCGTCCAGGCCGAAAAAGCCCTGGCCCTGCTCAATGACGCCGAGCGCCCATTGCTGGTAGCCGGCGGCGGCATCATCAACGCCGACGCCAGCGACAAACTGGTGGAATTCGCCGAACTGACCGGCGTACCGGTTATCCCAACCCTGATGGGCTGGGGCACCATCCCGGACGACCACGCACAAATGGTCGGCATGGTTGGCCTGCAAACCTCGCACCGTTATGGCAACGCCACGCTGCTGAAATCCGACCTGGTGTTCGGTATCGGTAACCGCTGGGCCAACCGCCACACCGGTTCGGTCGACGTCTATACCGAAGGCCGCAAGTTCGTCCATGTGGACATCGAACCAACCCAGATCGGCCGCGTGTTCACCCCCGACCTGGGCATCGTCTCCGACGCAGGCAAGGCGCTGGACGTGTTCCTCGAAGTAGCCCGCGAGTGGAAAGCCGCCGGCAAGCTGAAGTGCCGCAAAGCCTGGCTGGAAGATTGCCAGCAGCGCAAAGCCAGCCTGCAGCGCAAGACCCACTTCGACAACGTGCCGGTCAAGCCGCAGCGCGTGTACGAAGAAATGAACCAAGTGTTCGGCAAGGACACCTGCTACGTCAGCACCATCGGCCTGTCGCAGATTGCCGGCGCGCAGTTCCTGCACGTGTACAAGCCACGCCACTGGATCAACTGCGGCCAGGCCGGCCCGCTGGGCTGGACCATCCCTGCCGCCTTGGGCGTGGTAAAAGCCGACCCCAAGCGCAAGGTTGTCGCGCTGTCGGGTGACTACGACTTCCAGTTCATGATCGAAGAGCTGGCCGTGGGCGCGCAGTTCAACCTGCCCTACGTCCACGTGCTGGTGAACAACGCCTACCTGGGCCTGATCCGCCAGGCGCAGCGTGGCTTCGACATGGATTACTGTGTACAACTGGCGTTCGAGAACATCAACTCGGCTGAAGCGGCCACCTACGGTGTCGACCACGTCGCCGTCGTCGAAGGCCTGGGCTGTAAAGCCATCCGTGTATTCGAGCCGGCTGAGATCGCCCCTGCCCTGCTCAAGGCACAGAAAATGGCCGAAGAGTTCCGCGTGCCGGTAGTGGTCGAAGTGATTCTCGAGCGTGTGACCAATATTTCCATGGGCACCGAGATCAACGCGGTCAACGAATTCGAAGACCTGGCCCTGGTTGGCAACGATGCGCCAACCGCGATCTCGATGCTCGACTGATTGCCTGATGCCCCCGCGCCGCGGTTGCCGGGGGCTTTAATCTGCAAGGAGACAACCATGCCTCGCTTCGCTGCCAACCTGTCCATGCTGTTCACCGAACAGGATTTCCTGGCCCGCTTCAAAGCCGCCGCCGATGCGGGCTTCAGCGGTGTCGAATACCTTTTCCCCTACGACTTCAGCGCTGCCGAAATCAAGCAGCAGCTGGACGCCAACGGCCTGACCCAGGTGCTGTTTAACCTGCCTGCCGGCGACTGGGCCAAAGGTGAACGCGGCATTACCTGCCACCCTGACCGCATCGAAGAGTTCCGCGCCGGTGTCGACAAGGCCATCGCCTACGCCAAGGTGCTGGGCAACACCCAGGTCAACGCCCTGGCCGGCATTCGCCCGCAAGGCTTGCAGTGCGCCGACGTGCGCAAAACCTTCGTCGACAACCTCAAGTATGCCGCTGACAAGCTGCAAGCCGCCGGTATCCGCCTGGTCATGGAAATGATCAACACCCGCGATATCCCGGGCTTCTACCTGAACACCACCCAACAGGCCCTGGAAATTCAAGCCGAAGTGGGCAGCGACAACCTGTTCCTGCAGTACGACATCTACCACATGCAGATCATGGAAGGGGACCTGGCGCGCACCATGGAAGCCAACCTGAAGCTGATCAACCACATCCAGCTGGCCGACAACCCAGGCCGTAACGAACCTGGCACCGGCGAGATCAACTACCGCTTCCTGTTCGAGCACCTGGACCGCATCGGCTACCAGGGCTGGGTGGGCGCGGAATACAAGCCGTTGACCACCACCGAAGCCGGCCTGGGCTGGCTGAAGACGCACAATGCAATCTAAGGGCTGAGCACAGGCCGCTGTGGGATTTGGCATCCAACCAAGTGGCCTATACCGCCTGCTCCATCGAGATCCAACAAATACAACGAGGTAATCTCTCATGGCTAAAATCGGCTTCATCGGCACCGGCATCATGGGCAAGCCCATGGCCCAAAACCTGCAGAAAGCAGGCCACAGCATCTTCGTTTCCACCCACCACGACGCTGCCCCGGCTGACCTGATCGCCGCTGGCGCCGTGGCCCTGGCCAACCCGAAAGAGGTTGCCCAGGAAGCCGAATTCATCATTGTCATGGTCCCCGACACCCCGCAGGTCGAAAGCGTGCTGTTCGGTGAAAACGGCGTGGCCGAAGGCGTGGGCCCGAACAAGGTAGTGATCGACATGAGCTCGATCTCGCCTACCGCGACCAAAGCGTTTGCCGAGAAAATCAAGGCCACTGGCGCCGCCTACCTGGACGCGCCGGTGTCCGGTGGTGAAGTCGGTGCCAAGGCCGCGACCCTGAGCATTATGGTCGGCGGCTGCCCGAAAGCCTTCGAGCGCGCCCTGCCGCTGTTCGAAGCCATGGGCAAGAACATCACCCGCGTCGGCGGTAACGGCGACGGCCAGACCGCCAAGGTTGCCAACCAGATCATCGTTGCCCTGAACATCCAGGCTGTCAGCGAAGCACTGCTGTTCGCCGCCAAGAACGGCGCCGACCCTGCCAAGGTGCGTGAAGCGCTGATGGGCGGCTTCGCCTCGTCGAAGATTCTGGAAGTGCATGCCGAGCGCATGATCAAAGGTACCTTCGACCCAGGCTTCCGCATCAGCCTGCACCAGAAGGACCTGAACCTGGCCCTGGAAGGCGCCCGTGAGCTGGGCATCAACCTGCCCAACACCTCCAATGCGCAACAGGTGTTCAACACCTGCGCCGCGCTGGGCGGCAGCAACTGGGACCACTCGGCGCTGATCAAGGGCCTGGAGCACATGGCCAACTTCTCGATCCGCGACGACAAGTGATGTTGATGTAAGTCTCAATGGCCTCTTCGCGGGTAAGCCCGCGCCTACAGGGACCACGCAATCCCTGAACCCTGTGCAGTACCTGTAGGAGCGGGTTCACCCGCGAAGAAACCAACACCTAGGAGCCTGCGACCACCGGCCCCTAGGTGGCACCGAGCAACACCCGCCCCTGGTTCGGCCTGCACGGAGGCAGTTCCAGGGGCGTTTTTGATTCTGCAGAACAACAATAATTTGGGAGCCTGCCATGTCGGTCGATCCGCAAAAACTTCTCCGCGAGCTGTTCGACACAGCCATCGCTGCCGCCCACCCGCGCCAAGTCCTCGAACCCTACCTGCCCGCCGACCGTAGCGGCCGGGTCATCGTCATCGGCGCCGGCAAGGCCGCAGCCGCCATGGCCGAAGTGGTCGAGAAAAGCTGGCAGGGCGAAGTCTCCGGCCTGGTCGTAACCCGTTACGGCCATGGCGCCAACTGCCAGAAGATCGAGGTGGTCGAAGCCGCCCACCCGGTCCCTGACGCCGCCGGCCTGGCCGTGGCCAAACGCGTGCTGGAGCTGGTCAGCAACCTCAATGAAGACGACCGCGTCATCTTCCTGCTGTCGGGCGGTGGGTCCGCCCTGCTGGCGTTGCCAGCCGAAGGCCTGACCCTGGCCGATAAGCAACAGATCAACAAAGCGCTGCTCAAATCCGGCGCCACCATCGGCGAGATGAACTGCGTGCGCAAGCACCTCTCGGCGATCAAGGGCGGCCGCCTGGCCAAGGCCTGCTGGCCGGCCACGGTGTACACCTATGCCATTTCCGACGTACCGGGCGACCTCGCCACGGTAATCGCCTCTGGCCCCACCGTCGCCGACCCGAGCACCTCGGCCGATGCCCTGGCCATCCTCAAGCGTTACAACATCGAGGCGCCGAAAGCCGTCATCGATTGGCTCAACAACCCGGCCTCGGAAACCGTCAAGGCCGATGACCCGGCCCTGGCCCGCAGCCACTTCCAGCTGATCGCCAAGCCCCAACAGTCGCTCGAAGCTGCTGCGGTCAAAGCCCGCCAAGCCGGGTTCAGCCCGCTGATCCTCGGCGACCTGGAAGGCGAATCGCGTGAGGTGGCCAAGGTGCACGCCGGTATTGCCCGGCAGATCGTTCAGCACGGCCAGCCGCTGAAGGCGCCGTGCGTGATCCTGTCCGGTGGCGAAACCACCGTGACCGTGCGCGGCAACGGCCGTGGCGGGCGCAACGCCGAGTTCCTGCTAAGCCTCACCGAAAACCTGAAAGGCCTGCCAGGCGTGTACGCCCTGGCCGGTGACACCGATGGCATCGATGGTTCGGAAGAAAACGCCGGCGCCTTCATGACCCCGGGCAGCTACGCCCGCGCCGAAGCCCTGGGCCTGTCGGCCAGCGATGAGCTGGACAACAACAATGGCTATGGCTACTTCGCTGCGCTGGATGCGCTGATCGTCACCGAGCCGACCCGCACCAACGTCAACGACTTCCGCGCCATCCTGATCCTCGAGACTGCCCAATCATGACGCCTGATAAAAAAGTCAAAATCCTCGCCACCCTCGGCCCTGCGATCAACGGCATCGACGACATCCGCCAACTGGTCGAAGCCGGGGTGAACATCTTCCGCCTCAACTTCAGCCACGGCGAACACGCCGACCACGCCCTGCGCTACCAGTGGATCCGCGAAGTCGAGCAGCAGCTGAACTACCCACTGGGCATCCTCATGGACCTGCAAGGGCCCAAGCTGCGGGTCGGCCGCTTTGCCGACGGCAAGGTGCAGCTGCAGCGCGGCCAGGCCTTGCGCCTGGACCTGGACAAAACTCCGGGTGACAGCCGCCGGGTTAACCTGCCACACCCGGAAATCATCGCCGCGCTCGAGCCTGGCATGGACTTGCTGCTGGACGACGGCAAGCTGCGCCTGCGCGTTACTGCCAAGCACAGCGATGCGATTGACACCGAAGTGCTGAACGGCGGCGAGCTGTCCGACCGCAAGGGGGTCAACGTGCCGCAAGCCGTGCTCGACCTCTCCCCGCTTACCGAGAAAGACCGCCGCGACTTGGCCTTCGGCCTGGAACTGGGCGTGGACTGGGTGGCCCTGTCGTTCGTGCAGCGCCCGGAAGACATCGTCGAAGCACGCCAGCTGATCGGCGACCGCGCCTACCTGATGGCCAAGATCGAAAAGCCATCGGCAGTCGAACAACTGCAGGCCATCGCGGAACTGGCGGATGCGATCATGGTGGCCCGTGGCGACCTGGGCGTGGAAGTGCCGGCCGAAAGCGTGCCACAGATCCAGAAGCGCATCATCGGCACCTGCCGCCAGCTGGGCAAACCGGTGGTGGTGGCCACGCAGATGCTCGAGTCCATGCGCTTCTCGCCTGCGCCCACCCGCGCCGAAGTCACCGACGTGGCCAACGCCGTGGCCGAGGGTGCCGATGCGGTGATGCTGTCGGCCGAGACCGCCTCGGGTGACTACCCGCTGGAAGCCGTGCAGATGATGAGCAAGATCATCCGCCAGGTGGAGAACGGCCCGGACTACCAGGCTCAGCTCGACGTAGGCCGGCCGAAGGCCGAAGCCACCGTGTCGGACGCCATCAGCTGCGCCATTCGCCGAATCAGCGGCATCCTGCCGGTGGCGGTGCTGGTCAACTACAGCGAATCGGGCGCCTCTACCCTACGCGCGGCGCGTGAGCGGCCACGGGCGCCGATCCTCAACCTGACTCCGAACCTGAACACCGCACGCCGCCTGAGCGTGGCCTGGGGCGTGCACTCGGTGGTCAACGACCGCCTGCGTCAAGTGGACGAGGTGGTGTCTACTGCGCTGGAGATTGCCCAAGCACAAGGTATGGCCAGCCGTGGCGACACCCTGCTGATCACTGCCGGCGTGCCTTTCGGCAAGCCGGGGTCGACTAACACACTGCGGATCGAGACGCTGATCTAAACCACTGCATCTCTCCTGTGGGAGCGGGCGTGCCCGCCCCCACAGGGTCGGTGGTGTCGCACACAACGGCGGAAAACCCGAGGCCCAAAGAGGCCCACCGCGCCCCCAACAACCTTACTGACTGCCCCATGTACAGCAAACATTTCGTCAACCCGTGCCCCGACTGGGCCACGGCGCTACTCAACGGCTTCAGCCAGGTGCTGCTGCTACGCAACCCCTTGTGCGGCCTATGCTGCCTGCTGGCCATCCTGCTGACCGCCCCCAGCCTGGTCGGTGGCGCGCTGCTGGGCGCCCTCGCCGGCCTGCTCACTGCCCAGCGCCGCGGCTACAACCGCGCCGACCGCCAGGCCGGCCTGTACTGCTACAACGGCGTGCTGATCGGCATCCTGATCAGTGCCGTGCTGCCCTGGTCAGCCATCTTGCCGCCGCTGGTCATCGCCGCCGGCGGCCTGTCCAGCATCATCACCCATCAATGGCGCAAGCGCGGCGGCAAGCTGCTGGTCGCCTACACTGCGCCGTTCGTGTTGCTAGGCTGGGCCACACTGCAACTAGCCAGCCCCTCGCCCAGCGGCTTCGTCGAAGCCGACCCGCTGTATGCCCTGGCGCGTGGCGTGGGGCAGATCTTTTTGCTCGACCAGCCGCTGGCCGGTTTGTTGATCATCGTCGGCATGTTCATCGCCAACCCTTATGCGGCAATGTGGGCGGTGATCGGCTCGGCCATCGGTGGCGGCGTGGCATTGCTCGCTGACCAGGCGCAGGCGGCGTGGCTAGGCCTGTACGGCTTCAACGCAGCGCTGGCGGCACTGGCCTTCAGCAGGCAAGGTGAAAAACCCTGGGTGACGCTACTGGCGATTGCCTTGGCGTTGCTGCTGCAACCGCTGTTCAAAATGCTGCCGGTGCCCGGCCTGACCGCGCCCTTCGTCGGCGCTTGCTGGCTGATGCACCTGGGTAGCCACCTGGCCCAGTTCAAACAGCGAATCGCCAGCCGCTTGCACAGCTGAAACGCAGCCCCTAGGCTCAGCCCATCGCTTTTGTGGAACGAGCCAATGAACAACCCTGCGAGCCTGCGCGAGCAGCTCTACATCATCGTCTTCCAGACCGATACCGTGGCTGGAAGGCGCTTTGACAAGATTCTCCTGCTGATTATTCTGGCCAGCTTGGTCACGGTCATCCTCGACAGCATCGACGAAGTACACCAGAGCTACGCAGGCCTTCTGGCGGCCATCGAATGGGGCTTTACCGCGATCTTCCTGGTCGAGTACCTGACCCGCTTGTACTGCTCGCCCAAGCCCCTGCGTTATGCCTTCAGCTTTTATGGCCTGGTCGACTTGCTGGCGATCGTGCCGGGGATCATTGCGCTGTACTACAGCGACGCCCAGTACCTGTTGATCATCCGCGTGATACGGATGCTGCGGATCTTCCGCGTACTAAAGCTCAGCCCCTACCTGAAGCAGGCTCATTACCTGATGGAGGCGCTGCGCGGCAGCAAGCAGAAGATCATCGTGTTCCTGGTGACGGTATCGACCCTGGTCACGGTGTTCGGCACCTTGATGTATGTGATCGAAGGGCCTGAGCATGGCTTTACCAGTATTCCCAAAGGCATCTACTGGGCCATCGTCACCCTGACCACAGTGGGCTTTGGCGACATCGTGCCGAAGACACCACTGGGGCAGGTGCTGTCGTCGCTGGTGATGATTACCGGTTATTCGATCATTGCCGTGCCAACCGGGATCTTTACCGCCGAACTGGCCAATGCCATGCGCGGGGAGCAGTTGCAGCATGATTGCCCGACCTGCAGCAAGAAGAGCCATGAGCATGGGGCAGCGTTCTGTTCCCGCTGCGGCAATATGCTGTTTCCCAAGCAGTGAGGCTGCCTGGGCCGGCCACTTCGCGGGCAAGCCCGCTCCTACAGCAAAAGGTCCGGCCCAGGCTGCGGCATAACCAAAGTCTTTTTTGTTCTTTAGCCCCCCCAAACCCACCGGCTATAGTCGCAGGCAAACTGCCAACACCTTCTCGATAACAAGGAAGCAACGTGAAAAAACTCTTCACCGCCTCGCTGCTCGCCGCAGGCCTTGCCTTGGGCAATTTCGCCCAGGCTGCCCCGACCCTGCTCAACGTCTCCTACGACGTGATGCGCGACTTCTACAAGGACTACAACCCGGCCTTCCAGAAGCACTGGGAAGCCGAGCACAACGAGAAGGTCAACGTGCAAATGTCCTTCGGCGGCTCGAGCAAGCAGGCGCGTGCGGTGATCGATGGGCTGCCAGCCGATGTCATTACCATGAACATGGCCACCGACATCAACGCCCTGGCTGACAACGGCAAGCTGGTGCCGGACAACTGGGTAACCCGCCTGCCAAACAACAGCGCGCCGTTCACCTCGGCCACGGTATTCATCGTGCGCAAAGGCAACCCAAAGGCGCTGAAAGACTGGCCCGACCTGCTCAAGGACGGCGTGCAGGTGATCGTGCCCAACCCCAAGACCTCGGGTAACGGCCGCTACACCTACCTGTCGGCCTGGGGCTATGTGCTCAAGCAGGGCGGTGATGAAAACAAAGCCAAGGCGTTCGTCGGCAAGCTGTTCAAGCAGGCGCCAGTGCTGGACACCGGTGGCCGTGCCGCCACCACCACCTTCATGACCAACCAGATCGGCGATGTGCTGGTCACCTTCGAGAACGAAGCCGAGATGATCGCCCGCGAGTTCGGCCGCGACCAGTTCGAAGTGGTCTACCCAAGCGTTTCTGCTGAAGCCGAACCGCCGGTGAGTGTGGTCGACAAAGTGGTGGCCAGAAAGGGCACCCAGGCTGCCGCCGAGGAATACCTGAAATACTTGTGGTCACCCGCAGCGCAGGAAATCGCCGCGCAAAACTACCTGCGCCCGCGTGATGCGACGGTACTGGCCAAGTACACCGATCGCTTCCCGAAAGTGGACTTTCTGTCGGTGGAGAAAACCTTCGGTGACTGGCGCACCGTGCAGAAGACCCACTTCAATGATGGTGGGGTATTTGACCAGATCTACACCAATCAGTAATTGATGTAGCCAGGCCCGGCCTCTTCGCCTGTAGGAGCGGGTTTACCCGCGAAGAGGCCAGCCGAGGCAGCATCACACCTGGCGGAATACCAAGGCCTTCAGCCCACCCGCCGGGTCCACATCAGGAAACTCCGGCGGGTTCTCCAGCCGCTCGACAAACGCCAACCCCGGCGCCTGCTGTGCCATCCCCTCGATCAGAAACTCCGGCCCGATCCCCGGGTCGTTGACGCACGCCAGCACGGTGCCGCCCGCGCTCAACAACTCCGGCAAGCGCCGCAGGATCTTCGCGTAATCCTGGGTCAGCACGAAGCTGCCACGCTGGAAGGTCGGCGGGTCGATGATGACCAGGTCGTAAGGCCCGTACTTGCGCACCTTGCCCCACGATTTGAACAGCTCATGCCCCAAGTACGCCACCCGCGATGCATCGTGGCCATTCAGGCGATGGTTGTCGCGGCCGCGGGACAACGCCGACTTGGCCATATCCAGGTTCACCACCTGCTCGGCGCCCCCGGCAATGGCCGCCACCGAAAAGCCGCAGGTGTACGCGAACAGGTTCAACACGCGTTTACCTGCCGCCTGCTCACGCACCCAGCGCCGGCCATAACGCATGTCGAGGAACAGGCCATTGTTCTGTCGCACCCCCAGGTCCAGCAGGTAGGTCAGGCCGTCCTCGACCACCTCGCGTTGCTGACACGGCTCGCCCAGCAGCCACTGGCCGGGGCTGTCGGGCAGGTAGCGGTGCTGGATGATGATGGCCTGGCCCGCCCACTGCGGGCGCTCGGCAAGGCTGCGCAACATCGCTTCCAGTTCGCCCAACTGGCCCTCGGGCGGCTCGCGGAACAGGGCGACCGACAGCACGCCTTGCAGCCAGTCGACGGTAACCTGTTCCAGGCCCGCCCAGCAGCGGCCACGGCCATGGAACAGGCGGCGGGTTTCCTGCGGGGCAGGGTCGAGGGCGGCGAGCAGGTGTTGCTCCAGAATCTGGATCGGCGAAGTCATGAGGGGTCGCAAGCTGGCAAAAGCGGCATTCTACCCCCTGAGGGCGCTTTGCGCCCTATCGCCGGCAAGCCAGCGCCCTGGGCCGGAACCACCACCCCTGCTGCATCCCCGCCGCCGCCAGCAAGATCAACCCCACCCCCAGCCACTGCAGCGGCGCCAACCGGTGCCCAAACGCTACCCAGTCCACCAGAATCGCCGCAATCGGGTAAATGAACGACAGCGCCCCGGTCAACGCCGTGGGTAAACGCTGAATGGCGCTGTACAGCAGCACATACATCAAGCCGGTATGCACCATACCCAAGGTCACCAGGCTGGCCAGCGCCGGTACTTCGCCCGGCAACCCGCCCAATTTGACCCAAGGTGCCAGCAGCAACATACCCGTGGTCACCTGGATCAAAGCGATCAAGTGCGGCGGGGTGCCGCTCAGGCGCTTGATGATCAGCGCTGCAATGGCATACAACAACGCCGCGCCGAGCGCCAGGGCAATGCCCAGGAGATAGCCCTCCCCACTCCCCTGCCCCACACCATGGGCACTGACGATTGCCAACATGCCGAGGAACGCCACGCTCAACCAGGTAACCTTGGCCAAGGTGATTTTCTCGCCCAGGAACAGCGCCGCCAGGCCCACCAGCATGAACGGTTGCACGTTGTACACCGCCGTGCCGATGGCAATCGACGCCCGCGAGTAGGAAGCGAACAACAACACCCAATTGCCGACGATGGCCACACCGCTGGCAATCGCCAGGAGGAACGCCGTGCGGCTGATCACGCCCGGCCGCAGAAAGCCGAACCCCGCGCAAATCACCAGCAAGGTTCCGGCACCGAACACACAGCGCCAGAACACCACCTCCAGCACCGGCTGGCCCGACACCAACACGAACCAGCCGATGGTCCCGGAAATCAACATGGCGGCGACCATTTCCAGCGAACCACGACGTAATGAACTGTCCATCTCACAACTCCTGTTGACCATGGCAACAGTATGCAAAGGTTGCTTGTCGTCCTTCCAGCGGATAACGAAGGTAAGTTTGCGCGCTTGCCTTTACTATCAAGGCAAATAAGCTGATTAACCTGACGAGGTAACCATGACCGACGCCATCGACCAATTGCTGCTCAATGCGCTGATGGAAGACTCGCGCCGCTCGCTAAAAGCCTTGGCCCAGATCAGCGGGCTGTCCGCGCCCAGCGTCAGCGAGCGCCTGCGCCGGCTGGAGGAACGCGGCGTGTTGCGCGGTTACACCGTGGAGGTCGACCCGCGCGCCTTTGGTTACCAGTTGCAGGCCATCGTACGCATCCGCCCATTGCCCGGGCAGTTGCAAGAGGTTGAGCGGCAGATCATCGCCATTCCCGAGTTCACCGAGTGCGACAAGGTTATCGGCGAGGATTGCTTCATCGCACGGCTGCATGTGCGCTCAATGGAGCAGTTGGACATCCTGCTCGACCGCATCAATGTGCTGGCTGGGACCAATACCGCGATCATCAAGAAGACCCCGGTAAAGCGGCGGTTGCCACCGATGGATTGAGGTCTCCTGTTCTGGCTCCCTGCCCAGCAGTACCCGCGGATCAGCTCGGGCAGCTATGCGCACCGTCATTCAGGCCCTGGCGCACGTTGCGGCTGAGCAGGCTGGCCTTGCCGTCTTGCCAGGTCAGGGTCAGTACGTAGAGGGTATCGAAATCGTCACCGTTCCAGTCCTCGGTGATCACCCGCTGTTCACCCAAGGCCTTGCCAGCCACGGTATTGATTAATTCCGGCAGGTAACCGTGGGACCAGGCGGTGTAGACGGTGGCATTGCGGTATTTGTCGCTGAGCAGCTCATCGGCCAGTGCCTCGGTGTCATTGGCGCCATAGTCGATGTTCACCGGCAAACCGAGGCGGATGGCGCTGGGGGTGATGGTCATCAGCGGGCGGATGTAGCTGTAGCTCTCGTCCTTGCTGCCTTCCTCGACATGCCGCGAGGGGTTGGCGGCAAACACGTAGTCGGCCTTGCCGAAACGCTCGGGCAGCACGGTAGCCAGGTCCAGCGCACGGTTGAGGCCTTGGCAGTTCAACTGGCCCAAGCCCTCGCCCGGCTTCTCGGCGTGGCGCAGGAACACCAGGGTTTGGGTGCCATCCACCGGTTGTGCCCGCCTTTCGACAGCCTTCAGTGCCAGCGGTACGGCGATGGCTGTGAGCAGCAGGCTCAGCAACAAGTGACGACGACGGCGCAAGAGTGGTGGCAACTTCATCAAAGCAGGCTCGTGTGGCAAAGAAAATCGGGGTTACCCGCCACATTGCCCTGCCTGCAGCATTGCAGGGCATCCTTGTAGTGAAGGCCATCCTTGGCAACGAGTGAGGGTCAGAGTGCCCTGAACCCGTTTGGTTCCTCCCTGGCGGTGAATGCCGTTCCCTAGGCAAGGCTTACGTTAGAGGATGGGTGTTGCTGAATTGTGTAGCGAACGAGAACAAGGGGTTGCAATGTGGCCCACTCAATCATCCCGCGTCAGCACTTCCAGCAACTCGATCTCGAAGGTTAAATCCGAATTCGGCGGAATCGTGCCTACGCTGCGTGCGCCATAACCCAGGTGTGCCGGTACCAGCAACTTGCGCTTGCCGCCCACGCGCATCCCCATTAGGCCCTGGTCCCAACCCTTGATTACCCGGCCAGTGCCGATCACGCACTGGAACGGTTTGCCACGTGACCAGGACGAATCGAACTCGCTGCCGTCGGCCAGCCAGCCGGTGTACTGGGTGGTGATCAGGGCGCCTTTGACGGCGGCTTTGCCATCACCCTCGACCAACTCGATGATCTGCAGTTCTTGGCTCACAGGCACACTCCAACGCTGAAAACAAAGCCGCCCTTTTCTCAGGAATGCACCGGTTTGGCAAGTTCGCCTGGCCTTTCAGCTGTTTTGCTCGAACACTTCTTGGCCGGTCAGTTGCTTGGTCTGGTTGGCGAAGCAGTACCAAGCGGGTTTTTCTTCGACGAAAATCTGCATGTTGAAATCCCACTCCTGGTCGCCGTCGAGCAGGCCGACTGGCACGGCATGGAAGTCGTTGGCCTTGAGTCGATAATACAGGTGTGTGCCGCACTGGCCGCAAAAAGCTCGCTGAGCCCAGTCGGAGGAGTCGTAGACGCTGGGCGCCCGCCCTTCGATCAGTGGAGGGCGTGTGCAGTCAACCACCAACAGTGGACCACCGGTCCACTTGCGACACATGCTGCAATGGCAGGCGCTGACATGGGTGTTGTCGACGGTGACCGTCAGCCGGGTCGCGCCACACAGGCAGGTGCCGTGCTTTTCCAGGGCCATGGTTGGCTCCTTGAGCGGAAGATGGGCCAGCAAGTATAGATGCCAGTTCAGATGTATACAGTTCCGCGCAGGTACAACGCCGCCCGCCCGCTGATGATTACCCGGCCATTACCCGGCACTTGGCACTGCAGCTGGCCTTTGCGCCGGCCACCCTGTTCGCAGTCCAGTACTTGCTTGCCCAGCCGCTCGGCCCACACCGGTGCCAGCGAGGTGTGCGCCGAGCCGGTCACCGGGTCTTCGTTCAAGCCTACCCGCGGGCCGAACCAGCGGGTGACGAAATCAAAGCCACGGCCTGCGGCCGTCACGGCGATGCCGCGCACGTCGAAGGCCGACAGGGCAACGAAGTCCGGCTGCAATGTGTCGAGCAACAGGGCGTCATCGATCACGACCACATAGTCATCGCTGCGCAGCACCGCCAGCGCCTGGCTCAGGCCCAGCGCTTGCAGTAGGCCTGCCGGAATGTCCACGGCGACCGGCTGCTTGGCCGGGAAGTCCATGGCCAGCAGCCCGTCGGCGCTGCGGCTGACGCGAAGCTCGCCACTGCGGGTATTGAAGCGCAGCACCTGCGCCTGTTCGCCTAGTTGCTCGAACAGCACGTAGGCCGAAGCCAGGGTGGCGTGGCCGCACAGGTTGACTTCCACGGCCGGGGTGAACCAACGCAGGTCGTAGGTTTCGCCGTTGCGCACGAAATACGCGGTTTCCGACAGGTTGTTCTCTGCGGCGATGCGCTGCAGCACATCATCCGGCAGCCAGCTTTGCAGTGGGATCACTGCTGCCGGGTTGCCGCCGAAGGGTTCGGCGGAGAAAGCATCGACCTGGAATATCTCGAGCTGCATGCACGACTCCTTGTGCCTGGTCGCGGCCAGGCTGATGTCTGAAAAAGGTGGTCATCGTCGACGATTTCCATCAGCACGCAGACCACCTTCGGATCATTTCGAGGGGCATTATGCGGACTCACCAGCCAGTACAGTCAACCGAAATAACGAGCCATAACTGTACTGTACCGCTACAGCTCCTACCCTCGCGCTCGCGCTTGCGCTTGCGCTTGCGCTTGCGCTCTTGACCTTGATCTTGATCTTGATCTTGATCTTGATCTTGATCTTGATCTTCGCGACTTCAGGAGGCCGAACGCAGGTCTTGCGGAGGGAGGTGACGGGCATGGATGCCCGTCAAGCGCTGGGCCCCAGGATGGGGCCTGCAGCGCGGTCCTCCCGGGAGCAAGGCCGGAGAGAGGGGACCCCGGAGCGCAGCGTAGGGGCCGGATGATGGGAGCGCAGCGTTTTTTGGTTACTTTTTGTCGCGTTTGACAAAAAGTGACTCGCCGTAAGGGCGAAAAGGTGAGTCAGTGTCGCCATCGCTGCTGGACTATGCGCAATAGAAAAACCAGCGCTATCCTGCTTTTCGCTTTTCGCTTTTCGGGCATAGGCTTTGAAAACGGGGTCAACATTCATTGCCGAAGGTCGCCATCATCCGGCCCCGACGCTGCGCTCCGGGGTTCCCTCGCTACGGTCTTGCTCCTGAAGTCGCAATCGGCGGCGCCTGAACTATCGCGCGCTTAGAAGCAAAAGCAACTAGCAATTAGCAATTAGCAATTAGCAACGTTGCAGCTATTGGGCAAAGGCACGTCCCAAGCCACCCGGCACACCGCTGCTGTCAGTCTCCTGCCAAGGCCCATCCGGGCTCAGCGACCAGCTCCAGCCGTTGTCGAACCGGTAATAGGTCCGCTGGCGGTAAAAGGTATTGGGCTTCTTCTCCAGCACATACACCCCCAGCTTGGGGTCCCAATGGCTAGCCCCGCCAGGCGGCGGTGCAAAGCTTGCCGAGGTACGCGGCATCGGCTTGGGAATAGCCGCCGGCTTGCTCGGCTGGGTAGACGGCTGCCCGCCCGGCAGCGGCTTGACCGCCGGCCCCTGATGCGGCGGCACGCGCTCGATCGGTGGCTCGGGCTGCTCGTACGGCTCATGCACCGTACACGCAGACAAACCCAGGGCCAGGGTGATCAGGGTCAGGCGGACGGTGCTGTGCATGGCATTGCTCTCTTACGGGTCGGGGCTGTCGATGGTCAGGTGCTGGGTGGCCTGCGTGGCGCTAGGCAATGGCATGCCCTGGCCAATCCACTCGCCATGGGTAGGCTGGCCGGCCCGCGAGACACGTGCAACCAGTTGGACTTCGGCAAAGTCGGACAGTTTCATCTGCGGCATCATCGCGTCAGCATCAGACAACTCCACCTCAATTGGCAACTGCGCCACGGTCACCCGCTTGGCCGCAAGCGGCATGGGCGGGCCGTTGCTGGCGCGGGCGAAGATGAACACCGTGTCCTGCGGCTTGACCTTGTCCTTCAGCGCCGCCGCCAGCTCCACCCGCACTTTCAAGCGCGCCGCCACCGGCGCCGGCTGCGCGGCCTGGCCAGCCGAACCCTGCAGGCGCTCGACAGCGCGGTCGATCCCGCCCTGCAAGGCCGCACGTGAAGTATCGCCTTCTGGCAACTGCGCCAGCAGGCGCTTCCAGTAATCGATGGCTTGCTGGTAACGCTCGCCCTCAAAGGCGGCAATACCGCGCAAGCCCAGGCTGGTCACTTCGTTAGGGTCGGCTTGCAGCGCCTCGTCGGTCAGCGCCTGCAATTGCGGGCTCCACTGCTTGTCGGCAGCGAAGTACAACGCCTGAGCCCACTGCCCCAGCAGCTCGGGCTGGCGACCGGCCAGGGCCACGGCCCGCTCGAAGGTTCGCGCAGCATCGGCCGGGCGTTGCTCAGCCATATAGGCCCGGCCAAGGAAGTACATGGCCTCGGCCGACTCCGGCTGCGCCTGCACCACCCGCTCCAGGCGCGTGGTCATTTCTTCCATCGACTTCGGCGCTTCGGCAAACTCCTGGGTCAGCGCCACCTTGTCAGCCGCGCCAAAGTGCAGGTATAGCCCCAATGCCATCAATGGCACCAACACCGCTGCCAGCAGTGGCAAGGCCTTGCCCAAGTGGCCCTGGCGCGCCGGCGCTGCGCCTTCGGTATCGGCCAACAGTTCACGGGCCGCTTCATCACGGCCCTTGGCCAGCTGTGCCTCGTCGAGCACGCCAGCGGCCTGCTGGGCGGCTAGTTCGCCGACACGTTCCTGGTACAGGGCCACGTTCAGGGCGGTGCGGTCTTCTTCCTGCTGGCGACGACGGCCACGCAGAATCGGAACAAGCAGGAAGCTGAGGGCAGCGAGCAGCAGCAGGCCCGCACTAAGCCAGAATTCAATCATGGGTCTGTTCTTTTTCCAGCAGTTTGGCGAGACGCTCGCGTTCTTCGGCAGATAACTCATTGGCGCCCTGGACGGCCGCCCCGCGGCGGCGGCGCACGATCACCGCCAGCACCACGAAACCACCGGCCAGCAGGATCCCCGGGCCGAACCACAGCAGCCAGGTGCGCCCACTGAGCGCCGGCTTGTAGCGCACGAAGTCGCCATAGCGGTCGACCATGAAGTCGACGATCTGCTGGTTGCTCTTGCCCTCGCCAAGCATGCGGAAAATTTCCCGGCGCAGGTCGGCGGCG
Organism: Pseudomonas sp. Leaf58; assembly: GCF_003627215.1. NCBI lineage: Bacteria > Pseudomonadati > Pseudomonadota > Gammaproteobacteria > Pseudomonadales > Pseudomonadaceae > Pseudomonas > Pseudomonas sp. Leaf58. Next base: position 3,748,377 of record NZ_CP032677.1, read on the forward strand.
ATCGGCGCGTTGGAGTCGGCGATATCCTGGTTCTGGCACTTGGGGCAGCGCAGCTCTTTGGTCAGCTGCTGGTAGCGCTCACGCTCGGCCTCATCGCGGAACTGGTAGGTGTCGATCGCCGCCTTGGCCACACTGATCACACTCAGGCCCAGCACTGCAGCTGCCAACCAGCGCTTCATGGCTTGGCCTCATCGACCAAGCCCTGGTACAGCGGCGCCAACTGCTCACGCCAGACCGTGGCATCGACCACTCCCACGTGCTTGTAGCGGATGATGCCCTTGGCATCGATCAGGAAGGTTTCCGGTGCGCCGTACACGCCTAGGTCCAGGCCCAGGCTGCCCTGCTCGTCACGGATATCCAGCTGGTAGGGGTTATGGAACTCCGCCAGCCACTTCAGCGCCGCCCCATTGTCGTCCTTGTAGTTGACGCCATGGATCACCACGCCCTGCTGGGCCAGTTGGTTCAGGTATGGGTGCTCGACCTTGCACGACGGGCACCAAGTGGCCCACACGTTGACCAGGGCCGGGCGGCCCTGCAGGTCGGCCTGGGTCAGGGTGCGATCACCTTGGGTCGAAGCCAGAGAAAACGCCGGGAACGGCTTGCCGATCATTGCCGAAGGCAACTCGTCAGGCTTGAGGAACAGCCCTTTGTAAAGGAACACCGCCACCAGCAGGAACACCGCCAGGGGGACTACCATGATCCAACGCTTCATGCAGCTGCTCCAGACACGCCCAGGGCATCACGCACCCGGGTCTTGACCTTGACGCGGTAGCGCCGGTCGAGGGCCGCCAGCAACCCGCCCAGGCCGGTCAGCAGACCGCCCAGCCAGATCCAGCGAACGTAAGGCTTGATATGCACGCGTACCGCCCAGGCGCCGTTCTCCAGCGGCTCGCCGAGGGCGACGTACAGGTCGCGGGTAAAGCCTGCGTCAATGCCGGCTTCGGTCATCATCGACTGCTGCACGGTGTACAGGCGCTTCTCGGGATGCAAGGTGGTCACCTCTCGGCCATCGCGGCTGACCACGACGGTGCCCTTGTCGGAGATGAAGTTCGGCCCTTCGAAATGCTTGGCACCCTGGAACAGGAAGTGATAACCGCCCAGCTCCACACTTTCGCCCGGGGCCATGCGCAGGTCGCGCTCGGCGCTGTTGTTGCTCGACAGCACCACGCCCAGCGCGCACACCGCCAGGCCCAAGTGCGCCAACTGCATGCCCCAGTAGCTGCGGGTCAGGCCGCGCATGCCCTTGGCCACGCCTTTGTGGCGGGTTTTATCGAGCACGTCGCGCAGGCCGCTGAGCACCACCCACGCGGCCAGGGCAAAGGCGCTCAGGGTCGGCCAGTCGAAGTCATCGACGATAAAACCGGCCACCGGGGCCAGCACCGTACTGCCGATCAGTACCGGCGTCATCATGCTGGCCAGCCATTTGCCCGGGGTGTCCTTCCAGCGCACCACCACCCCCACGCCCAGCACCACCATCAGCAGCGCCATCAGTGGCAAGAACAAGGCATCGAAGTACGGCGGGCCGACCGACAGCTTGGCCCCGGTCAGCGCATCGAGCACCAGCGGGTACAGGGTGCCGAGCAGAATCATCGAAGCGGCCACCACCAGCACCAGGTTGTTGGCCAGCAACAGCGTTTCGCGAGACCACAGGGCAAAACCGACCTGGCTCTTGACCACGGGCGCACGCAGGGCGAACAGGGTCAGCGACCCGCCCACCACGAACAGCAGGAAGATCAAGATGAACACGCCCCGTGACGGGTCGGCGGCAAAGGCATGCACCGACGTCAGCACGCCGGAACGCACCAAGAAGGTACCCAGCAGGCTCAGTGAGAATGCCGCAATTGCCAGCAGTACGGTCCAGCTCTTGAACACCCCGCGCTTCTCGGTCACCGCCAGTGAGTGGATCAGCGCCGTGCCCACCAGCCAAGGCATGAACGAGGCGTTTTCCACCGGGTCCCAGAACCACCAGCCCCCCCAGCCCAGCTCATAGTAGGCCCACCACGAACCCAGGGTGATGCCCACGCCGAGGAAGGCCCAGGCGACGATGGTCCACGGCCGTGACCAGCGCGCCCAGGCAGCGTCCAGGCGGCCGCCGAGCAAGGCTGCGATGGCAAAGGCAAAGGCCACCGAGAAACCCACGTAGCCCATGTACAGCATCGGCGGGTGAACGATCAGGCCAAAATCCTGCAGCAGTGGGTTGAGGTCGCGACCATCGGTCGGCACTTGCGGCAGCAGGCGCTGGAACGGGTTGGAGGTGATGATCAGGAAGCTCAGAAAGCCCACGCTGATCATGCCCATGACCGCCAGCACACGGGCCAGCATCACCTGCGGCAACTGCCGCGAAAACACCGATACGGCAAAGGTCCAGCCGCCGAGGATCAACGCCCACAGCAGCAACGAGCCTTCGTGGGCACCCCACACGGCACTGAACTTGTAGTACCAAGGCAACGCGCTGTTGGAGTTGCTGGCCACGTAGGCTACCGAGAAATTGTCGGTGAGGAAGGCATGGGTCAGGCAGGCAAAAGCAAACGCCAGGAAGGCGAACTGCCCCCACGCCGCTGGCCGCGCCAGGCTCATCCACAGGGTGTCGCCACGCCAGGCGCCCAGCAGCGGAACGCTGGCCTGCACCAAGGCAAAGCAAATGGCCAAAATCATCGCCAGTTGGCCAAGTTCGGGTATCACCAGCGCCGCGTTCATGGCTTGCCCTCCCCACCCGTGGCGGCCTGGCTGCTTTCCTTCAGGGCCTTGGTCACTTCGGGTGGCATGTACTTTTCATCGTGCTTGGCCAGTACTTCATCTGCCACCACCACGCCTTCGGTGTTGACCTTGCCAAGTGCGACAATGCCCTGCCCTTCGCGGAACAGGTCGGGCAGGATGCCACGGTAGGTAATGGCTACCGACTTGTTGAAGTCGGTGACCACGAAGCGCACATCCAGCGAGTCGGCCGAGCGCTGCACCGAGCCTTTCTCGACCATGCCGCCGGCGCGGATGCGGGTGTCCAGCGGCGCTTCACCGTTGGCGATCTGGGTGGGTGTGTAGAACAGGTTGATGTTCTGCTGCAATGCGCTCAAGGCAAAGCCGACGGCAACCCCGACACCGACCAACAGGCCGACGATGAGCAACAGGCGTTTCTTGCGCTGCGGATTCACTGGTTGTTCTCCCGGCGCAAACGGCGCGCCTCATCTTGCAGGTAGCGACGGCGGGCCAGCAGGGGCGTGGCGACGTTCAGCGCCAGCACCGCCAGGCAGATACCATAGGCCGACCACACGTACAGGCCATGGTGGCCCATGGCGAGAAAGTCACCGAAGGTGGCAAAACTCATGGTGCGGCCCTCCGCCCCAGGCTATTCAATACTTCATCCTTGACCCAACTGGCACGCGCTTCGCGCTTGAGCACCTCCAAGCGCATGCGTAGCAGCAGCACGGCACCGAAGAAGCAATAGAAACCCAGTGCCGTGCACAGCAGCGGCAGCCACATTTCTGCTGGCATCGCCGGTTTTTCGGTGAGGGTGAAGGTGGCGCCCTGGTGCAGGGTGTTCCACCACTCCACCGAGTACTTGATGATCGGAATGTTCACTACCCCGACAATCGCCAGCACCGCGCAAGCCTTGGCTGCACTGTCACGATTACTGATTGCCTGGCCGAGCGCAATAATGCCGAAGTACAGGAACAGCAGGATAAGCATGGACGTGAGGCGGGCATCCCAGACCCACCAGCTGCCCCAGGTTGGCTTGCCCCAGATGGCGCCGGTGACCAGCGCCACGGCGGTCATCCAGGCACCGATGGGCGCAGCGCATTGCAGGGCGACATCGGCCAGCTTCATCTTCCACACCAGCCCTACCACCCCGGCCACTGCCAGCAGCACATAGCAGGACTGCGCCAGCATCGCCGCTGGCACGTGGATGTAGATGATGCGGAAGCTGTTGCCTTGCTGGTAGTCCTGGGGGGCAAAGGCCAGGCCCCAGGTGATGCCGACCAGCAGCAGGAGCACGGCGGCGCCGGCAAGCCACGGCAGCATGCGGCCGCTGATGGCATAGAACCATTTGGGGGAACCGAGCTTGTGGAACCACGTCCAGCTTATTTTCATCAGGGTACATCCAGGGTATTGGCCGGGCTTGAAAGCCCGGGACTCGTTATTCGCCGACGCTGATCTTCAGGCCGGCCGCTATCGCAAAGGGTGCCAGCGTCACGGCCAGGGCCGTCAAGCTAGCGAGCCAGAGCAGGTGGCCGGTTGCTGGCATATTCTGCAACGCCGCTTGCAACGCACCACTGCCCAGGATCAATACAGGGATATACAACGGCAGAATCAGCAATGCCAGCAGCAAGCCACCGCGTTTCAGACCAACCGTCAGCGCCGCGCCCACCGCGCCCAGCAGGCTCAATACCGGCGTGCCTAGCAGCAGGGAACCCAGCAGCACCGGCAGGCAATGGCTGGGCAAGCCCAGCATCAGCGCCAGTAGCGGCGCCAACAATACCAGCGCCAGCCCGGAAAAGATCCAGTGTGCCAGCACCTTGGCCAGCACCAGCAGCGCCAGCGGGTGCGGTGACAGCACCCACTGCTCCAGCGAGCCATCCTCAAAATCGCTGCGGAACAGGCCGTCCAGCGACAACAGTACCGCCAGCAATGCCGCCACCCACACCAAGCCCGGCGACAAGGTTTGCAACAATTGGCTTTCCGGGCCGACCGCCAGAGGGAACAACGCCACCACGATGGCGAAGAACACCAGCGGGTTGGCCAGTTCGGCTGGGCGACGGAACAACAGGCGCGCTTCGCGGCGCAACAACAGGATGAATACGCTCATGCCGCCCATTGCCCCAGGTTCAGTTCACGGTAGCCAGAGGGCTTGCGTTGCAGCGTGTGGTGGGTGGTGAGCACCACCGTGCCGCCCTGCTCGCAATGGGCCGCCAGGTGCGCTTCGAGTTGCGCCACGCCCTGTTTGTCGAGGGCGGTGAACGGTTCGTCGAGAATCCACAGCGGCGGGCTGGCCAGGTACAGCCGGGCCAGCGCCACGCGGCGCTGCTGGCCGGCGGACAGGGTGTGGCATGGCACGTCTTCGAAACCGCGCAGGCCGACCGCCGCCAACGCTGCCCAAATCGCCTCGTGGCTGGCGGGCTGGTGCAGGGCGCACAGCCAGGTGAGGTTTTCCTCGGCGGTGAGCAGGTCCTTGATACCGGCTGCATGGCCAATCCACAGCAGGATGCTGGCCAGGGCGTGACGCTGCTCGGCCAAGGGCTTGCCGCCCAGCAGGATGTGCCCGGCAGTCGGCTGCATCAGCCCGGCCAGCAGCCGTAGCAGGCTGGTCTTGCCGCTGCCGTTGGGGCCGCTGATCTGCAGCATGTCGCCGGGCCGCAGTTCGAATGCCAGGTGCTCGAACAGCAGGCGCCAGTCGCGCTCGCAGGCCAGGCCCGCAGCTTGGAGGTGAAGGGTCACGGTTTCGCCTTATCTTTGTAGGGCTTCGGGGCGGTGTCGCCTGGTTCGCGGGCAAGCCCGCTCCTACAAGTGCAGTGCAGGCCTCGAGGGCAGCACAAATAGTTGTAGGAGCGGGCTTGCCCGCGAACCAGGCGACACCGGCCTGAAGCCCTGTGTCTCAAGTCGCCCCCCTCGCTGCCGTTATACTGGCAACCACGGGCGGTCGGCATTATTACACGCGCCGCCGTGCTGCCAAGAGGGCGGGCTCGACAGGTTGTATACAATCATGACTGAAATCAATAGTCTCGGCGCACAAACCGCGATCAGCCCCCAGGCCATCAAGGCCGGCATGACCGGCGAACTGCTGCGCCTGGCGCAGCCGCAGCCCGGTTTGATGGCCCCCGGCGAGACCGCGCAGGCCGAGGTCATTTCGTTGCGCCAGGTGGGCCAGGACTTCCAGCTAGTGCTGCGCCTGATGCAGGCCAACGGCGCCCAGACCCAACTGCAGGCCAGCGCCAGCCAGCCTCTGCCCCAGGGCAGCCAGGTCACGGTCAGCCAGACTGAAAGCAATCGCCTGGCGATCATGCTGCAGCAGGCCAGTTCCAGCCAAATCACCACCCTCACCCGCTTGGATACCAACAAGGTGCCGGTCGGCACCCTGCTGCAGGGCAAGGTCCTGACCAACCAGGCACTGGCTCAGGCGCCCGGCCAGCCCGCCATCTATCGAGCGCTGGTCAGCTTGCTCAACAGTGCCCAGGCCGGCGCTACCCTGACCGTGGACAGCCCGCGCCCGCTGGCCGTCGGCAGCCTGCTCAGCGCACAGGTGCAGGGCGACCAGTCGCTGCGCTTCGTGCCGCTCAGTAGCCGCCAGGACCAGCTCAGCATTGCCCAGCAGCTGCTTGCCCAGCAAAACCGCCAGGCCTCGCTAAGCGGCCTACTCAATGCCCTGCAACAGCTCAGCCGTGACCCAGGTGCCGACGGCGAGCTGCGCAGCAGCGCTGAACGCCTGCTGGCAAGCCTGCCGGACGCTAAACAACTGGGCGATACCAAGGCGCTCGCCCAGGCCCTGAACAACAGCGGCACCTTTCTTGAAGCAAAACTGCTGGGCGGCTTCCCCGCCACTGTCGCCACCGACCTCAAGGCCAACCTGCTGCGGTTGATGGCCCAGGCCCCAGCAAGCATGCCTGGCGCGCCTAACCTGGCCGCCGCCAGCCTGGCCGCGACCATGCCAATGCTGGCGCGCAGTGCGCTGGGCATGCTTGAACGGGTCACCCCCAAGCTACAGCCGGGTGCGTTCCCACTGCCGTCGCGCCTGCTCAAAGCCATGGAGGAAGAAGGCGACCTGCAACAACTGCTGCGCCTGGCCGCAGCGGCCATTTCGCGCCTGCAAAGCCACGCCATGAGCAGCCTGCAACAAACCGGCAACCTGGAAAACGGCAACCTGCAGACCACCTGGCAAACCGAAGTGCCGATCCGCCACGGCCAGGAGTTCATCCCGCTGCAGGTCAAACTACAGCGCGAGGAAACGCCACAACAGCAGGCCGACCGCCAGCAGGAACCGTCGGACCCGCTGCAAGCCCTGTGGCGCATCGAACTGGCCTTCGACCTGCCGCCCCTTGGCCCTCTGCAGGTGCAGGCGCAACTGAACCAAGGCCGCTTGAGCGGCCAGCTGTGGGCCGAACGCGAACAAACCGCGCGGCTGATCGACACCCAACTCAGCGCCCTGCGCGAACGCCTGCTGGCGCGCGGCCTGGATGTCGGCGACCTGGAATGCCACCCCGGCACGCCACCACAAGGCCCGCGCACACGGGTAGAGCAACGCTGGGTGGATGAAAACGCATGAGCCAGAACGACACGCGCCAGGCCATTGCCCTGACCTACGACGGCCAGCAGGCCCCTACGCTCAGCGCCAAAGGCGACGATGCGCTGGCCGAGGCCATCCTGGCCCTGGCTCGCGAACACGAGGTGCCGATTTACGAAAACGCCGAGCTGGTGCGCCTGCTGGCGCGCCTGGAACTGGGCGAGCAGGTCCCTGAGGCGCTGTACCTGACCATTGCCGAAATCATTGCCTTTGCCTGGCACCTGCGCGGCAAGGTTCCGGTGGGTTTCAGTGACGAGCCTGCCGCGCCACGCGACGTTAGCCCCGCTCCCCCTGGCGCCAACAGGTAACTATCTACCACCCCTTCCAGCGCTGCCCGTTCAGCCTTGCCATCCCTTTAATGAGCAAGGTGTTGATCATGTCCACAAGCCGCATCAATGCTGCTGGCGTGCAGTATGTCGTCGACCAGCTGAGCCACATTCCCCGCCCGGATCGCGCAGCCAGCCAGGCGATCCGCGAATGGCTCAAGCAGCAGGGCCACGAAGCCGACCCCGACCAGATCGACGTCGTGACCCTGCATTACCATGCCGAAACCCCCGGCAATTACCTGGCGGCTGTCAGTCAATCCATGAGCCTGACCCAGGCGGTACTGGGCAACTGGCAAGGCGAATCCGCCAACGACCTGTTCGGTGCACTGTTCCGCGCCCCTTGGGCCGGTTCGCTGCCCGACGGCGCAATACGGCTGGTCGAAGCCCTGCCAGCCCCGGCGTTCAACCATTACGGCGAGCCATTCGGCATTTTCAATGGCCTGTTCCGCCGCACTGAGCCGCAGCGCTATGACGCGACAACGCATCTACCGGTAGCCGCCGAGGCGTTTCAGGCCTTCATCGAAGCGCTGGACTTCCACACCCCCTTCAAGCAGCAGTTGGACAGCTACTGGCGTGAGCATCTGCCAGGCCACCGCCTGGCCTGCAAGCTGAACTTCATCGCCGCCTGCAACCAGCAGGTCAGTGAGGGCAGCCTGAGCGAGGCAGCGCAAACGCTGATCTGGCAAGCGGCGGGGTTGCAGCCACCCGCCGGTGCCTTTCGCATGAGCACCCTGAACATCTACGGCTACGCGGCCACCGACCTGCTCTACCTCAAAGCGCCGGCCAGCGACCTCACGGTGCTTTACCTGCCCGGTAACCGGTCGCCGCTGCTGGAGTTCGCCAGCGAAGGGCTGATGAAGGACTGGCTCGGCGAGCAGTGCAAAGACCCGGCCAAGCGCCAAGCGCTCAAGCAGCACTTCCGGCTGGCCGACCGCCGCCAGGGCCTCGACTTCAGTGGGCTGGACACCGCGCTGGAGGGCCTTGGCGCCTACCCCAATACCCACCGCCTACCGCCTGAACACGGCTACTTCAATGACGACGGCGTGTGGCCTCCCCGCCTTTACGTCAACTACCACCCTGGTAAGTACAACCCCAGGATCACCGGCGACCTGTTCCAGGCCATGGCCGAGCGCCAGCGCCAACGCAGTTACGACGATGCCGACTACCTCATTACCCGCGACAGCGATGTCACCAAGGCCAAGTGGCGGGGTTACCTGGTAACCACGCTGAACCTGCTGGCGCCTTTGTGCCTGGTGGTACCGGGCCTGGCGCCGCTGCTGGCGGTTGGCGGCATCGCCCAGTTGGGGTTTGGTCTGGACCAAGCCATCAATGGCCAGACGCTGCAAGAGCAGCAGGAAGGTGTCGGCAACATCACCTGGGGCGTTTTCAATGCGTTGCCCTTGGCCTTGGGCGCCGCCAACCGGGCCAAGGCGCTGTTCGAGTTCAAGGGCGACGGCTTCGTGCCACCCAGCCGCCTCAACGAGCAGATTGGCTACCCGTTGAGCCCGGTTTCGCCGCCGCGCTGGCCCGAGCCCGAGGGCGCTGCCTATTTCCATACCCGCGACCCCATCCCGTCACTGCCCGACGGTGACCCCGCCATTGCCGATTCAGTCATCAGGGTGCCGCTCTACGACGGCGCGGTCGACACCCTCGATGCACGGATAGACACCTACAACGATCGCGTGGTGTACGACATGGAACGGGACGTGTTCATCCGCGAACAAGACCTCAACGAGGTCGACCCGGCAGGTTACATCGCCCAGGAAGGTCACATGGACCTGCAGCCTGCCCCCGCCGGCCGCACTGTGACCAACGCCATGCGCATGCGCAGCTTGCGGGCGCTGGGCGTCGACCTGCCACTGCCGGTGGAAATCCCTTCTTTGCCGGTAGGCAGCACGCCGATACCCAAGCAGATTTCTTGCCTGTGGGTGGGCGATAAGGTCATCGCCCCGTACCTGGTGGCCAACCTGGCCAGCAACGCCACGCGCTTACAGGGCACCGAGTACGACCTGCGTTTGTTCCTCTCCAGTGCTGCGCCGGAGGCCTACGCCGAAAACCTGCGCTTGCTGGAAGCACAGGCGCCTGGGCTGCAAGTGCTACCGCTGGAAGAACAAGCTTTCTTCAGGGCCTTTCGCCAAAGCAAGTTCTACGCCCAGTACAACGCGGCGCTGGACGGCAATGGCGGCATCGCCAGCAACTATGCATCGGCGTCCGACGTGCTGCGTTACCCGATGCTGCACCATGAAGGGGGGTTGTACATGGATGTGGATGATGCGCTGCTGGCGCCCGCTGAGTCTGCGCAGGCGATCAACCAGGTCGACCTGCTGGCAGCTTCCGATGGTTTGCTACTGGCGCCGCCAATGTCCAATGAAAAGCTGGGCATGAACTGCCTGTACAACTCCAGCCTCATCGGCAGCCAGCCCGGCAACCCACTGCTGGAAGCGATTTCCGAAGAGATGCATGCGCGCTACCAGAACAACCTGGACTTCTATGACAGCAAACCCAGCCTGAGCCAGGACCCGGCCAATTTCTACCGCTACGCCAACCGCCTCAGCCGCCTGACCGGCCCGGCCCTGCTCACGGATGTGGTGGACCGCCACCTGCCCGCGCTGCGCACGCTCAGGCAAATTACCAACCTGTGCATCATGCCGCGGATCAATGCCTACCAATTCGTCGACCTGCCAGGGGCACAGCAGGCGATGGATACGCTGTTACCCCTCAACCGGTTCGCTAAGGTCGGCGCGAATCATTCCTGGAGCAGAACGTAGCTGTTGGTACAAGCCAGGCTACGCGCTTTCGCCGCGATGCAGTTTGCTCATCAGCTCCGCCTCGGCCTGGGTCAGGCCGCAGCTTTCGGTCAGCTCGGCCACGCTGGCGCCCATGCCTACCAGCTTGGCCGCCTGGCTGAAAGTCACATTGCTGGGGTCGCGCTGCTCCAGCTGCTGGATTTTGTCTGGCAGCGGCGCAACCGCCACGCTCAACTCGTGCAGCGCTTCGCCCATGCGCACGTTACCGTTCTGGTAATCGTCCAGGCGCTTGGCCAGGTCCTTGATGCGCTGGTCACGCAGGGCATCGCCCTCGGCCTGCTGCGCGGCCAACTCGCGCTGGCGCTTGCTGTAGTTAAGAAAAAACCACAGGCTCAGCGCCCAGACCAACGCCAGGAAGATGACAGCAACCTCTAGGATCAACTCAGATATTCTCCAGCTCGGACCACTCTTCCTCGGTCATCATCTTGTCCAGCTCGACCAGGATCAGCAGTTCACCGTTTTTGTTGCACACGCCCTGGATGAACTTGGCCGACTCTTCGTTACCCACGTTCGGTGCGGTCTCGATCTCGGATTGGCGCAGGTACACCACCTCGGCCACGCTGTCGACCAGGATGCCGACCACTTGCTTGTCAGCCTCGATGATGACGATACGGGTATTGTCGGTGACTTCGGTCGGCATCAGGCCAAAGCGCTGGCGGGTGTCGATCACGGTCACCACGTTGCCGCGCAGGTTGATGATGCCCAGCACGTAGCTTGGCGCACCCGGCACCGGGGCGATCTCGGTGTAGCGCAACACTTCCTGCACCTGCATCACGTTGATGCCGTAGGACTCGTTGTCCAAACGGAAGGTAACCCACTGCAGGATCGGATCTTCAGAACCTTGTGCGGACGACTTTTTCATTCCCCTACCCTCAAAATCCGCCATTGGCGGTGTGTTCGGTGTCATTTCTGTTTGGCATGCATCTGCTTGACCGCGCCGCTGGCGATCAGCTCGGCCAGTGCGGCGACGTCGAGCAGTGCACACATGTGTTCGATCACCGTGCCGGCCAGCCACGGGCGCTGGCCACGCTGGCTGCGCCACTTGATCTCGGACGGCTCCAGGCGCAGCGAGCGGCTGACCTGATGCACGGCCAGCCCCCATTCATAGCCCTGCACGGAAATCACGTATTGCAGGCCTTGGCGAAAATCTTCGCGGTAGCGGTCGGGCATCACCCAACGCGCCGTGTCCAGCACCTTCAGGTTACCGGCCTGGCACGTGAGGATGCCGAGGAACCAGTCGGGCTGGCCGAACAGCGGCGTCAGTTCCTGGCCGGCCAGGGTGTAGATCGAGCCCAGGCACACCAGCGGCACCGCCAGGGTCAAGCCGGCGACGTCGAACAGCAGGCATTCGAACGGCTCGGCCGCCCAGGCCGGGCGGCCATCGACGGTTGTCGGTGGCTCCGGCAGGTTGGGCGCAGGCAGGTGCACATCCACCAGCGGCACCGCCGGTTCCACGGTTTGTTCTACGACCTTTACCGCAAGGGTGGCCTCGGCCACCTGCTTCTGCTCGACCACCGCCACCACTGGCGCTTGCACCGGCAATACGCTGGGCAATACCGCTAACTTCGGTTCGGCGAAGGGTCGAGCCTTGGCAGCGGCCTCGGCCGGCCCCAGGGCATCACGCGTCTGCTCCTCGCGCACCGCTTCGGCGAACGCGTCCGCCGTGGCCGGGGGCTCGACCAGCTCTTCGGCCTCGGTGGCTTCCTGCAGCAGGCCGTCGAGGTAAGATTGCAGGGCCATTTGTGGCCGGGTACTGGTTTGCCGGGTCTGGGTCATCAGGCCACCTGCGCTGCGGTCTTGTAGGTCAACAGGTGCTTGAGCAGCGCCCGGTAGGCGATCAACCCCCGGCTCTTGCTGTCGAACTGCGAGGGCGTGACACCCTTGCGGCTGGCATCGCGCAAGCGGGTATCAACCGGAATGTAGCCCTGCCACACCTGCTGGCCGTAGGTATCACGCAGCAGCTTGAGGGTGCCCAGCGAGGCTTGGGTACGGCGGTCGAACAAAGTCGGCACGATCTGGTAGGGCAGCGCCTGCTTGCGCGAGCGGTTGACCATGGCCAGGGTCCCGACCATGCGCTCCAGCCCCTTCACCGCCAAAAATTCGGTTTGCACCGGGATCACCAACTGCTGGCTGGCTGCCAGAGCATTGACCATCAGCACACCCAGCAAGGGTGGGCTGTCGATCAGCGCATAGTCGAAGTCCTGCCACAGCTGCGCCAGACTCTTGGCGATCACCAGGCCCAGGCCATTCTGCCCCGGCGACTGGCGCTCCAGCACTGCCAGTGCGGTACTCGACGGCAGCAGCGAAATGCGCTCGTCACTGGTGGGCAGCAGCAATTGCCCAGGCAGCCCATCGGGCACTGTACCCTTGTGCAGGAACAGGTCGTAGCAGCTGTGCTCCAGGGCATCGGGGTTGTGCCCGAAATAGCTGGTCATCGAGCCGTGCGGGTCGAGGTCGACGACGACCACACGCTTGCCGGCCTCGGCCAGCAGGCCGGCCAGGGCGATGGTAGTGGTGGTCTTGCCGACGCCACCTTTTTGATTGGCTACTGCCCAGACTCTCATCAAGCAAACTCTATCTATTGATTTGGCAGGGACACTGTAGGGGGCAACTGTCTTGCTCAAAAATTTAAAAGCTCGCGCGATCAGTGTGGAAGCGGGTTTACCCGCGAACACCGGCGCAGCCGGTGCCATGCACCGTGTCGCCTTCTTCGCGGGTAAACCCGCTCCCACAGGGATCGCCGACAATCTCATCAACTCGATAACGGTGACAGAGAATTGACGAGTTACTGCCCCACCACCGTTGCTGGCGTTGCCGGTGCACTTTGTGTGCCAGCCCGGCGCAGTGCCGCATCCGGCGTGGCATGGGCGCTGCCCGAGCCGGTCAGGCTGCGGCGCACTTCGAGGTTGCGCGAAATCACCAGCACCACACGGCGGTTGCGCGCACGCCCGTCAGCCGTGTCGTTGCCGGCCACCGGCTGGTACTCGCCATAGCCCACCGAAGCCATGCGCGCCGGGTTCACCCCTTCCATGGCCAGCAGGCGCACGATGCTTGCCGCCCGCGCCGACGACAGCTCCCAGTTGGTCGGGTACTGCGCGGTGCGAATTGGCAGGTTGTCGGTAAAGCCTTCGACATGCACCGGGTTGGCGAACGGCTTGAGGATGTTGGCCACCTTCTCGATGATGGCAAACGCCTTGTCGCTGGGCATGGCATCGCCGCTGCCAAACAGCAGCGAAGAATTGAGCTCGATCTCGATCCACAACTCATTGCCGCGCACGGTCATCTGGTTGCTATTGATCAGGTCGCCAAAGGCATCGCGCACGTCATCGCTGATGGTTTTCAGCGGGTCGACATGGGTGGCCGCAAGGCCGGCTTCGGTCTGCTCGCTGTCCTTCACCAGCGGTTCGGCGGGGCGCACACTCAGCGGCTGCTGTTCACCAATGGGAATCGGCTTCATGCTGCGTTCTGGGTCGTTGAACACCCCCAACAACGCCTGGGAAATGACCTTGTACTTGCCCTCGTTGATCGAGGAAATCGAGTACATCACCACAAAAAACGCAAACAGCAAGGTGATGAAGTCAGCATACGACACCAGCCAGCGTTCGTGGTTTTCCGGTTCCTCGGTATGACGTCGACGGCGCATGGGTTACTCCATGAAGCCTTGCAGCTTCATCTCGATCGAGCGCGGGTTTTCGCCCTCGGCAATCGACAGCAGGCCTTCGAGCAGCATCTCGCGGTAGCGCGACTGGCGCATGACAATGGCCTTGAGTTTGCTGGCAACCGGCAGCAGCACCAGGTTGGCGCTGGCCACGCCGTAAATGGTGGCAACGAAGGCCACAGCAATGCCGTTGCCCAGCTGCGACGGGTCGGCCAGGTTGCCCATCACGTGAATCAGGCCCATCACCGCACCGATGATGCCGATGGTCGGCGCGTAGCCGCCCATGCTCTCGAACACTTTGGCGGCCTGGATATCACGGCTTTCCTGGGTCAGAAAGTCAACTTCAAGGATGCTGCGGATAGCTTCCGGCTCGGCGCCGTCCACCAGCAGTTGCAGGCCCTTGCGCGCATACGGGTCAGGCTCGGCATCCGCCACCCCCTCCAGGCCCAGCAGGCCTTCCTTGCGCGCGGTCAGGCTCCAGTTGACGACACGGTCGATCCCGCCAGCCAGGTCGACCCGTGGCGGGAACAGGATCCAGCGCAGAATCTGCAAGGCGCGCTTGAAAGACGACAGTGGCGACTGCAGCAATGCCGCCGCCAAGGTGCCACCCAACACAATCAGCGCCGCCGGGCCATTGACCAGGGCGCCGACATGGCCGCCTTCAAGGAAGTTGCCACCGACAATGGCAACAAAGGCAAGGATCAGGCCAATCAGGCTGAGCACGTCCATCAGACGCACGCCTCCACCAGGTGCTTGCCGATTTCATCCAGGCTGTACACCGCGTCGGCCAGGTTGGCCTTGACGATGGCCATGGGCATGCCATAGATCACGCAGCTGGCTTCATCCTGGGCCCACACTGTGCTGCCGCCCTGCTTGAGCAGGCGCGCGCCTTCGCGGCCATCGGCACCCATGCCGGTGAGCACCACCGACAGCACCTTGTCGCCATACGACTTGGCCGCCGAGCCGAAGGTAATGTCCACGCACGGCTTGTAGTTCAGGCGCTCGTCACCGGGCAAGATCTTCACCGTGCCACGGCCGTCGATCATCATTTGCTTGCCGCCGGGTGCCAGCAGGGCTAGGCCTGGGCGCAGCAGGTCGCCGTCCTCGGCCTCCTTGACGCTGATGCGGCACAGCTTGTCCAGGCGCTCGGCAAAGGCTTTGGTGAACGCCGCCGGCATGTGTTGAATCAACACGATCGGTGCCGGGAAGTTGGCTGGCAACTGGGTCAGCACCCGCTGCAGAGCAACTGGGCCACCTGTGGAGGTGCCGATGGCTACCAGTTTATAAGGCTTGCGCTTGGGTGCCGGCGAGTGCGCTGGCGCCGCTGCCGGGGCCGGCGCACGGGCAGGCACGGGCGGGCGCACCGGCGCCGGGCTGCTGAGGCTGCTGGCCGTGGCGTGGCCGCTGGCCGGCGCAGGCGCGGCAACCGGCGCGTGGCTGGCGTAGCTGCCGAAACGGCGGTTGCTGCGGGAAATGGTATGCACCTTCTCGCACAACAGCTGCTTGACCTTGTCGGGGTTGCGCGAAATGTCCTCGAAGTTTTTCGGCAGGTAATCCACCGCACCGGCATCCAGTGCATCGAGGGTGACACGGGCGCCTTCATGGGTCAGCGACGAGAACATCAACACCGGCGTCGGGCAGCGCTGCATGATGTGCCGCACCGCGGTGATGCCGTCCATCATGGGCATTTCGTAGTCCATGGTGATGACATCGGGCTTGAGCGCCAGCGCCTGGTCGATTGCTTCCTTGCCGTTGGTCGCGGTACCCACTACCTGGATCGTCGGATCCGCCGAGAGGATTTCCGAGACGCGGCGGCGGAAGAAACCGGAATCATCCACCACCAGGACCTTGACTGCCATAAACACTCCATTAGGCGGCGCAACCCGCCAGGGTGCGCCACCGAAATCAAATACGCCGCGCGGCGTAACGCTTGAGCATGCTCGGGACGTCGAGAATCAACGCGATGCGACCGTCACCGGTGATGGTGGCCCCGGACATGCCCGGGGTGCCCTGCAACATCTTGCCCAGCGGCTTGATGACCACTTCTTCCTGACCCACCAGTTGATCGACGACAAAACCGATGCGTTGGGTGCCGACCGAGAGGATCACCACGTGGCCCTCATGCTGCTCTTCGTGCACCTGGCCCTGTACCAGCCAGCGCTTGAGGTAGAACAGTGGCAGCGCCTTGTCGCGCACGATCACCACTTCCTGGCCGTCGACCACGTTGGTGCGCGACAGGTCGAGGTGGAAGATCTCGTTGACGTTGACCAGCGGGAAGGCGAACGCCTGATTAGCCAGCATCACCATCAAGGTAGGCATGATCGCCAGGGTCAGCGGCACTTTGATGACGATCTTCGAGCCCTGGCCCTTGGCCGAGTAGATATTGATCGAGCCATTGAGCTGGGAAATCTTGGTCTTCACCACGTCCATGCCCACGCCACGGCCAGACACGTCAGAAATCTCGGTCTTGGTCGAGAAGCCCGGCGCAAAGATCAGGTTGTAGCAGTCCGACTCACTCAGGCGCTCGGCGGCGTCCTTGTCCATCAGGCCCTTTTCCACGGCCTTGGCGCGCAGGATGTTCGGGTCCATGCCCTTGCCGTCGTCAGAAATCGACAGCAGGATGTGGTCGCCTTCCTGTTCGGCCGACAGCACCACCCGGCCAGTGCGCGCCTTGCCAGCGGCCTCGCGCTCGTCGGGCATCTCGACACCATGGTCAACCGCGTTGCGCACCAAGTGCACCAACGGGTCGGCCAGGGCCTCGACCAGGTTCTTGTCGAGGTCGGTCTCTTCACCGACCAGCTCCAGGTTGATCTCTTTCTTCAGCTGCCGGGCCAGGTCGCGGACCAGGCGCGGGAAGCGGCCGAAAACTTTCTTGATCGGCTGCATGCGGGTTTTCATCACCGCGGTCTGCAGGTCGGCTGTGACCACGTCGAGGTTGGACACGGCCTTGGACATGGCCTCGTCGCCGCTGTTCAGGCCCAGGCGCACCAGGCGGTTACGCACCAGCACCAGTTCGCCGACCATATTCATGATCTCGTCCAGGCGCGCGGTGTCGACCCGCACGGTGGTTTCCGCTTCGCTGACTGCATGCTTGTCGGCGGCCGGTGCTGGCGCGCGCGCTGCTGGGGCCGGCTTGGTGGCTGGCGCCGGGGCCGGGGCCGGGGCCGCTGGCTGTGCAACCGGCTGGCGGTCGGCTTTGCCCGCAGCAGGTGCCTGCACCTTGGCCGCAGTTGGGGCTTCGACGGCGGCAACGTCGCCGCCGAACTTGCCCTTACCGTGCAACTGGTCGAGCAACGCCTCGAACTCGTGCTCGCTGATTTCATCGCTGGCTGCGGCAGTTGCACTGGCCTCGGCCACGGCAGGTGCCGGCGCCTTGACGGCAGGCAAAGCATCGGCCTGGAAAGTGCCCTTGCCGTGCAGTTGGTCCAACAGCGACTCGAATTCATCGTCGGTGATTTCGTCGCTGGCCGCTTCCACCGTGCTGGTGGCCGCTGGCACGGCGACCTCGGCGCTGAACTGGCCTTTGCCGTGCAACTGGTCGAGCAACGACTCGAACTCGGCGTCGGTGATGTCATCGCCTTCGCCGCTGAGGGTCTCGCCCTGCAGTTGCTCATCGGCTTCGGCTTGCGCCTTGACCGCATCGAGCGAATCGAGCAGCTGCTCGAACTCGCTGTCGGTAATGTCCTGTGCCTCGGCCACCGGCGCCGGCGCCGCAGGCTCTGGCGCTGCCGGGGCTTCGGCAGCACCGGGTTCGGCCAGGCGTGACAATGCCGCCAGCAGCTCGGGGGTAGCCGGGGTCACGTCACCACGCTCGCGCACCTGGCCAAACATGCTGTTGACCGTATCCAATGCCTCGAGCACCACATCCATCAGTTCCGCATCGACCCGGCGCTCACCTTTGCGCAGGACGTCAAACACGTTCTCGGCGATGTGGCAGCACTCCACCAGCTCGTTCAGCTGAAGGAAGCCGGCGCCCCCTTTTACAGTGTGGAAACCGCGAAAGATCGCATTGAGCAGGTCGGCATCGTCGGGCCGGCTTTCCAGCTCGACCAGTTGCTCGGACAGTTGCTCAAGAATTTCGCCGGCTTCTACCAGGAAATCCTGGAGGATTTCTTCATCGGCGCCGAAGCTCATCAAACGTGCTCCTTAAAAACCCAGGCTGGACAGCAAATCATCGACATCGTCCTGACCGGACACGACGTCTTCACGCTTATCGGCATGAATCTGCGGACCTTCACCCCGAGTCGGATGTTTTTCTAGATCTTTTTCTGCGCGCAATTGATCGTGGTCATGCTGGATGCCGGCAAAGCGGTCCACCTGGCTGGCCATCAGCACCAATTTCAGCAGGTTGCTCTCCACCTCGGTCACCAACGTGGTGACGCGCTTGATCACCTGGCCGGTCAGGTCTTGGTAGTCCTGGGCCAACAGAATGTCGTTGAGGTGGCCGGCGACCTTGCGGTTGCCTGCGGCACTGTGCGTCAGGAAACTGTCGACGCGTTTGACCAGGTCACGGAATTCCGGCGCAGCCACTTCGCGGCGCATGAAGCGCTGCCAATCAGTACTCAAGGCCTTGGCCTCGCTGGCCAGGTCGTTGAGCACCGGGGTGCTTTCTTCGACCAGGTCCATGGTGCGGTTAGCCGCGCCCTCGGTGAGCTTGACCACGTAGGACAAGCGCTCGGTGGCGTCGGTTATCTGCGACACCTCTTCAGCCTGGGGCATGGTCGGGTCGATCTGGAAGCTGACGATGGCACTGTGCAGCTCGCGCGTCAGTTTGCCCACTTCCTGGTACAGACCGCGGTCGCGGGTTTGGTTCAGCTCGTGAATCAGCTGTACCGCCTCGCCAAAACGGCCCCGCTCCAGGCTCTCGACCAGCTCCTGGGCATGCTTCTTCAGGGTCGATTCGAACTCGCCCAAAGAGGTTTGTGATGATTCCATGGCGCGCCCCCTGACGTGACTCAGCCGTTGACGCGTTCGAAGATCTTCTCGATCTTTTCTTTGAGCACCTGGGCGGTGAACGGCTTGACCACGTAACCATTGACGCCGGCCTGGGCCGCTTCAATGATCTGGTCACGCTTGGCTTCGGCAGTCACCATCAGGACCGGCATGGTTTTCAGCTTGTCGCTGGCACGCACTTTACGCAGCAGGTCGATGCCGGACATGCCAGGCATGTTCCAGTCGGTCACCAGGAAGTCGTAGTGGCCGTTTTCCAGCATCGGCAACGCCGTGGTGCCGTCGTCGGCTTCGTCCGTGTTGGTGAAGCCAAGGTCACGCAACAGGTTCTTGATGATCCGCCGCATCGTCGAAAAGTCGTCAACGATGAGGATTTTCATATCTTTGTTCAAGTAGACCTCCAAGCAGTCTCAAACGCGCTCGGCCCCGAGCGCGCATTCAATCAATTCGGTGCAACATGGAAAACGCACGTGGAAAACGACTGCAACGATAGCGGGCTCAACGCGCCCGCCATTCTCCCAGGCGGCTGCGCAGGCGCGCGGCGCACTGGCTGTGCAGCTGGCTGACCCGCGACTCACTGACCCCAAGCACCTCGCCGATTTCCTTAAGGTTCAGCTCTTCGTCGTAGTACAGCGCCAGTACCAGGCGTTCACGCTCCGGCAGGTTGGCGATGGCCTCGGTCAGGGCAACCTGGAAGCGCTCGTCCTCCAGGCCTCGTGCAGGCTCGACCTGGCCACTGGCACCATCCTCATGCAGCCCTTCGTGCTCGCCGTCCTGCAGCAGGTCGTCGAAACTGAACAGGCGGCTGCCCAGGGTATCGTTCAAGATCCCGTAGTAATCATCGAGACTCAATTGGAGTTCGGCAGCAACTTCATGATCTTTAGCGTCGCGACCGGTTCTGGCTTCAACGGCACGCATCGCATCGCTGACCATGCGGGTATTACGGTGCACCGAACGGGGTGCCCAATCGCCCTTGCGCACTTCGTCGAGCATGGCCCCGCGAATGCGGATGCCGGCATAGGTTTCGAAACTGGCGCCCTTGCTGGCGTCGTATTTGTTGGCCACTTCCAGCAGGCCAATCATGCCGGCCTGGATCAGGTCTTCGACCTGCACGTTGGCCGGCAGACGCGCCAGCAGGTGGTAGGCGATGCGCTTGACCAGCGGGGCGTAGCGTTCGATCAGCTCGTACTGGGCGTCTTTCGATGCCCGGCTGTACATCTTGAAACCGCTCGCACTCATAGCACGGGACCCGCGCTGGTGGGCTGCACCAGGCGCTCGACAAAGAACTCCAGGTGGCCACGCGGGTTGGCCGGCAGCGGCCAGCTGTCGACCTTCTGGGCAATCGCCTTGAAGGCCAGCGCACACTTGGAGCGGGGGAAGGCTTCGTAGACCGCGCGCTGCTTCTGCACGGCCTTGCGCACACATTCGTCATAAGGCACTGCGCCCACGTACTGCAGGGCAACGTCGAGGAAGCGGTCGGTGACCTTGGTCAGCTTGGCGAACAGGTTGCGCCCTTCCTGCGGGCTTTGCGCCATGTTGGCCAGTACCCGGAAGCGGTTCATGCCGTAGTCGCGGTTGAGCAGCTTGATCAGGGCGTAGGCGTCGGTGATCGAGGTGGGTTCGTCGCACACCACCAGCAGCACTTCCTGGGCAGCACGGACGAAGCTGACTACCGAGTCACCAATACCGGCAGCGGTGTCGATCACCAGCACGTCGAGGTTGTCACCGACTTCGCTGAATGCCTGGATCAGGCCGGCATGCTGGGCCGGGGCCAGGTGCACCATGCTCTGGGTGCCCGAGGCCGCCGGCACGATGCGCACACCACCAGGGCCCTGCAGCATCACGTCGCGCAGTTCGCAGCGCCCTTCGATGACATCGGCCAGGGTGCGTTTGGGGGTAAGGCCCAGCAACACGTCGACGTTGGCCAAGCCCAGGTCGGCGTCGAGCAGCATGACTCTGCGGCCAAGCTCAGCCAACGCCAGGGACAGGTTCACTGAAACGTTAGTTTTGCCGACGCCACCTTTGCCACCGGTCACGGCGATAACCTGTACGGGATGCATGCTACCCATGTCTGTTCTTTACCTTGTCTCGCTGGGACTCAGGCCACACGTAGGGCAATTCTGCGTACCCTTTGGCATAGCTACCTTGCACACACTTCATCATCAACCCGCTCGCCTTGGGTTGTGATAGAGATCAGCGAACATGTCGGCCATGGCCTCTTCGCTGGGCTCGTCCTGCTGCTGCACATTGACCGCACGGGTAATCAGCTGGTGCCCCCGCGGCAGGTGCAGGTCGTCCGGAATGCGCGGCCCATCGGTCAGATAGGCCACTGGCAGTTCATGACTGATGGCAAGGCTCAGCACATCGCCAAGGCTTGCCGTTTCATCGAGTTTGGTCAGGATGCAACCGGCCAGGCCACAGCGCTTGTAGCTGTGGTAGGCGGCGGTCAGCACCTGCTTCTGGCTGGTGGTGGCCAGTACCAGGTAGTTCTTCGCGGCAATGCCACGCCCGGCCAGGGTTTCCAGTTGCATGCGCAGGGCCGGGTCACTGGCCTGCAGACCGGCGGTATCGATCAGCACCACGCGCTTGCGCAGCAGCGGCTCCAGCGCCGCCGCCAGCGACTGCCCCGGGTCGACATAAGTCACCGGCACATTGAGGATGCGGCCCAAGGTCTTGAGCTGCTCCTGGGCACCGATGCGGAAGCTGTCCATGCTCACCAGCGCCAGGTTCTGCGCGCCGTACTTGAGCACATAGCGGGCGGCCAGCTTGGCCAGGGTGGTGGTTTTGCCCATGCCGGCCGGGCCGACCATGGCAATCACACCGCCCTCTTCGATCGGCTCGACCTCGGGGATTTCGATCATCCGCGCCAGGTGCGCCAGCAGCATGCGCCAGGCCTGGCGTGGCTCTTCGATTTCGGCGGTCAGGTCCAGTAGCTCGCGCGCGATCGGGCCGGACAGGCCGATGCGCTGCAGGCGGCGCCAGAGCGTGGCCTGCTGCGGCTTGCTGCCCTGCAGTTGGGACCAGGCCAACGAACCGAGCTGCACTTCCAGCAGCTCGCGCAGGCCCGACAGCTCGGTGCGCATGGCATCGAACAGGCGCGGGTCGACCGGCGCCTGCGCCGGGGCTGCAGCGGCGGCCTGCGGGGCATCGACGTGCGGCTCGATCAGCGGCTCGGCAGCGGTCAGCGGCTGCCCGGCGAACAATTGGCGGTTGTTGTCGCTGCTGTCCGGGCGATGGTCCAGCTCGGCCTGGGCAGTGGCGATGCGCGTATGGGTCTTGCGCAGCTCTTCTTCCAGCTCGGCATTGGGCACCCGCGGGGCCAGGGCGGACAGCTTGTAGTCCAGCGCCGCCGTCAGCTCGACACCGCCAGCAATGCGGCGGTTGCCGATGATGGCGGCGTCGGCGCCCAGCTCATCACGGACCAGCTTCATGGCCTGACGCATATCGGCGGCGAAAAATCGCTTAACTTGCATTATCCCCTACCTCAGCCATTAGGGCCCACGGTGGCAACGATGGTGACTTGCTTGTTGTCAGGTATTTCCTGATACGCCAGAACATGCAAATTCGGTACAGCCAGGCGCCCGAAACGCGACAGCATGGCGCGGATCGGGCCGGCGACCAGGAGAATAGCCGGTTGGCCCTGCATTTCCTGGCGCTGGGCCGCTTCGATCAACGAACGCTGCAGCTTTTCGGCCATGCTCGGCTCCAGAAGAACACCGTCTTCCTGACCTTGCCCGGCCCTTTGCAGACTATTGAGCAAAATCTGTTCCAACCTTGGCTCCAGGGTAATCACTGGCAGCTCCGACTCAACACCGACAATGCTTTGCACGATGGCGCGACACAATCCGACGCGCACTGCCGCTACCAGCGCGGCGGTATCTTGACTCTTGCCGGCATTGTTCGCGATCGCCTCGGCGATACTGCGAATATCACGCACTGGCACCTGCTCCGACAACAGCGCTTGCAGCACCTTGAGCAGGCCCGACAAGGAAATGACACCCGGCACCAGCTCTTCGGCAAGTTTAGGCGATGCCTTGCCCAACACCTGCAGCAATTGCTGAACCTCTTCGTGGCCGATCAGTTCATGGCAGTGCTTCTGCAAGATTTGGTTGAGGTGGGTGGCCACCACGGTACTGGCATCGACCACGGTGTAGCCCAGCGACTGCGCCTGAGCGCGCTGGCCGACATCGATCCACACGGCCTCCAGGCCAAACGCCGGGTCGCGCGCGGCAATGCCGTTAAGGGTGCCGAACACTTGCCCTGGGTTGATTGCCAGCTCCCGGTCCGGGTAAATCTCGGCCTCGGCCAGGATCACCCCCATCAGGGTCAGGCGGTAGGCGCTGGGCTGCAGGTCGAGGTTGTCGCGGATGTGCACGGTAGGCATGAGGAAGCCCAGGTCCTGCGAGAGCTTCTTGCGCACCCCCTTGATTCGCGCCAGCAACTGGCCGCCCTGGTTGCGGTCGACCAGCGGGATCAACCGGTAGCCGACTTCCAGGCCGATCATGTCGATCGGCGTGACGTCGTCCCAGCCCAACTCCTTGGTCTCCATCGCGCGCTGTGGCGAGGGCAGCAGGTCCTGCTGGCGCTGTGCTTCTTGCTGCGCCTGCACCTTGGTCTTCTGCTGCTTCTTCCACACCAGGTAGGCGCCGCCACAGGCCAGCAGGCCCAGGCCGAGGAAGGCCACGTGCGGCATGCCCGGCACCAGGCCCATGACGATCATCAGCGCACCGGACACCGCCAGCGCCTTGGGCGAATCGAACATCTGCCGGTTGATCAGCTTGCCCATGTCCTCGGAACCCGAGGCACGGGTAACCATGATCGCGGCGGCGGTGGACAGCAGCAGTGATGGCAATTGCGCCACCAAACCGTCACCGATGGTCAACAGGGCGTACACCTTGCCGGCATCGCCGAAGCTCATGCCGTGCTGCAGCATGCCGATCAGCATGCCGCCGATCAGGTTGATGAACAGGATCAGCAGGCCGGCAATGGCGTCACCGCGGACGAATTTGCTGGCACCGTCCATCGAGCCGTAGAACTCGGCCTCCTGTGCCACCTCGGCACGCCGGTGCTTGGCCTGGGCCTGGTCGATCAGGCCGGCGTTGAGGTCGGCGTCGATGGCCATTTGCTTGCCAGGCATGGCGTCGAGGGTGAAACGCGCGCTCACTTCCGAGATACGCCCGGCGCCCTTGGTCACCACCACGAAGTTGATGATCATGAGGATGGCGAACACCACGGCACCGACCACGTAGTTACCACCGATCACCACCTCGCCGAAGGCCTGGATCACCTTACCGGCTGCGCCGTGGCCTTCCTGGCCATGCAGCATCACCACCCGGGTGGAGGCCACGTTCAGGGCCAGACGCAGCAGCGTGGCCACCAGCAGGATGGTGGGGAACGCGGCGAAGTCGAGCGGGCGCAGGGCGTACACGCAGACCAGCAGCACCACGATCGACAGGGCAATGTTGAAGGTGAAGAACACGTCGAGCAGGAACGGCGGTATCGGCAACATCATCATTGCCAACATCACCAGCAGCAACAGCGGCACACCCAGGTTGCCCCGGCCGAGCCCGGCCAGGTTGTTACGGGCGTTGCTGATTAACTGAGTGCGATCCACCGCGAGTCCTCTTCATGCAAAACTTTGACGCACAAGGGGCGTCTGGCGCTGGCTTTGCAAGAAGCCTTCCAACTTTGTGGATCTGGTGTGAGCCGGGGTGTTCGCCTTGAGGTTTTTACCGCCTGTTAGATCGAGCGCCGCCCGCGCGGCGCTTCGCGGCGCAAGGCCGCTCCCACATCTGTTTCGGGCCAATCACTCCTGTGAGTTCTCTTCTGTCCGCCTGTTTGTTCACTTCGATATCGAGGGGCAAAGCTGCTCTTCATCCATTTCCAGCCATGCACCAAGGCTGCAACCCGCCTGGCACAGGAGTGATTGGCCCGAAACAGATGTGGGAGCGGCCTTGCGCCGCGAAGCGCCGCGCGGGCGGCGCTCGACCTCACAGGCGCTGAATGTGGTGCGACGAGCACCTGTCAACTGTCGCGGCGCAAGTCCGACGGGATCGGCAGGTCGTCTTTCAGCGGCTCCGGCCGCTTGCCCTTGCCCGCCCGGTACTGGCGGATCTGGAACACATAGGCCAGCACCTGCGCCACCGCCAGGTACAAGCCGGCAGGGATTTCCTGCTCAAGCTCGGTGGAGTAATAGATCGCCCGCGCCAGCGCTGGCGATTCAAGGATCTGCACCTTGTGCTCCACGCCTATCTCGCGAATTTTCAAGGCAATGAAGTCGGTGCCCTTGGCCAGCAGCAATGGCGCCACCCCGCCTTTCTCAGGGTCGTACTGCAAAGCCACCGCATAATGCGTCGGGTTGGTGATGATCACATCAGCCTCAGGCACGGCGGCCATCATGCGCCGCTGCGACACCTCACGCTGCAACTGGCGAATACGCTGCTTAACCTCAGGCTTGCCTTCGCTGTCCTTGTACTCGTCGCGCACTTCCTGCTTGGTCATCTTCATTTTCTTGTGCGTCTGGTACAGCTGGAACGGCACGTCCGCCGCCGCGATCAGCAGCAACCCAGCGGCCATCCACAACGCACTCCAGCCCACCACCTGCACACTGTGGATGATGGCCTGCTCCAGCGGCTCATTGGCAATCGACAGCAGCGCCTGGCGATCATGGGCCAGCACCACCACCGCCACTATCAGGATCACGAAAAACTTTGCCAGCGCCTTCAGCAACTCGGTCAGGGCGTTCATCGAAAACATTCGCTTGATACCCGACAACGGGTTCATGCGGCTGAATTTTGGTTGCAGCAGGCTGCCGGAGAACAGGAAACCGCCCAAAGCGATGGGCCCGATGAAAGCGACCACGAACAGCAGAATGAGCACCGGCTGCACGGCCCAGATGGCCATCTTGCCCGACGCGAGCAAGAAAGCCCCCATGGCCCGCTCATCGACGATCATGTCGCGGGTCAGGCTGAAGTTCAGGCGCATCACCGCCAGCAAGGTCTCGGCCAGGTGACCACCAAATGCCAGCAGGGCGCCGGCGCCCGCAAGGGTGACCGCAACCGTATTGAGCTCCTTGGAGCGGGCGATTTCGCCCTTCTCACGCGCCGTGCGCTTGCGTTTCTCGGTGGGCTCTTCTGTTTTGTCCTGACCGCTCTCGCTTTCTGCCATGCTCAGCGCGCCCTCGCCAGCTCACGCAACCATTGCAACGCTTCGCTGGCCAATGCCTGGTAATGGGCAAGTATATCGGCCAAGCCGACCCAGAAAATGAACATGCCCATGACCAGAATCAGCGGGAAACCAATGGAGAAGATGTTCAGCTGCGGCGCGGCGCGGGTCATCACGCCAAAAGCAATGTTCACCACCAGCAGCGATGCGATCGCCGGCAGGATCAACAGCAAGCCGGCGCCGAAGACCCAACCCAGACGCCCCGCTATCGCCCAGAAATGGCCTACCACCAGCGCGCTGCCCACCGGCAAGGTGGTGAAGCTTTCGCTCAACACCTCGAACACCACCAGATGACCGTTCATCAGCAGGAACAACACGCTCACCAGCATGGTCATGAACTGGCTGATCACCGCGACGTTCACGCCATTGGCCGGGTCGACCATCGAGGCGAAGGCCATCCCCATCTGCACCGCGATGATTTGACCAGCGATCACAAAAGCCTGGAACAACAACTGCAATGAAAACCCAAACAACGCCCCGACGATGACCTGTTCGGCACACAGCAATACGCCGCGCAGGCTCAATGGGTCGAACTCGGGCAACGGCGGCAGCGCCGGCACGATCACCACAGTGATGGCCACCGCCACGTACAAGCGCACCCGCGCTGGCAGCATGCGTGTGCCAAAGATAGGCATGGTCATCAGCACCGCAGTCACCCTGAACAACGGTAGGATGAAGGTGGCAACCCAGGTGCCGATTTGCGTATCGGTCAGTTCCAGCATGGCTGCCTCAACCGATCAAATGCGGGATGCTGGTGTAAAGGCCTGTGATGTACTCCATGAACTTTTGCACCAGCCAAGGCCCGGCGACGATCAGCGTGATCAGCATCACCAGCAGGCGTGGCAGAAAGCTCAGGGTCTGTTCGTTGATCTGCGTGGCGGCCTGGAACATGGCCACCATCAAGCCCACCAGCAGGCTCGGCACCACCAGCACGGCTACCAACAGGGTGGTCAGCCACAGGGCATCACGGAACAGGTCGACAGCGACTTCAGGTGTCATCGGTGGCACTCCTTGGCGGCGTCAGACACCGCCGAAACTGCTGGCGAGGGTACCCATGATCAGCGCCCAACCATCCACCAGTACGAACAGCATGATCTTGAATGGCAGCGAGATGATCAGCGGCGACAGCATCATCATACCCATGGCCATGAGCACGCTAGCCACCACCATGTCGATGATCAGGAACGGGATGAAGATCATGAAGCCGATCTGGAACGCAGTCTTCAGCTCGGAAGTGACGAAAGCCGGCACCAAAATCGTCAGCGGGACCTGGTCGGGGCCAGCGATATCGGTGCGCTTGGACAGGCGCATAAACAGGTCCAAGTCGCTCTGCCGGGTCTGCGCCAGCATGAAGTCCTTGAGCGGCCCCTGGGCTTTGTCGATGGCCTGCTGGGCGGTCAGTTGCTCGTTCAGGTACGGCTGCAGAGCGTTCTGGTTCACCCGGTCGAACACCGGCGCCATGATGAACATGGTCAGGAACAGCGCCATGCCGGTGAGGATCTGGTTCGACGGCGTCTGCTGCAGGCCCAGGGCCTGACGCAATATCGAGAACACGATGATGATGCGGGTGAAGCTGGTCATCAGGATGACGAACGCCGGAATGAAGCTCAGCGCCGTCATGATCAACAGGATTTGCAGGCTGACCGAATATTCCTGCTGCCCGTCCGCGTTATTGGACAGGGTAATGGCCGGGATCGACAGCGGGTCGGCGGCCAGGGCCAATGGCGCAGCCAACAGCAACGCCAGAGTCAACAACGTACGCAACGCGCCGTTCATCACTTGTTGTCCTTAGGGTTTTTGCCCATCAGCTCCATCAGCCGCTGGGCAAACTCCGGTGTCGCCTGGCGGGCGCTAGCCGGTACTTGCACGGGCTCGGCCAGCACATGCAGGGCCTCGATACTGCCGGGGGTGTGGCCGATCAGGATCTGCTCCTTGCCCACCTGCACCAACAGCAGGCGGTCACGCGGGCCGATGGCCAGGCTGCCGACGATCTCGATCACCTGCCCCCCCTTCACGGCGGCCCCCTGCATGCGCCGCAGCAGCCAGGCCAGGAAGAAGATCAGGCCAACCACCAGCAGCAGGCCCAAGACCATCTGCGCCAACTGCCCGCCCAGGCTGCCCGGTGCAGCTGCGGGGGTCGCTGCCGGTGTAGCCGCCGCCAGGCAGGCCTGGCTGGCAAGTAGCGCCGCGAACGCCGCGCTGGCGCGCATCGTGCCCTTCACTCAGCGCAGCTTCTTGATACGTTCGCTGGGGCTGATCACGTCGGTCAGGCGGATGCCGAACTTCTCGTTGACCACGACCACTTCGCCATGGGCGATAAGCGTACCGTTGACCAGCACGTCGAGCGGCTCACCGGCCAGGCGATCGAGCTCGATTACCGAACCCTGGTTGAGCTGCAGCAGGTTGCGGATATTGATCTCGGTGCTGCCCACTTCCATGGAAATGTTCACCGGGATGTCCAGGATCACATCCAGGTTCGGGCCTTCGAGGCTGACGTTTTCGTTGGGCTTGGGCGAGCTGGCGAACTCCTCCATCGGCAAGCGGCCAGAGCCACCAGCGCTGCCGCCAGTGTCACCGCCCAGCAGGGCATCGATGTCGGCCTGGCCGGCTGCACCGGTTTCTTCCAGTGCTGCAGCCCACTCATCGGCCAGCGCCTGGTCGTCCGGGGAGGTGATCTCGTTTTCGTTAGCCATGGTTTCCTCGACAGGCATTCAATTCGTTATGAGCGACCGGCACGCCGTCAGCGGCGTTCGATCGGGTCGATGATCTGCAGGGCCAGGTTGCCCTTGTGCGAGCCCAGCCGCGCCTTGAACGCCGGCACGCCATTGGCGCGCAGCACCAGGTGCTCGGGCAGCTCCACCGGGATCACATCGCCAGGCTGCATGTGCAGGATGTCGCGCAGCTTCAACTGGCGCCGGGCGACCGTGGCGGTCATCGGCACAGCCACATCCAGGACGTCCTCGCGCAGGGCCTTGACCCAGCGCTCGTCCTGGTCGTCCAGGTCGGACTGGAAGCCGGCATCGAGCATTTCCCGTACCGGCTCGATCATCGAGTACGGCATGGTTATGTGCAGGTCGCCGCCACCACCGTCCAGTTCGATGTGGAAGGTAGACACCACCACCGCCTCACTGGGGCCGACGATGTTGGCCATGGCCGGGTTGACCTCGGAGTTCATGTATTCGAAGGACACCGGCATGATCGCCTGCCAGGCTTCTTTGAGGTCGACGAAGCATTGGTCCAGCACCATGCGCACCACGCGCAGCTCGGTCGGGGTGAACTCGCGGCCTTCGATCTTGGCGTGGCGGCCATCGCCGCCAAAGAAGTTGTCCACCAACTTGAACACCAACTTGGCGTCGAGGATGAACAGCGAGGTGCCGCGCAGCGGCTTGATCTTCACCAGGTTGAGGCTGGTGGGAACATACAGCGAGTGCACGTATTCGCCGAACTTCATCACCTGCACCCCCCCTACCGCGACGTCGGCAGAACGGCGCAACAGGTTGAACATGCTGATACGGGTGTAGCGGGCGAAGCGCTCGTTGATCATTTCCAGGGTCGGCATGCGACCCCGCACGATACGGTCCTGGCTGGTCAGGTCGTAGCTTTTGATACTGCCAGGCTCAGATGCACTCTCGGTCTGCACCAGCCCGTCGTCGACGCCATGCAACAGGGCATCGATCTCATCCTGGGACAGCAGGTCCTGTACGGCCATTGCGGACTCCTACTGCAATACGAAATTGGTGAACAGCAACTGGTCGACGACCGGCTTGCCGAGTTCCTTCTGGGCCACTTCCTGAACCACTGCGGTGGCCTTCTGGCGCAGCATCTCCTGGCCCACCGGGCTACTGGCCAGGGTGTCGAAGCCTTGCCCGGAGAACATCATCACCAGGTTGTTGCGGATCACTGGCATGTGCACCTTGAGGGCAGCCAGGTCGACCGGGTTGCGCGCTTGCAGGGTGATGCTCACCTGCATGTAGCGTTGGCGGCCGTTCTGGTTAAAGTTGACCACGAAGGCTGGGGTCAGCGCCTCGTAGATAGCCGCGGGTTTAACGTTGCTGGCCGCAGCATCGGCGGCCGGGGCCGGCTCGCCCTTGTGCATGATGAACCAGGTAGCGCCCACCGAAAGGCCGATCGCCAGCAACAGGCCCACGACCGCCAGGATGATCAGCTTGAGTTTGCCTTTAGTGGCGGGGTCTTTGACTGCTTCGCTCTTCGCCATGCCAATAATCCGTCGTCCATCGGGGGTTCAAGGGAGGATGGCTTGGCTTGAGCAAGTGTTATGCCAGATTGGGCAGAAGGGAGATTTCAGCGGGACAACTGCGCGGCCTTCTTCGCGGGCAAGCCTGCGCCTACAGGTACAACACAAGATTCGAAAGCTGTAGGAGCGGGTTTACCCGCGAAGAGGCCGGTACAGCCCGACCTGTTATCAGGCGTAATAATCGACCGCACTGTCGCCGATAACCACCTGCTGCTGCACAGGCTGGCTGCTGTCGACAACCTCACCGCCAGCCTGCTCCGCGCGGCGCGCCGCCACCCCAGACAGGTGGCTGCCCTGCGCCTGCTCCTGCCCCGGCTGCTGTTGCTGCCCCCGCGACTGGTCAGCCACATTGACGTCCGGCTGTGCCAGCCCCTGCTGGGCGAACAGCTCGCGCAAGCGGTGCAGTTGGCTGTCGAGGGCATCACGCACGCCAGCATGGCCGCTGATGAACGTCACCTGGGTCGATTGGTCCGTCGCAACATTGACGCGAATGTCCAGGCGGCCCAGCTCTGCCGGTTCCAGCTGGATGTCCGCCGATTTGAGGTTCTGGCTGGACAGGTACATGACCCGGTTGACCAAGCCCTCGGCCCAGGCGTTCTGGCTCATCGGTAACGGCTGGTGCAACGGGCTGGCGGTGGCCGGCACGGCATTCGCGGTCTTGGCCGTGGCAGCCTGGGTCAGGTTGGCCAGGCGGTTGGCGAAGTCATCGATGCGCGTGTCGCTGCTGGCGCCCTTGGTGTCCTTCAGGCCATCTTCGAGCAATGCGCCAAAGGCTTTGTCGCCCGGTTCACCCGCCTCACCGTCAGTATTCTCGATCAGCCCCGCCAAGGTATTGACGGCGGCCTGCCCCTCCTCACCCTGGGCCTGGGACGGGTCAAGGGCGTGCGCCGAGGTGGCACCCTTGGCCTGGGCGCTTTGCTCCAGCGCCAGGCGCAGGGTCGGCAGGCCGGCCAAGGGGTCGGCGTCGGGGTCGAAGGCTTCTTCCGCCGCCGCTTCCGCCATGAGTTCGCCACTGGCTTGCGCCGCCTGCAACACAGGCGCCACCGCTTCGGCCTGGGCCTGGATCAGTTGCGCACCGGGCTGTGCGTCGGTGACCTGGCCGGCCACCAGGCTGGCATCGCGCAGCCCGGTATCGGCTGTGCCTTGGGCATCAGCTGGCAACGTATTGCCGTCATCGGCAACTGCAGGCTTGTCAGCCGTGTCGTGCTTGCCGCCTTGCGCTGCTACAGGCTTGTCCTTGGGCTTGGCTGGGGCCGCCCTGTCGTCCTGCCCACTCGCCTTGTCGCGCCCTTGCTTGGCCATCACCTGGCCAAAGCCGTCGCCCTTGTCGCCCAGCGCCTGCAGGGGTTTGTCCGCCTGTACGCCAGCCGAACGCGACGTGTTGGCAATGGCGTTGGCTTGCAACAAAGGATTGGATGCGACAGGCATTGAGCGGTCTCCGCGCCAGAAACTGAAAAAACATTCGGCCAGAGACAGGCAAGACTCGCGCCAAGTCGCGCATCAGCCTGCAGAAATGC
Organism: Pseudomonas sp. Leaf58; assembly: GCF_003627215.1. NCBI lineage: Bacteria > Pseudomonadati > Pseudomonadota > Gammaproteobacteria > Pseudomonadales > Pseudomonadaceae > Pseudomonas > Pseudomonas sp. Leaf58. The sequence continues at coordinate 3,780,384 of NZ_CP032677.1, forward strand.
GCTGCTGTTCATCCCGATAAAAGCGCTGTACCTCCAGGTATTCCTGGTCGATACGGTTAATCAGGTCTTCGATACCATACAACGGCGGCCGCCGTGCGCGGTCTTCCAGTTGCTGGCACAAGCCGGCCAAGGCCAACGCCCCCATATTGCTGCTACTGCCTTTGAAACTATGGGCGGCCGAACCGAGCTCTTGCGCGCTTTGGGCCGCGTGCAACTGGCCCAAGCGCCGCTCGGAATCCTCGAGGAAGGTCTGCACCAACTGCAGGTATCCCTCCTCCATGACCTCACGCAGGTCACTGAGTACCTTGTGGTCAATATGCATGTCAGTCACTTGCTCACTCCTTGATCAAGCCAGATTATGCCCGAGCCAGCGCGTGGCTCACCAGACGAACTCCACCTGGGCGCAATGCCCACCCTCATGCCAGCGCGCCTTGCTGGCCAGCCGCTGTACCAGCTTCAGGCCACGCCCGCTCAGCCCCTGCTCCAACGACGGCCGCGCTAGCACCTGTTGCACATCGAATCCGGCGCCACTGTCGCGCACCTCAATGATCAGACGCCCGCCGTCGACATGCGGTTCAACCTTGAAGTCGATGCGCACGTAACCGTCGCCCAGCACCCCAAGGCGCCGGGCGCGCTCCTGATAATAGTCGGCAAAACCCTGCCCATCGCGCTTGAGCTGCGAATCCAGGCCCAGCACGCCGTGCTCCAAAGCATTGGAATACAGCTCGCTGAGCACGCTGTGCAGGTTGCCGGTGTGCGTGCGCAGACCGTGGATTTCCTGCAACAACTGCACCAGGTAAGGCACTGGGTTAAAGCGCTTGAGGCTTTCGCCACGCACCTCGAACCCCAGCGACCAGTCCAACGGGCTGGAACGGCCGTTATCAGCGTAGATCATTGGCGCCGCTACCCGCTCCTCGGCGCTGAACATACGAATGTCGCACAGGCTGATGTCATCGCGCGGGCGCCCGCCAAAGCGCTCCAAGGCCTGCATCACTTCATCGAACAGCCGCGTCGGGTCACGGTTGGCAGCCAACACTGTGCGCAGGCGCTGCACGCCGAACAGGCATTCCTGGTCGTCGGCCGTATCGAGCACACCGTCTGATAACAGCAGCAAACGCTCGCCGGGCGCCAGCGGCAACACCTCGGTGCTGTCATCGAAGCGCTCGGCGGCCAGAATGCCCAGCGGCAGATGCCGCGAACTCAGCACCGACAGCACCTGGCCATGCACTGACAGGCGATAGCCGTCGGGCATGCCGCCGTTCCACACCTCCACCGAACCGCGCTGCATGCTGAGGTTTAGCAGCAGCGCGCAGCAGAACATGTCCACCGGCAGGATGCGTTTGAGCTTGCCGTTCATCTCGCGCAGGATCTGCGCCATGCCGTAGCCTTTGGCGGTCATGCCGTAGAACACTTCGGCCAGCGGCATAGCGCCCACCGCTGCCGGCAGGCCGTGACCGGTGAAGTCCCCCAGCAGCACACGCATGTCACCGGCCGGGGTGAAGGCGGCCAGCATCAAGTCGCCATTGAACAGCGCGTAGGGCGATTGCAAGTAGCGGATGTTGGGCGCGGCCAGGCAACCGGAGTGGGCCACCTTGTCGAATACCGCCTTGGCCACCCGCTGTTCGTTGAGCAGGTGATGGTGGTGCCGGGTAATCTGGTCGCGCTGCTCCAGGACGGTGGCCTGCAGCCGGCGCAAGCGGTCCATGGCGCGGATCTTGGCGGCGAGGATCACCGCACTGTAGGGCTTGGCCATGAAATCATCGCCCCCAGCCTCCAGGCAGCGCACCAGGCCTTCCTCCTCGTTCAGCGAGGTCAGGAAAATGATCGGTACCAACGCCTCGCCAGCCAGGGCCTTGATCTGCCGCGCCGCCTCGAAACCGTCCATCACCGGCATCAATGCGTCCATCAGCACCAGCTGCGGGCGCCGCTCGACGAACAGCGTTACCGCCTGTTCGCCGTTCTCTGCAGTAAATACCTGATGGCCCTGACGCCGCACGATCTGCGCCAACAGCAGGCGGTCGGCGGCACCGTCTTCGGCGACCAGCACGGTCAACGCCTGTTCGGCCGGCATGTCGGCGCTCAACTGATATCGAAAAGTTTTTCGAAATTGGAGATGGCGAGGATCTTGCGCACGTCAGAGCTCGCATGCACCACCCGCACATCCGACTCATCGCCGCCGGCGTGGTCACGCAGCAACAACAGCATGCCCAGCGCGGAACTGTCGAGGTAGGTGGTGTCTTTCAGGTCGACGACCACCGAATCGGGCCGACTGGGCTGGCGTTCGTAAGCGTCGCGAAATTCCTGGTGCTTGCCGAAATCGAAGCGCCCCTTGATCTTGATGGTCAGCTTTTTCCCGTCCTGCGAAAAATCAGTCTCGACTGCCATGCTAGCGATTCCTTCGATGATGGCGGGTGCAACACCCTAAAGGTTTAGCAGGCCGTCGCAGGTGTAGCAAGGCCATACCTGTAGCGGCCCTATCGCCGGTACCGGTTAAAGATGATTCTGCCGTGGCAGACGCTGCGACAGCTCATCGAGCAAACGCTGTTCGCGCTTGTCTTCGGCCCGCCGGGCTTCGTCCTGGTAGCGCTGCACCAGCTTGCGCAAGCCCTCCACCCGGGCATAGGCTTGCTGCCAGGTGCCGCGCGCGTTGTTGAGGTTGTTCTGGTGCCAGACCAGGCTCTGGCGCTGCTGGGTCATGGCCGTTTCCAACTGCCCGAGAAAGCGCTGGTAATTCACCAGCCAGCTGCCATTGACCCCCTGCCCGCCGCGGTTAATCCACTGCAGCTGGTAATCCTCACGAAACCGTTCGAGTTCGGCCAGCTTGGCCTGGGCCGTGGCCACCTGCTGCTGGAAATGCCCCAGGCGCTGCGCCGCCGTGCGCTCGGCCTGCTCGGCCATCGCCACTACCGGCGCCAGGCGCGCGGCGCGTCCAGGCTGGCTCATAGCCTATCAACCGCCCGCCGGGGGCGTGAAAATAGCCCCCAACTGTTCGCGGCTTTGCGCCAGGCCTACGTTCTCGTCCAGCCCCTGGCGCAACAAACCCACCAGTTTCGACTGCAGGGCGATGGCCAGGTCGGTCTCCGGGTCACCGCCGGCCACATAAGCCCCCACGCTGATCAAGTCGCGACTTTGCGACAGGCGCGACCACAGCTGCTTGAACTTTTGTGCCTGGCGCAAATGATCGGCATCGACCACCTGGGGCATGACCCGGCTGATCGAGGCTTCGATGTCGATGGCCGGGTAATGGCCTTCTTCGGCAAGCCGACGCGACAGCACGAAGTGGCCGTCGAGCACGCCGCGCGCCGCGTCGGCAATCGGGTCTTGCTGGTCGTCGCCTTCAGACAGCACGGTGTAGAACGCGGTGATCGAACCACCGCCGGGCCCGCCGTTGCCCGCCCGCTCTACCAACTTGGGCAGCTTGGCGAACACTGACGGCGGGTAGCCCCGGGTGGCCGGCGGCTCGCCGATGGCCAGGGCAATTTCCCGCTGGGCCTGGGCGAAACGGGTCAGCGAGTCCATCAGCAACAGCACGTTCTTGCCCTTGTCGCGGAAGTACTCGGCAATGCGCGTGCAATACATGGCGGCGCGCAGGCGCATCAGCGGCGCATCGTCGGCTGGCGAGGCCACCACGACCGAACGCTTGAGGCCCTCCTCACCCAGGATATGCTCGATGAACTCCTTCACCTCGCGGCCCCGCTCACCGATCAGGCCGACCACGATGATCTCGGCTTCGGTGAAACGAGTCATCATGCCCAGCAACACCGACTTACCCACACCAGTGCCCGCGAACAGGCCCAAGCGCTGGCCGCGCCCCACAGTCAGCAGGCTATTGATGCTGCGGATACCCACATCCAGCGGCTTGCTGATAGGGTCGCGGTTGAGCGGGTTGATCACCGGGCCGTCCATCGGCACCCAGTCCTCGGCCTTCATCCCGCCCTTGCCATCCAAGGCACGGCCGGCACCGTCGAGTACCCGGCCTAGCATGCTCATACCCATGGGCAGGCGACCGCTGTCATCCAGCGGCACTACCCGGGCACCCGGGGCAATGCCGACAATGCTGCCCACCGGCATGAGGAACACCCTGGGCCCGGCAAAGCCCATGACTTCGGCTTCGACCTGCACCGGGTGGTAGCTGTCGTCGTTGATCACCAGGCAGCGGCTGCCCACTGCGGCACGCAGGCCCTCGGCCTCCAGGGTGAGGCCGACCATGCGCAGCAGGCGCCCCTCGACCACGGGTTGGGCGGGCAACTCGATCGCCTCGGCATAACTACCCAGGCGTTTACCGAAGCTGGTGCGCTCAAGCTTCATCAGGAGGCTCTACCGAGCTGCCCAGCTCGACGGACATATCCGCTGCCGCCGGGTGCAGTGACTGGTCGTGTAGCTGGTCGAACAACTGCGCCACGGCTTTCTCGATGCGTGTTTCCATGGTCGCGTCGATGCGGCTGTGAGCGGTCTCGATGCGACAGCCGCCAGGCAGCAGCGCACTGTCCTCAAGCAGCCGCCAGCTTTCCTCATGGCGTTCGCGCAAGGCCTTGGCCTGCTCGAAATCCTGCGGGTTGAGGTGGATGCGGATATTGTCCGCACCCATGGGCAGCAGCTTGAGTGCCTCGCGCAGCACCTGCGTGATCTGGCTGGAGTCGTTACGCAGCTCGCGACCGATCACCTGGCGGGTCATGTGCGCCACCAAGTGGACCAAGGTTTTCTCGATTTGCGTGTCTTGTTCAGCGATCGGCTCCATCAAGTGGGCCATCAGCTGTTCGAGGCTGTCCAGCTTGGCCTTCAGGGCCTCTTCGGCCTCCTGGCGGACCTTCAGCTGGGTGCTGTGGAAGCCCTCGCGCTCACCGGTGGCGAAGCCTTCGTTGTAGGCTTCCTGGCGGATAGCCTCAAGCTCTTCCAGGGTCAGCGGCTGGACTTCTTCCAGCGGCACCTCCTCGATTTCTTCCTCGACCACCTCCGGCTCCGGCTCGGGCTGGGGCTCCGGTGCTGGGTCAAAGCTGGGCAGCGTCCACACGTCCACGCCCTCGAGGTCGCGGGCGCGGATCAGGTCGCTGGGGTGATGTTCTTTGGTGGACATGTTTTCAGGTACTCAAGCCATGTTCAGCCGACACGGTCCCTGTAGGGGCGGGTTTACCCGCGAATGCGTCGGCAGCGACAACCTCTATCGCCAGGCCCGACGCCTTCGCGGGCAAGCCCGCGCCTACAAGGGCCAGCGTCGGCCAGTAAATCGCGAAAACCTTAGATCATTTCCTCGGCGCCCTTGCCGCCGAGCACGATCTCGCCGGCCTCGGCCATGCGGCGGGCGATGGTGAGGATTTCCTTCTGCGCCGTTTCCACGTCGCTGACCCGTACCGGCCCCTTGGCCTCCAGGTCGTCGCGCAGCAGCTCCGAGGCACGTTTGGACATGTTCTTGAAGATCTTGTCCTTGACCCGCTCGTCGGCACCCTTGAGCGACACCACCAGCACGTCGGACGACACTTCGCGCAGCAGCGCCTGGATGCCGCGGTCGTCGACGTCGGCCAGGTTGTTGAAGACGAACATCAGGTCTTCGATCTGCTCCGACAGGTCGCTGTCGATCTCGCGGATCGCATCCATCAGTGCACCTTCCACCGAGCTGTCGAGGAAGTTCATGATGTCGGCGGCACGCTTGATGCCACCCAGGGTGGTACGCGCGGCGTTGGAGTTGCCCGAGAACTGCTTCTCGAGGATCTGGTTCAGCTCCTTCAGCGCCGCCGGCTGCACGGTGTTCAGCGACGACACCCGCAAGACGATATCCAGGCGCACCTTGTGGTCGAAGTTGCTCAGCACTTCACCGGCCTGGTCAGGGTCAAGGTAGGCGACCACGATGGCCTGGATCTGCGGGTGCTCGTAGCGGATCACATCGGCTACCGCGCGCGGCTCCATCCACTTGAGGCTGTCCAGGCCGCTGGTGTTGCCACCCAGCAGAATGCGGTCGACCAGGCCATTGGCCTTGTCCTCACCCAGGGCCTGGTTGAGCATCTTGCGGATGTAGTCGTCAGAGCCCACACCCAGGCTGGTCTGATCGCCGACGATGTCGACGAACTCGCTCATCACCTGCTCCACCTGATCACGGTGCACATTGCCCATCTGCGCCATGGCCACACCCACCCGCTGCACTTCCTTGGGGCCCATGTGCCGCAGCACCTGGGCCGCATCGGTCTCGCCCAGCGAGAGCAGAAGGATCGCCGCCTTGTCGACGCGGCTCAGCTTGGCGGTAACGGCTCGGTTATCACTCATCGGCGTTGATCCAGTCTTTCACGACCTGGGCTACGCGGCCCGGGTCTTCGGCCACCAGGCCTTTGATTGCGTTGAGCTGTGCCTCGTAACCCTCGCTGGGGCTAGGCAGCAGAATGCTTGTCGGGCCACCCAGGCTGACGCGGTCGTTGGCCAGTTCGCCATCCAGCCCCATCATGCCGCCCAGCTCCATGTCGCTATCCGAGGCAGCCTGCTTGCCGCCCCCGGTAATGTTGTTCAGCACTGGCCGCAGCACGCCGAACACCAGCACCAGGATGAACAGTACGCCCAGCACCTGCTTGACGATGTCCCAGAACCACGGTTGCTGGTAGAAGGCGATGTCGGCGATTTCTTCGCCACGGTCGGCGGCGAACGGTACGTTGATCACCGTCACGCTGTCGCCACGGCTGGCATCGAAGCCGACCGCGTCCTGCACCAGGCGGGTGAAGCGCGCCAGGTCCTCGGTACCCCAGGGTGCACGCGTGGTGTCGCCGGTGGCCGGGTCGATCTTGACCTGGTCGTCCACCACCACCGCCACCGACAGGCGGGTCATGCGCCCCTGTTGCTGGCGGGTGTGGCTGATGGAGCGGTCCAGCTCGAAGTTCTTGGTACTTTGCTGGCGCTTGTCCGACGGGTACGGCGCGAGCATTGGCTGGCCGGTGGCCGGGTCCATGATCTGCTGGCCGTTGGCATCCACCAGCGGCTGGCCAGGCTGGATGGCCGCGGCCGGGGTGGCGGAAGCGCCGGTGGTCTGCGGTGCCGACGCAGGGCCTGGTGGCTGGTTGCTCAGCGCTCCTGGCACGCCCTGCGGGCCCTGGCTGCTGGCCCGTTGTTCGTCGACCGACTGCTCGCTGCGCAGCGCCGGCTGGTCGGGGTTGAACTGCTCGGAGGTCGACTCCACCGCGCTGAAGTCCAGGTCGGCAGACACTTCGGCCTTGTAGCGGTCATTGCCCAGCACCGGCTGCAGGATGTTGTGCACACGCTGGGTAAGCATGCCCTCCACCCGGCGGCTGTAGTCGAACTGCTTGCCCGCCTGGGTCAGGGTCGTGTCCTGGACTTGTTCGGACAGCAGGTTGCCCTTCTGGTCGACCACGGTGACCTGGGACTTGTCCAGTTCGGGCACGCTAGTGGCCACCAGGTTGATGATGGCCATCACCTGCCCGGCTTCCAGAGCGCGGCCCGGGTACAGCTCGACCAGTACCGAGGCGCTGGGCTTGCGTTCGTCACGCACGAACACCGAACTTTTCGGGATAGCCAAGTGAACACGCGCGGCCTTGACGTTGTTCAGGCTGGATACGGTGCGCGCCAGCTCGCCTTCCAGGCTGCGGCGGTAACGGGTGGCTTCCATGAACTGGCTGGTGCCCAGGCCCTGCTCCTTGTCGAGCAGTTCGAAGCCGACATTGCCATCGCTCGGCGCCACGCCGGCGGCGGCCAGCTTCAGGCGCGCACGGGAGAGGTCGTCGGCCTTGACCAGCAGAGCGCCAGAGTTGGGCTCGACGTTGTAGGGAATGTCGGCAGCGGCCAGGGTGTCCATGACCTGCTTGGTGTCCATGCCCGCCAGGCTGCCGTACAGCGGGCGGTAATCGGGTTGTTGCGACCACAGCACCACAGCGAAGCCGATCGCCACGCTGGCCGCCAGGCCGACCATGAGGCCGATCTGACGCAGCATGGGCATCTGCGATATGTTTTCCAGGAACGACAGGCCAAACAGCGGCGGTTTGGCCGCTGGCGAGCCAGTCTTGGCGGGGGCGTTGTCGACGACTGCTTCAGCCATGGTTTACATCCGTCCTCAAACCGGCATCTGCATGATGTCCTGATACGCCTGGACCAGCTTGTTGCGCACCTGAGTCATGGCCTGCATCGAAACGCTGGCTTTTTGCGAAGCGATCATCACGTCAGTCAGGTCGACGCCGCTCTTGCCGATTTCAAAGGCGTTGGCCAGCTGGGTGGAAGCCTGCTGAGTTTCATGCACCTTGCCGATGGCCTGGCCGAGCATGTCGGCAAAGGTACTTTGCCCTGGCGCCAGCTCAGGGGCCGCGGACACCTTTGGCAGCGACATGGCATCGGCCTGCATGGCCCGCATGTCCAACATCAGACGATTGAATTCAACACCTTGGCTCATGACCCTTCTCTCTCCTGCGGCCGCATTTTTTTGACACTCATGCGGCGAATAGCCTACCTAAGCAACAAAGGTGCCAGCCTTCGCCCCCCCTTTCACGGGGCCACCTAGCCCCTGCGGGCGCGCAGCAGGATGAGTCGCTCGTCAGCCGAACAGGCTGGCTTCGACGTCAAACCCGGCATCACGCATCTGCGCCAGCTTGTAGCGCAAGGTACGCGGGCTGATGCCCAGGCGTTCGGCGGCCTCTTTGCGGCGACCACGCTCGGCGCGCAGGGTGTCGATGATCATCTGGTACTCGTGCCGGCGCATGTCATCACCCAGGCCGCTGGCTTCAACCGCCAGTTCCGGAGCTGGCGTGGAGCCCGCCGACAATGGAATGGCGCCTGCCAGACAGAAATCCGCCGCCTCGATCACCCCGCCCTGCTGCAGGATCAACGCCCGCTGCAAGGCATTGTCCAGTTCACGCACGTTGCCCGGCCAGGCATGCCCCTGCAGGCAGGCCCGCGCCTGCGGTGACAGGCGCACCGGGGCGTGCTTCATCTTGGCCACATGGCGCGCCAACAGGCGCTCGGCCAACTGCAGAATATCCCCCGGCCGCTCACGCAGCGGGCGCCAGGCCAGCGGGAATACCGACAGGCGGTAATACAGGTCTTCACGGAAACGCCCGGCAGCCACTTCACCCGCCAGGTCGCGGTTGGTGGTGGCCAGCACGCGGATATCCAGGCTGATGGGCTTGCGCCCACCTACCCGCTCCACCTCGCGCTCTTGCAGCACGCGCAGCAGTTTGGCCTGCAAGGCCATGGGCATTTCCGAGATTTCGTCGAGCAGCAGGGTGCCACCTTCGGCCTGCTCGAACTTGCCAGCCTGGGCGGCGATAGCACCGGTGAAGGCGCCCTTCTCATGACCGAACAGGGTGGCCTCAAGCATGTTGTCGGGGATGGCCGCGCAGTTGATCGCCACGAAAGGCTGCGCCGCCCGTGGCGACTGCTGATGAATGTAGCGCGCCAGCACCTCTTTACCGGTACCGGACTCACCAGAAATCAGCACCGTCGAGTCACTGCGCGCCACCCGGGCAGCCAGCTCCAGCAACTGCCGGCTGGCCGGCTCGCAGGCCACTGGGCCTTCATCGCCACTCAAGCGCCCAGCAGCATGCCGCTCAACCAGGTTGAGCAACGCCTTGGGCTCGAACGGTTTGACCAAGTAGTCGGCGGCACCCTGGCGCATGGCCTCGACGGCACGCTCCACGGCAGCATGCGCCGTCATCAATAGCACCGGCAGTTGCGGCTGCTGGCGGCGTAACTGAGCCAGCAGTTGGTGCCCATCCATACCAGGCATGTTCACATCGCTGACCACCAGGCTATAGGCGTCATCCAGCACCGCCGCCAGGGCCTCTTCGGCACTGCCCACCGCTCGGTAAGCGAAACCACCGATCTCCAGGGTATCGCCCAGCGCTTGACGCAATACTCGGTCGTCCTCGACCAGCAACACCTTGATGGCCACTACATGCTCTCCGCCAATTGCCCGTCGATCAACGGCAGCGCCACCCGCACGCAGGTACCCCGGCCGACCTTCGAGCGCAGGCTGAGGGTACCCTGGTGCGCGCGCACCACGGCCTTGACCACGGCCAGACCCAGGCCTGTGCCGGTGGCCTTGGTAGTAAGAAACGGCTCGCCCAGGCGGCCAAGCAAATGCGCCTCGATACCACTGCCGGCATCGCTGACGCACAAGTGCAAGGTACGCTCGCGGCGGAACAGGTGCACCTTTAGCCGCGCCGGGCCGTCGCTGGCCTGGATGGCATTCTCGACCAGGTTGAGCAAGGCGCCGACCAGCGTGTCGCGGTTACACAGCAACTCGCCCAGATGGCTGTCGCACTGCCAGCGCACGGCGTGCCCCTGCACATGCGCCTGGGCTGCCTGCTGCAAGGCCTGGAACAAGGCTTTCGGGGTTGTCCGGTCACCCAGCGGCAGCTCGCCACGGGCGAATACCAGCATGTCGCGCACCTGGTGTTCCAGCTCGTGCAAGCGCTCCTTCAAGGTCCCGGCAAAGCGCTGTCGGGTTTCCTCGCTCAGCGCTTGCTGGCTATCGGCCAGGTGGCTGGCGTAGAGCATGGCGGCCGACAGCGGCGTGCGGATCTGGTGGGCCAGCGAGGCAACCATGCGCCCCAGCGACGACAGGCGCTCGTGGCGGGCCAGCTGGTCTTGCAGGCGACGGGTTTCAGTCAAGTCGTTGAGCAACACCAACTGGCCGGGCTCGGCATCCAGAGAGCGGGTGGCGATGGACAGCCGGCGACCGTCACGCAGCGAGACTTCGTGACCGTCGTCCTTGCGTGGGGCGAAGCTGCGGGCGATCACCTGGCGCCACAATTGACCGATCAGCGGCTCGCCAAGCAGTTCGCAGGCGGCCGGGTTGGCTTCGCGCACCAGGCCCTGGCCGTCGATCACGATGACCCCGCCGGGCAGCAGGGCCAGCAGGTTTTGCAGGCGATTGGCCAGGCGCTCTTTTTCGCTCAGCTCGTCGATACGCTGGGCACTGACCACCGCCAGCTCGCCCTTCAGTTCGCTGACCCGGGCCTCGAGCAGGCTGTAGGACTGGCTCAGCTGGCTGGACACCTGATTGAACAGGGCGAAGGCTTGCTCGACACCCTGGCGGCTTTCCTGCTCGACCGGGGTTTGCCCCTGCGGATCAGGGGCTCGGGATAGGTGGGCGGCCTGGGGCATCGTGCTCTCTCGCGTGGCTGACCGTCATAAAAACGGTGTGTTGCCAGCGGTGTAGCAATAGCCGTGCCGGAGATGGGGATTTTGTGCTGGGTGAACCGGCCTCTTCGCGGGTAAACCCGCTCCTACATGGGTGTGGTAGCGGGCATGCCCGCGAAGAGGCCGCCACAGGCGACCGATAAGCGTCAATCTTCGGCCTGTTCCTCGCCGCCCTGGCGGCTCATGCCGTACTTACGCATCTTCTCGACCAGTGTGGTACGACGAATGCGCAAACGTTCAGCCGCACGGGCAACGATACCGTTGGCATCGTCCAGCGCCTGCTGGATCAGGCCCTGCTCCAGGCTACCCAGGTAGTCCTTCAGGTCCAGCCCTTCCGGCGGCAGCATGGCGTGGCTGCTGAAGTTGGGCGCGTGGCCGTTGATTGCCACACGCTCTTCCAGGTCACTGCGCAGGCTGTCGACCATCTGCTCGTCTTCGTCATCGACGTAGCGGAATTTCTTCGGCAGCTCGGACACGCCAATCACCCCGTACGGGTGCATGATCGCCATGCGCTCGACCAGGTTGGCCAGCTCGCGCACGTTGCCCGGCCAGCCGTGACGGCACAGCGACATGATCGAGGCCGAGTTGAAACGAATGGAGCCGCGCTTCTCGTGCTCCATGCGCGAGATCAGTTCGTTCATCAGCAGCGGAATGTCTTCTACCCGCTCACGCAACGGCGCCATCTCGATGGGGAACACGTTCAGGCGGTAGTACAGGTCTTCGCGGAAGGTGCCGTCCTCGATCATGGTCTCGAGGTTTTTATGGGTGGCGGCGATGATGCGTACATCAATGCTCTGGGTCTTGTTGCTGCCCACACGCTCGAAGGTACGCTCTTGCAGCACCCGCAGCAGCTTGACCTGCATCGGCAGCGGCATGTCGCCGATTTCGTCGAGGAACAGCGTGCCGCCATTGGCCAACTCGAAACGCCCGGCACGGCTGGTGATCGCCCCGGTAAAGGCGCCTTTCTCGTGGCCGAACAGTTCGCTTTCCAACAACTCTGCCGGGATCGCGCCACAGTTGACCGGCACGAACGGCGCTTCGCGGCGCTTGGAATGGTAGTGCAGGTTGCGCGCCACCACTTCCTTGCCGGTGCCGGACTCACCCAAAATCAGCACGCTGGCGTCGGTATCGGCGACTTGTTGCATCATCTGCCGCACGTGCTGGATAGCACGGCTGGTGCCAACCAGGCTACGGAACAGGTTGGGCTCGCGCTGGCGCCCGCGCTCGCGCGCCTGGTCGTACATTTCGCGGTAAACCTGGGCACGGTGCAGCGAATCCAGCAGCTGGCTGTAGCTTGGCGGCATTTCCAGGTTGGAAAGCACCCGACGGCGAAGGTCTTCCGGCAGCTCGGCAGAAGAAATTTCACCTAAAAGCAAAACCGGAAGGAACTCATCCCACCCAGCCACTGTCTTAACGAGCCCCAGGAGACTGCCCGGAGCGCTGACAGCACCGATGAGCACGCACAGCACCTCACGACTCGAGGACAATGGCTCGACCATGTGCTGCCAGTCCTGGCTCGAACAAGCGATGTTTTCTTCGCCGAGGAAATTCAGCACCACCGCCAAGTCGCGGCGGCGTGCGCTGTCGTCATCGATCAGCAGAATTTTGGTTTCACGCCACATGCAATAGCAACTTCCCTAGTCATATCGGCGCCCTGCGGGGCGTGCTCGACATCATTCCGACTGAATGGTCAGTGTTCGGACGTCTGAAATTCGAAAACAGCCACTAGTAAAGTCAAAAAACACCTGTCAGTCAAATTAATGGCGCATGGGTTTTGCAACATCTGTGGTCAGGTGAACAAATGGTATACCTTTGCCGCGCTCTGCGCCTGACGGATTTTCGTCATTTCATCGACCACAGATTGACGCTCGCCACTTGCAACCTCAATTAATTGGCGGTAAACGGCCAACAATTGCTCGAGGCTGGCACTGACATCGGCCTCATTGCCTTTCGCCCCGGTGACCATGTCACCGATGCGCAAGCGGCATTCCAGGTCCAACTCCCCTACCGCTGCCCAGTCACGCTCGGCCAGCGCTGCCAGGAGCATTTCGCGGGTTTGCTCGATACGGGCGATTACTTCGCTCATGTCATCCTCCTTTATCAGGAAGCCGACTCCTGATCGCCGATTGCGTCCCAACCTTCCTTCACGGTGATCAGCAGGCGCGCGACCTCGTCGATGATGGCAGGGTCGCCCGTGACGTTGGCTTCGATCAGGCGGCGGCTCATGTACATGTAGAGGCTGTCCAGCTCAGCCAGACTCTCGGCATGGTTTTCGAGATCAAGGCCCTCACGCAGGCCGCCGATGATGTCGATGGCCTTGCCGATGAGAATGCCTCGCTGCGCGATGTCATTGCGCGCTATGGCGCCTTTGGCCTGCGCCATGCGATCGAGGCCACCCTGCATGAGCATCTGCACCAGACGGTGCGGGCTGGCTTCGGACGTCTGCGCCGCGCCGTTGACTTTCTGGTACTGCCGAAGGGCCAACATCGGGTTCATGGATCTGCCTCGTTGCTGCGGTGAAAAAGTTGCTTGTACCTGCTGTATCGCCTGCACGTCAAAAAACTTTAGGGATGAAGTAAAGCCCGGGGCATCCAGTGGATACCGCCGGGCTCTGGCAGCTTCAAGCGATCAGGACTTCTTGGCCTGGGCGTTGATCGCTTCAAAGATCGAGGTAATCTGATCAGCCTGGGCTTTCATCTTGCCCAAAGCCGTGTCGAGGGCCACATATTTCTTGGTGAGCGATTCAGTGAGCGACGCCGTGCGACGCTCCAAGGCAGCCTGCTGATCACTTAGATTCTTGGCGACTTTATCCAGGTTGGCCTTGCGCGCCGCCAGACTACCATCGGTAGCGTTGTATGGGTCAATGGCCTTGTTCATGCGCTCGAAGATGCCATTGCTACCGGTAAATAGATTCTGTACCTCGCCACCCAGCTTCTTGTCGTCCATCGCAGCAGAGAACTTGGTGGCATTGAACTCAAGGGTGCCATCTTTCATGGTATTGACGCCCAACTGGCTCAGCGTAGTCAGGCGATCCCCTCCCCCCGCTTCCGCCAACACTCCCCGCACGTCGGCCAGCAGCGAGCGAGTGGTAGGGTCGTTGGTCAGCGAACCCAACACCATATTGCCATTTGCATCCTTGCCGGTGCTTGTCAGCGAAGTGATCGCTTTCTGCAACGTGTTGTAGGCATCAACAAAACTCTGAACAGAGGTTTTCAAGCCATCATTGTTAGCCGCCACCGTCACCTTGGTGGTGACATCGGTCGCACTGACCCCGTTAAGCTCAAGCTGGATACCACTAATGGCATCCTTGACGGTGTTCGAGGCACTTTTTACCTCGAGACCATCAATCATGACCAGCGCATCCTTGGCTACATCTGTAATGTAACCCGCGCCCTTGTCCGCCATCGATTCCGTGCCGTTGATATCCAGCCCCAGCCCGGCCACAGAAATATCAGAGTCGGCACCCGTGGTAGTAGAACCGAGCACTAGGCGAGCACCGTCCTCGCCCGTGATGATGTTGGCGGAAAAACCACTGCCCCCCAGCTCTTTGTTAATCTGGTCACGCACCGTTTGCAGCGTAGCATCGGCTCCCACCTTGATGGTGTAGTCCTTGCCGCCCTGACTAATGACCAAATCACCGGCGGGAATGGTCGCACTAGCGCCATCCTCGAACGCCTGGCTCGCCACTTTGGAACTGGTTGCCAGGTTTTTCACCTCGATACTGTAAGTACCCGCCACCGCGGTATTGCTTGCGGTAGCCTTGACGATACTTTCGCTCGCAGACGTCGCCGCGTAGGCATTGAAGGAGGGCGTAGTCTTGTCGTTGAGTTTGCTCATGGCCGTGGTGAAGGCCGTAAGTGCACTGCGTAGCGCACCAACCCCGGAGATGTACGCAGTATTGTTCGCAGTCTGGCGAGTGATTTGCGCCTTCTTGGCTGCAGTATCGGCATTGACCAGGACAGACACGATCTCGTTAATGTTGAGACCAGACCCTAGGCCTATACCAGAAGAAATTGGGCTTGCCATACTGTTGTCCCTCTCGTCAACGCGTCACCCCCGCTCCGGCAGGGCCGCCACACTTCACTTCATTGATGCTCCGCGCCAGTCATACCTTGGCGTTGAACAAAACACTATTGACATCGCTCAGGCTGCGGGCAATCCGCAGGGCCTCCTCTGAAGGCAACTGCCGAATCAACTCTCCACTGTCAGTAGCGATGACCTTGACAACGATCTTGCCGGACTCTTCATCCGTGGAAAATTCCAGGTTGCGCTGCGACGCCTTCATGAATTTTTCGATTTCCGAGACGGCACTTTTAACCTTGTCGGCATCCTGCGCAGCGTTAAGGTCTTTTTTGTCTTCTTCGAGTTTTACTCGTTCCGTTGACCGGGTAACCGGTTTTTCGGCAACCTGCTCGGCCGAACGTGCGGCCGGATAAGACAGGTTCAGCTTGACGCTCATGTCCATGCCCACCACCTCGCAATGTAAAAACGGGGAAGCGCCGCAAGGGCACTTCCCCGCTAGCAACTAGGCAGATTAGCCCAGAAGCTTCAGCACTGCCGATGGCAGCTGGTTGGCCTGGGCCAGAACCGAAGTCGAAGCTTGCTGCAGGGTCTGCTGCTTGGTCAGCTGGGCAGTTTCAGCAGCGAAGTCGGTATCTTGTACACGACCACGGGCAGCTTCGGCGTTTTCGTTAATGTTTTGCAGGTTGTTGATGGTGCTGGTCAGACGGTTCTGCTGAGCACCCAGGTCGGCACGCGAGGTGTTGATTGCCTGCAGAGCATCGTCGATGGCGCTTACGGCGGCACTGAAGGTAGCTGCAGCGGAGGTGGTATCGGCACCAGTGATGCTCTTGCCGGCCAGACCGGTCAGGGCAGCGTTGGCACCCGTGGTCTTCATTGCAGCGCTCAGGCTGACGGTGATCTGGTTCGCCCCACCCGCGTTGGAGCCGACCTGGAAGGTCATCACGCCAGCGGAGCCGTCCAGCAGTGTCTTACCGTTCAGCTGGGTGCTGTCGGCAATACGGTCGATCTCTGCCAGCATCGACTGGAATTCTTTGTCCAGAGCGTCACGGTCCAGCTTGCTGTTAGAGTCGTTTCGCGACTGAACCGCCAGCTCACGCATACGCTGCAGAATGTTGCTCTGCTCTTGCATTGCGCCTTCAGCGGTCTGGGCGATGGAGATACCGTCGTTGGCGTTTTTGATAGCCATGGTCTGACCACGGATCTGCGAGGTCATACGGGTAGCGATCTGCAGACCCGCGGCGTCGTCTTTGGCGCTGTTGATTTTCAGGCCAGAAGACAGACGAGTCATCGAGGTGCTCAGCGCGTCGGAAGCACGGTTCAGGTTCTTCTGAACGCCCAGAGAGGTGGTGTTGGTATTTACAGTCAAAGCCATGACGAATTCCTCGTTGGATTGGTACTACGGCTTCCGGCCTTGGCAATTCGCCGGGTGTGGCACAGAGAACCTTCGTAATGTTTATCGTCGTCAGGGCAGTTTGCTTTAGGGCGATTTCAGATTTTTTTTACTGGCATCCTGCCACCTCAATGGAATCAAGGGTTTGACGCCAAAAAACCCTCCCCCCTTAAACCGAAAAAGCGCCGGCCGGTTAGGGCAGCGCTTTTCCTTTACTCGCTTCTGTCACTCAGCCATTACGCTCGATAATCGCCGAACCCCATGACAGGCCAACACCGAACCCGCTGAGCGCGACGCGCTTGCATTGCGAGCCGATCACATGCTTCTCCAACAACAGCGGAATGCTTGACGACACTGTATTGCCAGTCTCAACCATATCCTTCACAAACTTTTCGCGATGCCGCCCTTCATCGAAGCGTTGCGAAACCGCATCCACGATAGCCGCGCTGCCCTGATGCAAGCAGTACAGGTCGACATCCTCTGCCTTCAGCTCACTTGCCTCGAGCAGCTGCTGCAGATGCGCCGGCACCTTGACCAAGGCAAAGTTGTAGACTTGACGGCCATTCATGAAGAATTTGCCATCGGTGGTGCGCAGATGCTCCGCACCCGCGCCATCGCTGCCGAACAGCGATTTACCCAGCTGCCAAGCGGCCCCCTCGCCCATCCATGTGGCAGTTGCGGCATCACCGAACAGCATGGTGGTGTTGCGATCCTCGGGATCGACAATCTTTGAATAGGGGTCCGCGGTAATCAGCAGGCCATTCTTCAGCCCGGCAGCATCCATGAAGCCCTTCATGGCATACAGCCCATAAACATAACCGGAGCAGCCCAGCGAAATATCGAAGGCGGCGACCGCAGTCGACAACCCCAACTTGTGCTGAACGATTGCGGCGGTGTGCGGCAAGCCTTCGGCATCACCATTCTGGGTGACGACGATCACCACATCGATAGAGGCCGGATCAAGCGCCGGATTGGCAGCGAACAACATCCGGGCGGCCTCGACGCCCATGTCGGAGGTTTCCTGGCCAACTTCCTTGCGCGGCAGAAAGGTCGAACCGATCTTGCCGAAGATGAAATCCTGATCCTTGCCGAACTTCGCACCTTGGGCGTAGTTGTCGACACCCTCTACAGGTACGTAACTGGCGATGCTTTTGATGCCAATCATTGTGGCTTCCCGATGGAAATGGCGAAAATTCACGGGCTTTGCGGCCAAGGCCTTCACCTTGCACGACGCGGCGACATGGCTGCCCGCTGACTCAATAGATTAGAGATGCACGTTTTGACTGCCAAGTCACTCCATCATGCACCACATAGCCCGGGGTTCACAAATCACGCGGTCAGCCGCGCAACCCCCATTTGTTGCTAGCGCCAAAAAATTTTAGGCACATATCTTGCTCGCTCAACCGTAAACAGGAAAGACACCCTCACCCCCCTACAGTGTCCCGCCCTTCCAGCAGGACCTTCACCACCGATAAGGACACCTCAATGAAGGTTTGCCACACCTATCGAGAAAACTTATACCACCTACTGGGTGCGATCTTTCAAGTCATGGAAAAACGACCGGTGATCGCTGAACTGGGCGTTCTGCGCGGTGAGAATGCACTGAAGATCCATTCCGCCCTGGCGCCGGAAAAAATGGTCCTAATCGACAGTTGGAGCAAGGCTGCCAACGATGCCTATAGCCCCTTCGACGAGCTGCCACCGTGGGTCGTGCCGGTCGACACCTATGCCTATTACTATGGGGGTTCCCTGCACGACCAGCAGACATGGGACAAGCTGTACGAGGAGTGCCAGGCGCGCTTTGCGCACTTGCCCGAGGTGACAATCATCCGCTCGGAAACTATTGGCGCCATCAACAAAATTCGACAGGAAACCGACATCGGCAAGTTCGACCTGGTCTACATCGATGCCAATCACCAGTACGAATACATTCTGCGCGACCTGATGTACTACCAGGATCTAGTGGCCGACAATGGTTTCATCATGCTCAACGATTGCTGCCATAGCCCGAACGGGACCAAGCAGAACCTAGGCGTGCTCGAAGCCCTGGGGAGCTTCATCAAGCGCTCAGACTTCATTCCAATTGCAATGACCAACACCGACTGGTCGGACGTGATTCTCGCTCGCAAGAACTCCGTGCTTGTCGAGCTAATGGACATGGCCCTGACCAATTCGGATGTGCCGTACGTCGAAATTCCCTATCAACTAATCACTGCGGCGCGCGTGGTTTACGGAAGCCAGCGGCACAATATCAGTTTCTCCTGACGCCCCCAGGCCTGCCGATTCCGTTCGATCCATGCAGACCCGCACCAAATGACAAAGGCGCTTTCCATAGCGCCTTCGTTGTTGACGAGCAGCCGTCCATACGCCGGTGGATCACCCCGCTAGCCAAGCACGCCGCCAGTCATCCAGCCTGTGCCCTTCCAGCAGCCATTCGCTACGCACGATCGCTTGCTGGGCGTCGCCCAGCGCAGCAGAAGCATCAAGATCCTCCAGATGCAGGCGGATAGCCCGCACCCAGTCGGCGGCCTGGTTACTCACCCGCGATAACGGCAAGGCATCGCCGCCGGCAAAGCCTGCAACCCGACTGCAGATAACCGGCTGCCCGCAAGCTGCATGCTGAAGCACCCGCATATCGCCGGAGCAGGCATTGACCAGGGTTTCAGCCATTGGCACCAAGGCGATGTCCAGATTCAAAGCGGCCAGATGCCCCCCCAAACAATGCGGCTCCACGGCGGCGTGATGCTCCTTGAGGTAGGGCCGCAAGGCGGCGGGGCAATCACCCAATACCACCCAGTCAACTTCACCCGCCAACATCGCCACAACCTCGGTGAGCAAGTACGCATCATGGCAGCCCAACCATCCCACTCGTGGCTTTTCCCCCACGCGCCGAGCCCCCTGCAAACGCCCCCACGAAACGTGCAACACATTGTCAAGCACCCGCACATCATCGTGCTGGGCGCTTACCAACTCAGCCAGCGCCGCAGTTGCAACCAGCACCCTGTCAGCGTGCATTACGCCGAACCGGATGCGCTGCTCCAGATCCTCGACAGAACACACCTGCCCATTACCACTGGCCTGCGGATAGCGGTCCAGATCATAGACCTTAAATGCCTGCGAGAAAGCGCGCAGGCGCCGCAACGCCAACAACCCTGAGTCATCCAGCGGGCGCTGCAGGACGATACTTGAAGGGTTGAAGCGTTCTATCTCCACCGGCGACAGGATTCCGGCAGTCACCGCGCCATCGATATGGCCTGCCTCGCGCAAAGCCTCCAAAGGCAACAGCAGGCGCGAACCTGCCGCACTTTCCTGATCGGCCGCGCAGATAAGCACGGTAGGGACCAGCCCTTTCAATGGCCGCCAACTCATCCCCCCCCCTTGGACGGCAAACGCTTCGCCAGCACTCAGCGAGAAATTGACGTTGTACGCTGGGTCTCGCGCCAACTGCGGCAACCAGCGCGCATACAAAGCGTCCTCCTCGTCGACACTCACCTGCTCGCCCTGCGGGCCGTCAAGCAACAGCCGAGCATGGGGCGTCCAGACGTTCAGATAACCCGCACTAAGCAGCCTGAGGCACAGGTCTTCGGCTATCCAGCGAGAGAATAGAGGCGCAATGTCGAAGCCACCGCATTCAATGAACAGCGAGCGGCGCACCATGAGGCACTCACCGCCAACTGCCGAGCAACTCTGCTCCAGCCCAAGGCGTCCCATGTAACCGGAATCCTGCAGGGACCGACTCTCGAAGGCCCGCCCAACCCCACCGCCGAGCCCTAGCACCAGGGCCGCTTGGCGAATAGTGCTATCCCTGGACAGCAGCTTGCACCCAACGGCCCCCACCTCCGGGCGCTGTGCATGATTGAGCAACGATTGCAACCAATCGCCGTCAAGCACGACACTCCCGGCATCCAGCCACAGGAGGTATTCGCCCCGAGCCTCTTCCACCGCCGCGTTACACATGGCCGCCCGTGTGTAGCCGGGCTCAAAGCGCAAGATATTAAAGCGCTCTTCCCCCATCTGCCCAACCATCGCAAGCCAATCCAGCAACACAGGGTCATCACTGCCCGGCTCAACCAGCAACACCTCAAAATTGGTATATGTCGTCTGTGCTAGCACACTCTCCAGGCAGCGCTGGAAGTGCAGCAACTGCCCTTCTAGGAAGATGACGACACTGACCGAAGCCTGATGATGGTGCGCATAGTCGATACGGTAACGACCCGGCGCCGCCATCAACGGCAGCGCTCGAGCAGCTGCATATCCACAGCCCCGCAAATATGCTTCGATGACTGCACGTTCATCAGCACACGCCTGCAACTGAAGGGCGTTACCAATCAGCAATGGCTCGCTGACGTGAACAACACACCCCGGCCCCCAATTGCCGATCAAACGCAGCTGGAATTCGAGCTCGAACGCACGGCCAGCCGCGTGGTTGAACCCCCCAAGCTGGCGCCAGGCATCATAACGGTACAACCAATGCCGCGACAGATAGCCAGGGAAAGCCAGCAACATGTCTAGGTTCAGGTCCGGCCGTAATGCGGTGTCGACCACCCCCTGCATCTGGCACAAGGCTTCATCCGCATAGACAGCAAGACAATCCGGGGAAGCCTGGGTTAACTCCATTGCTGTCAGTAAAAAGCCACTAGCGGTAAATTCGCTGCCGGCGCTCGCTAACATAAACCAGTCACCGGTGCTCTGGTACAGACAAGCACTGATCGCAACTTCAGGCCGCACAGGGTC
Organism: Pseudomonas sp. Leaf58; assembly: GCF_003627215.1. Classification (NCBI taxonomy): domain Bacteria; kingdom Pseudomonadati; phylum Pseudomonadota; class Gammaproteobacteria; order Pseudomonadales; family Pseudomonadaceae; genus Pseudomonas; species Pseudomonas sp. Leaf58. The sequence continues at coordinate 3,801,655 of NZ_CP032677.1, forward strand.
GCACTTCACCCACTGGACAGCGCCCGCCCCCGGATTTTCCTGCCCCAACACGTACACCTTCACATCCGGGTACAGGCCGCGACTTAGGCTATCCAAGGTGATTGCCAGCGCCACGGGGTCACCGTGGTCGACCACCAGAACAGCAAAACGCACCGCAGCTGCCCCCACCAGGCGATCTTGGATCAACCGCATCTGCTGCGGTCTCGGATAACGTTGCCGCAGCCACTCGCGCACCCCCAACCGATTGCCCACGGCCTCACGACGGGCAGCTGCCTGAGTCTTGGCGATAAAAACGTCCAATTGCCCCCAGAACGGCGACGTTCGCTCGACGTAACGTTGCAACGCGCCTTCCAGGCCGGCCTGGGCATGGGCCAAGGCATCCTCGCGATCCAGCATGGCAAAACCAGCGCTGCCGACGAAGCTGGCGTCGAGAAATGCCTGATCGATGCCGTGCCCGGGAATGAAAATGACCGGGCACCCGCAGAGCACAGCAATTACACAGGTCATCGACCATTCATGGGTGTACATAACCTCTGCCTGCTGAAGCAGTTGCGCTAACTCCGGTAACGTCAGGGCATTGGCCATGCTCAGCAGGCGCACATCAACTGGCAGTATTGAGTAGTCAATGGCGTCGAGAGGATAGCGATTCTGGTAGAGGTAACGTCCTTCACGCTGATTTTGCCGCTGCCCGGCACAGAAAAGGTCAACATCTATTGTGGGCAGGCACAGCAAATCACCGTCGGGGCGACCATGATCTTCGGCGATCAATTTGCCTGAGTAGAACAGCAGATCGCTCGGAGCCGCCTCCATGCCACGACCGCTGATGAACCCCTCGAAGTTCAATAGGAAGCGCGCCACAACCGAACAGTTGAACGGATTGCCCGCAGTGACTTCTGGATAGACTGCAATTGGCACCCGACCTGCCAGGCTGTGACGCTGGCGGGCCTCGTCATCCAGCAACGGCGTCTTCAGCTCTGGGTTCACCACCTTACCGCCACAGATAAAGGCCTCTCGCCCATTAAGGTTGAGCAGATGACAGAGGTAATGGAGCGAGGTGATCCCCGATGATGTCTCGCGGTAATCCGGCGCCATAATGTAATACGGGTGTTCCGGTCGGGCATACATCAGTCGCAGGCGCTGCAAGGGCTGCTCCAGGCCGGCGCCAAGCTGAACGGAATTTGACATGAGGTGGAGAACTCCAGAAAGCAGCTGATCAATCGCCGGGCCAAGGGCGGTTAAGCGTTCCGCGCACCCGCGAAGAACTGGAAGATAGCTGCGCACACCTCAGCGACCTGGCGGATGCTCATGTCGGAGTAAAGTGGCAAGCGCACCAAGCGTGCAGAAACTTCTTGCGTGACGGACAAATCACCAACGCTGCGCGAGTAGCGCAGCCCAGCAGGCGAATCATGCAAGGGAACATAATGGAATACCGCATAAATACCCCGCTCCCTGAGAAACTCAATCAGTTCGCCGCGCTCTTCGTTATTGCGCATCAGCAGGTAGAAAATATGCGCATTGGCAGGTTTGCCTCCCCGAGCAACAGGCAAAGTGAAACAACCGTCCGCTTCCAGGGGCGCCAGCTGATGGTAATAGGACTCGTACAACGAGCGCCGATGAGTATTAATGCTTTCCCCCTGCTCCAGCTGGGCATACAGGAAAGCCGCCGTCAACTCGCTGGGCAGGAATGAAGAACCTACGTCGACCCAGGTGTACTTGCTCACTTCTCCGCGAGAAAAGGCTTTGCGGTTGGTACCTTTCTGCCAGATTATTTCAGCCCGCTCGATCAACCTGGGGTCGTTGATAAGCAGAGCCCCACCCTCACCGCTAATCACGTTTTTTGTTTCGTGAAAACTCAAACACCCTAGGTGGCCTATGGTGCCCAACGCGCGGGTTTTCTCCCGCGCGAGGATCGCTTGGGCAGCGTCCTCAATGAGGATCAGACCATGTTTGTCGCACAGGCGCAGCAGGACGTCCATGTCGCAAGGTTGACCTGCGTAATGTACGGCGACGATAGCCTTGGTCTTCTCGGTGATTGCCGCCTCCACCAGGCGCTCGTCCAGGTTCAAAGTATCCTTACGTATATCCAGGAAAACCGGTACTGCGCCACGCAAAACAAAGGCGTTTGCGGTGGACACGAAGGTGAACGACGGCATGATGACCTCATCGCCCGGCCCGATGTCCGCTAGGATCGCCGCCATCTCAAGGGCCGCTGTACACGAGTGCGTCAGCAGTGCCTTGGAACATCCGAGGTTGGCCTCCAGCCATTCCTGGCATAAGCGCGTGAATTGCCCGTCGCCGGCGATACCGCCATTCATCACCGCCTGCGCGATATAGAACAGCTCTTTGCCAACGACAAAAGGCTTATTGAAAGGAATGATCTGCTTGCTCACGTTCGTGTCTCCGGGTTCGAGCTTCAGGCAAAGTCCGACAAGGAAAGGTAACCACCCAACAGCGCGTCTAGGAAATCAACCTGAACGGCTTGCTCGAGCCCATGCTTGTCGAAGAAGGCACGCGCACGCTGGTAGTAGTACTGCTCCAATGCCTGATCGGCATCGGTATGACCGGCATCGAAGCCATGCTGCGACAATGCGGAGCATTTGACCGCCGCATACTTGCGACAGCAGACCTCCACCGACTGATCCAGCCATGCAGTGCGCTGCGGTCGAGTGAAGTGCAAATAGTCCTGGGCCTGCGCCGAAACCGACTTGTCCAATAGCAAAGCAGCCAGGTTGTCAGCCAACCATGGCGCAAAATGGTAGCCATCCCTGCGTGTACCGGAGGCAATGAAAGTATTGTCATTAAGCTGGCCGATAACCGGGTAGCCATCAAGGCTCAGCGGGCGATAACCGAAGTTGTAGCGGATGAAGCCACTGGAGCGGTGCAAATGGTTGACTTGGTTAATCGCACCATTGATCAACGCCGCCACCGACTCTGCCCGCGGGAAGTGTTCATCAGCGGTCGTCACCAGGTTGGTGGCCCCGACGACGAACTGGTCGTCCTGATAGGGTGCATGGTAGATCCCGCAGGCACCGCCCCGGTTGGGAGTGCGCAGTACGTACCGCCCTTTGATACCGTGGTTCTTCAACACCACAGTCGCACCCACACCATTGATGACCCGAATGCAGCCTTCCTCGTTCCACAGCCGCGTGGCCATGCTGCCATTAGCCAGCACGACACGCTCGGCGCCAAGAACGCGTCCGTCTTCCAGAACAACACCACGGGTACGCCCATTGACCTTGTCCAACGTTTTCACCACGCCGTCGACAAAACGCACACCACGTTTTTCCAGCGTGGCCTGCAGCGCATGGATCACACCGTCCGGATTGAGCACACCTTCGCGCGGCAAGAACAGCGCCTGACGCGTGCGATAGTTTGCCCCTGGTACATAAGCGGGCTCCAAGCGCGGGTCGACACGCTCATAGGGCTCAGCAAATTCATCAAGGTAACCGGCGATCGCATCGAACGCGGCATCCTCAAAACGGTTGGATGCGTTGTTATTCACCAACACGGTACCCAGGCGATAATATCCGGCGGGAATCTCGAACTCTTCGACGAAGCTTCCCCACAGACGGGCCGATGCCTGGCTCAATTCGAATTTCAGACGGTCACGCGGTTGATCGAGTGCGCCCGGCTCGAGTTCGGCGAAGGAGTTGAGCATGGCCGCCGCGGCCATGGAGGCGCTGTAAGGACGTGTTACCGGGCCAACCACTTGGATGCGTTCACCTGGGACGCTTCGCGACAAGCCTGCCGCGATAGCCAAGGCGACCATGCCATTGCCAATGATCAGAAACATGGGTGCTCCTTACAGCAACTTGACGATGCACAGTGACGGGTAGGTTTCCGAGCGTTTAATCTCGTGACGCACCCTTCCAAGTATCTCGGCGACATAGGCATAGCCTTCGCCCGGCAGGAAGTCGCGCTGCAATTGGAAGAACACCAGCAACGCACCAGGCACACAGCGTGGAAGAATCTGTTCCAGCGCAAATCGAGTCGGCCCCTCCAAGTTCATATCGAAGAAAGCGAGGGCGACCAGTAGGTTGCGTTGCTGCTCGATGAACTGTGGCAAGGTGTCCTTGATATCCCCTTCTACAACCTGATGCCCGCCCGGTACCTGAGGTAGGGCATTGATGCCTTCGTGAAGGGTCAACAGGTGACGCAGGTAATCCGCATAGCCATTACCCGTGTCATAGCAACCATCCTGGAAATGCGCGTTGGCAACCTGCCCATCGCCGGAATGAGATTTGTAACCGGCAAAAGTATCGAACGCAGCAATCCGGCGTTGTTTGTTGAACGGTTCAAATATCGCCCTAAGGTTTTCACAAAGCACAGCGTTCTGCCCACGCCACGTGCCGAAGTCGAATATCGAGCCAGGCAAACGGACAATCTCACGATAAAGATCGGAAATCGCCAGCATCCGTGCTAACGATGCAGAGCGGATGAATAAACCAAGATTGCGCTCCTTTTCGGCATCATCCAGCGGCGCGTTATGGAAAGCCTGCCAGAGCTGCTCGCGGGCTTCGAGCTGACTATCGCTGGACTGGGTGACGGAGGTGGAACCGCTTTTGAGCATGGTGCTCTCCTAAAGGCAGAGTGAACGGACAGTTCGTCAAGAAGCCTTGCGCACAAGCAAGGTGAACTCGTACAAACCATAATCATGCAAGAGTGCCACCTCCCGGGAGTACGTTGTTTTGCACAGATCAAAGTAGAAGCAGGGATCACCGTAATAGAGGTAATCACGCATGAAAGGAGGGTCTGAATAGGAGGTCAGGCAATTGAACGCGAAGCCCTTGCGACTACAGGCATCCATCGTGCGCAGTACGTCAGCGATATAGGCCTCCCAGGTTGCACGCGGGGTCGCCTGACACACATTGAAAATGCCACTGGCCACCGCATAATCCGCCTGCCGCGAGGCACTTTCTGCCACCTCGAAACACACTGTGGCGCTGGCTGGATGCTGCTGACGAGCTGCTGCGATCATCTGCTCCGACACGTCGTATCCATGGTAATCAACCGTCACTCCACGCGCCTGCAACCACGCCAACAGTGCGCCGTAACCACATCCGACATCAATCAGGCTAAACCCTTCCTGCTGCTCATTGACAGGCACCAGTTTGAGCAACTGGGCAAACCGTAGCTGCTGCGATGCACTACCGTTCCAGTCCACCCCCTCAGGGGTGGCACCATGTGCACGGATGCGCGATGAGTAGTAATCCGCCACGTCTTGCAAGATATTCGTGCTCATGGACATCGCCTCAGAAAAGTTGACGCATCGCTACCTGTGTTGAACAACAGGTCGACAACACTGACAGCATGTTGGAACTCGCCGAACAATTGAGGGTGCTCGGGATAACCCGCATAACTCATGTACGACACATTGACCCCAGCAGCAGCAAAGGCCGCTTCATCCAGATAGCAACTGGCCGCAGGCCCCGATAGATACTCGGTGGCCTCTAGTGCCTGGCATAGCTGGATCAGCCGTTCATTCTTACCCTCGCTGTGCCCCAGGTCCTCCGAGCGATATAGCGGCGTATGAATGTCGAGCAGGGTGCACAGACCGCTGATGAAAAGCTCGTTGATACGAGAAAGACTATCGATGCTGGCTGCCTGCTCGTAGAGGGCACGAATCGGTGCCTCCATCTGGGTAAAGCAAGCTGCTCGCCGATAACTCATTTCGATGGTCTTCCAGTGCTTGGCTGCCCAGTCGGGCTCACTGATTTGCACTTCATTGATCAACTGCTCGTATCGCCCACGGTTCTTCACCGGGATGGTCAACCAGTGCTCTCCCTGGGCAGTCTTGATCTTGTTGCGATTGCGCCAGTCGCGCCGGGTGTACTGAACATCGTCATAGAGAACAAACGCGTCAACACTGCGAATCAGATCGAAATAGCCCTTCCAAGGGATATAGTTTGACTGGACTACAGCCACTTTTTTTTGCATCCCGAACCTCATGAGCGCAGCGCAGGAGTGTGCTTTGCGGCCTGTCAATAAATCGCCATCGGGCAAGAAAAAGCCGGGCTTTAACCCGGCTTTTGCAATTTCCAAGCCAGCTAAACCACTAAACCACCTGAGCAAGCCAACTAGGTTCGCCCTCTGACGGCACTTCGGCGGTCGCCACATAACGGGCTTGTCCAGCAAATGCCAACGGCCAAGTCTTCGCCAACTCCATCGCCACTGTCAGAGTTGGGGTGGGCAGGTCGTGGACAAATAACTGGGCCCGAGGCGTCCATATCGCCATCATTCCAGCGTTCGTCACAGCCAACGACAGACTAATACCGAAATCGGCAGAAGCCTTGATTCCGCCGCATTGATCGAGGACATCCTTGCGTACCATCAGACAGGCATCCGAGATCGCCGGGCATTGCCGCACAGACTGTGGCCAACGCGACTGAACGCTCTGCTCGATTGTCATGCCCTTCCAAGGTTCATGGATCTGTGGGCCGGCCACCAACTCATAACCGGCATGCACCAAAACACCCTCTAAATCGCACAGGCAGGCCCCTACAACTCCGACTTCAGGGCGCTGCGCTTCATTCATCAGGGCTTCAATCCAAGCTGGCGAATTAACTTGGCATCGCTCGGATAACACCACCAGATACTCGCCGCGAGCCTGCTGCGCCGCCAGGTCCAACAGCACCTCCCGCGGAGCATCGGCCTCGCCGGTCACCAGCCGCACGCGCCCGGCGAAAGACTGCAGCGCGGCGCCCCCGATATCGATAGCACTGCCCGCGCAGGCCAGGAGGATCTCATAGCGCGGATAGCGAGTACGCTGCAAGACCGAGGTAAGGCAACTCTGCAGTTGCTCCTGGTCAGTCTCGCAAGCTAGCAAAATGCTAACTAAAGGAACCGTAGGGTGACGGAAATCGATAGTCAGGCCAGCGCCTTTCACATCGCTGACATGCCCACGATAACCAAGTTGCGCCAAGTGCCGATTGAGGATGGTCGCTGCCTCCTTTGCCAGCGCCGCTCCCGGTTGCTCACCAATGACCAAGTATTCTCCCATGTACGCCAAGCTACCCAGCCCATGCTCCTCGACCAGGCGCAGCAATAGGTCCAGCTCGAAGGCATGGTGATAAGTTTCGCTAAAGCCGCCCAGGTCGACTACAACCTGCCGACGCACCAACCAGTGTCTGGACATCAGCTCTGGCTGACTGCGTAACAAATCCAAGTCAGCCCCTGGGCGCACCACCCCCAATAGACGCCCTTGGGCATCACGCTGCACTTCGTTGGCAGCAATGGCTTGGCAGGCAGGAGTATCGACGAGTTCTACCAGCAACCGCTGGACACCGCCGGCAAGCAGCACATCACCTGCATCGAGCAGCATCAACCATTCGCTTGGCAGTTGGAGCAACACCTGGTTCAGGTGAGCAAGCCAGTTACTTTCGTTTACCTGAACGAAATGCAGCACATCGCGAGCAGTGGTGATCGCTGGTGGCTTGCCTCCCTTGAGCACCACCAGCTTGAAGTTGCGCAGGCCACACGCAAGCAGGCTGTCGAAAGTAGCCTGCAACGCCTGGTCGTCATCCTCCAGATCGAGCACGACAAACGCCAGTGGCGTAGCTGGATGTCTAGCCAAATACGCTTGTACACGTTGACGTCCCGCTGCATTAGGTGTGGCGCAGGCAATCTGAGCGAGCACCTTGCCTGATGGCGTGCCTTGCAATTGTTGCTGCGTACCGGGAGCCGGTACATGCTGCAAGCGGTCAATCCACGCCGCCAGCTCACGGCCCCGTTCAACTTCAGAATCATCCCGCAGCATTGCCATCAACAACTGACAGACCTCGAGGCTGAACAGGCCTAGCCCCAGCGCCTGCCAGTAGCGCTGCACCAGGCTTTCAGCGGTGTCATTAGGATGCACCTGCAGCAGTTCGCGCTGGCGAACCCAGCTTCCCTCGAGTAAATGTTGGTGACGCTGCCCCGTCGGCCACGCATGGCAGAGAAACTCCAGCGCGCTCAACTGGGCGAACAAGGCACCCGTGTAATAAGGGAGCTCTACATACTGACGCGGCTCGAAGGCGCGCTGTGGATCGCCAACGATGCTGTCCCAGCTGGAGGTCACCAGCAAGGGTGCATCTCCCTGGGTATAGGTTCCACGGACGAAGCGGTTGAGTACCACAAAGCCATCTTCGTCCAGGCTCGCGTCTTTTTGCTCGAGCAGCCAGAGGTGCAAGGACCGAACCAGTTGCACTAAGTGTTCTTCGCGTGCGGCTGGCGCGAGTGTGCAAGGCACGTACTCACAGACAACGTCTGTCTGATCAAGGCGAACAATCGCGCCATCAGCCAACAGCTCGTAAGATAGCGCGACACACAGGCCGGCAAAATCCAGATCTGCCGGCAAAACGGCCAGCGCAGCCTGCAATGTCGAAACGCGCATTATCGCACGCCAAGCCTGCTGACCACTCTGCGCATACTGCGACAGACGCCCATGCGCGTCATCCTGCAACGCGCCTGAGAGCGCAGCGCCCAGTTTGTGATAAGCCACCTGGCTGTTACCAGGGACGTAACCCAGAGCGTAACCTTGTACGGCGCCCACCTGCGGCTGACCTTGCAGATAGGCTGCGGCACGATCCAGGGCATCATCCAACACAAAGTCGCTATCCAGCGCTAGCGTTACCAGCGGCGTGGAGACCTGCGCGAGCAGCTGCACCCATTGCGTATAGCTCATAGCTGCCGAACCGGCTGGCCAGGGCTGAGCCTCCAGACACGGTATGCCGCGCTCACGATAATAGTGAGCTGCGCGAAGACGCGACTCACCCGCGCTGTACCCGAGCAGGACGACAGTTACATCACTGCGCGACCCGGTTGCAGTTTCGATCATAGTGCACCTGTTAAAGTAGTCATTCGACGCCAGGCGTCATTGTTCAATCGGCCAGCCAGGCATTCGCCCAGTGCTGCAAATGATGTTCGTTGAGGACATAGTCTCGCAGCACGATCTCGCGAAGACCGTCGCCCTGACGGTAGCTCGCCATCGGGTCGGAAAGATGCATGCGTATTGCGTCGAGCCACTGCGCGGTTGTGTTCTCGCGCACCCGCGTGCAGGGAAGATAACCAGCGTACGCCTTGGTATCGGTACAGATCACCGGAAAACCACAGGCGCCATATTCCAGCAAGCGGAGGTTGCTCTTACAGTCGTTGAAAAGATTTTGCTCAAGCGGCGCGAGCGCCAGATCAAGGTTGAGGCTGGCCAGTTTTTGTGGGTATAGAGCGAAAGGAATACCTGAGTAGAATTCCTTCACATACGGCCTCAGTTCGTTCGGGCACATACCGAAGAACACCCAGTCGACCTCTGTCGACAGTGTCTTCACCACATCGAGCAGTAACTCTAGATCTCCTCTGTGGCTGGTACCTCCTGCCCAGCCAACTCTCGGCCGGGTACTGGTCTGGCGCTGACTCACCAACCCCGTCCACAGAGGCGCAGCCAGCATGTTCGGCACCACCCGAATATCTTGGTGCATGCTGGACAATGCGTCGGCCAGCGGTTCGGTGGAGACCACCACGCGATCACACAAACCGATCGCTTCGGCTACCAGCTCGCGCATGTTCGCCGGCATGTTGCGCGCATGATCGTTCTTTTTTGGCGGGTCGATGATGTAGTCATCCAGCTCATAAATTCGCCGGGCAGAGGAAAAGCGCTTGTACCGATCGATATCGCGCACATTGGCCGGCAGGTAGCGACACTGCAGGATCATCACATCGGGCTTTTCTCGCTCAAGCTCGATCAATCCCGGCGCGCTGTAGTCGATACGGCCCTGGATCCAGCCTGCTCGCTCCAGCTCGGCAAAGGGTTGGACGACTCGATAGTGCCCGATGGCCGAGGTCGTGCTCGGCAGTGCCAAAACCGACGGCATGGCCCGGGCGATGAACGGATCCCACCCACCGCGCAACCCAGCGTCGAAATTGCAGTTCGGCACCTTCAGGCTCAGGTTCCGGTTGTAGGCGGGGTCTAACGCCACCCAGGCCAACCAGCGCTGATACAGCATGTCACGGTCAGCCTGCTGCCCCTGTGCGGTGACTTCCTGCGCTGCCACCACGGGCAACCGAGCCACAAGTGAAAAGGGCGTCCAAACCGCAAGGTAACCCAACGCCCTAGCGCGCAAGCAAAAGTCCACGTCAAACAGGGATTCCTGCAGGTTAGCGGTATCCAGCCCATTCAACTCATCGAATAACTCTCGACGCACCAACAGGCAGTCGATACTTAGCGCACTCCAGTTCTGCACCAGGCGCAGCCTGTTCATGTACCCATCCGCACCCACTGGGCAGCCGAGAAAGGCGCTACTTGCGCCCGACTGCATGCCGATGACCAGGCCGGTGGATACAACCGCACCATTGCTGTCGAACAGTTTAGGGCCAACCAGGCCAACTTCCGGACGCTGCCCTTGGTGCATCAGTTCGCTCAACCACTGGGCATCGAACAAGAAACATCCTGCATCCAGTAACAATAAGAAGTCAGCGCGCGCCTGGCGGCACCCCTCATTGATACTCTGGATTCGCTCCAGGGCACCAACTTCGACGACCCGCAATTGGTCGCTGCCCAGACTCGCCAAACCGATCAACCAGCCACGCACATCTGTCGCCGTACAGGCATTGGCAACCAGCAGGATTTCGAAATGGCGGTATGCAGTGTTTTCAAGCACAGACTCGACACAACGCATCAGCGCTGTCAGATCGCTACCGGCATGAATGACGATCGAGACACTGGCAGGCTGGGCATGCAGATAGGTCACGCGGGTCATCAAACTGCCCTCGATGCCCTCCACCTGCGCATTGACGCCCGAGCGCCCAAGGTGCGCTTGCACGACACGAGAGGCCTGGTCATGCCCACTTGCTTCACCCAGCCATTCGGCATACCCACGACGGCATTGCACCAATACTTCGGCGATGTGCTCCACCACCTGCAGGCCATGCGTTTCGACCAGACGCCATAGCAAGTCGTGAGGCGCCAGACCAGCAAAGCTTGTATCGAAACCACCCAGTTCACGTACCGCCGAGGCATTAAATGCCAACAACCGCCCAACGTAGGGCAAACTGCGCATCAGATCGAGGTTGAAGTCCGGTTTGAAAATCGGTGCCGATGGCGCAAGGTTGTCATTGGTCCCTTCATCAATGTACAGACAAAGGGTTTCGGCCCGCAGAGCCATGCGTTCGGCCATGATTACACAAGCGTGTGGGTGCAGGTGATCACCCGCTCTCGCAAGGAACACCCAGTCAAATTGCTGTTCACTGGCAAGCCACTGGTTGAGCGCCTCGAGGCCGGTACCCAGCCGCACCACATATCGAGCACCACGTTGTGGGGCGAGTTGGAAACTTTCCGGAGCCAGTACAAGAACCACTCCAGCCCGATATGATTGCTGATCCAGGCTGGCCAGGGTATTGTCCAAGGCCTTTTCGTCACCCGCATCGCAAAACACGACCATCGCGATGCGAGGTTGACTTGGCCACTGCCCAATACGCTTTGGGAGCAATCGCTCCTGCCCAGGCGACAATTTGCGGCAATCCAACCACTCGGCGTACAGCTCAGTGAAGCTCAGGCTCGAGACGCCAACCTGCTGGCTGAAATTGGCGATTTGTGCCGTGAAGAAACGCTGAAGATCATACTCATCCCACTTTTGCAGCGGGTCATCCAGGAAGCTAGCCAAGGGCAGGAAACGTACCCACCCATCAGCTGGAGCGGGCTCACTCGATCGCTCCCTGAGCATTTGCAACAGCCATTCGGTTTCAGCCTTGAAAGCCTCGACCATTGCACTCTGATGACTTAGCCGCCCCGGATGAACACGCTCCAGACTTAATACCTGCTCCAGGCTACACAGGTGCCCTCGACGTAGCAGACAGGCATAGAGCGCCAAGTCAACACGCGCCGCAAATCCTCGCCCCTCCTGCACTAGAGTCGGCAGACAATCCGCAACCTGCTCGCGCCGCAATAGCGCATGGCTGATCCCTCCAAACAGGTTAACGGCACCGTCGGTAATACTTTCCAATAAATCATTGCCATTGAGCACTGCGCTACACAAGGAAATGACAAAGTTCAGTGCGCGCGATGGCAACAAGACGTCATCCGCGGCACACAACAGACGCTGGCAGATAACCATGCTGATCTGCTGTGAGCTGCCTAACGCCCTGGCCTGCTCGCTGATGCACGAGGGGAATAACGTATCATCGTCACACAGAAACTTGATCAACTCCCCCTGGGAATGCTCCAGGCAAGCTACCAAGTTGCAGGCAAAACCTAGACGCTTAGGATTGCGCACATAGCGAAGCGGCACCGATGAGGTTTGCCCGAGCGACTGGCAGGCTGCTTCGATCTCGGAGCCCGCACTGTCATCGCAAACCACGATTTCCAGATTCGGATAATCCTGTGCCAAAGCACTGCTCAGTGTACCGGGGAAGAAATCGGCATTGAACGCTGGAATGGCGATAGTGACGAGGGGATGTGCGTTCACGAGTGCTCACTTAACGATTTAGTCGATCTGACCAGGACTTTTCAGCCACGCCCCATCAGCGTTGCTCCGCGAGAAAAAGTAGGCGGCATCATCGCGCGAGCCGCCCCTTGAAGGAGCCTCGGTCAGATGTAGTTGACCAACGACAAGCCGGCAACCTTGGCATAGGCTTGCAATGAAGCCTGCAGCATGTTGGTCTGCATTTGCAGGCGCAACATGACTTCGGCGGGGTCACTTTCGCGGATCGAACTTTGCGTCTTGGTATTCTCGACGCCCAGTGCTTCGTTGGTTTCGGCCTGCACATCTAACGCCTGCCCTCGGCCACCAATAGCGCTGACAGACGAGGCCACCTGGCTGATAGCGCTGGCGACGTTCCCAGTAGCCGAATCCAGCGCAGCCAAGAAGTTCTGTCGCGCAACCGGATCGCTGTCGATTGGCATGCTCAATGCCGTACGCAGCTTACTGATGGTGTCCAGGGGGTTTTGTGTCTGATGCGTATCGACCTTCACCCCGAACGAATCCCCTGCGCTCGGTGCTCCCGACAGCTCGAAACTGACACCGGCGGCCGTCGCTGTCGTACCACCAGCCCCCCCTAGTGTACCTTCGGCTACCGGCCGGCTGTCGGCAGTAACTGGCGACGCATACAGTTCGAACGCCGTGCTGCTGGTAAATTTAAGCACGGCGCCACCCGATGGGAAGGCAGCCTTGTAGGCGTCTGGGTCGGTGATGGTGGCGCCCTTAATGTGCTCGGACGAGGCATTACCGGGGCTGCGCGTACCGGAAACCTCATCAGGCGTGGAGCTAAGGTTGAACGTATGCCCTGCGATAGCAGCATCTTCGTTGCCCTTGTCGCCGTCCTTGAAGGAGATATCCAAGCGCAGCTCGACACCGCGAAAGCTTATGGTGCTGTTATCGCCATTGGGGTCGAACTTGCCGCCCTGGCTGGCCTCGAGCGTGACGTCATTGCCGTCGGTGTCGGTGATCTTGTATTCGGTGCTACTGAGAAATTCGACCGTATACGGCTCGCCATTACGGAACCGATCATTGTAAGTCGAGCTGCCGGAAACCTGGCCATTGGACAGGTTCACACGGCCATCGTCGGCTGCCGGTGCGGTCAACTGGGTCTGGGTGCGACTGGTATTGAGCGCCTGCTCGAAAGCGTCATAACCGGTTTCGTTGGCCGCCAGGCTGAGCATGTCGCCAACTTGCAGGTTCAGCTTACCTTGATCGCCCTGGTAGCTGTAGGTGCCGTCGGCATTACGCACGTACGGAGGTGTATCGCCCTTGGAGCCGGAGAAGATGTACTTGCCGCTCTCGTCCCGGCTGTTCATCAGGTTGAACAGCTGGTTTTCCAACGCCGCGAGCTCATCAGCGTTCGCCTTGCGATCAGCGTCGGTGAAGGCACCGTTACCAGAGCTGATGGCAAGCTCGTTGACTCGCTGCAAGACGTTGCCAATCGATGTCAGCGTACTTTCCGCAGTCCCCAGCGCATTACGCACATTCACGGTATTGGAGGCATATTGCTTCAGCATGCTCTGCTGCTGTTCAAGTTGCAGCAAACGCGCCGCGCCCACCGGGTCGTCCTTGCCGGAGCGCACGCGGATGCCATCGCTAGACTCCTGCTGGCTCTTCACCGTCTTGGCAAAGTTGCTCTGATAGTTAGCCTGGTTGGTGTTGTAAAACTGCGAAGTAGAGATGCGTACGCTCACGATCTAAGGCTCCTTAAAGACTCTGGATCAAGGTTGCAAAGGTTTCCTGGGCCGCCTTGATGATCTGCGACGACGCGGTGTAGTACTGCTGGAACTTGACTAGGTTGCCGACCTCTTCGTCGACCGACACGCCCGACAGGCCGTTACGGCTGTCCAGCGCCGACGTGTGCAGTGCGTTGGTAGCATCGCTGTCCATCTGCGCCTGGCCGGCCTTGCCGCCGACGTTGGACACCAGCTTGGCGTAAGCATCGGTAAAGCTGATGCCTTTGCCGTTCGCGCCCATTTCAATCGTAGGCTTGGTCTGCAGGTCGATCACCGACTGGGCGTTGCGGTTGTCCGACGAGCCTGCGCCGGTCAGCGCCACGGTATAGCTGTCACCGTTTTGCGGCGCGCCAGCTACGCTCATTTCAAAGGTGAAATTGCCGCCCAGCGAGTTACCGTTGCCATCCACCATCGGCACCGACAATTGCAGCTTGTTGTCCTGCCCCGGCACGATGGTGCCGCTACCGATTTCCGTGCCCTTGGCGTCATACATCTTGTAGGCCTGAGGCGATGCGGTGTCGTCACCGAACACCAGCTTGACCGGCGTCGAATACTTCAGGCCTGCCTGCAGCTGCGAACGCTGGGTGGCATCGTAAATGTCCAGCTTCGATGTCAGCGTCGGCTGGGTGATCACACCGGTACCCTTGTTGCCCGAACCACTGGTAGCGGTCAGTGGGGCAGACAGCGCCAAGCGCTTGGGGTCGGTCAGGACGGTCTCGATACCCGCAGCAGCATTGCGAGTTGGGGTGATCTTGAAGCTGTCGCCGGCACTCAAGTTGCCGCCATTGAGCGACAAGGTGAAGCCGTCAATCACCGGCGCCGGATCGTCGCTCAGGTCGTAGCGGCCCATCTCGGTGCCTTCGGGCAGCTTGCGCACACTGTAGCCCGTGGCGCTGGTGAAGGTTACCTGGTAGTCGCTGGTAGCCAGCTTGCCCGGGTCTTTGATGGTGACGTCCAGGTTGCCAGAGCCAGCGCTGTTGCTCGACTTGGCGATACTGCGCTCGCTAAGGGCCTTGGCGCTGTTGATGTCGCCGAACAGCGTGGCGCCGAAGTTACCGTCCTTGTCGATGCCTTGGGCCAGTTGGCTGTTGATGGCATCGGCCACCGCCAGGGCGACACGGCCCAACTCATTGAGCGCCGGGTCTAGGGTTTCGCTGCGGTAGCGAATCAGGCCACCGAGCTCGCCACCGGTGGCACTGCTGGTAACGTCCATCTTGGTCGAGCCACGGTTGAGCATAAGGCTCGCACGGGTCGGGTCAGCCGCGCTGGGCTCCACGCCCAGGGTCTGGGTGGTCTTGCCCAGCACCAGCGCCTGCCCGTTCTTGAGGTAGATGTCGTAGTTGCCTTCCCGCTCGACCACATCGGTGCCGATCAGCTTGTTCAGCTCGCGTACCGCGCCGTCGCGCTGGTCAAGCAGGTCGTTGGGCTGCCCGCCAGTAGCACCCAAGCGCGTGATCTGGGTGTTCAGCTCGGCGATGGTGTTGGTCAGGTTGTTGACCTGATCGGCAATCCCCACCATGTTGCTGTTGATGTTGCTCAACTGCTGGTTGAGCTGGGATGACAAGGTATTGAAGCGCTTGGCCAGCGACTGTGCGCTGGACAGCAGCAATTGCCGCGAAGAGTCATCAGCCGGTTTAGCAGCCGCATCCTGCATGGCGGTGAAAAAGGTTTTCAGTGCCGCTGTGATGCCGGTGTCGCTGCTCGACAGCGAGGTGTCCAACGGCGTGATCTGATTCAGGTACGAGGACGTCTCGCTGCTCAGCGAAGTGGTGGTGCGCAGCTGGTTCTCGATGAACGCGTTGTACACCCGGCGCACGTCTGCCAGGGTGGTGCCACTGCCAATGAACACCTGGCCGACCTGCTGGCCGCCCTTGGTCTTCTGCACGTTTTGCTGGCGCGAGTAGCTTTCGACATCGGCGTTGGCGATGTTGTTACCGAGGGTGTACATCCCCGATTGCGCGGCACCAAGCCCCGACATACCAATGTTGATCAGACTCGCCATGGTTCCATGCCCTTAAAGTTTCGTTGCGGTACCGAGCATTGCGTAGTGCTCGTACGACTTCATCTGTCTTGCGATCTGCGAGATCTTGCTGGCGTAATTCGGGTCGGTGGCGTACCCGGCCTTTTGCAACTCTTGCACGAACTGTTCTGGTTTATCGGCGGCCTGCACCGCATCTTGATAGCGCGAATTGTTCTGCAACAGACTGACCAGGTCGTGGAAGCTGTCCTGGTAGGAATCGTAAGCGCGGAACGCCGCCGTCTCCTTGACGAACTGGCCATCGCGGAACTCGCTGGTGATCGCCCGCGCCTCGCCACCCGCCCAGTTGCCGGTCGCTTTGATACCAAACAGGTTGTGGCTGCTGCTGCCATCGCTGTTGCGCATGACCGATTTGCCCCAACCGGTTTCCAGGGCGGCCTGCGCCACCAAGTAACGTGGGTCGATACCAATGCGCTTGGCCGCCTGCTCGGCCATCGGCAGCATGGTGGCAACGAATTCGTCGCTGTCGGCAAAGGCCTTTTTCGGTGCCAAGGGTGGCTGGGCCACGGCGCGCCCGAGGATGCGCAGGCCGTTGTCCGGCACAGCGAAAGCCTTGGCCACTTGTTGGCCGTCACGGGCCGGCACCGCAGCGCTGTTGCTGGTCGCCGCCGACGGCACGATGCCGGCCAGCAGGCGGTCGGTAAGCCGGCTCGGCAGCGCCAGGCGCCGCGAATTGAGCGCGGCGACGTCGTTGCGGGTGGTGCCCGCCTGGTTGGCCTGCACCGGCTCGGCCACCTTGTTGCCCCACAGCGCCGGGGCATTGCCCTCGCTACGCGGAAACGGGCTGGTGTTGGCCGGCGTACCCTTGTTCTTCGACAGCTGACGCACCAGCACATCCTGCAGCCCGATACCACCACCCTCGCGGGACATGCTCACGGCCAGCTGCTGGTCGTACATGTCACGGTATTGCTTGACCGTCTCGGTGTTCATTGGGTTGTCGGCGGCCAGCACATCGCTGGCCTTGCGCGAAGCCTTGAGCATTTCGCTGATGAATAGCGACTCGAACTCCTGAGCCACCTTACGTACGTTAGCGTCGCTGTCGCGATCACCATGCTTGAGCGAGCTCAGGCGATTGAGGTCGGTGTAGGCGCCGCTGTCGGCGCTACCAGAAACCAAGCTCTTGCTGTTCATCGGCGCCGTCCTTAAATCACGATCAGGTCGGCCTGCAAGGCGCCGGCCTGTTTCAGGGCTTCAAGGATGGCCATTAGGTCACTGGGCGCTGCGCCCACCTGGTTCACCGCGCGGACGATTTCATCCAGCGTGGTGCCCGGGCCGAATTTGAACATCGGCTTGGCTTCCTGCTCGGCGTTAACCCGCGAACGCGGCACCACGGCCGTTTCGCCGTTGGAGAACGGCCCCGGCTGGCTGACGATCGGGTCTTCGGTGATAGTCACGGTCAGGCTGCCGTGGGTCACCGCCGCCGGCGACACCTTGACGTTCTGGCCAATGACGATGGTACCGGTACGCGAGTTGATGATGACCTTGGCCACCGCCTGGCCTGGATCGATTTCGAGGTTTTCGAGAATCGACAGGTAGTCCACGCGCTGGCTCGGGTCCATTGGCGCGGTGACCCGCACCGAACCGCCATCCACCGCCTGGGCCACACCTGGGCCAAGCAGGTCGTTGACCTTGTCGACAATGCGCTTGGCGGTGGTGAAGTCGGGGCGATTGAGGTTCAGGGTCAGGCTGTTGCCCTGGTTGAAGCCGCTCGGCACCGCACGTTCGACAGACGCACCGCCAGGGATGCGCCCGGCCGACGGAACGTTGACGGTGATCTTCGAGCCGTCACGGCCCTCGGCATCGAAGCCGCCCACCACCAGGTTGCCCTGGGCCACGGCATAGACGTTGCCGTCGATACCTTTGAGCGGGGTCATCAGCAGGCTGCCGCCGCGCAGGCTCTTGGAGTTACCGATCGAAGACACGGTAATGTCCACCACCTGGCCTGGCTTGGCGAACGCTGGCAGGTCGGCATGCACCGACACCGCCGCAACGTTCTTCAACTGCACGTTGCCGGAGCCGGCTGGCACCTTGATGCCGAACTGCGACAGCATGTTGTTGAAGGTTTGCAGGGTGAACGGCGTTTGGGTGGTCTGGTCACCCGTGCCGTTGAGCCCCACCACCAGGCCGTAACCGATCAGCTGGTTGGAGCGCACGCCAGAAATGCTGGCGATATCCTTCAGGCGCTCAGCCTGGGCCCCGAAGGCACAGGACAGGAGCAGGGTTGCGGCAATCAGCTGCCTCACGTTGAACATGGTCATTCGTACTCAGAAAGGCCAAAGCGGGCTGATGAAGAAGCGGTCCAGCCACCCGGGCTGGCTGGCATCGGCGAACGAGCCGGTACCGGAATAGGTGATGCGCGCGTCGGCCACGCGGGTGGACGGCACGGTATTGTCGGTGGCGATGTCGTCGGCGCGGATCATGCCGGCAATGCGCACCAGCTCTTCGCCGGTGTTCAGGGTCAGCCATTTCTCGCCGCGCACGGCGATGATGCCGTTGGGCAGCACCTCGGCCACGGTCACCGTGATAGAACCGGTCAGGGTGTTGCCCTGGGTCGCCTTGCTGTCGCCCTTGGTGGCGCGCTCGCCGCTGTAGCCGGCTTCCAGCGACAGGTCACCACTGCCGAACGGGTTATTGGTATTCGGCGTGGTGCCGAACAGCGAGGTCAGGCCGATGTCGGCCTTGCTGTTCTTCTGGATCTGCGAACCGGCGTTCTTGCTGGCCGATGTGCGCTCGTTGAGGGTGATGGTGATGATGTCACCCACCCGGAACGCCTTGCGGTCGCTGTACAGGTTCTGCTCGAAACCAGACTGGTAAATCGAACCGTTGTTGGCCGCTGCCGGCAACGGGGTGCGCGGCAGTACCGGCGCATAGTACGGGTCGTTAGGCTTGGGCGTCGGCGCGACGCAACCTGCCAGCAACACCGCCCCCCCCAGGGCGAAAACGGACAACAGACGCTTCATGACGCTTACCTCACGGCTACGGGTGTTACAGGGCTACGGGCTTAGAGCTGCTGGGTAACGAACGACAGCATCTGGTCGGCGGTGGAGATGACCTTGGAGTTCATCTCGTAGGCACGCTGGGTGGTGATCATGTTGACCAACTCTTCCACGGTGCTGACGTTGGAGTTTTCCAGGGTCTGCTGCAGGGTGGTACCAAAGCCGTTCAGGCCCGGGGTGCCGACTTGCGGCGCACCACTGGCGGCGGTTTCCAGGAACAGGTTGTCGCCGATGGCTTGCAGGCCGGCCGGGTTGATGAAGTCGGCGGTCTGGATGTTGCCGATCACCTGTGCAGCCGGGTTGCCGGCGGTGGTGATCGACACGGTGCCGTCCTGGCCGACAGTGAAGGTTTGCGCATCGTTCGGCACCACCACCGCCGGCTCCAGGGCGAAACCGTTGGCGGTGACGATCTGGCCATCGGAGTTCAGGTGGAAGGTACCGTCACGGGTGTACGAGACGGTGCCATCCGGCTGCAGCACCTGGAAGAAACCACGGCCGTTGACCGCCATGTCCAACGGGTTTTCCGTGGTCTGCAGGCTGCCGGTCTGGAAGTTTTTCTGGGTGCCGACGATACGCACACCGGTACCGACCTGCAGGCCCGAAGGCAGCTCGCTGTCCTGGGTGGACTGCGCGCCTGGCTGGCGCTTGATCTGGTACAACAGGTCCTGGAATTCGGCGCGATCACGCTTGAAGCCGGTGGTCGAGACGTTGGCCAGGTTGTTGGAGATGACCGTCAGGTTGGTGTCCTGGGCGGACAGGCCGGTTTTAGCGACCCAAAGAGCCGGAAGCATTTAGTGTTCTCCTCGTGCGCCTGATTTACGGCACCCGTTCAAATGTGGTTAGCCGATTTGCAAAACACGCGCCATGGCTTCATCGCCTTCCTTGGCCGCGTTCATCATTTTTACGTGCAGTTCGAACTGACGGGACAGCGCCAGCACCGAAGTCATTTCTTCCACGGCATTGACGTTACTGCCCTCCAGAAAGCCCGACACCACCCGCACGTTGACGTCGGCGGGGGCCGGTTGGCCATTGCCGGTGTGGACCAGGCCGTCCAGGCCCTTGGTCAGGCCTTTGGTATCTGGGTTGACCAGCTTGATGCGATCGACTTCGGCCATCACCCGCGGGTCTTCACCCATGGAGCGGATGCTGATGGTACCGTCGGCGCCGACTTCGACTTTTTGCTCGGGCGGGATCGCAATGGGGCCGCCGTTACCCATTACCGGCATACCGTTGCCAGCACGCAGCACACCCAGGGCATCGATGTTCAGGCTACCGGTGCGCACATAAGCTTCGCTGCCATCGGGTGCCTGCACGGCGATGAAGCCTTTGCCGGTCACTGCCACGTCGAGTTCGCGGCCAGTTTCCACCATTGGGCCTTCGCTGAAGTCGGTGGCCGGGCGCTCGGTCATGGCAAAGGCACGCGCCGGAAAGCTGTCGCCGAACACCGGCATCGAGCGCGCCTGCTCCAGGTCACGCTGAAAACCGTTGGTGGAAATGTTCGCCAGGTTGTTGGCGTGTGCCTTCTGCGCTAGCGCGTTCTGGCTGGCGCCGGTCATGGCCACATAAAGCATCTTGTCCACAGTCATCCTCCATTGCACTGGCGGTCGTTTGCCGCTCGCCGTTGCTATGTGGGCTAGGAAGCAAGTTCCGAACCAACTTGTAAAAACCCGTGAAAAGCCCTTGAATACAGGGCCTTGAGGAAACCTCCAGCAGGCCAGACGCCGGATATCCGGCGCCGTATTGCCGCTGGCGGCAAAAGGGCTGCCAGCCTCTTAGCTTGCTTCGCGGGATTCACCTGATTTAGCCGCCCTCTGTGGGAGCGGGCGCGCCCGCGAACACCGGCGCAGCCGGTGCCAGGCACCGCACTGGATGCTTCGCGGGCATGCCCGCCCCCACAGGGCCAGGTGATCGGCTACAGATGATCGCGACAACGGGCATTGTTGTAAGGCCCGGCAAAGCGCTTCCACCCCTCGCCCGGCGACCATTGCGAACACACCAGGCGCCCGTCCACTTTGCTCTCCCAACGCCACCAAGGCGCAGGGCCTGCCTGCACTTGGTACAGGCAGAACATAGCCAGCAATGCGACTATCAGCTTGCGCATGACCTCTCCTGCAAAAACGACGAACCCCTTCACAAGAAAGGGGTTCGCCTGCTTACCGCCAGCCAGCGACCATTAAGCCATCTGGATGATGGTCTGCATGATGGTGCTTTCGGTCGAAATGGTCTTGGCGTTCGCCTGGTAGTTGCTTTGCGCCTTGATCAACTCCACCAGCTCCTGCGTCAAGTTGACGTTCGAGCCTTCCAGCGAGTTGGACTCGATGGCCCCCAAGGTGCCGGTCTTCGGCGAATCGATGCCAGGGATGCCCGAGTTGTAGGTCTCGGTCCAGCGGGTA
This sequence comes from Pseudomonas sp. Leaf58, assembly GCF_003627215.1. Taxonomy (NCBI): domain Bacteria; kingdom Pseudomonadati; phylum Pseudomonadota; class Gammaproteobacteria; order Pseudomonadales; family Pseudomonadaceae; genus Pseudomonas; species Pseudomonas sp. Leaf58. Next base: position 3,823,264 of record NZ_CP032677.1, read on the forward strand.
CCACCAACTTGCTGCAAGCCTTGCTCGTTGGCGAAGCTGGCCAGGGCAACCTGACCGATCGCACGCGATTGGCCGTTGCTGAAGGTCGCGAACAAGATACCGGTCGAGTCGATGCTCAGATTGGACAGGGTACCGGTGGCATAACCGTCCTGGGACTGCGACATGCGCGCGGTTTCGGTGTTGTAGGAGGTGGTGCTGGCCATCGACATTTTCATGCCAGCGGCATCACCCACCGCACCATTGGCACTCCAGTTACCCGATGCATCTTCGGCCGCCGGCACCCAGCCGACCATGCTGAAGGTATTGTTGACGACGGTGAACGAGGTGCCGGCGGGGTGACCGGTATTGTCTGCCGTCATCGAGTTGACCGAACCATCACTGTTGAACGCAATGGTGCCCGTCAGTGGCTCGGTGCTGCCCGGGTTGAACGGGTTGCGCCCATCGACCAGCGTGTACATGGTCCACTCGTTGGTCCCGGTCTTGCGGTAGAACTGCTCCATGGTGTGCTCGTTACCCTGGCTGTCATACACCTTGGTCGGGAACGAACGGGTATAGGTGCTATCGTCGGACGGGTCGAACGACTTGTTCGCCACCAGCGCCGGCGAGGTCACGCCCTGGTCCTGGACGGTACCGGCAACACCGCTGGCCACCCAGTCACCCGAGGTAGGGTCCTGAGCAGCAGGCACCCAGCCATCGATGCTGAAGCCACCGTTTTTCACGGTGTACGATGCACCGCTGGGAACACCGGCGGTGTCCGCCACCATGGAACTGATGGTGCCATCGCTGCTGTATTCGATCTTGCCGGCAAGCGGCGTAGTGCTGCCCGGCTCGAACGGGTTGCGCCCGTCGATCAGGGAGTACATGGTCCACTCGTTGGTGTCGGTCTTGCGGTAGAACTGCTGCAGGGTGTGCGGGTTACCGTCGACATCATTGACGGTACTGGTGGTCGCACGCTGGTAGGTGCTCGGGTCCGCCGGGTTGAATGCAGCCATGCTCGGCGGCTTGGTGTTGTCGTACACCTGGAATGGAATCGACTTAGCCGACGAGTTCAGGTTGATACCCTGATCGATCAGCGAGGTTGGCTTGGGCTGCAAGGCCGAGGTATCGATCTTCAGGTCGGTCAGGCCGCTCTTCTGGATCTTGCCATTCGCATCAGCGGCATAGCCTTGCAGCCGCAGGTTATCAGAGGTGATTACATAGTTGTCTTTACTGGCCTGGAAGGCACCCGCACGGGTATAGACTTTCGTGCCGTTGTCCGACAGCACGAAGAAGCCCTGCCCCTGGATACCCATGTCCAGCACATTACCGGTGGTATTGACATCACCCTGGTTGAACTGCTGGGAAATGGCGGCCAGGCGCACACCGTTACCCACTTGGTTCTTGCCTACGCCCAGGCGGTTGGAGCCGGCGTAGACATCGGCGAACTCGGCACGCGACGACTTGAAGCCGGTGGTATTGACGTTGGCGATGTTGTTGCCAGTGACATCCAGTTGTTTGTTTGCCGCGTACAGACCGCTAAGGCCGATATTGAAAGACATGAATTCGCTCCTTTTGCCGCTTTAGCGGGCCTTAGATACCGATGGTTTGCACGTCGGAGAGGGACACTTTGCCAACGCCGGCAAGGTTGAGCACCATTTCCCCGGCAGCGCTGAAGCTGACGCTGGTTACCTTGGCCGGCAACAGCGTGTTCATCTGCACCGACTGGCCATCCACGGTGGTGCTGGCGGTGAAGGTATAGGTGCCCGGGTCGACTTTCTCGCCACTGTTGTTGGTGCCGTCCCAGATGAAATCGGCATAGCCGGCTTTCTGCTCGCCCACCTCGATGGTCTTGACGGTGTTGCCGTCCTTGTCCTTGATGGTGATCTTCGCTTCGCTGATGGCTTGCGGCACGACGAACTGCGCGTTGAAGCTTTCGCTGGTATCGACCACGGCCTTGTCGTTCTGCACCACCACCGAGCGTCCCACCAACGACGACGCCTGCAGGGCCTGCGACGAGGCCATGGCGCTGGTGATGGAACCGACCGACTCGTTCAGCGAGGTAATGCCTTCCAAGCTGCTGAACTGCGCCAGCTGGGCAACGAACTCACCGTTGTCCTGCGGGTCCAGCGGGTTCTGGTGCTGCATCTGGGTGACCAGCAGTTGCAGGAAGGCATCTTTGCCGAGTGAATCATTGCCGGTCTTGGACGCCGTGTCCGTGGTTTTCTTGGTGTTGGTGCCTACACCCGACGCTGCCAGCACGTCGTTGAGGTTCACACCGTTGGTATCGATTGCCATGGTCTGGTTTCCTTATCACTGACCGAGGGTCAGGACCTTCTGCATCATGGCCTTGGCCGTGTTCATCAGCTCGGCGTTGGTCTGGAACGCGCGACTGGCGGAGATCATGTCGGCCATCTCTTCAACCACATTGACGTTCGGGTAGTAGACGTAGCCGTCTTTGTTCGCCGCTGGGTGGTTGGGCTCGTAGCGCGCTTCCAGGGTGCTCTGGTCTTCGACGATGCCTTTTACCTGCACGCCCTGCCCGGCTTCACCCTGGTCTTCGAACAGCGACTGGCTGCTGCCGGCCTGCGCATTCTGAAAGGTGGTGGCAAATACCGGGTGGCGCGCGCGGTAGGTCTGGTCGATGCTCGAAGACACGGTCTCGGCGTTGGCAATGTTGGAAGCAACGGTGTTCAGGCGCGTGTTCTGCGCACTCATGCCGCTACCGGCGATGTTGAAGACACTGGAAAGGGACATGGTCATTCTCCCCGCAGGGCGGAAACCAGCCCTTTGAATTTACTGTTGAGCAAGGTGAAGCTGGCCTGGAAGCCGACGGCGTTTTCGGTGTAGTTCGATTGCTCGATCTGCGCATCCACGGTGTTCTGGTCGATCGATGGCTGCAGCGGGGTGCGGTACTTGAGGGTATCGTCAGCCGCAATGGCCAAGCCTTCGGCTTCGATGTGCCGGCTATTGGTACGGTCCATGGCGAAGCGGCCGCTTTGCTGCTTGCTGGTTTCGGCGGCAAGCACCGAAGAAAAGTCCATGTCACGCGCCTTGTAGTTGGGCGTGTCGGCGTTGGCGATGTTGTTGGCCAGCACTTCGGCACGCTGGGCGCGGAAGCCCAGGGCCTTTTCGTGGATACCAAGCGCCTTGTCGAAGCTGATGCTCATGTCGGGGAAACCTTCAGAGGTTGACCGGAATTTCGTTGAGCAAGGTATAGCAAGGGCTGTGCCAACCGCCGAAAAGGCCGAAAACATGGGCTTGCGAGGCTGGGTGGTGTCAGGGTGATGCCAGAAAAGCGGCAAAGGCCTTCCGCCTGGCGCGGCGAAAGCGGCAATTACCAGGCGGCAAAAGCGGCAATACAAAAAATTGACGTCAGCTGTTCCTGCTGTCGCCTCTTCGCGGGTGAACCCGCCTCCACAGGGCTTTGTGCATGACCTGAAGGCGGCACGGCACCCGCGAAGAGGCCACCACAGGCAAACAAAAAGGCCGGCAACTGTCACTGCCGGCCTTCTGGTTTACTTGGCCTGGTAGATGATCCCCGGGCTGCACTGCACCATCTGGTAATGGTCCGGCAAACCATTCAGCGCCTCGGAAGCGCCGAGGAACAGATACCCACCCGGCTTCAAGGTACTGTGGATACGCAACAGGATGTCCTTCTTCACTTGCGCCGAGAAGTAGATCAGCACGTTGCGGCAGAACACCACGTCGAACTTGCCCAGGCTGGCATAGCTGTCCAGCAGGTTGAACGAGCGGAACTCGACGCGGCTGCGAATCGCCGGCTTGACCGCCCAGCGCCCCGGCCCCTTGGGGTCGAAGTAGCGCTGCAGGCGCTCTTGGGACAGGCCGCGGGCAATTGCCAGGCTGTCATACTCGCCGGTCTTGCAGTTGGTCAGCATGGTGCCGGACAGGTCGGTGGCAACGATCTGCGCCCCCATCTTCAGCTGGCCGAGGTTGCTGCGCTCGAACTCGTCGATGGCCATCGAGATGGAGTACGGCTCCTGCCCCGAAGAACAGGCGGCCGACCACATGCGCAGGCGCTGGCCGGGGTTGTTGCGAATGAACTCCGGAATGACCTTGTTCTTCAGCACTTCGAACGGGTAGGTATCGCGAAACCACAGGGTCTCATTAGTGGTCATGGCATCTACCACCTGCTCACGCAAGCCGCCACGCGGCTGGGCCTGAATGCGCTGCACCAGCTCGCCCAGGCTCTTGATACCCTGTTGTTCCATCAGCTTGTTGAGACGGCTGGACACCAGATACTGCTTATTCTCGCCCAGCAGGATGCCACAGGCTTTCTCCAGGAAGACCCGGAACTGTTCGAAATCTAAATTACCCGTAGACACTACTGCCGCCTCTTTTAAATCACTGGTGCCGGGGCATGCCCCGGCTGCTTCAATGCGCTGCCTTGATCCGGTCGACTACCCGCTGGGCCAGGTCGTCCGGCTTGAACTTGGCCAGGAAGTCATCGGCGCCGACCTTCTTGACCATCGCCTGGTTGAACACCCCGGAAAGCGAAGTATGCAGGCAGATGTGCAATTTTTGCATGCGCGGATCGCTGCGGATCTCCGCCGTTAGCGTGTAGCCGTCCATTTCCGGCATTTCAATGTCCGAGATCATCATCAGGAACTCTTCTTCCGGCTTCTTGCCCTCGTCCACCAGCTGGCGCAGGTAGTTCAGGGCCTGACGGCCATCGTTGAGCGCCACCACCTCCACCCCTACGGTCTGCAGGCAACGGCTGACCTGCTTGCGCGCCACCGACGAGTCGTCGACGGTCAGCACCCGCAGCAGCACGGCTTTGTCCTGCACCTCGGCGTCGATCACTCCAGCCGATACCGACTCCGACGACGGCGACACTTCGGCCAGCACCTTCTCCACGTCGATGATCTCGACCATGCGCTTGTCCACCCGCGTAACCGCCGTCAGGTAGTGGTCGCGGCCAGTGCCCTTGGGTGGCGGATGGATTTCTTCCCAGTTCATGTTGACGATGCGCTCTACCGAATGCACCAAAAAGCCCTGGGTCTTGGTGTTGTACTCGGTGATGATCACGAAACTTTTACGCGTTTCTTCCTGCAGCGGCCGCAACCCGGTGGCCATCGACAAGTCGAGGATCGGGATAGTCGCCCCGCGAATGTTGGCAACGCCGCGCACCACCGGGTGCGCCTTGGGCAGCAGGGTCAGCGCAGGGCATTGCAGCACTTCCCTGACCTTGAATACGTTGATGCCGTAAAGCTGTTCGCCATTGAGGCGGAACAGCAACAATTCCAGGCGATTCTGCCCGACCAGCTGCGTGCGCTGGTTGACCGAATCCATAACACCCGCCATGCCAGACTCCTTAACCTTTCAGCCTTTCGTTGCAACTCAAGTAGCGAGTCGGCACGGGCTTTGCTTTTTTGAGGGTCATGTACACGAAAACGACATTTTCCCGACGATTGACACGCCTGCTGACGGGCTCGCTGGCCACGCTGTGCCTGCTGGCGCCCGGCGTTCGCACGGTAGCGGACGCGTTTACCTTGCCTGAACAGCTTATCGGTGTCACCCAAGGGTTTCTTGAATTCACCGTCGAAGATTACTTGGCAACCACCCACACCGCCGCCCGCTACGAGATCCAGGTCAACCCGTTGGACCCGCGCTTGCGCATGCCGCTGTGCAGCCAGCAGCTGGACGCCTCGCTGGAAAGCCCGGCCCAGCCGTTGGGCCGAGTGACGGTCAAGGTGCGCTGCGCAGGCACGGCACCGTGGACCGTGTTCGTGCCGGCTACCGTGCGGCTGTTCCGGGATGTGGTGGTGATGACCCGCCCACTCAAGCGCGACAACGTGGTGGGCGAAGGCGACGTGGCCTTGCGCGAGCGCGACGTCGGCACCCTGGGCCAGGGGTTTCTGACCGAGCTGGACCAAGCGGTGGGCATGAAGATGCTGCGGCCCACGGTGATCGACCAGGTGCTTACCCCGCAGCACCTGGAACAGGCCGAGGTCGTGCGCAAGGGCGACCACGTGGTGATCATCGCCCGCAGCGGCAGCCTGAGCGTGCGCATGCCCGGCGAAGCACTGAGCAAGGGCGGCCTCAGCGAGCAGATCCGAGTACGCAACCTCAACTCCAAGCGGGTGGTCAAGGCCCGGGTAACCGGGCCCGGCCAGGTCGAGGTGAGCATGTAGCCACAAGGATTGCACTGGCGATGAGGAAGCGCTTTTCCTAAACTGTGTCAGAAACGGGTTCGCGAGCTTGCTGACAGGCGGCTGTGCATTTGTGCCTAAAGTTTTTTTCGGGTTGGCCGAAAACAAGGCAAGCGTCCAAATACCCAGAGGTTTCTGATCATGGTCATCGACTTCAGTCGTTTAAATAACTCTCCGTCCGTCACGGGCGGCGTGCGCAGCACCAGCGCGCCCGGCAGCGCCGAAAAACCGGCAGCCAGCCAGGACGCGGTGAAAGACACCAGCGCCAGCGGAGAAGCGGTACACCTCAGCCAAGAGGCCCAGCAGTTGCAGAAGATCAGCGAGAAGCTGCGCGACGAACCGGTGGTCAACAGCGCCCGTGTGGCCCAGTTGAAACAGGCAATCGCCGACGGCAGCTACCAGGTCGATGCCGGCCGGGTCGCCAGCAAACTGCTCGATTTCGAAGCCCAGCGCTGACCGTTCGGCGCGCTGACTTCATGGACGCTAGAAAAACCAAGAGTTAGCCATGCACGACATCACCTTGCTGCAACTGATCGAAGACGACATTGCCCCGATGCAAGAACTGCTCGATCTCTTGCAGAAAGAGGCCGTTGCACTGCATGGCCGCGACATGGCGCCACTGGAGAACATCCTGGCCCGCAAGCAGTCTTTGATCGTGCTGCTGGAGCAGCAAGGCCTGCGCCGTAACAACCTGCTCACCAGCCTTGGCCTGAGCGCCAATCGCGCCGGGGTAGAGGCCGTGGCAGCACAATCGCCGAACGGCGAACTGCTACTGCAGCAGCTCGACGTGATCAGCCAGTTGATGCAGGCCTGCCAACAGCTCAATGAGACCAACGGCCGGATCATCCAGGTGCAGCAACACGTCACCAGCAATCAGGTCAGAATCCTCATGGGCGGCGATTCACCCTCGCTCTATGACAGCCGCGGCAGCACCTCGCCGCTGGCCAAGCCACGGGCCCTCAGCCAAGTGTGATTTTTCTATTAAGGCACGGAACATACTGGCAAAATGCCGTTACTTGCGTGTGTTGCTTTTGCCTGGAGAACGATAAGCCGTGTTCAATGAATCCGATGCCCCGCAACCGCCAAAGGTGCTGAACACCCCTTTGGAAATTGCGGCCAACTTGCGGCAACTGCAGGAAAGCCACGACCCGCTGATCATCACCTTCCATGACCGCAGCCAGCGCTTCCAGAGCTATGTGGTGCATGTAGACCGTGACAGCAACACCCTGGCGCTGGACGAGATGATCCCACGCGACGGCGAGAAGTTCATCGAGAACGGCGAACACTTCCGTGTCGAAGGCTTTCATGATGGTGTGCGCATCGCCTGGGAATGCAACCACGCGCTGAAGATCAGCGAAGTCGACGGCCACCGCTGCTACCGCGGCGCCATGCCCGTGGAGATGACCTACCACCAGCGCCGCAACGCCTTCCGTGCCGCACTGAAGCTGTCGCAGCTGGTCGATATCATCCTCGATGGCGCCCACCTCAAAGGCAACGGCGCGCTGCGCGGCAAGCTGCTGGACATTTCGGCCACCGGTTGCAAATTGCGCTTCGAGGGCAATGTCGAGGAGCGCCTGCAACTGGGCCAGGTGTACGAGCGCTTCAAGGCCAGCAACCCGCTGGGCCTGGTCGACACCATGGTCGAGTTGCGTCACCTGCACTATGAAGAGCGGATCAACACCACCTTTGCCGGTGTGCGCTTCCATAACCTCAGTGGGCAGGCACAGCGCAAGATCGAAAGCTTTGTGTACCAGTTGCAGCGTGAGGCGCGGCGGTTCGACAAGGACGATTATTGATCGTCGGCTCAATAATGCAAAAACGCCACCTATCGAGGTGGCGTTTTTGTTTGTGCTGTTCCTGTGCTGGCCTCTTCGCGGGCAAGCCCGCTCCTACAAGGGCGGCGCTATCGTCAGGCTTGCTCGGGACCCTGTGGGAGCGGGCTTACTCGCACAGAGGCCGGTACAGGTTTACACCGATTTGCTGACCTCACCTTCCGGCTCAGGCTCTTTTTCAGCCCCCTTCTCTTCCGCCTCGGTATCCTCCGCCGCCACCGGCGCCTGCATCATGTCCTGCACTGTCTGCTCATCCACCCGTGGGTCCAGCGCCGCCGACAACGGCGAACCGGCCGCCGGCATCGCCACGTGGCCCAGCGGCGCGTCCTGCACTTGGTGCAGCCCGGTCACCGCCTTCGGCCGGATGCGCCATACCAGCACCAGCGCGAAGAACACGAAGAAGGCATACAGCATTTGTGCGCCCAACACTTTCATCAGCACACCCGCCGCCAGCGGCCCGATGCACGCGCCCACGCCATAGGTCACCAGCAGCATCGCCGTCAGCGACACCCGCCGCTCGCTTTCCACATGGTCGTTGGAAAACGCCACCGCCAGCGGGTACAGGCAGAACTGCAACAGCGAAATCAGGAAGCCGATGCCGAACAGCAACTCCAACGGCACACTGGGCAGTATCGCCAACGGGGCAGCGGCCAAGGCCAAGCCTATTGCCACGCTGCGGATCAGCACCGCACGGTCGTAGCGGTCGGATAACCACCCCAACGGCCACTGCACCAACAAGCCGGCGAAAATACAGCTACCCATGAACAGACCAATCTGCTCAGTCGTCATGCCTTGACTGGACGCATACAAGGGCGCCAGGCCATAGAACGAGCCAACGATCAACCCCGAACCCAGCACCGTGCTGAGCGACTGCGGCACGCGCTTGATGAAGAATTTCGGCTCCATCGGCGCCGGCCGCAGCGGCGCCGGGTGAATGCGCCGAGTCATCGCCACCGGCACCAGGCACAGGGCAAAGCACATCGCTACCAACATCAGCAGTTCAGGGCCGAGTTGCGGGTGCACCACCAGGATCAATTGGCCGAGCACCAACCCCAGGTACGAGGCAATCATGTAGCCGCTGAACACCGCGCCACGGTGCTTCACGTCGGCTTGCTCGTTCAGCCAGCTTTCGATCACCATGTACTGGCACATCATCCCCAGGCCAACGATGATCCGCAGCCCGACCCAGGCTGGCAGCCAATTGGTCATGCCATGGCCGAGCACCGCAGCACAGACGATACCGGCGCAGGTGGCATAGGCGCGGATGTGCCCGACCCGGCCAATCAGCCGGTGGCCGACCTTGCCGCCGACCGCCAAGCCAAAGTAGTTGGCCGCCATCAACGCACCTACCCACAGGCTATCGACATGGTCGGCCGCCAGGCGCAGGGCCAGGTAGGTACTGAGCAGGCCTGAGCCGATCAACATCATCAGCGCGGCGAAATACAACGACTGAAAAGGCTTCCATACATTTCGCATACGTCCCGTGAAGCTCCCTGGTCAGGTGGCGGTTGGGTGCTAGCAGCATAAGGGTAAAAACCGCCTGGTGCAGGCCCCCGGTTGCGATTTAGGGCTAGGAGGGCGCACCCGGTGTCGGTCGTGTCGCGATCAGGCTTGTGCCGCCAGCACCCGGCGTTCCCACGGTGTGATTTCGTCGAAGAAATCGGTCAGTTCCAGGGTCTTGCTGGCGATGTAGCCTTCGATGAACTCGCTGCCGAACAGTTCCCGCGCCAGCGTGCTGTGCTTGAGCCGCTCCAGCGCGGCATGCAGGGTGCACGGCAGGCTCAAGTGCTCCGGCACCTGGAATTCACCCTGGATGGCCGGTGATGGCTGCAAGCGCTGCTCGATGCCATGCAGCCCGGCGGCCAGGCTGGCAGCGATGGCCAGGTACGGGTTGGCATCGGCGCCCGGTAGGCGGTTTTCCACCCGCCGGGCTACCGGCGCGCTGGCCGGGATGCGCAGGCCTGCGGCACGGTTGTCCTCGGACCAGCAGGCATTGTTCGGCGAAGCATAGGGGTGACACAGGCGCTGGTAAGAATTGACGTTGGGCGCGAACAGCGCAGTGAAGTCGGCCATGCACGCTTGCAGGCCACCGATGAAATGGTGAAAGGTTGCAGTGGGCAAGCCTTGCTCGTCGCTGAACACGTTCCGCCCGCTGCCTACCTCCACCAGGCTCTGGTGAATGTGCATGGAGCTGCCGGGTGTGCGCGCCAGCGGTTTGGCCATGCACACCACGCTCAGGCCATGCTTGAGCGCCACTTCCTTGAGCAGGTGCTTGAACAGGAACGTCTGGTCGGCCAACAGCAACGGGTCGCCGTGCAGCAAGTTGATCTCGAACTGGCTAACGCCCATTTCGTGCATGAAGGTGTCGCGCGGCAGGCCGAGCGCGGCCATGCACTGGTACACCTCCTTGAAGAACGGGCGCAGGCCGTTGTTGGAGCTGACACTGAACGCCGAATGGCCGAGTTCACGGCGGCCATCGCTGCCAACCGGTGGCTGAAACGGCTGCTGCGGGTCGCTGTTGGGGGCAAAGACGAAGAACTCGAGCTCGGTCGCCACCACCGGTGCCAGGCCCAGCGCCGCGTAACGGGCGATCACCGCCTTGAGCTGGCCACGGGTGGACAATGCCGAAGGCCGGCCATCGAGCTCGTTGGCGTCACAAATGGCCAGCGCTCGGCCGTCGCTGCTCCAGGGCAGGCGGTGAACCTGGCTCGGCTCGGGCACCAGCGCCAGGTCGCCATCGTCACTGCCATAGTACTTCGCCGGCGGGTAACCACCCATGATGCATTGCAACAACACCCCCCTGGCCATCTGCAGGCGGCGGCCTTCGAGGAAGCCTTCGGCGGTCATCACCTTGCCCCGGGGGACGCCATTGAGGTCGGGGGTGACGCATTCGATTTCATCGATGCCCTGGAGCTGAGCGGTGCTCATGACGCTTGTCCTTGTTGTTATAGCCTGACAACAACATAGGCTGGCGGTGTTTAAAATATCAAGCACCCTCTTTGGTGCCTGTGCTGGCCCTTTCGCGGGTCAACCCGCTCCTACAGCTGCGGCGCAGTATTCGAAGCCTGTCGGCCCCTGTAGGAGCGGGTTTACCCGCGAAAGGGCCCGCACAGGAGATCGCTATTCGTGCAAGGTCATGCCATTGGCTGGCAATGGCAAGGCAGTCTTGTAACGCACCTGCTTCAAGGCAAAGCTCGACCGTATGTTGGCCACCCCCGGCAAGCGCGTCAGGTAGTCGAGAAAGCGCTCCAGCGCCTGGATGCTCGGCAACAGCACCCGCAACAAGTAGTCCGGGTCGCCGGTCATCAAGTAGCACTCCATCACTTCGGGCCGTTCGGCAATTTCTTCCTCGAAGCGGTGCAACGACTGCTCGACCTGCTTTTCCAGGCTCACATGAATGAACACGTTGACGTCCAGCCCCAATGCCTCGGGCGACAGCAAGGTCACCTGCTGGCGGATCACCCCCAACTCTTCCATGGCCCGCACCCGGTTAAAACAAGGCGTGGGCGACAGGTTCACCGAGCGTGCCAACTCGGCGTTGGTGATGCGGGCGTTTTCCTGCAGGCTGTTGAGAATGCCGATATCGGTACGATCGAGTTTGCGCATGAGACAAAATCACCGGTTTATTGTGTTTATGCGGAATATTTATCCTCCCTGCTGGGTAAAGGCAATCAACTTGAGAGAAAAATTCTCCTGCCGGGCCACTAAGATGTAGGGGACGCTGACTTACCAGTCACAAGCCGGTATTCAGCGGCGGCCGCTTCAAAGCTCACAAAAACAAATACCCGAGCGAGCGTAAAAAGCATGAACGAGTACGCCCCCCTGCGTTTGCATGTGCCCGAGCCCACCGGCCGGCCAGGCTGCCAGACCGATTTCTCCTACCTGCGCCTGAACGATGCAGGTCAAGCCCGTAAACCCCCTGTCGATGTCGATGCTGCCGACACCGCCGACCTGTCCTACAGCCTGATCCGCGTGCTCGACGAGCAAGGCGATGCGCAAGGCCCATGGGCCGAAGACATCGATCCGCAAGTCCTCCGTCAAGGCATGCGCGCCATGCTCAAGACGCGGATTTTCGACAGCCGCATGGTGGTTGCCCAGCGCCAGAAGAAAATGTCCTTCTACATGCAGAGCCTGGGCGAAGAAGCCATCGGCAGTGGCCAGGCCCTGGCACTGAACCGCAGCGATATGTGCTTCCCCACCTACCGCCAGCAAAGCATCCTGATGGCCCGCGAAGTGTCGCTGGTCGAAATGATCTGCCAACTGCTGTCCAACGAGCGCGACCCGCTCAAGGGGCGCCAGCTGCCGATCATGTATTCGGTACGCGAAGCCGGCTTCTTCACCATCAGCGGCAACCTGGCGACCCAGTTCGTGCAGGCAGTCGGCTGGGCCATGGCGTCGGCAATCAAGGGTGATACCAAGATCGCCTCGGCCTGGATCGGCGACGGCGCCACCGCCGAGTCGGACTTCCATACCGCGCTCACCTTCGCCCACGTGTACCGCGCCCCAGTGATCCTCAACGTGGTCAACAACCAGTGGGCAATCTCCACCTTCCAGGCCATTGCCGGTGGCGAGTCCACCACCTTCGCCGGCCGTGGCGTGGGTTGCGGCATTGCCTCGCTGCGGGTTGACGGCAACGACTTCGTCGCCGTGTACGCCGCCTCGCGCTGGGCTGCCGAGCGCGCCCGCCGTGGCCTGGGCCCCTGCCTGATCGAGTGGGTTACCTACCGTGCCGGCCCGCACTCGACTTCGGACGACCCGTCCAAATACCGCCCAGCCGATGATTGGAGCCACTTCCCGCTGGGCGACCCGATCGCCCGCCTGAAGCAGCACTTGATCAAGATCGGCCACTGGTCCGAAGAAGAACACCAGGCCACCACTGCCGAGTTCGAAGCCTCGGTGATTGCCGCGCAGAAAGAAGCCGAGCAGTACGGCACCCTGGCCAACGGTCACATCCCAAGTGCCGCCTCGATGTTCGAGGACGTGTACAAGGAAATGCCTGACCACCTGCGCCGCCAACGCCAGGAACTGGGGGTTTGAGATGAACGACCACAACAGCAGCATCAACCCGGAAACCGCCATGGCCACCACCACCATGACCATGATCCAGGCCCTGCGCTCGGCCATGGATGTCATGCTCGAGCGCGACGACAATGTAGTGATCTACGGCCAGGACGTCGGTTACTTCGGCGGCGTGTTCCGCTGCACCGAAGGCCTGCAGACCAAGTACGGCAAGTCCCGCGTGTTTGACGCACCGATCTCGGAAAGCGGCATCGTCGGCACTGCCGTGGGCATGGGTGCCTACGGCCTGCGCCCGGTGGTGGAAATCCAGTTCGCCGACTACTTCTACCCGGCCTCCGACCAGATCGTCTCCGAGATGGCTCGCCTGCGTTACCGTTCGGCCGGCGAGTTCATCGCCCCACTGACCCTGCGCATGCCCTGCGGGGGCGGCATCTATGGCGGCCAGACCCACAGCCAGAGCCCAGAAGCAATGTTCACCCAGGTGTGCGGCCTGCGCACCGTCATGCCGTCCAACCCGTATGACGCCAAAGGCCTGCTGATTGCCTCGATCGAATGCGACGACCCGGTGATCTTCCTCGAGCCCAAGCGCCTGTATAACGGCCCGTTCGACGGCCACCACGACCGCCCAGTAACCCCGTGGTCGAAGCACCCGCAAAGCGCCGTGCCTGACGGCTACTACAGCGTGCCGCTGGACAAGGCAGCCATTACCCGCCCCGGCAATGACGTGACCGTGCTGACCTATGGCACCACCGTGTACGTGGCCCAGGTGGCTGCCGAAGAAACCGGCGTCGATGCCGAAGTGATCGACCTGCGCAGCCTGTGGCCGCTGGACCTCGACACGATCGTCGAGTCGGTGAAGAAAACCGGCCGCTGCGTGGTGGTGCACGAGGCCACCCGTACTTGCGGCTTCGGCGCCGAGCTGGTGTCGCTGGTGCAGGAACACTGCTTCCACCACCTGGAGGCGCCGATCGAGCGCGTCACCGGTTGGGACACCCCCTACCCTCACGCACAGGAATGGGCTTACTTCCCAGGGCCTTCGCGGGTAGGTGCGGCATTGAAAAAGGTCATGGAGGTCTGAATGGGCACGCACGTCATCAAGATGCCGGACATTGGCGAAGGCATCGCGCAGGTCGAGTTGGTGGAATGGTTCGTCAAGGTCGGCGACATGATTGCCGAGGACCAGGTAGTGGCCGACGTCATGACCGACAAGGCCACCGTGGAAATCCCTTCGCCGGTCAGCGGCAAGGTGCTGGCCCTGGGCGGCCAGCCAGGTGAAGTGATGGCGGTCGGCAGCGAGCTGATCCGCATCGAAGTGGAAGGCAGCGGCAACCATGTGGATGTGCCGCAGGCCAAGCAAGTTGAGGCTCCCGCTGCCCCGGCGGCAGCCAAGCCAGAGCCGCAGAAAGAGCTGAAGCCGGCTGCTTGCCCGGCGCCTGCCAACCACGAGGCAGCCCCTATCGTGGCGCGCCAGCCAGGCGATAAGCCGCTGGCCTCGCCGGCCGTGCGCAAGCGTGCCCTGGATGCCGGTATCGAACTGCGCTACGTGCATGGCAGCGGCCCAGCCGGGCGCATCCTGCACGAAGACCTTGACGTCTTCATGAGCAAGCCACAGAGCGCAGCCGGGCAAGCACCCAATGGCTACGCCAAGCGCACCGACAGCCAACAAGTGCCGGTGATCGGCCTGCGCCGCAAGATCGCCCAGCGCATGCAAGACGCCAAGCGCCGAGTCGCGCACTTCAGCTATGTGGAAGAAATCGACGTCACCGCCCTGGAAGCCCTGCGCCAGCAGCTCAACAGCAAGCACGGCGACAGCCGCGGCAAGCTGACCCTGCTGCCGTTCCTGGTGCGCGCGCTGGTGGTGGCCCTGCGTGACTTCCCGCAAATCAACGCCACTTATGACGACGAAGCGCAAATCATCACCCGCCATGGCGCGGTGCACGTGGGCATCGCCACCCAAGGTGACAACGGCCTGATGGTACCGGTGCTGCGCCATGCCGAAGCGGGCAGCCTGTGGGCCAACGCCGGTGAGATTTCGCGCCTGGCCAACGCTGCGCGCAACAACAAGGCCAGCCGCGATGAGCTGTCTGGCTCGACCATCACCCTGACCAGCCTGGGTGCCCTGGGCGGTATCGTCAGCACACCGGTGGTCAACACCCCGGAAGTGGCGATCGTCGGCGTCAACCGCATGGTTGAGCGGCCGATGGTAATCGACGGCCAGATCGTTGTGCGCAAGATGATGAACCTGTCCAGCTCGTTCGACCACCGCGTGGTCGATGGCATGGACGCCGCGCTGTTCATCCAGGCCGTGCGCGGCCTGCTCGAACAACCCGCCTGCCTGTTCGTGGAGTAAGCATGCAACAGACTATCCAGACTACCCTGTTGATTATCGGCGGCGGCCCCGGCGGCTACGTAGCTGCCATTCGCGCCGGGCAACTGGGCATCCCTACCGTGCTGGTAGAGGGCCAGGCACTGGGCGGTACCTGCCTGAACATCGGCTGCATTCCATCCAAGGCCCTGATCCATGTGGCCGAGCAGTTCCACCAGGCCTCGCGCTTTGCCGGGCCCTCGGAGCTGGGCATCAGCGTGACCTCACCGCGCCTGGACATCGGCCAGAGCGTGGCCTGGAAGGACGGCATCGTCGACCGCCTGACCACCGGCGTGGCCGCCCTGCTGAAAAAGCATGGGGTCAAGGTGATCCATGGCTGGGCGAAGGTTCTCGACGGCAAACAAGTCGAAGTGGACGGCCAGCGTATCCAATGCGAGCACCTGTTGCTGGCCACCGGCTCCAGCAGTGTCGAACTGCCAATGCTGCCGTTGGGTGGGCCGGTGATTTCCTCGACTGAAGCGCTGGCGCCGAAAGCTCTGCCACAGCACCTGGTGGTGGTGGGCGGTGGTTATATCGGCCTAGAGCTGGGCATCGCCTACCGCAAGCTGGGCGCGCAGGTCAGCGTGGTGGAAGCGCGCGAGCGCATCCTGCCCACCTACGACAGCGAGCTGACCGCCCCGGTGGCCGAGTCGCTGAAGAAGCTGGGCATCGCCCTGCACCTGGGCCACAGCGTCGAAGGCTACGAAAATGGCCGCCTGCTGGCCAACGATGGCAAGGGCGGGCAATTGCGACTGGAAGCTGACCAGGTGCTGGTGGCCGTGGGCCGCCGGCCGCGCACGAAAGGCTTCAACCTGGAGTGCCTGGACCTGAAGATGAACGGCGCGGCCATCGCCATCGACGAGCGCTGCCAAACCAGCATGCGCAACGTCTGGGCCATTGGCGACGTAGCGGGTGAACCGATGCTGGCGCACCGGGCGATGGCCCAGGGTGAGATGGTCGCCGAGATCATCGCCGGCAAGGCGCGGCGCTTCGAGCCCAGCGCAATTGCCGCAGTGTGCTTCACCGACCCCGAGGTGGTAGTGGTCGGCAAGACCCCGGAACAGGCCAGCCAGCAAGGCCTGGACTGCATCGTCGCGCAGTTCCCGTTCGCCGCCAACGGCCGGGCCATGAGCCTGGAAGCGAAAAGCGGTTTCGTGCGCGTGGTGGCGCGGCGTGACAACCACCTGATCCTTGGTTGGCAGGCCGTTGGCGTGGCGGTTTCCGAACTGTCGACGGCGTTTGCCCAGTCGCTGGAGATGGGCGCATGCCTGGAGGATGTGGCTGGCACCATCCATGCCCACCCGACCTTGGGTGAAGCGGTACAGGAAGCGGCACTGCGCGCCCTGGGCCACGCGCTGCATATCTGACCGGTAGGAGCGGCCTTCGCGACGCAAGGCCGCTCCTAACAGGTACCCCGCCAGGCGGTCTACTCGGCGATGGCGTTCTTGCCAGCGTCCTTGGCCCGGTACAACGCCTGGTCCGCCCGGGCCAACAGCGCATGCTGGTCTTCCTCGTCCCGCCGCTGCACCACGCCATAGCTCATGGTCAGCCGGCAATCACCCACCGGCTCCAGCTGCGCCATCACCTGGCGTAAGCGCGCTGCCACTTCCAACGCTTCGCCCAGTGTGGTTTGCGGCAGTACGATCACGAACTCGTCACCACCCCAGCGCGCCAGCAGGTCCAGTTCGCGCAAGCAGGTACGCAGGTTTTCGACCACCCGCACCAGCGCTGCGTCACCCCGGGCATGCCCGTAGCGATCGTTGATTGGCTTGAAATCGTCCAGGTCCATGGCGATCAGCGACAACGGCTGGCGAAAGCGCTGGGCACGCTGGCACTCCAACTGCAAGGTCTTCTCCAGCCGGTAGCGGTTGGCTATGCGGGTCAACGCATCGCGCTCGGCCAACTCGCGGTTTTCGTCCAGCTGCCGTTGCAACTGCTGGTTCACCCAGGACAGCTCGCGGGTGCGTTCGGCCACCAGGCTTTCCAGCGACTGGTTCTTCTGTTCAAGCTGCGCCACCAGGCGCTTGCCGGCATCGATGTTACGGTGGGCACCGAGCATGCGCGCTACCGACCCGTCCTCGTTATGGGCAATGATGTAGCCGCTGTCTTCGACCCACAGGTAGCTGCCATCGTGGCAACGGCAGCGATACTCGACGAGGTAACGCTCGTTACGCTGATTGATATAAGCCTCGAAATGCGCCATCACCCGCGGGTAGTCGTCGGGGTGGATCACGCTTTCCCAGGTAAGTACCGAGTTGGCCATGGAATGGCTGGAGTAGCCGAGCATCGCGTACCAGCCCGGGTTGCGATAGACATAGCCGGTGTTGGCATTCCAGTCCCAGATACCATCGCTGATCAAATCGAACAAGGTATGCAGCTGCTGTTCACTGAAGCCGGCGTGAACCGGCCGGGTTTCCTGACTCATGGACGCTCTCCCTGATGCCCAGCAACTGCGCTCCGATCAAGGGGCTGCCGACAATGGTGGTAACTGCCGCAGGCGGCAAGATGGTGCTTTGACGGGCAAGCATATGCCCACCGGGGCAGCATCGGAATAGCTTCGCTAGCCTATTTTCGCGGCGCTCATGGCTGACATGGCCTTTGCCCGACAGCAATACCCATGACACTGATGTGTCAAAGTTGGCTGCCAACACAGGGTAACGGGGGGAGATAAGAAATGGCGTCCCAGGCAGGAATTGAACCTGCAACCTTCCCCTTAGGAGGGGGATGCTCTATCCAATTGAGCTACTGAGACGCAAGTACCGGCAGCGAACGCTGCACAGCAGGACGGCCAGCATGTTAACCAGCATACTGGCGTTTGTCATGCCTCAACCGGGCTTTTTCGCGTAATCCTTTTCTGCCTATGCTACACCTGCGTCAGCACACCTTCATCGCGTAGCAGCGCGAACAACGCAGTGACCGCTGCCTGCAGGGTGGTCGAGTTGTCCAGCACATGCACCGTGGGGTCGGCCACCGCCTGCAAGCGGGCGTTCCGCGCCAGACGCTGCTCGATTTCTTCGGTAGTCTCACGGCCACGAGCCAGCAAGCGCTGGCGCAGCACCTCGGGCCTGACCTCAACCTGCACTGCCAGCAGGTTGGGGTAACGCTGGCGCGCCTCAGCCAGATAAGCCCGCGAACCATTCACCAAAACCGCCCTACCCGCTGCCAGCCACTGGTCCACCTGCTGTGGAATGCCGTAAGCCAAGCCATTGGCTCGCCAGTACATAGCAAATGCGCCCTGCGCACGCAGTGTTTCGAACTGTTCGGCCGTGACCCCATGGGCGGCTTCGCCCTTGGCTTCGGCCGAACGGGTAATGACGCGGCGGGCGATTACCACCCCGGCGGCCGCCAGCCGCTCACGTGCAGCGTCGATCAGGGAATCTTTCCCGGCACCCGACGGTCCTATCAGAAATATCAACCGGCCTGTCCCTGATCGGTGGTCGCTTGCGTCATGTTGCATAGCCACTATGCTCTATGGAAGGAAACCGCGGCATTCTAGGGGCTTTCCTGGGTTTTTGCTGTGTTTTACCAGTTTTTGACGGCAAAAGTCTGACAGTTGGCCAAGCCGGTGCATGTAAAACTTTTCAAACCAGTGCTCATTTCTGATAATTGGTACTGGCACAAAGCCTTTATCCGGCTCACTATTTGTCACAGAATTGACGCCAAGGAAACGGCGACCATGAGGCAAGATGAGCATCCATTTTTCACTGACGGTTGAACATTTTGTCGTCGCCACGGTCGTACTTCCATCCCGTGCGGCCAATTTGAGAACCGCTTCCCCTGAACCAAAATCTGGTCAATTTATATGCGCCCAATGAAACAGGCTATTTATTCGAGCCGCACCGCTGACAAGTTCGTCGTCCGCCTGCCAGATGGGATGCGTGAGCGCATTGCCGAGGTAGCGCGCAACCATCACCGCAGCATGAACTCCGAGATCATCGCGCGCCTGGAACAGAGCCTTATCCAGGAAGGCGCGCTGGGTGACGAGCTGAGCATGCGCCTGGACAGCCCTGAACTGTCTCTGCATGAACGCGAGTTGCTGCAGCGCTTCCGCCAACTGTCCCACCGCCAGCAGAACGCACTGGTCGCCCTCATCGCTCACGATGTGGAAATGGCCGCGGACGCCTCCTGAGGTTTGCAGCGGATACGAAAAAGCCAGCCTAAGCTGGCTTTTTTATGGGCGACTATCAAGCCATAGGATCATGCAAGAAACGCGATGCTTTGTAAGAGCGGCCTTGTGTCGCGAAAGGGCTGCGCAGCAGCCCCAGCAACCTGAGCTTCACCACTGAAGCCTTAGGGCCGCTTTGCGGCGTTACAGCAGGAACACCGTAGCCAAGCCGAGGAAGATGAAGAAGCCGCCGCTGTCGGTCACTGCCGTGATCATCACACTCGCCCCCATCGCCGGGTCGCGCCCCAAGCGGGCCAAGGTCATCGGGATAAGCACGCCCATCAGCGCCGCCAGCAACAGGTTCAAGGTCATCGCCCCGGTCATCACTACCCCGAGTGACCAGCTGCCATACAGCCAGAAAGCCACTGCGCCAATCACTCCGCCCCAAACCAGGCCGTTGATCAGCGACACCGCCAGCTCCTTGCGCATCAACCGGCTGGTGTTGCCCGGCGATACCTGGTCTAGCGCCATGGCGCGCACGATCATGGTGATGGTCTGGTTACCCGAGTTGCCACCAATACCCGCAACGATCGGCATCAACGCAGCCAACGCCACCAGCTTCTCGATCGAGCCCTCGAACAGGCCAATCACTCGCGAAGCAACAAAGGCAGTGATCAGATTGATCGCCAGCCATGCCCAACGGTTGCGGAACGAGCGCCAGACCGAGGCGAAGATGTCTTCCTCCTCGCGCAGACCGGCCATGCTCAGCACTTCGCTCTCGCTCTCTTCACGAATCAGGTCGACCATCTCGTCAATGGTCAGACGGCCGATCAAACGACCGCCCTTGTCTACCACCGGTGCAGACACCAAGTCGTAACGCTCAAAGGCTTGCGCGGCGTCGTAGGCATCTTCCTCGGGCTGGAAGGACACCGGGTCGGTCGCCATGACCTCCGCCACCTTCTTCTCCGGGTCGTTGACCAGCAGGCGCTTGATCGGCAAAACGCCCTTGAGGATGCCGTCGTAATCGACCACGAACAATTTGTCGGTGTGGTTCGGCAGTTCTTTCAGGCGACGCAGATAGCGCAACACCACTTCCAGGCTGACGTCTTCGCGGATGGTGACCATCTCGAAGTCCATCAGCGCACCGACTTGCTCCTCGTCGTAGCTCAGCGCAGAGCGCACGCGCTCGCGTTGCTGGGCATCGAGGGTTTCCATCAGCTCGTGGACAACGTCACGCGGCAGCTCAGGCGCCAGGTCGGCCAGCTCGTCGGCGTCCATTTCCTTGGCGGCGGCGAGCAGTTCGTGATCGTCCATGTCGGCGATCAGCGACTGCCGCACGGCGTCAGAAACTTCCAGCAAAATGTCGCCATCGCGATCCGAGCGCACCAGTTGCCAGACCGTCAGGCGGTCTTCCAGGGGCAAGGCTTCGAGGATGTAGGCGATGTCGGCGGGGTGCAGGTCATCGAGTTTGCGCTGCAGCTCGACGAGGTTCTGGCGGTGGACCAGGTTTTCCACCAGGTCGTTGTGGGCACCTTCCTGACGGTGGGTCAGGTCTTCGACCACACGCTGGCGTTGCAACAGTTCGACCACCTGGGCCAGGCGATCTTGCAGGCTTTCTTGCGCTTTTTTTACTTCTACTTCAGTCATAGGCGAACTCCACTCCCAGCAGCGGAGCACGCCGGGAGAATCAATCGGTCAGATCTTTCGGTATGAATCGTGTTAGCGAGTAACTACTGGGTAAGTCCATGGTGGTTTTCCACAAGCCCCGGCGGGGCTGACGGGCGCAATCATACACTGCTCAAGCTGTCAGATCGCTTAAAATTTTGGCCGGAACAATCGTTTGCGTGATAAAGCTGGGACAACGCGCGAAGCTATCAGTGCGACGGTGGCTCTGGCGGTTAAAGCACATTGGTTGTGTGCCTGGATGTGTTTGTGGCGCCTGGGCGATTTGGGGCTGCTTTGCAGCCCATCGCCGGCAAGCCAGCTGCCACAGGTACCGCGCTGCTCTCTGGATTGCAGCGTCCCTGTGGCAGCTGGCTTGCCGGCGATGGGGCACAAGGCGGTCCAAGCTACACCACAATCATTACAGAAGAGCTTAGATCGGCAGGGCCAACAATTCAGTGGTGCAGAAAAACAAAAAGCCCGCTCAATTGAGCGGGCTTCTTGATGGGGTATGGCGGACTCAGCAGGATTCGAACCTGCGACCGCTCGGTTCGTAGCCGAGTACTCTATCCAGCTGAGCTATGAGTCCGTGGTGGTATTTTTAGACCAGATTACCACTGGTTGACTGAAGCAGCCTTGCAAGCAGAACCACTTCAAAAAGTGGCGGACTCAGCAGGATTCGAACCTGCGACCGCTCGGTTCGTAGCCGAGTACTCTATCCAGCTGAGCTATGAGTCCGCGATTGGCAGTTTTAAACCAGATACCGCTGGTTGACTGAAGCAGCTTTGCAAGCAGAGCCACTTCAAAAAGTGGCGGACTCAGCAGGATTCGAACCTGCGACCGCTCGGTTCGTAGCCGAGTACTCTATCCAGCTGAGCTATGAGTCCGCGATTGGTAGTTTTAGACCAGTTACCACTGGTTGATTGAAGCAGCCTTGCAAACAAAGCCACTTCAAAAGTGGCGGACTCAGCAGGATTCGAACCTGCGACCGCTCGGTTCGTAGCCGAGTACTCTATCCAGCTGAGCTATGAGTCCGTGTCTTGCCGCGCATTATAGGCCGCTGAAACATTTTTGCAAGAACGTTTTCGTTTAAAATCAACTACTTAGCGTTCTTACCGTTTACAGCGCCCTACGCAAATAATGGCGGTGAAGGGGGGATTCGAACCCCCGATACCCTTATGAGGTATACTCCCTTAGCAGGGGAGCGCCTTCGGCCACTCGGCCACCTCACCGCAACACGAGGCGAATATTAAACAGGATCTTCCTCGCTTGCAACCCTTTTTTTGAAAAAAACTTCAAAAAAATTAAAGGCTTGGCTCTTCATCCTTCTCTTTCTTGATCCGCAGGTAGATTTCCTCGCGGTGAACGGCCACTTCTTTCGGGGCACTGACGCCAATACGCACCTGGTTGCCTTTGACGCCGAGCACCGTCACGGTGATCTCGCCGTCTCCAATGATCAGGCTCTCGGCGCACCGACGAGTCAGAATCAACATAGCTTTCTCCTTACGTAAAACATTCAGGGGTAACAGTCTTGGGTGTCACGGCCTGGTCGTGGACGACGACTCGGCCCGGGTTACTCACCACACAGGGCAGGACAGGGCCTGCGCGGCGAGCAGAAACGCGAAGGGCGCGGCAAGCCGCGCCCTTCCAGGCAGCAAATTACTCGCTCTGTCGTGCAGGTGCGTCGAGTTCGAACGCGGTGTGCAGCGCACGTACGGCCAGTTCCAGGTACTTCTCTTCGATCACGACCGAAACCTTGATTTCGGAGGTAGAGATCATCTGGATGTTGATGCTCTCCTTGGCCAGGGCTTCGAACATGCGGCTGGCTACACCGGCGTGCGAACGCATGCCGACGCCCACGATCGAGACCTTGGCGATCTTGGTGTCGCCGATCACTTCACGGGCACCGATTTCGCGGGCAGTGTTTTCCAGCACGCTCTGCGCCTTCTCGTACTCGTTGCGGTGTACGGTGAAGGTGAAGTCGGTGGTGTTATCGTGGGACACGTTCTGCACGATCATGTCGACCTCGATGTTCGAGGCGCTGATCGGGCCGAGGATCTTGAAGGCCACGCCCGGGGTGTCCGGCACGCCGCGAATGGTCAGCTTGGCTTCATCACGGTTGAAGGCGATACCGGAAATGATCGGCTGTTCCATGGATTCCTCTTCATCAATGGTAATGAGGGTACCCGGACCCTCCTTGAAGCTGTGCAGCACGCGCAGCGGAACGTTGTACTTGCCGGCGAACTCCACCGAGCGGATCTGCAGCACCTTGGAGCCGAGGCTGGCCATTTCCAGCATTTCTTCGAAGGTGATCTTCTCCAGGCGGCGGGCCTGTGGCACCACGCGCGGATCGGTGGTGTAGACACCATCGACGTCGGTGTAGATCTGGCACTCGTCAGCCTTCAGCGCCGCCGCCAGGGCCACGCCGGTGGTGTCGGAGCCGCCACGGCCCAGGGTGGTGATGTTGCCGTGCTCGTCGACACCCTGGAAGCCAGCCACCACAACTACGCGGCCTTCCTTGAGGTCGGCACGAATCTTCTGGTCGTCGATCTGCAGGATGCGCGCCTTGTTGTGCGCGCTGTCGGTGAGGATACGCACCTGGTTGCCGGTGTAGGACACCGCTGGCACACCACGCTTGATCAGGGCCATGGTCAGCAAGGCAATGGTCACCTGCTCACCGGTCGACACGATCACATCCAGTTCGCGCGGAACCGGCTGATCGGTGATCTGCCTGGCCAAGTCGATCAGGCGATTGGTTTCACCGCTCATGGCTGACAGCACAACCACCAGGTCGTCGCCTGCCTCACGGTGTTTCTTGACCTTTTCGGCTACCTGCTCGATCCGCTCGATGGAACCGACAGAGGTGCCGCCAAATTTCTGTACGATCAACGCCATTTCAATGGTGCCTCAGCCCATACAGGGCCCCAAAAAACAATCCAACATGAAGGAGCGGGTGGCTACACCACCCGCCCCTTCATCTCAAAGTCCCTGCTCTGCGAATGGCACGGCCAGCGCCAGGGCCTGGTCCAGCGCAGCGACGTCGACGCCACCACCCTGAGCCATATCCGGACGGCCACCGCCCTTGCCACCCACTGCCGCAGCGGCTTGTTTCATCAGATCGCCAGCCTTGAGTTGGCTGGAGAGGTCCTTGGTCACGCCGGCCACCAGCACGACCTTGCCCTCATGCTCGCTGCCCAGCAGGATCACTGCGTGGCCGAGCTTGTTTTTCAGCTGATCGACCAGCGCCAGCAGGGCCTTGCCGTCCTGCCCATCCAGGCGGGCGGCGAGCACCTTGGCGCCTTTGACCTCAACGGCCGCGTTGGAGAGATCGTCCC
Organism: Pseudomonas sp. Leaf58; assembly: GCF_003627215.1. Classification (NCBI taxonomy): domain Bacteria; kingdom Pseudomonadati; phylum Pseudomonadota; class Gammaproteobacteria; order Pseudomonadales; family Pseudomonadaceae; genus Pseudomonas; species Pseudomonas sp. Leaf58. The sequence continues at coordinate 3,847,731 of NZ_CP032677.1, forward strand.
CGGCGGCGCTGGCGGCCTTGGCCTGCAGCTGTTCCAGCTGCTTCTCCAGCTGGCGGTTGCGCTCGAGCACAGCCGACAGCTTGTCGATCAGGTTGTCGCGGTTACCCTTGACCAGTTGCGCGGCTTCCTTGACTTGCTCTTCAGCAGCGTTCAGGTAGGCCAGCGCCGCAGCGCCGGTCACCGCTTCGATACGGCGTACGCCAGAGGCCACGCCGCCTTCGCTGATGATCTTGAACAGGCTGATGTCACCGGTGCGCTTGGCATGGATACCGCCGCACAGCTCCACCGAGAAATCACCGCCCATGCTCAATACACGCACGGTATCGCCGTACTTCTCGCCGAACAGCGCCATGGCACCTTTGGCCTTGGCGGTTTCGATGTCGGTCAGTTCGGTTTCCACGGCGGTGTTCTTGCGCACTTCGCGGTTGACGATGTCTTCGAGCAGCTTGATCTGCTCCGGCTTCACCGCCTCGAAGTGGCTGAAGTCGAAACGCAGGCGCTGGCTGTCGACCAGCGAACCCTTCTGTTGAACGTGCTCACCCAGCACCTGGCGCAGCGCTTCGTGCAGCAAGTGAGTGGCGGAGTGGTTCAGCGAGGTAGCGTGCTGCACGTCGGCATCGACTTTGGCCTCGACCGGCGAACCGATCACCAGCGCGCCGCTGGCGACCACGCCATGGTGCAGGAAAGCACCACCGGTCTTGGTGGTGTCGCGCACGTCGAAGCGCGCAGCGCCAGCCTGCAGGAAGCCACTGTCACCCACCTGGCCACCGGATTCGGCATAGAACGGTGTGCGGTCGAGCACGACCACGCCTTGCTCGCCTTCGCCCAATTGGTCGACGGCCTGACCGTCCTTGTACAGGGCGATGATCTTGCCCTGGCCTTCGGTGGCGTCATAACCGAGGAACTCGGTGGCGCTGTCGACCTTGACCAGGCTGTTGTAGTCCATGCCGAAGGCGCTGGCGGAGCGGGCACGCTCACGCTGGGCATCCATTTCGCGCTCGAAGCCGGCTTCGTCGATGGTGAGCTCGCGCTCACGGGCGATGTCGGCAGTCAGGTCCATCGGGAAGCCGTAGGTGTCGTACAGCTTGAACACCACGTCACCCGGTACCACGTTGCCCTGCAGTTGGGCCAAGTCCTGCTCGAGAATGCGCAGGCCCTGCTCCAGGGTCTTGGCGAACTGCTCTTCTTCGGCCTTGAGCACGCGCTCGATGTGCGCTTGCTGGCTGTTCAGCTCAGGGAAGGCTTCGCCCATTTCGGCGACCAGGGCGGCAACGATCTGGTAGAAGAAGCTGCCCTTGGCGCCCAGCTTGTTGCCGTGGCGGCAAGCGCGGCGAATGATGCGACGCAGCACGTAACCGCGGCCTTCGTTGGACGGCAGCACGCCGTCGGCAATCAGGAAGCCGCAGGAACGGATGTGGTCGGCAACCACTTTCAGCGAAGCCTGGCCGTCATTGCTGCAACCGATGGCCTTGGCCGCCGCGGCCAGCAGGTTTTGGAACAGGTCGATCTCGTAGTTCGAGTGCACGTGCTGCAGCACGGCGCTGACGCGCTCCAGGCCCATACCGGTGTCTACCGACGGCGCTGGCAGCGGGTGCAGCACGCCGTCGGCGGTGCGGTTGAACTGCATGAAGACGTTGTTCCAGATCTCGATGTAACGGTCGCCGTCTTCTTCTGGCGAGCCGGGTGGGCCGCCCCAGATGTCCGCGCCGTGGTCGTAGAAGATCTCGGTGCAAGGGCCGCACGGGCCGGTGTCGCCCATGGTCCAGAAGTTGTCGGAAGCATATGGGGCGCCTTTGTTGTCGCCGATGCGCACCATGCGCTCGGCCGGCACGCCAACTTCCTGGGTCCAGATGTCGTAGGCTTCGTCGTCAGTGGCGTAGACGGTGACCCAGAGCTTCTCCTTGGGCAGGTTCAGCCATTTTTCCGACGTGAGGAAAGTCCAAGCGAAGGTGATGGCGTCGCGCTTGAAATAGTCGCCGAAGCTGAAGTTACCCAGCATTTCGAAGAAGGTATGGTGACGCGCGGTGTAACCGACGTTTTCCAGGTCGTTGTGCTTGCCACCGGCGCGTACACACTTCTGGCTGCTGACCGCACGGGTGTAGGCACGCTTCTCCGCACCGAGGAAGCAGTCCTTGAACTGGTTCATGCCTGCGTTGGTGAACAGCAGGGTCGGGTCGTTGTTCGGGATCAGCGAACTGGAGGCGACTCGGGTATGGCCCTGCTCTTCGAAGAAGCGAAGGAAGGCTTCACGGATTTCTGCGCTTTTCATAGGTTCTTCCACGGAAACGGCGGCCCTGTTGGGCAAACGCGTCGACGAAACGACGGCAAAGGGCCGCATTATATCGGTCCTGCAGTCTCGATGCAGTGTGTTTATACGATAGAAACCATCGTTTGGACGGTTTTTCGGGCTATGCAAACGAAAACGAGATGACCGGATGCTAAATCCTGCCTTTCGCCACTGGCAAGCCCATTACCGCTGATGAGGAGGGAAAATGGAACAGGCGGTGCATTAAAAGAGAAAAGCTGGCTGCCTCTGGTTAGCCCAACCGCTGCCCCGCGTCCGGCACGACCAGAATGCCAGCACGCAAGCCATTCTTCACCTTGGGGTTGGGGAAGATGATACGCGCGCCCTCTTCCTCCACCACCCAGCGCATCTCGGCCAGGTCTTCGGCAAGCAGGTAACCCTTGCTCAGTTCGGAGAAGTTTTCGATATCCGCCGGCAAGTGCAGGTGGAAGCTGTCGCTGTGCTTGATGATCTCGCGGGAGACACTGAACAACTGCAAGCCATCCAGCGAGCTTTCGCCCGCTGGCTCAGTGCCTTCGATGATGTGGATCAGCCGCTTTTCCAGCTTGTCCAGGTTGACCTGCTCGTTCTGGCCGAACGGGCGGGCCTTGCCCAGCTCCAGGGTAAAGGCCTCGGCCTCCAGCTGCTCGTAGGTGAAGGCACTGAAGGTGATGGACGACTTGCTCTGTAGCAACACTGCCTGCATGCCCGCTGCTGCCAGGCGCACCAGCTCGCGACGGGAATGTTTGCGGCCCTCTTTATAAGGGTACAAGGCGAACTGCTCGATTTTCGAGCCGCGGATAGCGGTATGCAGGTCGTAATGCAGGCGGCTGCGCCCCGGCTTGCTGAAAAACACCCGGGCGAACTGCTCCAGCTCGGCGGCACGCAATGCCTCGAAACCACTGGACTGTTCATGGCGCCCATTGAACAGGCGGTTGATGTCCTGCTCGATGAAACGCTCGCCCTTGCTGATCGCCGCCGGGTTGCCAAAGAGGAACAGCACCCGCGCCTTTGGCTTGACTTCGCCATTGGCCACACTGTGCAGCAGCCGCTCGAGCAGTTCGATCGGCGCCGTTTCGTTGCCATGGATGCCGGCGGACAACAGCAAATCCAGCCCGCAATCCTCGCTTTCAGCGGGGCGTACTTCAAGCGCACCCACCCCCAGCCAGCGCAAACGCGCGCCCTCGTGTGTCACTTGGGTCTTCTCGGCCGGCTCACGACCGGAGAGGGTCAGCTCAAGCAATTTGCCAAGGGCGAGCATAGGTACTTCCTTAGTGTTTGTGGCCGCAGTCGGGGCCATGAACGTGATCGTCGTCTTCACCGAGCTCCGCCGGTTCCATTTCCAGCTGCAGGCTGACCAAGTTGGTGGCCATCGGGCGCAGCAACAGGTTGGCGTACTCGCTGTCGTCTTCATCGACATCCACGCCGATCAGCAACTGGCCACGGCCGTCCTGCTGAATCCACACTTCTTTACCTTGCCAAACCACAGCAAAGCGGGTGCAGGAGGTTTCCAGCTGGGTGCCATCTTCATCTTCGAGGATCAGGCGCAGGGCGTCGGTCATTACAATTCTCTCTTCAAGGTTGGCGTTGGAACGGGTACACCGAGCCCAACTTCAGGATCTGGGTTAAATCATCCAGCGCCGTACGGCATTCCACCAGCAGCTGCGGGTCGGCCAGGTCCGCCTCGACGAGGCGATCACGGTAGTGCTTGTCGACCCACTGCACCAAGGTGTCGTACAACGGGGCGGTCATGATAACGCCTTGGTTGACCGCCGCCAGTTCCGTTTCCTTCAAGGCCACGCGCAAACGCAAGCAAGCCGGGCCACCGCCATTCTGCATGCTCTGCTTGAGGTCGAATACCTTGACCTCCTTCACTGGCCCGCCATGGCTGGTCAACTGGCCCAGGTAGGCCCAGACCCGTTCGTTATTGCGGCACTCCTCGGGCACCACCAGCAGCATGGAGCCGTCGTCACGGCTAAGCAGCTGGCTGTTGAACAGGTAGGAGCGCACCGCGTCCTCCACCGTCACCGCCGCCCGTGGCACACAGATGGCCTGGAAGTTACCACCTTTGCTGGCCAGTTTAGCTCGCAGCTGGTCAAGCACCGTGTCGGTCTCGAGGAAAGCGTCCTCGTGGTAGAACAGCACCTCGCCGTTACCCACCGCAATCACGTCGTTATGGAACACGCCCTGGTCAATTACTGCCGGGTTCTGTTGAGCGTAGACCACACCCCCTTCGCTCAGGCCATGCAGGCGAGCCACCGCCTGCGAGGCCTCCAGGGTTTGCCGGGCCGGGTACTTCTGCGGCGCCGGGTAGCGGCTGTCGAAGGCACTGCGGCCATAGACGAAGAATTCCACGCCAGCCTCGCCATAGGCACGGCAGAAGCGCGTGTGGTTGGCCGCCCCTTCGTCACCGAACTGGGCTACTGCGGGCAGCGCGGCGTGGTGGGCAAAGTGTTGCGCGCTGCTGAACATGGCGCCCAGCACACGGCTGGTGGTCGGGTGCTCGATGCTGCGGTGGTATTTGCAGTTGAGGTTGGCGGCGGTGAAGTGCACACGGCCATCCGCCGTGTCGGCACTGGGGCTGACCGTGGCGGCGTTGGCCACCCACATGCTCGAAGCCGAACAGCTGGCCACCAGCAACGGCATGGCCTCCTTCGCGGCACGCCGGATCACTTCGGCGTCGCTGCCGCTGAAGCCCAGGCTGCGCAGGGCGGCCACGTCCGGGCGCTCCTGTGGCGCCAGCACGCCCTGCTTGAAGCCCATGTCGGCCAGTGCTTTCATTTTCGCCAGGCCCTGGCGCGCGGCTTCGCGCGGGTTAGAGCCCTGCTGGCTGTTGCTCTGCGAAGCCACGTTACCGTAGGACAGGCCGCCATAGTTGTGGGTAGGCCCCACCAGGCCATCAAAATTCACTTCATAGGATTTCATCGGCAAGGCTCCGTGACCTGTTGTTATAGGGTGATGCCCGGCGTCAGGTTTGCCGGCAGGGCGAGGCTGGCGGTCTCCAGCGAAGCCACGGGGTAAGCGCAGTAGTCGGCCGCGTAATAGGCACTGGCACGATGGTTGCCACTGGCACCTACGCCGCCGAACGGCGCGCTGCTGGCAGCACCGGTCAACTGCTTGTTCCAGTTGACGATGCCGGCGCGGCTGCGCAGCCAAAAGTACTGGTAGCGAGCGTGGGAGTCGGACAGCAAGCCGGCGGCCAGGCCATACTGGGTGTTGTTGGCCTCATCGATGGCGGCATCGAAGTCGGCGTAGCGGATCACCTGCAGCAGCGGGCCGAAGAACTCTTCGTCCGGGCGCTCAGCAACAGCAGTAACGTCGACGATGCCTGGGGTCAGCAGGGCGGCATCGGCCTGCGGCTGGGTCATTTCCAGCAGCTTCACCGCCCCCTTGGCAGCCAGTTCGGCTTGGGCCGCAATCAGCGCCCGCGCCGCCTGCAGCGAAATCACCGAGCCCATGAACGGCGCTGGCTGTTCATCGAAGGCACCGACCGTGATGGTTTTGCACACCTCGACCAGGCGCGTGATCAGCGCATCGCCCCAGGCGCCCTGCGGCACCAACAGGCGCCGCGCGCACGTGCAACGCTGGCCAGCGGAAATGAATGCCGACTGGATGATGGTGTACACGGCGGCGTCTAAGTCCTTGACCTCATCCACCACCAGCGGGTTGTTACCGCCCATTTCCAGGGCCAGGATTTTGTCCGGGCGGCCGGCAAACTGCTGGTGCAGCAGGTTACCGGTGCGGCTGGAGCCGGTGAAGAACAGGCCATCGATACCCGGGCTGGCAGCCAATGCCACACCGGTTTCACGCGCGCCCTGCACCAGGTTCAGCACCCCTGCCGGCAGGCCGGCGGCGATCCAGCAGTTGACGGTAAGCTCGGCAACCTTGGGCGTCAGCTCGCTCGGCTTGAACACCACGCAGTTGCCTGCCAGCAGCGCCGGCACGATATGGCCGTTGGGCAGGTGGCCAGGGAAGTTGTAAGGGCCGAACACCGCCACCACACCGTGCGGCTTGTGCCGCAGCACCGCCGTGGCATCGGCCAGCGGGCCGCTTTTTTCGCCGGTGCGCTCGCGGTAGCTTTGTACCGATATCGCCACTTTGTTGATCATGCTGGTGACTTCGGTCGCCGACTCCCACAAAGGCTTGCCGGTTTCTTCGCCAATGCACTGGGCCATGGCTTCGGCATGCACTTTAAGCTGCGCCGCGAACTTCTCCAGCACATCGATGCGCGCCTCCAGGCTCAACTGCGCCCAAGCCGGGAAGGCCTGGCGCGCAGCCTGCACTGCAGCGTTCACCTGGCTGGCATCAGCGCCCTGCCCTTGCCAGACCACAGCTTGCGTCACCGGGTTCAGCGACTGCAGGGTTTCGCCCTGGCCAGCCTGCCAATTGCCTGCAATGTAATGCGTGGTCATTTACTGGGCCTCCCGGCTGGCCGACAGCGGCACGGCGCGCACGTTGTCGCCGGCGCCCATGCGCAGGCGCTTGGCGGTCAACGGGTCGACCACCAGGGTGCCGGCGGCCAGCCGCGCAGGGGCAGCAGTAATGCGGCAGTCGTCGCGCTTGCGGTTGTGGATGATGTAAGGGGTGGCGTCATCGCCCGGCGTGCCCACCGCCAGCACCAGGGTCTGGCTCTCGCGCACGGCGCGGATCTTGGCGGTATCGCATTCGATGGCCGGGCCGGCATCGAAGATGTCGACGTAGCCCTGATAGCTAAAGCCTTCCTGCTTGAGCATGGCCAGCGCCGGCTCGGTGTCTTTGTGTACGCGGCCAATCACGTTACGTGCCGCCTCGGACAGGAAGCAGGTGTACAGCGGAAACTTGGGCATCAGCTCGGCAATGAACGATTTGTTGCCCACGCCGGTAAGGTAGTCGGCTTGGCTGAACTCCATCTTGAAGAAGTGCCGGCCCAAGCTCTCCCAGAACGGCGATCGGCCCTGCTCGTCAGACATACCGCGCATTTCGGCGATGATCTTCTTGCCGAACAGTTCCGGGAACTCGGCGATGAACAACATGCGCGCCCGCGACAGCAGGCGGCCATTGACACCAGAGCGGTAGTCGCTGCGCAGGAACAACGAGCACAGCTCGGAGTTGCCGGTCAGGTCGTTGGCCAGGAACAGCGTAGGGATTTCGCGGTAGATCTTCAGCTCCTGCGAGGCGCTGACGGTCAGGCCGACCCGGTAGTTGTACCAGGGCTCGCGCAGGCCGACGGCACCGGCGATGGCACTGATACCAACCACCATACCTTCGTCGTTTTCCAGCACGAACAGGTAGTCGGTGTCGCCACGCTCGGCTTCGCCACGGAAGCTCTTTTCCGCCCAGCCTACGCGATGCCCCAGGCGCTCTTCGTTGGCCGGCAGCGTGGTCAGCCCGGTGGTGCCGGTGCTGCGTGCCAATTCGATCAACGCAGGCAAATCGCTGCTGCGTACAGGACGAACGATCATGCTATCTCCTTGTGCGGCGGCGGCGGCCGGCGCAAAACTCTTCTAACGCATCAATCCCGAAACGTCTGTTGCCAGACCTCAGACCGCGACCAGGCGCACGCTGGCACCCTCGCCCACCCCCAGCGCTTCGGCGGCGGCCAGGCTCAGGCTAACCGGCTTGCCCGGCACCCAATCCAGCTCCAGCAGCACCGCGCGGTAGTCTTGCAACTGGCCGTTGCACACCAGGTATGGGCGCCCGCCTTTGGCCGGGGCCTCCTCGATCTTCACCGGCACCACCCGGCTCTGGGCGATCGAGCGGATGCCCGAAGTGCGCGCATGCAGGGTTGGGCCGCCGTCGAAGATGTCGATGTAGTGCTCGGTCTCAAAGCCTTCGCGCATCAGGATGTCGAAGGTAATCTGCGCACGCGGGTGCACCTGGCCCATGGCTTCCTGCGCCAGGTCAGGCAACAGCGGCACGTAGATCGGGTAGTGCGGCATCAACTCGGCGAGGAAGGTACGGCTCTTCAGGCCGCACAGGCGCTCGGCGTCGGCGTAGTTGAGGTCGAAGAAGTTGCGGCCGATGGCGTCCCAGAACGGCGATTCACCCTGCTCGTCGCTGTAGCCGACAATCTCGGTCACCACGGAGTCGGCGAAACGCTCCGGGTGCGCAGCCATGAACAGCAGACGGCCACGCGAGTTGAGCTCGGCCCAGCCGCTGTTCACCAGCTCGGGCAACACATAGAAACTGGTCAACAGGCTGTTGCCGGTCAGGTCGTGACACAGCGACAGCACGTGGATCTTGTTGTGGATCTTCAGCTCGCGCGAGGCGTGCACGAAGGTCTCGTTACGAAAGCTGTAGAACGGCTCGGAATAGCCAGCCGAAGCGACAATCGCCGAGCAACCCGCCAGCCTTCCGGTTTCGCTGTCTTCGAGCACGAAGAAGTAGCTTTCTTCACCGTTGAAGCTGACCTCGGCGGCGAATGAAGTCTCGGATGCGGCGATCTTGTCGCCCAGGCGAGCAGTGTCGTCCGGCAGCGAGGTGACACCAATGGGGCTGTCTGCAGCCATGCGCTGCACTTCGTTCAGATCAGCCATTTGCGCGGGGCGCATCACCAGCATGGTGTCACTCCTTTGGAATACGGGCCGCTAACGGCGGCACGGAAAACGGCAAATGCACCGGCATTTGCACTGGAATCGGGTATCGCCGGCCCGGCCCAGGCGCGGGTTGAGCCTACGCGGTGACCGGCGAAGGGACCGCGGGCGAATTAGCCCTGGGTCAGGGTGGCCACAGCGCGCTCGAAGCGGTCCAGACCTGCATCGATATCGGCGTCTTCAACCACCAGGCTTGGGGCGAAGCGGACCACGTCCGGGCCGGCCTGCAGTACCATCACGCCTTCTTTCTCAGCGGCGTTGAGTACGTCTTTGGCCTTGCCTTGCCAGGCCTCGGTCAGCACGCAGCCCAGCAGCAGGCCAACACCGCGCACCTGGGTGAACAGGTTGTACTTCTGGCCGATCTGCTCCAGGCGGACCTTGAAACGCTCATGCTTGGCCTTGATGCCGGCCAGGGTTTCCGGAGTGTTGACCACGTCCAGCACGGCACAGGCGACGGCGCAGCCCAGCGGGTTGCCACCGTAGGTGGTGCCGTGGGTGCCAACGGCCAGGTGTTTGGCCAGCTCGGTGGTAGTCAGCATGGCGCCGATCGGGAAGCCGCCGCCCAGGCTTTTGGCGCTGGTCAGAATGTCGGGGGTTACACCGTAGTGCTGGTAAGCGTACAGCGAGCCGGTCCGGCCCACGCCCGTCTGCACTTCGTCGAATATCAGCAAAGCGTTGTGCTCGTCACACAGCTTGCGCGCGCCTTCCAGGTAGGCCTTGTCGGCCGGCACCACGCCGCTCTCGCCCTGGATCGGCTCGATCACCACAGCGCAGGTCTTGTCGGTAATTTGAGCTTTCAACGCTTCCAGGTCGTTGTATGGCACGTGGCTGATGCCGGTGATCTTCGGGCCGAAGCCGTCGGAATACTTCGGTTGGCCACCGACGCTGACGGTGAACAGAGTACGGCCGTGGAAACTGTTCACGGTGGCGATGATTTCGTGCTTTTCCGGGCCGAAACGGTCATGGGCAACGCGACGGGCCAGCTTGAAGGCGGCCTCGTTGGCTTCGGCGCCAGAGTTGCAGAAGAACGCACGGTCGGCAAAGGTGGCGTCCACCAGTTTGTGAGCCAGGCGCAGGGCCGGCTCGTTGGTGAACACATTGGAAACGTGCCAGAGGGTGTTAGCCTGCTCGGTCAGGGCCTTGACCAGCGCCGGGTGGCAGTGGCCCAGGGCGTTGACCGCAATGCCACCGGCAAAGTCGATCAGCTCGCGACCTGACTGGTCCCAAACACGGGAACCCTCGCCTCGCACAGGAATGAAGGCCGCCGGAGAATAGTTAGGGACCATGACCTGGTCGAAATCGGCACGTTGCACCGGGGCTTGCTCAACGGACATCTGAGTCTCCTGAAGAGGAACGCTGGCCTGGAAGTGGCGAGCGATGGGGGGATTGTAAGGACTGATCCGCGCCTGTCCTTGCGGCCAAGCGACAACTTGTTACAGCGCAAAACCCAGTTTTGACAAGGCTTTCGGCAATGCGACAAACACTGTCGCAATCGCGCAGTGTACGGGAGAGAGGGAGCTGGGTGAACGGGTGTTCACACAGGATTGTGAGGGGCGGGATGTCGGCGATGTCCGTGTGGCGCCCGTGAGATCGAGCGCCGCCCGCGCGGCGCTTCGCGGGTATTAGCCTTGACACTTTCTGCGCCTGTGAGATCGAGCGCCGCCCGCGCGGCGCTTCGCGGGGCAAGCCCGCTCCCACATTTGTTGCAACGTGGCCATGTCTGTTGGAGAGGCGTTGCCCGCCTTGGTGCATGGCTTGAGGCAGGTGGGGCGGCAGCAGCGCCAGCCGAGAAATCAGGCCAGGGCAACCAGGCTGACAACCATGGCCTGACAGGTTCGGCACGTTGCAACAAATGTGGGAGCGGGCTTGTCCCGCGAAGCGCCGCGCGGGCGGCGCTCGATTTCCGCCCCACCCTCACCCCCAAGGCATACGCCCCGAATCCACCCGAAACCTCAACCCTTTTCAGCAGGCGCCGAACTCAATTCAAACGGGCTGCTGCTACGCCGCTGGTTGCGGTCTTCCCGCGGCGTGGCGCCAAAGAAATTGCGGTAGGCACTGGAAAAATGCGGCCCCGAGGAAAAACCACAGGACAACCCAATCTGGATGATCGACTTGCTGGTCTGCATCAGCATCTGCCGCGCCTTGTTCAGCCGCAGCTCCAGGTAATACTGGCTCGGCACGCGGTTCAGGTACTGCTTGAAAATGCGCTCCAGCTGCCGGCGCGACACGCACACGTGCTGGGCAATTTCGTCAGTGGTCAGCGGCTCTTCAATGTTGGCTTCCATCAACAGCACTGCCTGGGTCAGCTTGGGGTGGCTGGAACCCAGGCGGTTCTGCAACGGAATACGCTGGCGCTCGCCACCCTCACGAATGCGCTCGACCACCAGCTCCTCCGACACCGCCCCTGCCAGCTCCGCCCCGTGATCACGGGCCAACACTGCCAGCAACAGGTCGGTCACGGCCATGCCACCACAGGCGGTCAGCCGATCGCGGTCCCAGTCGAACAAGTGGCTGGTGGCGATAACCTTGGGGAAGCGCTCGGCAAAATCATCCTGCCAACGCCAGTGCACCGCAGCGCGATAGCCGTCGAGCAGGCCGAGCATCGCCAGCGGATAAACCCCGGCAGACAGGCCGCCGACCATGCAGCCGCTGCGCGCCAACTGCTTGAGCGCCGCGGCCAACGCCGCACCCACCACAAGCGGCTGCTCGTCCGCCACCAGAAACAGCTTTTGGCAGCCCTCCAGGCGGCCATTCCAGGCCTCGCCCGGCAAGCGCCAACTGCCATCCTGGGCCGGCTCTGCCTGCAGGAAAGCCAGCTCGTAGACCACATCCGGGTGCACCCGCTGCGCCACCAGCAACACTTCCTCGGCCAGCGCCAGAGTCAAGGGCCTGGTGCTGGGCCAGATGAGAAAACCGATTCGCTGGGTGGTCATAGGGTACGGTCCGAAACCTGAGGTCGTTCGAGTCTGTGCGCCGGGTCAGGCTGCGCTTCGCCGCGCAGCATGCCCTATTCTGGTGCGAAAAAGCAGCTTTTACTTCAGGCTGCCGGAGAGGAACTGCTTCAGACGCTCCGACTGCGGGTTGGCCAGCACTTCGCGCGGGCAACCGGTTTCTTCTACCAGGCCTTTGTGCAGGAACACCAGCTGATTGGACACCTCGCGGGCAAAGCCCATTTCGTGGGTCACCACCACCATGGTCCGGCCTTCCTGGGCCAGGGCCTGCATCACCTTGAGCACATCCCCTACCAGCTCGGGGTCGAGCGCCGAGGTGGGCTCGTCGAACAGCATAACCTCGGGCTCCATGGCCAGCGCCCGGGCAATCGCCACACGCTGCTGCTCGCCACCGGACATGTGCCCTGGGAAGGCATCCTTGCGATGGGCCACACCCACCTTGGCCAGGTAGTGCTCGGCCTTTTCCAGGGCTTCCTTCTTGTTTACGCCCAGCACGTGCACTGGCGCTTCGATGATGTTTTCCAACGCGGTCATGTGCGACCACAGGTTGAAATGCTGAAACACCATCGACAGGCGCGAGCGCATGCGCTGCAACTGACGCGGGTCGGCGGCCTTCAGCGCGCCATCCTTGCCAGGTACCAGCTTCAACTCTTCGTTATTGAGCAGGATCTTGCCAGCATGCGGCTGCTCCAACAGGTTGATGCAGCGCAGGAAGGTCGATTTGCCCGAACCACTGGAGCCGATAATGCTGATGACATCGCCGGCCTTGGCCGACAGGGACACGCCCTTGAGCACTTCATGGCTGCCGTAGCGCTTGTGCAGGTCTTGGACTTCGAGTTTGTACATGTCGATTCTCACAAAGCGGTCAGTGCTTGCGCGGCGCCAGGTAGCCGAGCCAGCGGCGTTCGGCCATCTTGAACAAGCGCACCAGGATGAAGGTCAGGCACAGGTAGAACACGCCCGCCGTGATATAGGCCTCGAAAGGCAGGTAGTACTGGGCATTGACCGTGCGCGCGGCACCGGTGATGTCGATCAGGGTAACGATCGACGCCAGGCTGGTGGTCTGCAGCATCATGATCACTTCGTTGCTGTACTGCGGCAGCGCCCGGCGCAGGGCCGATGGCAGCAGAATGCGGCGGTACATCTTCATGCGCGACATGCCCATGGCCTTGGCCGCCTCGATCTCGCCATGCGGCGTGGCCTTGAGGCTGCCGGCGATAATTTCTGCGGTATAGGCGCTGGTATTGATGCCGAACGCCAGGCAGGCACAGAAGGTGGCGCTGGACAGCAACGGCCAGAAGATGCTGCCGCGTACCGCTTCGAACTGGGCCAGGCCGTAGTAGATCAGAAACAGCTGCACCAGCATTGGTGTGCCACGAATCACGTAGGTGTAGAGCCACGCGGCCAGGTTGACCACGGGCTGCTTCGACACCCGCATCAAGCCCAGCGGGATAGCCGCCAGCAAGCCGAAGAACAGCGAAATCGCCAGCAGCTTGAGGGTAGTCAGCAAGCCACCTAGGTACAGTGGCAGGGCATCCCAGACGACGTTGTAGTCGAAAATCATAGCTCAACCACCTTGACGCCCACCGAGTAGCGCTTTTCGAGATACTTCAGAGCCAGCAGCGAAACACTGGTCAACACCAGGTAAAGGGCCGCCACCGCCAGGAAAAAGGTGAAGGGTTCGCGAGTGGCATCCGCCGCCTGCTTGGCCTTGAACATCATGTCCTGCAGGCCGACCACCGAAATCAGTGCCGTGGCCTTGGTCAGCACCAGCCAGTTGTTGGTGAAGCCCGGAATCGCCAGGCGGATCATCTGCGGCACCTGAATGCGGAAGAATACCTGGCGGTTGCTCATGCCATAGGCCACACCGGCTTCGGCCTGACCCTTGGGAATACCGAGGAAGGCGCCGCGGAAGGTTTCCGACAGGTACGCGCCAAAAATGAAGCCCAGCGTGCCGATACCGGCCACCAGCGGGTTCAGGTCTATGTAGTCGTCGTAGCCCACCAGCGGCGCGACACGGTTGATGATGTCCTGCCCGCCATAGAAGATCAGCAGGATCAGGACCAGGTCCGGTATGCCACGGATCACCGTGGAATACAGATCGCCCAGCCAGGCTAACCAGCGCACCGGCGACAAGCGCAGCGCCACACCGATCAGGCCGAGCACGATGGCCAGGGCCATCGACGACAAGGCAAGCTGTAGCGTCAGCCACGCCCCGTCGAGGATGACTGCCCCGTAGCCTTTCAACATGATGAGGTCCTCGACCTAGAGAATGAAAAATGGTGCAAACCTCAGAGCCTCTGCTGTTTGCACCATTGCACCGGTGAAACCCAACGTATTAGTTCGCGTCTGGGCCGTAGATATCGAAGTTGAAGTACTTCTTCTCGATTTCTTTGTACTTGCCGTTGGCACGGATGGCGTCGATGGCCGCGTTGATGCGGTCGACGTTGGCCTTGTCACCCTTGCGCACAGCAATGCCAATGCCGTCACCGAAGTACTTGGCGTCGGTGAAGGCTGGGCCTACGAAGGCAAAGCCTTTGCCGGCGTCGGTTTTCAGGAAGCCGTCTTCCAGCAGGGTGGCGTCAGCCACGGTGCCATCGAGGCGACCGGCTGCCACGTCCAGATAGATTTCGTTTTGGGTGCCGTACGGAACCACCGTGGCACCTTTGGCGCCCAGCACTTCCTTGGCGAAGCGGTCGTGGATCGAGCCGCGCTGCACGCCAATTTTCTTGCCCTTGAGTTCATCCAGGCTGTCGCTGACGGTGGTGCCGTCCTTCATCACCAGGCGCGCCGGGGTGAGGTAATAGCGCTTGGTGAAGTCGACCGACTTCTTGCGGTCGTCGGTGATCGACATGGACGACAGGATGGCGTCGATCTTGCGCACTTTCAGCGCCGGGATCAGGCCGTCGAATTCCTGCTCGACCCAGGTGCACTTGGCTTTCATCTCTTCGCACAGGGCGTTGCCGATGTCGTAGTCGAAACCGGCGATGCTGCCGTCAGGTTGCTTGAAGGCGAAGGGTGGGTAGGCGGCTTCGATACCGATTTTCAGCGGTTTTTCATCGGCCTGCGACACCAGGGAAAACACAGACAGCGCCAGGGCGCCAAGCAGTGCGAGCTTCTTCATCAGGTAACTCCATCGGTACGGGGCAATACAAGGCAGGTAACGGCTGCCCGATATGCGAATGGGTACAACGCGAGCCGCGCAGGGTTCGACCAAGGTCGCAGACCACGAGCGAGTGAGTGGCATTTTAGCGACAGCCCGGTAGTCGATATTTCTTCAAAGCGACAACTACTTACAGAAGCGCTTGAAACCGCTGCGGGCGATGTTGACAGCCAATGCAAATTATGCAAAAGCGTAAGAAATAAAACCTATAGACCTAGCAATTCCTGGGCCTATTATTGGCAAAGCCTTGTACTACGGCAAGTGCAGCGTGCGGTGTTGCCAAAAATGGCTACGGGAATGCACCGAAACGGGTCGGAATTGTTTCCGCACGCCCCGATCTTGTGCCGGGCCGGTGACAGAACAGTTACCGATGAATGTCGGGTAACAATGAATAAAGAAGCGGGCTTGCCCGCGAACGCTTCAAGTCAGACTACAGCTTAGTCTGAACTGGCGCATTCGCGGGCAAGCCCGCTCCTACAGGGGATATTGCCTGGGGGGATTAGGCCGAAGCCAGGTTCATCGCCTTGTGCGTATCGATCAGGTGCTGCACCACACCCGGGTCGGCCAGGGTCGAGATATCCCCCAGGGCATCGTACTCACCGGTGGCAATCTTGCGCAGGATGCGGCGCATGATCTTGCCCGAACGGGTCTTCGGCAACCCTGGCGCCCACTGGATCACGTCCGGCGAGGCGATCGGGCCGATCTCTTTGCGCACCCAGTTCTTCAGCTCCAGGCGCAGCTGCTCGCTAGCCTCGATGCCGGCATTAAGGGTGACATACACATAGATGCCCTGTCCCTTGATGTCATGCGGCACCCCTACCACGGCAGCCTCGGCCACTTTCGCATGTGCCACCATGGCACTTTCGATTTCGGCAGTACCCATGCGGTGGCCAGACACGTTGAGCACGTCATCCACGCGGCCGGTGATCCAGTAGTAGCCATCCTCGTCGCGGCGCGCGCCGTCGCCGGTGAAGTACATGCCGCGGAAGGTCTTGAAGTAGGTGTCGACAAAGCGGTCGTGGTCGCCATACAGCGAACGCGACTGGCCCGGCCAGGAATCGAGAATAACCAGGTTGCCCTCGGCAGCGCCGTCGATAAGGTTGCCCAGGTTGTCCACCAATGCCGGCACCACACCGAAGAACGGCCGGGTAGCCGAACCCGGCTTGAGGCCGGTAGCCCCTGGCAGCGGGCTGATCAGGATGCCGCCGGTCTCGGTCTGCCACCAGGTGTCGACGATCGGGCAACGCTCCTTGCCCACGGTTTTGTAATACCAGTTCCAGGCTTCAGGGTTGATCGGCTCACCCACCGAGCCCAGCAAGCGCAGGCTAGAGCCGTCGGCCCCCTCAACAGCGGCCTGGCCTTCGGCCATCATCGCGCGGATGGCGGTTGGCGCGGTGTAGAGGATGTTGACCTTATGCTTGTCGACGATTTTCGACACACGGGTGATGTCCGGGTAGTTCGGCACACCTTCGAACAGCAGGGTAGTGGCGCCGTTGGCCAGCGGGCCGTAGACAATGTAGCTGTGGCCGGTAACCCAGCCCACGTCGGCGGTGCACCAGTACACCTCGCCTGGGCGATAGTCGAACACGCGCTCATGGGTCAGCGCGGCATACACCAGGTAGCCGCCGGTAGTGTGCAACACGCCCTTCGGCTTGCCAGTGGAGCCAGAGGTATAAAGGATGAACAGCGCTTCCTCGGCCCCCATCTCTTTTGGCGCGCAGTGGCTGGAGGCCACTTTCATCAGGTCTTCGTACCAGATGTCGCGGTGCTGGTGCCAGGCAATGTCGCCACCGGTGCGCTTGCACACGATGATTTTCTGCACGCTGTTGGTTTCAGGGTTGGTCAGCGCCAGGTCGACGTTACCCTTGAGCGGGGTGCGGCGGCCGCCACGCACGCCTTCGTCGGCGGTGATCACGATTTTGGACTTGCAGTCGATGATACGGCCGGCCAATGCCTCAGGGGAGAAACCACCGAACACCACCGAGTGGATCGCACCGATGCGGGCACAGGCCAGCATGGCCACCACGGCCTCGGGAATCATCGGCATGTAAATGGTGACCACATCACCGCGGTGCACGTCCTGGCCACGCAGGGCGTTGGCAAACTTGCAAACCTGCTCGTGCAATTCGCGGTAGGTGATGTTGCGGTGCTCGGAAGGGTCGTCGCCTTCCCAGATGATCGCCAGCTGGTCGCCGCGCTCTTCAAGGTGGCGGTCCAGGCAGTTGGAGGATACGTTCAGAGTGCCGTCGGCGAACCATTTGATATCGACATGGTGGTCGTCGAAGGAGGTCTGCTTGACCTTGGTAAACGGCTTGATCCAGTCGATGCGCTGGGCCTGCTCGCGCCAGAAGCCGTCCGGGTTGATCACCGATTGCTGGTACATGGCCTTGTAGGTGGCCTCGTCGGTCAGGGTAGTAGCCGCAACCTCAGGACGAACGGGATACAGTGGAGCCGCACTCATCTGTGTTACCTCGGTGTAATAGTTGTTTTTGTATGGAACCGTTTGTAACTGTACCAGAGCGACAAAAGCCATTCGACGTTGGTAGTAATTTGGTACGCCCGTTCTGGCCGAGCGCTCTGGCACGCGCCTTTCAGCCAACACGAGGAAAAATCGGCGCACCTAGCACAGGATTGTTACAGATTCTGTCAAAACACTTTATCAAAACACCCACTGTTTCGGCCCTGGCCGCCGCCATAAAATTCATCTCGCCAGCAACGGCAAGGCGATTAACTAACTGGTAACAGCCCCCACGAAGGCAAGCGTTAATCTCCCTCTAAACCCGATAGTTAAAACTAGCAATACTCGCGGCGCCATAAGCGCCGCGTGCCCCCTCACGACCTTAGACAGGTAAATAGAAAATGAAAGCTTTACTGGTATTGGTACTTGGCAGTCTTTGCGGCGCGGCAATGGCCGGCGAAGCCAAAGATGCTGAGCAGATTCCGGTTGAACAGTACAGTTACTCGCAGCACCTGGACATTGCCCGCGTCATCTCCATGAGCGAAGTGCCCAATGTGTGCGAAGTCGTGCCAGCGCGCATGACCTACGAGGACTCCAAAGGACAGAAGCACATTCTCGAATACCGCGTGATGGGGAACGGCTGCTCGAACGGCTAATCCTTGAGATTGGGGCCCCTCCGGGGCCCTTCGCGGGCGGGCCGGCGAAGAATATTGCACTGGATTAACAAGCTACTCATTACCCAACTTAATCTGTTGACTTGCCAAGCGCATAATCCCGCAACTTGTTGGCAATCGTAGTATGCGAAACCCCCAATCTTTTTCCCAAAGCGCGACTACTGGGAAACTCTCCCATCAAACTTTCCAGCACTGCTTTTTCAAAGCGCCCGACAATCTGCGAAAGATCCCCGTCCAGCGAAAACTCGCCCAACGGCTGCCGCACACCATAATCCGGCAAACGAATATGTTCGCTCTTGACCACACCGCCTTCGCATAACGAAACGGCCTGGAACAAGACGTTCTCCAACTGCCTTACATTACCCGGCCAATGGTATTGGCTGAGTTTGTCCATCGCTGCCGGCGCCAGGCGTGGCAGGGCGCAGCCGATCTGCCGGCTAGCCTGGTCAAGAAAGTGCTGCACCAGCCCTTCCAAGCCATCCATGCATTCGCGCAAAGGCGGAATGTGTAGCGACAAGACGTTGAGGCGGTGGTAAAGGTCCTGGCGAAACTCGCCACGGGCGCACAGCTCGGACAAGTCCACCTGAGTCGCGCAAATCACCCGCACATCCAGGTACACCTCTTCATCGCTGCCTACGCGGCGGAAGCAACCATCTTGCAGAAAGCGCAGCAGTTTCACCTGCAGCCGTGGGCTCATCTCCCCTACCCCGTCAAGGAACAGCGTGCCACCGGCAGTCAACTCCAACAGCCCCAGTTTGCCCTCGGCCCGCGCCCCCTCGAATGCTCCAGGGCCATAGCCGAACAACTCGGTCTCGGCCATCGACTCGGGCAACCCGGCGCAGTTCAACGCCATGAGCGGCGACTGACCGCGCGGGCTGGCCAGGTGGCAGGCACGCGCCAGCAGCTCCTTGCCAGTACCGGTCTCGCCCTCGATCAGCAATGGCGCATCCAGCGGCGCCATGCGCCGTGCTTCGCGCACCACAGCCGCCATCACCCGCGAGCTCTGGAAAATGCTGTCGAAACCGCGCAGCTCCTGCTTGCGCACGTTATAGATGCGCTCACCGATGCGGTCAGCACGGTGCAGGGTCAGCACCGCGCCAGCCAGCGCCTCGCTGTCATCATGCTCGGACTGCAGCGGCGCGATATCGGCCAGGAACACGTCACCCTTGACCTTGATGCGCAGGCCATTGATGCGGGATTTGTTGGCACGCACCAGCTCCGGCAGGTCGAAGTCCTCCACATAGCGCGCCAGTGGCATGCCCGGCACTTCGTCCACGCGCACACCTAGCAGCTGCGCCGCCGTACGGTTGGCGGCGACGATGCTGCCGCCCATGTCAATCGAGAGCACGGGGAAATCCAGCGCCCCCAGCAACGCATTCAGCTCCATGTGCCGCCGTTCGCTGGGCATCAGCCCCACGCGCTTGACGCCAAACACCCCAGCAATGGCCTCGAACTTCGGCCGCAACGCCTGAAACTGCAAATTGATCAGGTTTGGGCAATGCAAGTAGATGGCGTTGCCATGGTCACCGCCCACCTCGCCACGCAGTACGTTGATGCCGTACTCAACCAGCAGGTTGAGGATGTCGCGCAGGATGCCAATGCGGTTTTGGCAATGCACTTTGATACGCATGAGGGCCCTCGAAGCGCCAATGTTTTTCAACACCGCGCGGAAAATTCGTAAAGATAAGCTGACAAAAATGACCAAAACATCAGCGCGACGCCTTGGATTTTCCGACACTTACGCCACTTTGTAAAATTATCGTTACGAAACCACGGCAAAAAGCCTGCCCGGTCAGCGGCCCGCCCCCGTGCAAAGCAGCCAGCGAAGGGATATTCCTTAGGTATGTTCTGCACATAACAAGAAAAGCCCTCACCAGGAGAGCCACATGAAACAGACGCAATACGTGGCACGCGAGCCCGATGCGCATGGTTTTATCGATTACCCGCAGCAAGAGCATGCGGTATGGAACACCCTGATCACCCGCCAGCTGAAAGTGATCGAAGGCCGCGCGTGCCAGGAGTACCTGGACGGCATCGACCAACTCAAGCTGCCCCATGACCGCATCCCGCAACTGGGCGAGGTCAACAAAGTGCTGGGCGCCACCACCGGCTGGCAAGTTGCCCGAGTACCGGCGCTTATCCCCTTCCAGACCTTCTTCGAATTGTTGGCCAGCAAGCGCTTCCCGGTCGCCACCTTCATCCGCACCCCGGAAGAGCTGGACTACCTGCAAGAGCCCGACATCTTCCACGAGATTTTCGGCCACTGCCCGCTGCTAACCAACCCCTGGTTCGCCGAGTTCACCCACACCTACGGCAAGCTCGGCCTGGCCGCGACCAAGGAACAACGCGTGTACCTGGCGCGCTTGTACTGGATGACCATCGAATTCGGCCTGATGGAAACTTCGCAGGGCCGCAAGATCTATGGTGGCGGCATCCTCTCGTCGCCGAAAGAGACCGTCTACAGTTTGTCTGGCGAACCTGAGCACCAGGCCTTCGACCCCATCGAAGCCATGCGTACCCCGTACCGCATCGACATTCTGCAACCACTGTATTTCGTGCTGCCGAACATGAAGCGCCTGTTCGATCTGGCCCACGAAGACATCATGGGCATGGTCCATAACGCCATGCAGCTGGGCCTGCACGCACCAAAGTTTCCACCCAAGATCGCAGCCTGAGCGACCTTGCCGATAACAACTCGAACCGGAAAACACCACATGAATGCCTTGAACCAAGCCCATTGCGAAGCCTGCCGCGCCGACGCCCCGAAAGTCACCGACGAGGAGCTGGCCGAGCTGATCCGCGAAATCCCGGACTGGAACATCGAAGTGCGTGATGGCCACATGGAGCTGGAGCGCGTGTTCCTGTTCAAGAACTTCAAGCAGGCCCTGGCGTTCACCAATGCCGTGGGCGAAATCGCCGAGGCTGAAGGCCACCACCCGGGCCTGCTGACCGAGTGGGGCAAGGTCACCGTGACCTGGTGGAGCCACTCGATCAAAGGCCTGCACCGCAATGACTTCATCATGTGCGCGCGCACTGACAAAGTGGCAGAGACGGCTGAAGGCCGGAAGTGACCACCTAGAGAATGGGGCCCCAGGCCCCATTTTTTTTGGCCAGAATATCCGCTGTTCGCCCGCAAAACCGACAAGCGACCGGTAAAAAACCGAAACTGTCATCCAGACTTGTGTATCCTGCCCCAGCTTTGCGAAGCTCCAAACGCGCCTGGCGCAGACTTTTCACTCACACTTGCGAGGAACGACGAGATGCATGAAATCCCGAATCTTCCCTTCCCAAGCCTGAACCCAGAAGAGCCAACCGTGACCGTTCACGCCGAACCGGCAGCAGCCGTCGAGCAGGATGGTGACGATCAATCCAGCGCTGACCAGGAATAACTGCGCATCCCCCGACTGTGTGAAAACGGCTGACCTGCGGGCGACCCCCGTCATCACGTTTTCACACCGTCCAGAACCCTCGTAGGCCCCCATGCCCGATTCACCGCGCCCCCTTGCGGTCACTCTGCAAGTTGTTTCCATCGTCCTCTTCACCTTCATCGGTTACCTGAACATCGGCATCCCGCTGGCCGTTTTGCCCGGTTATGTGCACAACGACCTGGGTTTCAGCGCCGTGGTCGCGGGCCTGGTGATCAGCGTGCAGTATTTGGCCACGCTGCTCAGCCGCCCTACCGCCAGCCGCATCATCGACAACCACGGCAGCAAGAAGGCGGTCATGTATGGCCTGGCCGGTTGCGGGCTCAGCGGGGTGTTCATGCTGGCCTGTGCCTTCCTCACCCATATGCCCTGGCTGAGCCTGGCTTGCCTGCTGGTCGGCCGCCTGGTGCTCGGCAGCGCCGAAAGCCTGGTGGGCTCGGGTGCGATTGGTTGGGGGATTGGCCGGGTCGGCGCCGGTCATACCGCCAAGGTCATCTCCTGGAACGGTATCGCTAGCTACGGCGCACTGGCTATCGGCGCCCCGCTGGGCGTGCTGATGGTCAAGGGCCTAGGGCTGTGGAGCATGGGTGGAAGCATCATCCTGCTGTGCGCGCTCGGCCTATTACTGGCCTGGCGCAAACAGCCGGCACCGATTGTCAGCGGCGTGCGCCTGCCGTTCCTGCGGGTGCTGGGCAAAGTGTTCCCGCATGGCTCGGGGCTGGCGCTGGGGTCGATCGGCTTCGGCACCATTGCCACCTTCATCACCCTGTACTACGCCAGCCGCGGCTGGGCCAATGCGGCGCTAACCCTGAGCCTGTTCGGTGCCAGCTTCATCAGTGCGCGGTTGCTGTTCGGCAACCTGATCAACCGCCTGGGCGGGTTCCGGGTGGCCATCGCCTGCCTGGCGGTGGAAACGCTTGGGCTGCTGCTGCTGTGGTTGGCGCCCAGCGCCGAACTGGCGTTGGTGGGTGCCGCGCTGAGCGGGTTCGGCTTCTCGCTGGTGTTTCCTGCCCTAGGGGTGGAGGCGGTGAACCAAGTGTCGGCGGCCAACCGCGGGGCGGCGGTGGGGGCGTATTCGCTGTTCATCGATTTGTCGCTGGGGGTGACCGGGCCGCTGGTGGGCGCGGTGGCGGCGGGGTTCGGCTTTGCCTCGATGTTTTTGTTTGCGGCGGCTGCGGCGGCTTGTGGGTGGGTGTTGAGCCTGTATCTGTACCGGCAGGCTCGGCAGCATAGGGATCACTTACAAAAAGCCTGATCGTTGCGCTGCCTGTGCTGGCCCCTTCGCGGGTAAACCCGCTTCTACACTGAGGGCAGCGCCGTACCTGCGAAAGGGCTGCAAAGCAGCCCCCCGGAGCCTGAAGTCAGCGCTGGGCGTACTGCAACACCACTTCCAGCGGGTGGCGCATCTGCCGCTCGGTCATGCGCTTGACTTGGCTACGGCACGAGTAACCCGTCGCCAGCGGCTCGCCTTCCTTGTCCAGCTTGGTCGCCCAGCTCTGCTCGAAGATGGTCCGCGACGTTTCCTGGTTACGCGCTTCGTGCCCATAGGTGCCGGACATGCCGCAGCAACCGGTTGCCTCGGTCACCAGCTTCAGCCCCAAACGGGCAAACACCTGCTCCCATTGTTTGGTGCTGGCCGGCACGTTGGTCTTCTCGGTGCAGTGCGCCATCAGGCGGAAGTTGCCCGGCGCGGTCGGTGCCTGTTCCGGCAGCACATCCATCAGCCACTCCTGCGGCAACAGCACCTGCGGGCAACCGTCCAGGCCCGGCACTTTCGGGTACTCCTGGCGGTACACCAGGGTCATCGCCGGGTCCAGGCCTACCAGCGGCACGCCGCAGTCGGCCAGGGCCTTGAGTTGGCTGGCATTGCGGATCGCCGCCTTGGCGAACGCACCAAGGAAGCCCTGCACGTGCAGCGGCTTACCGTTGGCGCTGTACGGCGCCAGGAACACCCGGTGGCCCAGGCGGTGCGCCAGGTCGATGAAGGCCGCCAGCAGCGGCGTCTCGAAGTAGCGGGTGAAGGCGTCCTGCACTAACACGATGCTGCGCTCGCGCTGGGCCGGGGTCAGTTCGCGCAGCGCCGGCACGCTGGCCACGCCGACGCGGCAGCGGGTCAGCGTGGCCTGGAAGTTGAAGCGGCTGATCAGCGGGCTGTCGACCATGCCCACTTTGTCGGCCAGCAGCTTGCTGACCCACTTCGAGCCCATCACTGCGTTGTATAGCCCCGGCGCGTGCGCCAAGTAGGGGATGCTGAACTCCAGCGAACCGATCAGGTAATCACGCAGCGGGCGCTGGTAGCGGCCGTGGTACAGCTCGAGGAAGCGCGAGCGGAAATCCGGCACATTGACCTTGATCGGGCACTGCCCGGCGCACGACTTGCACGCCAGGCAGCCGGCCATGGCGTCGTACACTTCATGGGAGAAGTCCTCCTGCCCCTGGCTGCGTGCGCGGTTATTGCGCAGGCGCGCCGGCAGGCCCTTGAGCCAGGACACCTTGTTGCGCGCCGCGGCCAGCACGTCGATGTTCGCTTCGCCTTGCAGGCGCAGCCACTCGCGCATCAGCGAGGCACGCCCTTTGGGCGAGTGCTGGCGCTCGCGGGTTGCCTTCCACGATGGGCACATGGCGTCGTTGGGGTCGTAGTTGTAGCAAGCGCCGTTGCCGTTGCAGTGCACGGCGCTGGCGAAGTCTTGCCAGACGCGCTCGTCGATGGTGCGGTCGAGGTCGCCGCGCAGGGTCACGCCATCGACCCTGGTCAGGCCTTCGACGCTGTCCGGCGGGGTGCAGATTTTGCCGGGGTTAAGCTGGTTGTGCGGGTCGAAGGCGCCTTTCAGGCGCTGCAGCGCCGGGTACAGCTCGCCGAAGTACTCCGGCACATATTCCGAACGCAGGCCCTTGCCATGCTCGCCCCACAACAGGCCACCGTAGCGTTTGGTCAGTGCCGCCACAGCGTCGGAAATCGGTTTGACTAGCGCGGCCTGGGCCGGGTCTTTCATGTCCAGCGCTGGGCGCACGTGCAGCACGCCTGCATCGACGTGGCCGAACATGCCATAGGCCAGGCCGTAGCCATCGAGCAGCGCGCGGAACTCGGCGATGTAGTCGGCCAGTTGCTCCGGCGGTACTGCGGTATCTTCCACGAATGGCTGCGGGCGCACTTCACCTTCGACGTTGCCCAGCAGGCCCACCGAGCGCTTGCGCATGACGTAGACGCGGGTCACCGCCTCGGCGCCTTCAGCCAGGGTATGGCCCAGGCGCTCGACGCTGGTGTCCACCTGCAAGTGCTCGACAAAGGCCTGCACCCGGGCATTGACCTCGGCCGGCTCGTCACCGCAGAACTCCACCAGGTTGATACCCAAGGTCGGGCGCTCGGGGTCGGCCGGGAAGTATTCGGCGACGCTGTGCCAGACGATGTCCTTCATCGCCAGCATCAGCACCTTGGAGTCGACCGTCTCGATCGACAGCGGCTTGTGCGCCATCAGCGCATTGGCGTCACGCAGGGCATCCATGAAGCTGCTGTAGCGCACGTTGACCAGCACCGCGTACTTGGGAATCGGCAGCACATTGAGCTTGGCCTCGACCACGTAGCCCAACGAACCTTCGGCACCGCACAGCACGCTGTTGAGGTTGAAGCGGCCTTGTTCGTCGCGCAGGTGCGCCAGGTCGTAGCCGGTCAGGCAGCGGTTGAGCTTGGGGAAGGTGGTTTCGATCAGCTCGGCCTGGGTTTCCTGGATCTCCCGCGCCATGCGGTACACCTCGCCAACCCGCCCGGGCGCGGCGCAAGCCTGCGCCAATGCGGCATCGTCGATCGGCAGGCTGTGCAGGCGCTCACCACCGAGCAGCACGCTGTGCAGCTCCAATACGTGGTCGCGGGTTTTGCCGAAGGTGCAGCTGCCCTGGCCGCTGGCGTCGGTGTTGATCATGCCGCCGACGGTGGCGCGGTTGGAGGTGGACAGCTCGGGGGCGAAGAACAGGCCATGCGGCTTGAGCGCGGCGTTGAGCTGGTCCTTGACGGTACCGGCCTGCACCCGCACCCAGCGCTCCTCGACATTGATTTCGAGGATGTTGTTCATATGCCGCGACAGATCGACCACGATACCGTCGGTGAGCGACTGGCCGTTGGTGCCGGTGCCACCGCCGCGCGGGGTCAGCTTGACCTGCTGGAAGCGCGGCTCACCCATCAGCGTGGCGACCCGCGCCACATCGTCGGCGTCCAGCGGGAACACCGCCGCCTGAGGCAAGCGCTGGTAAATCGAGTTGTCGGTGGCCAGCACTGTGCGGGTGCCGTAGTCAGCACTGATTTGGCCACGGAAGCCGCTATTGCGCAGGGCTTCGAGAAATTCGGGGTAGTTGGCGCTCGGGGCAACGGTCGACAGCTGGGCGATCATCGAAGGATGGCCTCTTGATATGGGCTAATTCACGGGATTCCTGTCGCCCCTGCATGGGTGATGCCGCGCAGGGATGACGTATAGGCCAATGTTCCTGTAGTTTCGCTTCAGGGGCAAACGGATAATCCTGCCGCTATCGATGACTTTTATGAATGAATTACCGCCATCTGACCCCGTCCATGTCGCTACTGCTGGCTTTCGAGGCCGCCGCCCGGCATGAAAGCTACACCCGCGCCGCCGCAGAGCTGTCGCTGACCCAGAGTGCGGTCAGCCGCCAGGTGCAAGCGCTGGAGCAGCAACTGGGCCTGACCCTGTTCCGCCGCGAGGGGCGCCAAGTGCAGCTGACCGATGTCGGCCGCCTGTACCAGCGCGAGCTCAGCGAAGCACTGGGGCGCATCCGCAGCGCCACCCTGCAGGCATTGGCCTACCAGTCGGGGGTGGGCACCTTACGCCTGGCCACCCTGCCCACCTTCGGTTCGAAATGGCTGCTGCCGCGGCTGCATGCGTTCTACAGCGCCCACCCCGGCATGCTAGTGCACATTCATTCACGCATCGAAGCCATCAATTTCGACACCAGCGAGATCGACGCCGCCATCGGCGTGGCCAGCAACGACCTGCCAGGGCTGATTTGCCATCGCCTGCATGCCGAGGAATTGGTGGTAATCCTGCCGCCGGAAGCTGGCGCCGACAGCCAGGGCTGGAGCCCGGCGCGGGTCAGTGAAGAAGTGCTGTTGAACGTAGCCAACAACCCGCATGCCTGGGGTGAGTGGTTTTCCCACCACAGCCTGCCGCACCGGGCGATGCGCTTGGGGCCGAGCTTCGAGCTGACCTCGCACCTGATTCAGGCAGTACGCGCCGGGATTGGTATCGGGCTGGTGCCGCGCATATTGGTGGAGGAGGAACTGGCCAAGGGCGAGCTGTATAGCCCGGGAGAGGCGTTTGCCAGCCAGCGCAGCTACTACCTGATCTACCCGCCACGCAATGAAGCGTTGCCGTCGTTGCGGGCATTTAGAAGCTGGTTGCTGGAGCAGATCTGATCCCTGCCCCGGCGCTCTCGCCGGTACAGGTAACAAAAAACCCGAAGCCAGTCACCCGGCTTCGGGTTTTTCTATTACCTGTAGCGCCTTACTTGGCCACGCTACCGGCAACCCCACCCGCGTGCACCTTGCGACGCGGCTTGACCATATAGATCACGAACATCGCAAACAGCCACACCGGAATCGCATACACCGACACCTGGATGCCCGGAATCATCAGCATGATGCCCAGGATCAGCACCACGAACGCCAGGCAGATGTAGTTGCCATAGGGGTACCACAGCGCCTTGAACAGCGGCTTCTGGCCAGTGCGGTCCAGATGTTGGCGGAACTTCAAGTGCGAGTAGCTGATCATCGCCCAGTTGATCACCAGGGTGGCCACCACCAGCGACATCAGCAGTTCCAGCGCGTTGGACGGCATCAGGTAGTTGAGCAGCACTGCGATCAGGGTCACAGCGGCCGACACCAGGATCGAACGCACCGGCACACCGCGGCTGTCGACCTTGGCCAGCGCCGCCGGGGCGTCACCTTGTTCGGCCATGCCCAACAGCATACGGGCGTTGCAGTAGGTGCCGCTGTTGTACACCGACAGCGCCGCAGTCAGCACCACGAAGTTCAACAGGTGCGCGGCCACGTCACTGCCCAGCAGCGAGAACACCTGTACGAACGGGCTGCTGCCATAGCTGCCACCGGACGCATCGATGCTGGCGACCAGGTTGTCCCATGGGGTCAGCGACAGCAGCACCACCAAGGCACCCACATAGAAGATCAGGATGCGGTAGATGACCTGGTTGATCGCTTTGGGGATTACGGTCTTCGGCTTGTCGGCCTCGGCGGCAGTAAAGCCGAGCATTTCCAGGCCTCCGAAGGAGAACATGATGAACGCCAGGGCCATCACCAGCCCGCTGACACCGTTCGGGAAGAAACCACCGTGCGACCACAGGTTGGCCACGGTGGCTTCAGGGCCGCCGCTGCCACTGGTCAACAGGTAGGCGCCCAAGCCGATCATGCTGACAATGGCCACCACCTTGATGATGGCGAACCAGAATTCGGCTTCACCGAAGAACTTCACGTTCATCAGGTTGATGGCGTTGATCAGCACGAAGAACGCCGCCGCCGTAACCCAGGTCGGAATCTCCGGCCACCAGTAGTGAACATACTTGCCGACCGCCGAAAGCTCCGACATACCCACCAGGATGTACAGCACCCAGCAGTTCCAGCCCGACAGGAAGCCGGCAAAACCCCCCCAATAGGTGTGGGCGAAATGGCTGAACGAGCCGGCCACCGGCTCTTCGACGATCATTTCGCCGAGTTGGCGCATGATCATGAAAGCGATGAAGCCGCAAATGGCGTAACCCAGGATCATCGACGGGCCGGCGGATTTCATCACGCCTGCCGAGCCGAGGAACAGGCCGGTACCAATTGCACCGCCGAGGGCGATCAAC
This sequence comes from Pseudomonas sp. Leaf58, assembly GCF_003627215.1. Classification (NCBI taxonomy): domain Bacteria; kingdom Pseudomonadati; phylum Pseudomonadota; class Gammaproteobacteria; order Pseudomonadales; family Pseudomonadaceae; genus Pseudomonas; species Pseudomonas sp. Leaf58. Next base: position 3,876,122 of record NZ_CP032677.1, read on the forward strand.
TGGATATGGCGGTTCTTCAGGCCCCGCTTGAGCTCGCCTGAATGCGTGTTTTGTCCACTCATGAACGAAGTCACCTGCATTGTTTTTATCTGTGACGGAATCGGACCCACCGCGCTCGTGGCGCAGCGGAATGGGCAAGGTGGTTACCTTGGGTTTCTTGGACGCAAGTGCCGCCGGGGCGGGTCAACCAGGCGTGATCAAGAGTGCGCGGTACGCAAAGGAGTCACAGGTAAAACGCGGCGCACTGTATACCCCTGCAAACGCGCAGGCGTCAACGCACTGCATCGTTTCCTTGGGAAAAAACGCAGCGATCCTGTGGTGTGAGCCTTGAAAGGCGGAGTGATCGGCGTACATGGCGCCTCCATTTGTTGTTTTGTCAGCCTGGCTCTGTGGACAGGCTTTTGCACACGGCAATGGCGGCTATAACACCGTGGGGCGGGGGTTTGAGCAAGAGTGGGCGGGGGCTGGGCAGAGGCTAGGCCAGGTCGGCGGCGGCAAGGTTTGTTTACATGCCAAAGGAAAATCTGAAATCAGGGCTGAATTCGGCCCTGGGCGTATAAATTTCTTTACAGGGTGGTTCGAGAACTTGCCAGTCATCCGAAAAATTCTTTTTGTTCAATATCTTGGGCTGCAAAGCAGCCCCAAATTCTCACAGCCATAAAAAAACCAGCCCGAAGGCTGGTTCTCTAAAGCAAAGGCCTATCAGCCACGCGGCTTGCCGCGACCACGGCCTGCCGGCTTGTCACCATCAGGCTTGCCCGGGCGCTTGCGCATCTCGCTCGGGCGCTCGGCCACCGTGCTGCCACGGCCCGCTTTACGCGGGGCTTCTTCACGCGGCTGACGCGCCGGGCGTTCGCCACCAGCGGCAGCTTCGCTGGCCGGGCGCAGGTTGCGCACGCGTTCGCCACGGCCCAGCGGGCGGGTCGACTTGCGCTGCAGGCGCTCCATCTTGTCCTTGGCCTTGAGCTTCATGGCGGGCAGCGCTACCGGCTGCAGGCCCACTTCGGCAGCAAGGATGTCGATTTCGCCCTGGGTCATTTCGCGCCAGCGGCCCATCGGCAGGTCGGAATTGAGGAAGACCGGGCCAAAACGCACGCGCTTCAGGCGGCTGACCACCACGCCCTGGGACTCCCACAGGCGACGCACCTCACGGTTACGGCCTTCCATCACCACGCAGTGGTACCAGTGGTTGAAGCCCTCGCCACCTGGCGCCTTCTGGATGTCGGTGAACTTGGCCGGGCCGTCTTCCAGCATTACGCCGGCCTTCAGGCGCTCGATCATCTCGTCATCGACTTCACCACGTACACGTACCGCATACTCACGGTCCATCTCGTAGGACGGGTGCATCAAGCGGTTGGCCAGTTCACCGTCAGTGGTAAACAACAGCAGGCCAGTGGTGTTGATGTCCAGGCGGCCGATGTTGATCCAGCGGCCTTCTTTTGGCCGTGGCAGGCGGTCGAACACGGTCGGGCGGCCTTCCGGGTCGTCACGGGTGCAGATTTCGCCATCGGGCTTGTTGTACATGATCACTCGGCGGGTGGCCTCGGCAGCTTCCTCGCGCTTGATCAGCTTGCCATCCACGGCAATGGCATCGTGCAGGTCGACGCGCTGGCCGAGGGTGGCCTCGACGCCGTTGACCTTGATGCGGCCCTGGCTGATCCAGGCCTCGACGTCACGGCGCGAACCAACGCCAATGCGCGCCAGCACTTTCTGCAGCTTTTCGCCGGATGGAGGGGTGATCTCGGTATCTTGCAGGTCTTGCTCACTCATCTGGGCACCTCCCGGTGTAGGAATGAAAAAGGGGTTTCTGGCAACGGATGCGCCAAAAGGCCGCGCATCATACGCGGTTCGGCCGGGGAACGCACTGGAGGGTAGAAGGTTTTGTGGGCTTTGTGAGGGGTTTCTGCCTAATGGTGTGTGTTGGCAGTACCGGCCTTTTCGCGGGCAAGCCCGCTCCTACAAATGTGTGTAGGAGCGGGCTTGCCCGCGAAAGGGCCGGTACAGAAGAATCAGGGCTGCAACTTGCCCTCTTCTTCCACTGAGGCCTCAGGCTGTTCTTCGCGCAAATCATCAAAATCGGTTTTCAGGCCTTCTTCCATGGCATCCAGCTCCACCAACAGGCTACGGAAGCTGGTCTCCTCCTGTGGCTCGGCGACCTGCTCTTCTTCCCCAAGGCTGGCATCTGCCAAAGCCTGAAGGTGCACCGGCACCGGTGCATCATCCGGGTCAAGCAGCGGCTCCGGCTCCATTTCACGCAATTCGGCCAGGGCCGGCAGTTGCTCCAGGCTCTTGAGGTTGAAATGGTCGAGAAACGCCTTGGTGGTGGCGAACATCGCCGGCCGCCCGGGCACTTCGCGGTAGCCAACCACACGAATCCATTCGCGTTCCATCATGGTCTTGATGATATTGCTGTTCACCGCAACGCCCCGCACGTCCTCGATCTCGCCACGGGTAATGGGCTGGCGGTAGGCGATCAATGCCAAGGTTTCGAGCAACGCACGCGAATAACGCTGCGGGCGCTCTTCCCACAGGCGCCCCACCCAGGGGGCGAAGGTTTCACGAATTTGCAGGCGATAGCCGCTGGCCACTTCCTTGAGTTCGAACGCACGGCCCTTGCATGACTTGCCAAGTACTTCCAGGGCCTGCTTGAACACCTTGGGTTCAGGGCGCTCAGCCTCTTCAAACAGCTCGTACAGGCGCTCCAAGGATTGCGGCTTGCCCGACGCCAGTAAAAAAGCCTCGATCAGCGACGCCAGGTCGCAGGGTTCATTCAGGTTCATCAACAAGCGCCGGGCGAAGCCGCACATGAATGGCGGCGAAGGGTTCATTTTGCACCAGTTCGATCAGTGATTCCTTCACCAGCTCGAGAATCGCCATGAAGGTCACTACCACGCCCAGCTTGCCCTCCTCGGCGGCAAACAGCTCAACGAACGGCACAAAACCACCGCCTTTCAGGCGCTCCAGCACCTGGCTCATGCGCTCGCGGGTAGACAAGGTCTCGCGGCTGATCTGGTGGCTTTCAAACAGGTCATTGCGGCGCATCACCTCGGCCATGGACACCAGCAGTTCCTCCAGGGTTACCTGTGGCAACAGCTTGCGTACCTTGGCCTGCGGTGCCTCCAGGCGGGGTACCAGCACCTCGCGGCCGAGCCGTGGCAATTCGTCGATGCCTTCGGCGGCGGCCTTGAAGCGCTCGTACTCCTGCAGGCGGCGGATCAGTTCGGCGCGCGGGTCGCCCTCATCTTCCTCGACCTCAGCCGAGCGCGGCAGCAACATGCGCGACTTGATTTCGGCGAGCATGGCGGCCATCACCAGGTATTCGGCGGCCAATTCCAGGCGCACGTTTTTCATCAGCTCCACATAACCCATGTACTGGCGAGTGATTTCCGCCACAGGGATGTCAAGGATGTCGATGTTCTGCTTGCGGATCAGGTACAGCAACAGGTCCAACGGGCCTTCGAAGGCTTCGAGGATAACTTCCAGGGCGTCCGGCGGGATGTACAGGTCCAGCGGCAGCTCGGTCAGGGCTTCGCCATAAACCAGCGCCAGTTGCAGCTGCCGAGGCGAATCCAAGGGGGCGGCCGGCGCCTCGGCTGTGTCTACCTCGCTCACGCGTCGACCAGGAACGGCGTGGGGTCGCCGCAGCCTTCACGGATCAACGCTGGTTCATCGCCCGTCAGGTCAATGATCGTCGACGCCTTGAGGTCACCGTAGCCACCGTCGATGATCAAATCGACGTGATGCTCCAGAGCCTGGCGGATTTCATACGGATCCGTCATCGGCTCTTCCTCGGGCGGCAGGATCAAGCTCACGCTCATCAACGGCTCGCCCAGCTCTGCGAGCAATGCCAGCACAATCGGATTGGACGGCACGCGCAGGCCAATGGTGCGCCGCTTCTCGTGCATCAACAGCCGCGGCACTTCGCGGGTGGCGTTCAGAATGAACGTGTAGGGCCCTGGGATGTGCGCCTTGAGCAGGCGGAAGGTAGACGTATCGATCTTGGCGAAAAGTCCCATTTGCGATAGGTCGCAGCACAACAGGGTGAAGTTGTGTTGCTTGTCCAGCTTGCGCAGGGTCCGCACACGCTCGATCGCGCCCTTGTCGCCGATCTGGCAACCCAGCGCATAAGCCGAGTCGGTTGGGTACACCACCACACCACCCTTGCGGATGATCTCGACGGCCTGTTTGATCAGGCGCGCCTGCGGGTTCTCCGCATGAATCTGGAAAAATTGGCTCACGTAGTCATCCTGTTCATAGCGCCAAAGGCTGTTCATGACTGAATCGACGCCACAGGGGTGGCAGGTCCTCGGGCAATGGCCGGTAGGCACCGATCTCGCCCCAGGTGCCGGGGCCGTGGAAATCGCTGCCAGCGCTTGCCAGCAGGCCGAACTCACGGGTGAGGATGGACATCGTGCCCACCTGCTCGGCTGGCATCATCCCATTGACCACTTCAAGCGCCTGCCCGCCTGCCTGAATATAGTCGGCAATCAGCCGTCTGCGCTTGCTGCGGGTAAGGTCGTAGTGCATGGGATGCGCAAGGCTCACCCAAGCGTTGGACTGGCGCAGGGTGGCGACGGTTTCATCGAGGCTCGGCCAATGCTGCTTGACGTCCCCCAACTTGCCGGCCCCCAGCCACTTGCGAAACGCCTCGCCACGGTCCTTGACGTGCCCGGCACGGACCAGGTACTCGGCAAAATGCGGGCGCGCCGGGGCGTTGCCACTGTCGCCCAGCTCGTGTTGCACGGCGCGCGCGCCTTCGAGGGTACCGGGCATGCCCTTGGCCGCCAGCCGTTTGTCGATTTCTTCGGCCCGTAGCCAGCGGCCCCGGTGCAGCGCTTCAATCGCCGCCAGCAACGGCGGTGCGTCGAGCGGGAAGTCATAGCCCAGGACATGAATGGTGGCCCCCCCCCAAGTGCACGACAGCTCTACCCCGCTGACCCAGCGCATGCCCCGCGCCAAGCAGGCCTGGCGCGCTTCGAGCAGGCCTTCGAGCGTGTCATGGTCGGTCAGAGCCAGCGTTTGCACCCCCTGCTCATGGGCCCGGGCGACCAGCACCGTGGGCGAGAGGGCGCCATCGGAGGCCGTGCTGTGACAGTGCAGATCAACATTCATGGAGGAGCGCTTTCGCTGTAATCGATGTTTGTTATTATGCCGTCACATCCCGATTCTGGCTGCCATTGTGAAACAATTCATCGATTTCATCCCCCTGCTGCTGTTCTTCATCGTCTACAAGCTGGACCCGCGCCCCATGGAAGTCGCCGGCCACAGCTTCGAATTCGGCGGCATCTACAGCGCCACGGCCATGCTGATCATCAGCTCGCTGGTGGTCTACGGCGCGCTGTTCCTGCGCCAGCGCAAGCTGGAAAAGGGCCAATGGCTGACCTTGGTGGCCTGCCTGGTGTTTGGCGGCCTGACCCTCACCTTTCACAGCGAAACCTTCCTCAAGTGGAAGGCGCCAGTGGTGAACTGGCTGTTCGCCCTGGGCTTCGCCGGCAGCCACTTCGTGGGCGATCGGGTGCTGATCAAGCGCATCATGGGCCATGCCCTGAGCCTGCCCGATGCCATCTGGGCCCGCCTGAACCTGGCCTGGATCGGCTTCTTCCTGTTCTGCGGTGCGGCCAACCTGTTCGTCGCCTTCACCTTCCAGGACTTCTGGGTCGACTTCAAGGTGTTCGGCAGCCTGGGCATGACCGTGATGTTCCTGGTGGCGCAGGGTGTATACCTGTCGCGCCACCTGCACGATGACCCTTCTACCTCCAAACCCAAGGATTGACATGCTCTACGCCATCATCGCCAGCGACGTCGCAAACTCCCTGGAAAAGCGCCTGGCCGCCCGCCCGGCGCACATCGAACGCCTGCAACAGTTGAAGGCTGAAGGCCGCGTGGTGCTGGCCGGCCCGCACCCGGCCATCGACAGCAACGACCCGGGCGAAGCCGGCTTCAGCGGTAGCCTGATCGTTGCCGAGTTCGACTCCCTGGCCGCGGCGCAGGCCTGGGCCGATGCCGACCCTTACATTGCCGCTGGCGTGTACGACAAGGTTGTAGTGAAGCCATTCAAGCAAGTGCTGCCTTGATCTGAGGCCGCGTCAGCTTCTTCGCGGGCTTGCCCGCGAAGCAGGCGGCGCGGTGCTGGCAATTACACGGTTGCCATCAGTCTGCGGTATCTTTGCCACTGGCGGGCCGAATAGCCGCCGTCAATGGTTGAATTGAGTGAGTCATGAGCGAGCTGTTACTGATTGATGATGACCAGGAACTGTGCGAGCTGCTCGGCAGCTGGCTGACCCAGGAAGGGTTTACCGTGCGTGCCTGCCACGATGGCCAGAGCGCACGTCAGGCCTTGGCCGCGCATGCGCCGGCAGCCGTGGTACTGGATGTGATGCTGCCCGACGGCAGTGGCCTGGAACTGCTCAAGCAGTTGCGCAGCGAACATGCCGAGCTGCCGGTGTTGATGCTCTCGGCCCGCGGCGAACCGCTAGACCGCATCCTCGGCCTCGAACTGGGCGCCGACGACTACCTGGCCAAGCCCTGCGACCCGCGTGAACTCACCGCCCGCCTGCGTGCCGTCCTGCGCCGCAGCCACCCCACCGCCACCACCAGCCAGATGGAACTGGGCGACCTGGTCTACAGCCCTGCACGTGGCGTGGCTAGCATCGATGGCCGGGAAATGACCCTGACCCTGTCCGAGAGCCGTATTCTCGAAGCCCTGCTGCGCCAGCCCGGCGAGCCCCTGGACAAGCAGGAACTGGCGCAGATCGGCCTGGGCCGCAAGCTGACCCTGTACGACCGCAGCCTGGACATGCATGTCAGCAACCTGCGCAAAAAGATCGGCCCACACGCCGATGGCCGGCCACGCATCGTGGCACTGCGCAGCCGCGGCTATTACTACTGCCTGTGAACAGCTTGCAGCCATTCTTTACCGAGCCTTTACGCTCCGCTGACTGCGCTTGACGGTGCTCTCTCTAAACTGGGCTCATCCGGTAACTACCGGCCTATGAAAGGAGAGACACCATGCGCAAGACCCTTATCGCCCTGATGTTCGCCGCCGCCCTGCCGACCGTGGCCATGGCCATGCCTGAAGGCGGCGCGCGCCACGACGGCCCGCATCATCGCGGTGATGCGCCTTTCCACCAACTGGACCTCAGCCGTGACCAGCGCCAACAGATCGGCAAGCTGATGGGTGAGCAAATGAAGCAGCGCCGGGACATCACCGAACGCTACCTGTCCAAGCTGCCGGCCGCCGACCAGCAGGCCATGAAAGACGAGCTGAAGGCCAGCCGCGACAAGACCGACAGTGCGGTCCGCGCCCTGCTCAAGCCAGACCAGCAGAAACAGTTCGACGAACTGCAAAAAGAACGCGCCGCCAAGAAGGCCGAGTGGCAGGAATTCCAGGCCTGGAAAGCTGAAAAAGGCAACAAGGCCCAGTAAGCTGTCCGCCCAACGCCCGGCCCGCCTCTGTGCGAGCCGGGCTTTTCTTGTTTGCAGGAGGTGCACTTGCGTTCACTGTTCTGGCGCATCCTGGCCAGTTTCTGGCTGGCCATCACCCTGGTTGCGGGGCTGTCCATCCTGCTCGGCCACATGCTCAACCAGGACGCCTGGATCCTCAGTCGCCACCCGGGCCTGAACACCCTGGCCAGCAAGTGGGCCCAGCACTACGAACAGGAAGGCCTGGCTTCAGCACAACACTTTCTGGAGCGGCGCAAAGACCACTACAAGATCGACGTGCAGGTGCTCGACGACAGTGGCGAAGCCGTGGTGCCCGGCACCTTCCCACACCGCGCGGCGGCCTTCGAGGCACGCCAGCACAACGACCAGCGGCGCCTGCCGTGGCGCCGGCTGACCGAGGAATACACCAGCCCCAACACAGGCCAAACCTACCTGCTGATCTACCGTATCCCCCACCCGGCGCTGGATGCCTGGCACCGCGAAAGCCTGCTGTGGCCACTCAGCGCCCTGGGCATCGCGCTGGTGGTGCTAACCCTGTTCAGCCTGCTGGTGACCCTGTCCATCACCCGCCCGCTCAGCCGCCTGCGCAGCGCCGTGCATGACCTGGGCCAGACCACCTATCAGCAAAACAGCCTGGCCCAACTGGCGGCGCGGCGCGACGAATTCGGCGTGCTGGCCAAGGACTTCAACAAGATGGGCGCGCGCCTGCAAAGCACCATCGGCAGCCAGCGTCAGTTGCTGCGCGATGTCTCTCATGAATTGCGCTCACCACTGGCCAGGCTGCGTATCGCCCTGGCCTTGGCCGAACGCGCCGAGCCCGAACAGCGGCAGGCGCTATGGCCACGCCTGACCCGCGAGTGCGATCGCCTGGAAGACCTGATCAGCGAAATTCTCGAACTGGCCCGGGTGGATGCCGAACAGGCGCATGCCGAACCGGTCGACCTCAATGCGCTGCTCGGCAGTGTGCGCAAGGACGCCCTGCTCAGCGCGCCCGACCAGGACGTGCGCCTGCAGGCACAGCCGGGCTTGACCTTGCTAGGCTGGCCGACGCTGATCGAACGTGCCGTGGATAACCTGCTGCGCAACGCCCTACGCTTCAACCCGCTGGGCCAGCCAGTCGAAGTTCGCGCCGCACGCGAGCAAGAACGGATCGTAATCAGTGTGCGCGACCACGGGCCGGGGGCGGCAGCAGAGCATTTGGCGAAGTTGGGTGAGCCCTTCTTCCGCGCCCCAGGGCAACAGGCGCCAGGGCATGGGCTGGGGCTTGCGATTGCACGCAAGGCGGCGGAGCGCCATGGCGGCAGCCTGGTGCTGGAGAACCATCCGCAGGGTGGGTTTGTCGCGAAGCTGGAGTTGCCCTTGGCTGATGCGGCCGGCAGTTGATGTGCTGTGAGGGCACCTGGCCTCTTCGCGGGTAAACCCGCTCCTACAGGGGGTGCCGATGCTGTTGTAGGAGCGGGTTCACCCGCGAAAGGGCCGGATGCCCTGATACAGCAATCAGCCCAAGGCTGCGTTACTCGCCCCAGGCGCTGACGAATTCAGCGGTATCCAGAATCGGCGCCGTACGGGGCTCGGTCAGTGGCGTACCGACATACAGGTAACCGATCAGTTCTTCGTTCTCGGCCAGCCCCAATCCCTTGTGTACGTGGGCATCATAGGCCATGTCACCGGTGCGCCACACCGCCCCGATACCCTGCGCATGCGCCGCAATCAGAATGCCGTGCGCGGCACAGCCCGCCGCCAGGCGCTGCTCGGCCTTGGGCACCTTGAAGTGGTCTTGCAGTTTGGCAATCACCACGATCAGCAACGGCGCCCGCAGCGGCATGGCGCGGGCTTTGTCCAGTGCAGCCTGGCTGGCATCCCCCTTGTTCTGCAGCGCTTCGGCGAACAGCTCGCCCAGTTTGTCGCGGCCCTGGCCTTCGATGGTAAGGAACCGCCACGGCCGCAGCTGGCCGTGATCCGGGGCGCGCAGGGCAGCCTGGAACAGCGCCTCGCGCTGGGCGGCATTAGGCGCAGGGTCGGTCAGGCGTGGCACGGAAACACGGTTGAGCAATGCGTCGAGAGCCTCCATCGGCTACCCTCCTGGCAGGTGAATGTGCGGCCATTCTCAAGCTGCTAGCTACAAGCTGCAAGCTTCGAGCAAAAGCAGGCCGGCGTACGCCGCCTTTTCTTGCAGCTTGTAGCGCGTGGCTTGCAGCTGACCAACCCATAGGTAGAATGGCGCCCTTCCGTTTCGAGTCAGAGCAGATCACATGGCGTTGCCGACCTTAAGGATCATTGGTTTCATCATCGGCATCTTCCTGATTACGCTCGCCGTCAGCATGGCTGTGCCCATGGCGACCCTGGTGGTTTTCGAACGCACCGGCGACATGCCGTCGTTTCTTTGGTCAAGCCTGATCACGTTCATTGCCGGCCTGGCCTTGGTAGTCCAGGGCCGCCCCGAGCATGTACACCTGCGCCCGCGCGACATGTACCTGCTAACCGTCAGCAGCTGGCTGGTGGTGTGCGTGTTCGCCGCCCTACCGTTCTTGCTAACCCAGCACATCAGCTACACTGACGCCTTCTTTGAAAGCATGTCGGGCATCACTGCCACCGGCGCCACCGTGCTCAGTGGGCTCGACAGCATGTCTCCGGGCATCCTGATGTGGCGTTCAATGCTGCACTGGCTTGGCGGTATTGGTTTCATCGCCATGGCGGTAGCGATCCTGCCGCTGCTGCGCATCGGTGGCATGCGCCTGTTCCAGACCGAATCGTCCGACCGCTCGGAAAAGGTCATGCCGCGCTCGCACATGGTCGCCAAGTCGATCGTGGGGGTTTACGTCGGCTTCTCGATACTGGGTTCGCTAGCGTTCTGGTGGGCCGGCATGAGCCCGTTCGATGCGATCAACCACGCTATGTCAGCGATCTCCACTGGTGGCTTTTCCACCTCCGACCAGTCGCTGGCGAAATGGGACATCCCAGCCGTGCACTGGGTCGCGGTGGTGGTGATGATCCTTGGTAGCCTGCCGTTCACGCTGTATGTGGCAACCCTGCGGGGCAACCGCAAGGCGCTGATCCGCGACCAGCAGGTGCAAGGTTTGCTGGGCATGTTGCTGGTTACCTGGCTGGTGCTGGGCACTTGGTACTGGTACAGCACCAACCTGCACTGGCTCGACGCCCTGCGCCACGTGGCACTGAACGTGACCTCGGTGGTCACCACCACCGGCTTCGCCCTGGGTGACTACAGCCTGTGGGGCAACTTCTCGCTGATGCTGTTCTTCTACTTGGGGTTCGTCGGTGGCTGCTCCGGCTCGACGGCAGGCGGTATCAAGATCTTCCGCTTCCAGGTTGCCTACATTCTGCTCAAGGCCAGCCTCAACCAGCTGATCCACCCGCGTGCGGTGATCAAACAGAAGTACAACGGCCACCGCCTCGACGAAGAAATCGTACGCTCGATCCTGACCTTCTCGTTCTTCTTCGCTATCACCATCTGCGTGATGGCGCTGCTGCTGTCGTTGCTGGGCGTAGACTGGATGACCGCCCTGACCGGCGCAGCCGGCACGGTGTCGGGGGTAGGCCCTGGCCTGGGTGAAGTGATCGGCCCGTCGGGCAACTACGCCACGCTGCCGGATGCGGCCAAATGGATTCTCGCCAGCGGCATGCTGCTCGGCCGCCTGGAGATCATCACGGTGCTAGTGTTGTGTATGCCGGCGTTCTGGCGTCACTGACAACCTCGGCGTCCGTGCCCAGGCGGGCGCGGTATTCACTGGGCGTGGCATCGAACCAGCGGCGGAACGCCCGATAGAAGTTGCTGGGGTCGGCAAACCCCAGCAGATAGGCGGTTTCCAGCAGGGTCATGCCCGGCTGGGCCAAGTACTGTTCGGCCAGTTCGCGGCGGGTGTCATCGAGCAGGCTCTGGAAGCTGGTGCCTTCTTCCTGTAGCCGCCGCTGCAAGGTGCGCTGCGACAGGTGCAGGGCCTGGGCCAGGGTTTCGCGCTTGGGCTCGCCTTGCGGCAGGATGCGGCACAGTACCTGGCGCACGCGGTGGGTGACCCGGCTTTCAGAAAAGCGTGCCAGATACTCCCCGGCAAAACGGTCGTGCAGCACCGCCATGGCTTCGTTGGCGGTGGGCAGCGGGGCCTCCATGTCGGCGCGCTCGAACACCAGCGCATCGTGCGGCGCGCCGAACACCAGCGGCGAGTGGAACGCGACTTTGTACGGCTCGATATTTTTTGGCTGCGGCCCCTGCACCAGCACCCGAAGCGGCTGCACCGGGCGGCCACTGAGCCATTTGCACAGCGCCAGCGCACAGGCCAGCGACGCTTCGGCACTGTGCCGGGTCGGCGGCAGATGGTCACCGTGCACGGTGAGGATCAGCGAGTAACCTTCGGGGCCGAGGGTGAAGCTGAGGTCGGAGCTTTCGGCGATGATGCGCTGGTAACGCACCAGGCGCTCGAAGCCCTCGGCCAGCGTGCGGCTGGACATCAAGGCATAGCCCACCACATGGAACGAAGCCGGGCGCACTACCCGCGACATGTTCAGGCCAATGGCTTCGTTGCCCGACAGCTCTACTGCCAGTTGCCAGAGCCGGGTCATGGAGTCCTGAGTGAACCGCGCGTCGGGGTCGTCGAGGGCCGCGAAGTCCAGCCCCAGCTGCTTGAACATGGCCCGGCAGTCCAGCCCTTCCAGTTCAAGTGCCTTCACAATCCCTGATGCCCAGCTGGCTGACGTGGTTCTTTCGCTCATGACAGGCTTCTTATGCTGACCGCTCCAGCGGTGAACCCTAAGGATATTCAATTGGCGCCTATTGTCACTGGTAGGCCCCGCCAATCACTCTAGACTCGAATCAGGCTCCACGCCGTACATCTTGTCCAGAAGTATCAATTCCGGAGCACTGCCATGAACCGCACAGCGCAGTTTCGCAGTTTTGCCGAGTTCTATCCGTATTACCTGGGGGAGCACAGCAACCCCACCTGCCGCCGCCTGCACTTTGTCGGCACCAGCCTGGTGATCGCTTTGCTGGCCTATACCATCGGCAGTGGCAAGTGGTGGCTGCTGCTGGCCGTGCCGCTGTTCGGCTATGGCTTTGCTTGGGTCGGGCATTTCTTTTTCGAAAAAAACCGGCCTGCGACCTTTACCTATCCGCTGTACAGCCTGATCGGGGATTTCGTGATGTTCAGGGATATCCTGCTGGGCAAGATCAGTCTTTAGCTTTTGCCGCCGCGCGGTGGCCTGTGGCAGCGGCCTTGTGTCGCGCTGGGCTGCAAAGCAACCCCAGCCTCCCGCTACGCCGGCTCGCGCACTGCCGCTGCTGCCTGCGCCTGCGCCAGCCGGTACAGTTCGATCGTGCCGTCCCAATGCTCGATCAACGCCGTGCACGACTCCACCCAATCCCCGCAATTGTGGTACTCCACCGCCCCCACCTTGCGGATCTCGGCATGGTGGATATGCCCGCATACCACGCCATGAAAGCCGCGCCGGGTGCACTCGTGGGCAATGGCATCCTCGAAGTCGCTGATGAAGCTCACCGCGCCTTTCACCTTGTGCTTGAGGTATGCCGACAGTGACCAGTAACCATAGCCATACCGTGCACGCCAATGGTTGAGCCAGCGGTTGAGTACCAGGGTGAACGCGTAGGCACGGTCACCCAGGAAGGCGAGCCAGCGGTGGTAACGGGTAATCACATCGAACTGGTCGCCATGGATCACCAGCAGGCGGCGGCCATCGGCGGTCAGGTGCTCGGCTTCGTCCACCAGCTGGATGTTGCCCAGCATCAGCTTGGAATAGCGGCGCAGAAATTCATCGTGGTTGCCGGTGACGTAGATCACCTCGGTGCCGCGCTTGCTCATGGTCAGTAGGCGACGGATCACATTGGTGTGGGCTTGCGGCCAGTAGATCCCGCTGCGCAGCTTCCAGCCATCGATGATGTCGCCCACCAGGTAGACGCGGTCGGCTTGGTGGCCTTTGAGAAACTGCGCCAGGTGTGCGGCCTGGCAGTCGCGGGTGCCCAGGTGCACATCGGAGATCCACAAGGTACGCACCCGCTGCTTGCGCGAGGGGCGGGACAGTTCGGCATGGGTCATGGGTAGGCTCCAGCGCAATTTGCTGGAGACTGGCAGGTGTGGATGACACTGCAGTGGCAAAACAGTGACGAGTGATGGGCTGCCAGGATTGAGGCACAATACCTGCCTGCCTCGCGAGGACCCTTTCATGACTGCCGGCCCGATCCTCTCGCTGCGCCATTACCGCGACAGCCTGATTGCCCACAGCCACGAACACCCGCAACTGGTGTTTGGCCTGCGCGGCCGCCTGGAATTCGAGGTACAGGGGCATGGCGCCGGGGTCGATCGGCAAGCGTTGATCGTGGTGCCGGCCGGCGCTCACCACACCTGCGCCAGTGATGGCGGCAGCGATTGCCTGGTGCTCGATGTACCTGGGGAACACTGGTTGCGTGAGCAGTTGGGCGAGCATGCCGATGCCAGCCGCCGCCTGCTCGACCGCCCCGCCGCGCTGGGCCTGGATGACCGCCAGCAGCAGCTGGTGGACTGGCTGGCAGCCAGCCCCATAAACGACCCGCTGATTGCCCGGCAAGGCGCGGCGTTGCTGCTCGCCAGCCTCACCCCCACGGCAGCCGCCAGCGTCCGCGCCAGCCAGCGCCTGCCCTATGCCGCGTTCGATGCGCATATCGAGCAACATGCCGCCTACCCGCTGCAGGTCGCCGACCTGGCGCGCATTGCCGGGCTATCCAGTACTCGGTTGCATGCGCGCTTTACTGTGGAATGCGGGATGACACCGATGGACTACATTCGCCAGCGGCGCTTGCTCAAGGCGCGGCGGCTGGTGGTGCAGAGCCTGCTGCCGATGGGTGAGATTGCTGCGCAGGTGGGGTACAGCTCGCAGAGTGCGTTTTCGGCGGCGATGCTGCGGGCGTTTGGTTGTACGCCTTTGGCTTTGCGGCGAGAGCCTGGCGACAATTGACAGCAGTCTTGCGACAGAACTTGCTGGCCAGAGCCTTTACACTTTGCCTGTGCCGGCCCTTTCGCGGGTAAACCCGCTCCTACAAAGAAAGCTGCTCGCCGTTAGACCGCGTACACCCCCATCACCTCATTCAAGGCCACTGCAATCGGCGTAGGAGCGGGTTCACCCGCGAAGAGGCCGGTACTGTCAGTAGAGATCTTGAGCAAGGACCTTCAATGAACCACCGCACCGCCCTAGGCGCCCTGCACATTGGCGCACTGTTCTTCGGCCTGACCGGCGTCTTCGGCAAGCTGGCCGCCAGTGCCAGCCCGGCGATCATCGTGTTCGGCCGCGCCGCCTTCGCCGTTATCGCCCTGGCCCTGTTCGCTAGCCTGGCCGGCCCAGGCTGGCAACGCCTGAGCGGCCAGGACGTGCGCCGCCTGCTGCTCGGCGGGGTGCTGCTGGCCAGCCACTGGGTCAGCTTTTTCATCGCCGTCAAGGTCGGCGGCGTAGCCATCGCCACCCTCGGCTTCGCCAGCTTCCCAGCCTTTACCGTGATCCTCGAAGGCTTGCTGTTCCGCGAACGCATCCGCCGCAACGAGGCCGTGCTGGTACTGTTGGTCAGCATCGGCCTGGTGCTGGTTACGCCGGCATTCGACCTGGCCAGCGAGGCCACCAGCGGCTTGCTTTGGGCACTGCTCTCGGGGCTGCTGTTCTCGCTGCTGTCACTCACCAACCGTGCCGGCTCCGGCCGCCTGCCGGCGGTGCAGGCGGCGCTGTGGCAGAACCTGGTGGTCGGCCTGTGCCTGCTGCTGTTCGCCGCCCCTGGCCTGGCCGGCGTCGCAGCCATGGACTGGCTGTGGATTGCCCTGCTCGGCATCTTCTGCACCGGCGTGGCGCACAGCCTGTTCGTCGCCAGCCTGGCAGTGATCAAGGCGCGCACCGCCGCTGTGGTGTTTGCCATGGAGCCGGTTTACGGCATTGCCGTGGCCTGGGCGGTGTTCGCCGAAACTCCGACCCTGCGCATGCTGCTGGGTGGCGCGCTGATCATCTTCGCCATCGTGCTGTCCAGCCGCCTGGCCGCCGAGCAACCGCCCAAGCAGCGGCCACTGGCCGAGGGCGCCTGATTCAGCGATCGTTGTGGCCAAGGTCACGCTGTGGGTCGATCTGGTCACGCACCCGCTGCTTCAGCACCTTGGCCTCAGGGAAGCCACCGTCGGCCTTGCGCTCCCAGATCTGCACGCCATTGCAGGTAATGCGGAAGATACCGCCGGTACCAGGCTCCAGCGCTACCCGGCCAAGGTCGTCGGCGAAGGTGCTGAGCAGTTCCTGGGCCAGCCAGGCAGCACGCAGCAGCCACTGGCACTGCGTGCAATACGTGATGACGATTTCCGGTTTGCTGTCGGCCATGGTGAAGCATCTCCAGGTAAGGGGCCGCTTATACTAGCGGTCTTTAGCCCACGGTTTGAGACTCAGGATGCGCCGTTTGCTGTTTTGTTTTCTGCTCGCCTTCACCTCCCTCACGGCATTCGCCGCCGAACCGGCCAGGCCCAAGGTTGGCCTGGTGCTGTCTGGCGGCGCGGCCCGTGGCCTGGCCCACATCGGTGTGCTCAAGGCGCTGGAGGAACAGGGTGTGCGCATCGACGCCATTGCCGGCACCAGCATGGGCGCGGTGGTCGGCGGGCTATACGCCTCGGGCTATAGTGTCGAAGAGCTGGAAAAGCTCGCCACCACCCTCGACTGGCAGCAGGCGCTGTCCGATGCCCCGCCGCGCAAGGACGTGCCGTTCCGGCGCAAGCAGGATGACCGCGACTTCCTGGTCAAGCAGAAGCTCAGCTTTCGCGACGACGGTAGCCTAGGCCTGCCACTGGGGGTGATTCAGGGGCAAAACCTCGCGCTGCTGCTGGAAAGCAAACTGGCACACACCGCCGACACCCGTGACTTCGACAAGCTGCCTATCCCCTTCCGGGCAGTGGCTACCGACATCGCCAGTGGCGAAAAAGTAGTGTTTCGCCGTGGCCACCTGCCCCAGGTAATCCGCGCCAGCATGTCGATCCCAGCGGTGTTTGCGCCGGTCGAGCTGGACGGCCGGCTACTGGTGGACGGCGGCATGGTCGACAATATCCCGGTGGATGTGGCCCGCGAAATGGGCGTGGACCTGGCCATCGTGGTCGACATCGGCACCCCGCTGCGTGACCGTAAGCAATTGGCCACGGTGGTCGACGTGCTCAACCAGTCGATCACCCTGATGACCCGGCGCAACTCCGAAGAACAACTGGCCAGCCTGCACCGCGACGATATTCTCATCCAGCCCTCGCTGACCGCCTTCGGCGTGACCGATTTCGGCCGTGCCCGGGAAATGATCGACGCCGGCTACCGCGCCACCCGCCTGCTCGACCCGCGCCTCGCCGCCTTACGCCAGCCCGAGGGCGACAGCAGCCTGGCCGTGGCCCGCTCGCCGCGCCAACGCACGCCGATGATCACCGCGATCAGGATCGAGAACGACTCCAAGGTCAGCGACGACGTGATCCGCTCGTACATTCGCCAGCCGATCGATGCACCGCTGGAGTTGGACCGCCTGCAGACTGACATGGGCACGCTGTATGGCCTGGACTACTTCGACCGTGTGCAGTACCGCGTGGTGCACAAGGGCGACGCCAACACCTTGGTAATCAACGCCCGGGGCCGCCGTGGTGGCACCGATTACCTGCGCCTCGGCCTGAACCTGTCGGACGACCTGCGTGGCGACAGCGCCTTCAACCTGGGCGCCAGCTACCGGGTCAACGGCATCAACAGCCTCGGTGCCGAATGGCTGACCCGTGGCCAAATCGGTGACCAGCAAGAGCTGTATAGCGAGTTCTACCAACCGCTAGACGTGGGTTCACGCTACTTCATCGCCCCGTACCTGGCCTTCGGCTCGCAGAACATCGAAGCCACTCTGGACAACGACCCCATCGCCGAGTACCGCCTGGAGCGCTACGGCTTTGGCCTGAACGTGGGGCGGCAAATCGGCACCAACGGTGAAGTGCGCCTGGGTGTAGGCAAGGCCTGGGGCGAGGCCGAGGTGCGCATCGGCGACCAGGACCTGCCCACAGTCAGTTTCAACGAGGGCTTCTACGAGCTGAAGTATTCGTTCGACACCCTCGACAACGTGTACTTCCCGCACCGCGGTGAAGACATCGGCCTGACCCTGCGCAAGTACGACAAGTCACTGGACTCCGACCAAGATTACCGACAGTGGATGTTCAACCTGGACAAGGCTATCAGCAGCGGGCCTAACACCTTTGTATTGGGCGGGCGCTACGGGCGCACGCTGGACGCTACCGAAGTGGTGACGTCGAGCTTCGTGATGGGCGGCGCCCGGGAGTTGTCAGGCTTCCGCCAAGACTCGGTGTCGGGGCAGAACGTGAGCCTGATGCGCATGGTCTACTATCGCCGGCTGACGCCACGGGCCTACGTGCCGCTGGACTTCCCGCTTTACATCGGCGGTTCGCTGGAACGTGGGCGAGCATGGAACAACGATAACGAGTTCGACAGTGGCTATATCAATGCGGCGAGTATCTTCCTGGGGCTGGAGACGCCGCTGGGGCCGTTGAACCTGAGTTATGGGGCCAACAGTGCGCATGAGCAGGCGGTGTACCTGAACCTGGGGCACACCTTCTGAGCCGTCGCCCTTCCTGTAGAAGAGGGTTTACCTGCGAAGCAGGCAACGCGGTGCATGGCACCGGCTTCGCCGGTGTTCGCGGGTAAACCCGCTCCTACAGGCCGCCAGGACCCTCAGGATTTCTCGAGGTTGGCGAGGATTTTCGCATGCACACGCATGCACACCTGCAGGTCCGCCTCGTCCACCCCGGTAAACAGCTCGACCCGCAACTGGTTGGCAATGGTCTCGATCTGCTCGATCAACGGTTTGGCCGGTGGGCACAGCACAATTTTCTTCGCCCGCCGGTCCTCCAGCACCGCCTGCCGGCGCACCAGCCCTTGGGCTTCCAGGCTGTCGAGCAGGCGCGCCAGGGTCGGGCCTTCGACGCCGACGCTCTGGGCCAACTCACGCTGGGTCGGGGCTTCTTCGAAACGGGCCAGGTGCAACAACACCAGCCAGCGCGCCTGGGACAGGTTGAGCCCGGCCAGGCGGCGGTCCAGTTCGGCACGCCAACCCCGGGACATCTGGGCCAGCTGCATGCCGAAGCGGTGTTGGTTGTCGGTCAGGGGCATAGGCAACTCATTGAATGGATCTAATTATTAGGCAGCTAACCATGCCGCGCAGCACGAGGCAAGGCTCGCACACACTTGGTTGTTCGATAATCGTCAAAAAGCATGACAAAGGTCAGCAGATGGCGCTGCTGCCCTCGATCCTGCCGACGTTCAAAGCTCGAATTCCGCGGCCAAGGCTGCACGGATGCAATACAGCACGCCCTCGGGTACCCGCGCCCCGAACTGCGGCGCAATAGCCGATACCGGCGGCAGCTCGCCTTCACCGTCGAGGAAGGCATCCTGCACCTCCATCATCAGGTCCTCCGGCAGGTCGAGCGCTTGGTCCAGGCTCAGCTCCTGGCGGCCCAGCGCCTCGGCCAGCAGGCTGTAGACGTTCTTCTCGCTGCAGTTGAGCTGCCCGGCGATCTGCGCCGGGGTCATGCCGGCGCGGGCCAGGCTGACCAGTTCGTGGCGCAGATCAAGCACCACTTTCGGCGCCTCGTCGGTGCCACCGCTGTTGTTCAACACCTCGAGGAAGGCCTGGCCGTAGCGTTCCAGCTTGCGCGCGCCCACGCCGCTGACCTGGGCCATGTCGCTGAGGCTGGCCGGCTGGCTACGCAGCATCTCCAGCAAGGTCGAGTCGGGGAAGATGACGTAAGGCGGCACGCTGTGCTCTTCGGCCAGCTTGCGCCGCAGGGTGCGCAATGCTTCCCACAGCTCGCGCTCTTCGGCGCGCACCAGCTGGCTGGCGGGGCTGCCACCGCTGGACGACGAAGTCTTGGCTGTGGTCTGCGGCTTGAGGTCGCGACGCAATTGCAAGGTCACCTCACCGCGCAGCAGTGGCCGGCAGCTGTCGGACAGGCGCAGGCCGCCGTAGCCTTCCAGGTCGATATCGACCAGGCCGCGCGCTACCAGCTGGCGGAACAGGGAACGCCACTCGACCTCGGCCAGGCCCTTGCCGACGCCGAACACCGACAGCTTCTGGTGGCCGAAATTGCGCACCTTCTCGGTGTCCTTGCCCAGCAACACGTCGACCAAGTGGCCAACGCCATAGCGCTGGCCGGTGCGGAACACCGCCGACAGCGCCTGGCGGGCCGGCTCGGTGGCGTCCCAGGTTTGGACCTGGTCGACACAGTTGTCGCAATGCCCGCACGGCTGCTCGAGGGTTTCGTCGAAATAGGCCAGCAGCGATTGGCGACGGCAGCGGGTTTCTTCGCACAGGGCGAGCATGGCGTCGAGCTTGTGCTGCTCGATACGCTTGTGGCGTTCGTCACCTTCGGAGTTCTGCAGCATCTGCTTGAGCATCACCATGTCCTGCAGGCCGTAGGCCATCCAGGCATCGGACGGCAGGCCGTCACGGCCGGCACGGCCGGTTTCCTGGTAGTAGGCCTCGAGCGACTTGGGCAGGTCGAGGTGGGCGACGAAGCGCACGTTGGGCTTGTCGATACCCATGCCGAAGGCAATGGTGGCGACCATGATCAGCCCTTCCTCGTTGAGGAAACGGTGCTGGTTGGCAGACCGCGTCTCGGCAGCCAGACCGGCATGGTAAGGCAGCGCCGGGAAACCCTGCTCACAGAGGAAAGCGGCCGTTTCGTCGACCTTCTTGCGCGACAAGCAATAGACGATGCCAGCGTTGCCGCGGCGCTCGCTGAGGAAGGCCATCAGCTGCTTGCGCGGCGCCTCCTTGGGCACGATGCGATAAAAAATGTTGGGCCGGTCGAAGCTCGACAGGAAACGCTCGGCGCCCTGCAGGTGCAAGCGCTGGACGATCTCTTCGCGGGTACGCATGTCGGCGGTGGCGGTCAGCGCAATGCGCGGCACATGCGGGAACAGCTCGGCCAGCTGGCCCAGTTGCAGGTACTCGGGGCGGAAGTCATGACCCCATTGCGACACGCAGTGGGCCTCGTCGATGGCGAACAGCGAGATGTCCAGGTCCCGCAGGAAGTCGAGCATGCGTGGCTGCACCAGGCGCTCCGGCGCCAGGTAGAGCATCTTCACCTCGCCACGGCGCAGGCGCCCGGCCAACTCCCGCTGCTGCTCAACAGTCAGCGTGGAGTTCAGCGCGGCGGCGGCTACGCCCAGTTCGTCGAGCGTGGCGACCTGGTCGTCCATCAACGCGATCAAGGGCGAGACCACCACCGTCAGGCCCGGGCGCAACAGCCCCGGCACCTGGAAGCACAACGACTTGCCGCCGCCGGTGGGCATCAGCACCAGGGCATCGCCGCCATTGGCCACGCATTCAATGATCGCTGCCTGGCGCCCTCGGAAACTGTCGTAGCCGAAGATGTCCTTGAGAACGCGCTGAGCCTGTTCGAGCATGTGCAACTCCACAAATCGCCGTACCATCCTGGATACAGGCTGGACGAAAAACCCGCCCCGCACACGCCAAATGCGTAAGCGGTTTTTGCCAGGTGGCTGGCAAACGCCGCCCCTGCTTGAAAAATCGCGGAGTATACCGCAGCTCCGGCCCGCGCAGGGCAGCACGGCGATAGACGTTCCCTTTACCCCGCCACCGCTGCAAGGTGCTAGAATTCGTTATCGTTTATTCTCCAAGGTAGCCCTGTAATGTCCTTCGCCGAGCAACTTACCCGCCTGCAAGCCTTCCTTGACGCCGACGAGCTGCACGAAGAGGCGTTGGACTATGTCGCCGCCCATGGCTACCTGACCGCCCTCTCGATCAACGCCGAAGAAGTGCCTGAGCGCGAGTGGATCGACGCCCTGTTCGCCGAAGAGCCGCACTACACCAGCGACGCTCAGCGCATCGAGATCGAAGCCACCCTGGTGGCGCTGAAGGCGCACATCGCCCGCCAGCTGGCCAGCGAAGAAGAATTCGACTTGCCTTGCGAGCTCGACCTGACTGAAGAGCCGGACGACTCCGACCTGCGCGGCTGGTGCATCGGCTTCATGGAAGGCGTGTTCCTGCGTGAAGAGGCCTGGTTTGACCGCGACGAAGAAGAAGTCAGCGAAATGCTGCTGCCGATCATGGTTGGCTCGGGCCTGTTCGACGAACAGCCTGAATTCGCCGACATCGCCAGCAACGCCAACCTGCAAGACGACATGATCGTACAGATCCCAGAGGCACTGACCGCGTTGTTCTTGCTGCTGCACGCTCCTGACGAAAAACCGGCGCTGCTCAAGCCACGCCACCACTAAGTCGCCGGTGCGCTACCTGCTGCTGGCCACCGGCTGGCTCAGCGTCGCGCTGGGGGTGTTGGGGATTTTCCTGCCGGTATTGCCCACCACCCCGTTCCTGCTGCTGGCGGCAGCCTGCTTTGCCCGCAGCTCGCCGCGCTTTCACCACTGGTTGGTCCATCACCCAAAGCTTGGGCCATGGATCCGCGATTACCTCAGTGGTGAAGGCATCCCCCTCAAGGGCAAGGTCTACGCCATCGGCCTGATGTGGGCCAGCATCGGCCTGTCGTGCTATCTGGTGCCACTGTTCTGGGCGCGCGCCTTCATGTTGAGCAGCGCCGTGCTGGTCAGCCTGTATATCCTCAAGCAAAAAACCCTTTACAAGCCAAAGTGACAATTTTTTGTCGCCAAATATCACTTTCGCCTAAACTGCGCCTTACTTATTTAAAATAATTCTTGAACCCAGCCAAAGCCCCGCATTCATTGGGTTTGACGGTTTGTTTTCGCAACCACAGGCTGCATGTTTAGTCGTGCCAATTAGACAATATAAGTCTTGTATGTCAATTTGATATGAAGAAATCTTCTTACATATCGCGTTGAATGTACTTAGCTGTCTTGTTAAAAACCTGCAACACTATACGCGATAATTTTATCGTCATTTTTTTGGCGAGCAACAGGATCAATTCCAGGATCAGGGAGATGTACCATGCGCGTTTTGAACCCCATCACCAGTGCATTATTGTTGGCCCTGGCGAGTGCCAACGTACAGGCGATGTCGATCACCGAGGCTGTCCAAAGCGCTGTGGACTACCACCCGCAAGTCAGCGCCAACCGCAACAGCAAGTTGTCGGCCGATGAAGACGTGAAGTTTGCGCGTGGTGGCTACTACCCTTCCGTGGATTTGGTTGCCGGCTACGGCCGCCAGCGTTCCGACAACAACAACACGCGCGGCGTGAACACTGACGGTACGCGCAACCACAATAAAGAAACCCTCAACTACACCCAGTCCGAACTGCGCCTGCGGCAGATGATCTTCGACGGTTTCAACACCTCGAACGAAGTAGGCCGCACCGAAGCAGTCTCCACTTCCCGCGCCTACTATACGCAGGCCATTGCCCAGGACGTCGCCCTGCGGGCCGTCGAGGTCTACCTGGAAGTGCTCAAGCGCCGTGAACTGGTAGCCCTGGCCAGGAACAACCTGCAGGCCCACCTGCGGGTCAACGACCAAATCGGCCTGCGCAACGAGCGCGGCGTCGGCAGCACCGCCGACCTTGACCAGTCGCGCGCACGTCGCGCCCTGGCAGAAAACAACCTGGACACCGCCGAAGTCGACCTGGCCGACGCCGAGGCCAACTTCTTCAGCGTCATCGGCCGTATGCCGGATGAGCTGGAAAGCCCGCAAACCATCAAGGGCGAAGTGCCTGGCACGCTCGACGAAGCCCGCGCCGACATGCGCCAGAACAACCCGTACATCAAGTCGGCCCAGGCTGACGTGAATGCTGCCGAGCAGCAATACGAAGTGGCCAAGTCGACCTTCTACCCACGTGTCGACGCCATTCTGGCCACCGGCGCCAATAACAACACCGGCGGCGAGAAAGGCCACAGCAACAACGACTGGCAGGCTGGCGTGGAGATGAACTACAACCTGTTCCGCGGCGGCAGCGACAAGGCTCGCCTGCAGTCCGACGCGCACAAGGTCAACCAGGCCCTGGACATCCGCAACAACGCCCTGCGTGAGCTGACCGAAAACCTGAGCCTGGCATGGAACGCCATGACCAACGCCAGCAAGCAGCTGCCGACCGCGCGCGAATACGCCGAAACCACCAAGCGCGTGCGTGCCGCCTACCAGGACCAGTTCGGCCTGGGCCAGCGCACCCTGCTCGACCTGCTCGACAGTGAAAACGAGCTGTACAACGCCGACCGCCGCTACACCGAGGTGCGCTATACCGAAGAGTTCTCCCGCTACCGCTTGCTGGCGACCATGGGTGAACTGCTGAGCAAGCAGCGTATTTCGCTGCCGCCAGAGGCGCTGGCCACCACCGAGGTACGCACCGAGGCGCATTTGCCTGAGATGCGTTGATCGGCTTTGAGTTTTTTGGGGCCGCTGCGGCCCATCGCCGGCAAGCCAGCGCCCACAGCTACAGCACAAGCTTCAGTCCTCGTACTGTACCTGTAGGAGCTGGATTGCCGGCGATGGGGCCCTCACTGCCACCTCACCCCTCGCTATGATTGCGCTGGAACGTCTCATCACCCATGGCCCTGATCTGCCCCTCGATCAAGGCCTCGAACGGCGCCAGCAGCGCATCGAAGCAAGCCGGCTGCTCCAGCGCATTCAGTGCCCCCACCACCGCCTCGATGGTCGACAACGCCCCCGCCTCCGGTGCCTTGCGCAAGCGATAGCGTGAAGGCGCAACAGCACCCAGCGTCACCCGCGGCAATGCCTCCAGCAAAGGGTTCAGGTACAGCAGCTTGCGCGCCTTGCGCCAGGTGCCGTCGGGCACGATCAGCAGCAAGGGTTTGTCGCCCGCCTCGCCATAGGCCGTCAGCACCTGGGCGTCATCGCCCGGGAACAGTAAGGCCGGCCGGTAACCAGGGGTAGCCAGTAAGGCGCTCAGGTCATCGAACACCTCACCTACTCGCAACTCGGCGTTGCGCAAGCCAAGGGCGGCCAGGCGGGCGGTGTTCAGGGCATGGGATGTTTCACTGGGGTGCTGCAGCAGGATGACGCGGGTGCGGCTGTCGAGTGCGGGGATCAGTGAACAAAGGCAATGGTCGAGCGGGCGCTGACAGCGCGCGCAGCGGGGTCTGGGCATGGGGTTCTCCTTGGCGGGAACAGTGTGCCACAGAACCGGGGCCCGCTTAGCAGGCCCCGGCGATATCAACGGTTGAACCGCTCCGCCAGGCTATGCAGGTACTCCGCCATGCGCTCCAGGTCCTGGCTGATTTGCGCGCCCTGCCTGGCCTGCCCGGCACTTTGGTCGCACAGCTGGGCAATCCTCACGATCTGCTGGTTGATGTCTTCGGCCACATGGCTCTGCTGCTCCGACGCCGTCGCCATCTGCTGGCTCATGCCGGTGATGCGGCTGACCGCCTGGGCAATCCCGTTCAACGCCGCCTGCACCGCCTCGACACTGTGCACACTGTCACGCGAGATCTGCTCACCACGGCTGGCGGTGCTTACTGCCCGCTCGGCCCCGGCGCGCAACGAGGCGATGATCTGATGGATCTCCTGGGTCGAGGCGCGGGTGCGCTGGGCCAGCGAACGCACTTCATCCGCCACCACGGCAAACCCGCGCCCCTGCTCACCGGCGCGCGCCGCTTCAATGGCGGCGTTGAGCGCCAGCAGGTTGGTTTGCTCGGCAATCGAGGTGATCACGTCCACCACGCTGCCGATCGACTGGGTCTGCTCGGCCAAGGCATTGACTGCCTGACCTATGTCATTGACGGCCTCGCTCATGCTGCCCATGGCTTTCAGGCTGTGCAGCGCCAGCTCACTGCCCTGCTGCGCCAGTTGGTCGGCATCACCTGCCGCATGCGCTGTGCTTTGCACATTGTGCGTCACCTGCTGGATGGTCGCCGCCATCTGTGCGATAGCGGTGGCGGATTGGTCGGTCTCGCTGCGCTGGCGGTCGAGCATTTGTGCCTGGGCATCGGACAAATTGGACGACTGCGCCGCCCGCGACTTCACCCCGACCCCGGCGTCCACCAAGCGGGTCAGGGCCGTTTGCAAGCGCGCTTCCTCACTGATGATGGCCAGGTCGAGCTGGCCTTGCAGGCCAGGGTTGTCGCTGTAGGTCAACGCCACCAGCGGGCTGGTGAAGGCCTTGGGGTGCTCGGCCAGGGTGCGGCGGACAGCCTGGTTCTGCCGGTATTCGACCGCGTACCAGGCCACCAGCAAGCTGGCCATTAGCACCGCCAGCGCCGCATAGGGCGGTAGCCACAGGTAGCCCACCGCCGACAGCAGGCCGGCGCCGATCAATGGCCAACCGTGGCCCAGGCCGTGGCCCAGGCGGGCTGCCCACGGTACCGGGGCGCGCCCGTCGCGCAAGCGCGCGTACAACGCCTCGGCACGGCGGATCTGCTCACGCGTGGGCACCGAACGCACCGACTCATAACCACTGATGCGGCCCTGCTCGTAAATGGCCGTGACATAAGCGCTGACCCAGTAGTAATCGCCGTTCTTCGCCCGGTTCTTGACCACCCCCATCCAGGGTTTGCCTTGCTTGATGGTTTCCCACATGTGGCCGAACACCGCCGGCGGCATATCCGGGTGACGTACGAGGTTGTGCGGTTGGCCGACCAGCTCGTCGTAGGTGAACCCGCTGATGGCCACGAAGGCGTCGTTGCAGTAAGTGATGCGGCTGTTCAGGTCGGTGGTGGAAATCAGGCGTTGATCGCTGGAAAAGGTTCTTTCGTGCTCAGTGACGGGCAAGTTCATGCGCATCGTGGGCGCTCCTTGCAGGATGAAATGATGGGAAATCATCAGCGCACGTTGATATGTAGCAGGGCGCTATCACTTTAGCGGCCCGCTTTTGAAGGAATTGAGGGCCTCCCGACGAAAATGTATGAACGCCTTGTTTATCAGCCCACGTTGAGCTGGCTTTTCAACAGGTCGCGGAAGGTCTGGATCAACGGCTCGCGGCTGCGCCCGCGGCGAATAATCAGCGAAAATGGCGCCTGATAGCCGAAAGTCGACGGCGACAGCACGCGTAAATCGCCTTTGTCGACCCAAGCCTGGGCATAGTGTTCGGGCAGGTAACCGATATAGGCGCCAGAGAGAATCAGGATCAACTGCGCCTCCATGCTCTCCACCGTCGCCGCGCTGTGCTTGAAGCCATGCCGGGCCAGTTCGGCCTGGCTCCAGTAGCCGCGCCCGACCATGCGCTGCTGGGTCACCACCTGCTCGGGGATGCGCCGCTCAACAAACAACGGGTGCCGGCTGCTGCAGTACAGCCAGTGCTGCTCACGGTACAGCGGCTGGTAGAGCAGCCCACTCATGCGCGAAGAAAACGCCCCGATGGCCAGGTCGAGGCGGTTGTCCTGTACACCCAGTTGCAGTTCGTAAGGGCTGGACACAGACAGGTGCAGGTGCACCGCTGGGTGCTCCTGGCTGTAGGCACCAATGGCTTCGGCCAACGGCAAGGCGCGGTCACCGACCGTGGAGTCGATCACGCCCAGGTTAAGGGTGCCGCGCAACTCGCCCTTGAGGGCCGCGGCATACTGCTCGAAGCCGTCCAGCTCGGCCAACAGGCGCAAGGTCTCCTGGTGGAACAGTTCGCCCTTGCTGGTCAGGCTGAAACCGCCCCGCCCGCGGTGGCACAGCACGATACCCAAGGCGCCTTCCAACTGGCTCATGTAGGTACTGATGGCCGAGGTAGACAGGTTCAGTTCGCGCTGGGCATTGGCGAAGCCTTGGTGGCGCACCACGCTGATGAAGATGCGCAGCAGTTTCAGGTCGGGCAAGGTCGAGGCCATGGTGCAGCGGTTCCACAACAGTATTTGCGCGCAGTCTAACCGCTGCGCCGGGCTTTAGTTTAGAAATTCCTGAACTAAGTATTTGCCGGTAGCGATTCTTCCCCGGCACTGCCTTCAGCAGACTTGGCCGAAATGTCCCTGCCCGCCAGCAAGACCCTACGTGAAAGGCGCGCGGCGGCACAGGTTCGAACAAACACAACAATCGACCGACTGATGAGGCCCACCGTGGACAAGACTCTCCACCAACCACTGGGCGGCAACGAAATGCCGCGTTTCGGCGGCATCGCCACCATGCTCCGCCTGCCCCACCTGCAAAGTGCCCAAGGCCTGGACGCCGCCTTCATCGGCGTGCCGCTGGACATCGGCACCTCGCTGCGCTCCGGCACCCGCTTCGGCCCACGGCAGATCCGCGCCGAATCGGTCATGATCCGCCCGTACAACATGGCCACCGGGGCCGCCCCCTTCGACTCGCTGTCGGTGGCCGACATCGGTGATGTGGCGATCAACACCTTCAACCTGCTGGACGCCGTGCGCATCATCGAAGAAGCCTACGATGAAATCGTCGAGCATAATGTCATCCCGATGACGCTGGGTGGCGACCACACCATCACCCTGCCGATCCTGCGCGCCCTGCACAAAAAGCACGGCAAGATCGGCCTGGTGCACATCGATGCCCACGCCGACGTCAACGACCACATGTTCGGCGAGAAGATCGCCCACGGCACCACCTTCCGCCGCGCCGTCGAAGAAGGCCTGCTCGATTGCGACCGCGTCGTGCAGATTGGCCTGCGCGCCCAGGGCTACACCGCTGATGACTTCAACTGGAGCCGCCGCCAGGGTTTCCGCGTGGTCCAAGCCGAAGAGTGCTGGCACAAGTCGCTGGCGCCGCTGATGGCCGAAGTGCGGGAAAAGGTCGGCGGTGGCCCGGTGTACCTGTCGTTCGACATCGATGGTATCGACCCGGCCTGGGCGCCTGGCACCGGCACCCCGGAAATCGGCGGCTTGACCACCATCCAGGCGATGGAGATCATTCGCGGCTGCCACGGCCTGGACCTGATCGGCTGTGACCTCGTCGAAGTCTCCCCGCCTTACGACACCACCGGCAACACCTCGCTGCTCGGTGCCAACCTGCTGTTCGAAATGCTCTGCGTGCTGCCCGGCGTGGCCCGCCGCTAAACGGCGGCCGCTGCAGCACTCGCTACACCCCGGCAGGAGCCATGAGGGAGGGCCACTGAGGCCCGCCAACACACAACAAGACCGCCGGGCGCCGTGAACCCCGCCCGGGTGGTCGATCTCGCCATAATAAAGATAATCGGGAGACCCCAAATGGCCTTGGACATCATTGTTGTAATGATCTACACCGCTGGCATGCTCGGGCTAGGCTGGTATGGCATGCGGCGCGCAAAAACCCATGAAGACTACCTGGTAGCCGGGCGCAACCTTGGCCCGGTCCTGTACATGGGCACCATGGCGACCACCGTGCTCGGCGGCGCTTCCACCGTCGGCACCGTGCGCCTGGGCTATGTCCATGGCATCTCCGGCTTCTGGCTGTGTGCAGCCCTGGGCCTGGGCATCATCGCCATCAACCTGTTCCTGGCCAAACCCTTGCTGCGCCTACGCATCTTCACCGTCACCCAGGTGCTGGAGCAGCGCTACAACCCGACTGCACGCCAAGCCAGCGCCGTGATCATGCTGGCCTACGCACTGATGATCGGCGTCACCTCGACCTTGGCCATGGCTACCGTATTGCAGGTGCTGCTGGACTTGCCATTCTGGGCCTCGCTGCTGCTGGGCGGTGGTGTGGTGGTGCTGTACTCGACCATCGGCGGCATGTGGTCGTTGACCCTCACCGACATCGTCCAGTTCGTGATCAAGACCGTCGGCCTGATGTTCATCCTGTTGCCAGTGTGCCTGTACAAGGCCGGTGGCTGGGACACTCTGGTGGCCAAGCTGCCGGCGGCCAGCTTCCAGCTCACCACCATTGGCTGGGACACCATCATCACTTACTTCTTGATCTACTTCTTCGGCATCCTCATCGGCCAGGACATCTGGCAGCGGGTGTTCACCGCCCGTGACGAGAAGGTTTGCCAGCGTGCCGGTAGCGTCGCAGGTGTGTACTGCGTGCTGTACGGCCTGGCCTGCGCGGCGATCGGCATGGCCGCGCATGTGCTGATGCCCGACCTGGCCAACCCGAACAACGCCTTTGCCGAAATGATCAAGACCACCCTGCCCGACGGCATTCGTGGCCTGCTGATGGCAGCAGCCCTGGCGGCGATGATGTCCACCGCTAGCGCCGGCTTGCTGGCAGCCTCTACCACAGTGACCGAAGACCTGCTGCCCAAGCTGCGTGGCGGCAAGCAATCGAGCCTGGGCATGAGCCGCCTGTTCACCCTGCTCACCGGCCTGGTGGTGCTGGGCATCGCGCTGATGGTGAACGATGTGATCAACGCCCTTACGCTGGCCTACAACCTGCTGGTCGGCGGCATGCTGATCCCGCTGATCGGGGCGATCTTCTGGAAACGCGCGACCACTGCCGGCGCTATCGCCAGCATGTCGCTGGGCTTTGCCACCGCGCTGCTGTTCATGTTCAAGGATGGGCTGGAGGCCAATACGCCGATCTATTACAGCCTGGCGATTGGCTTGGTGAGCTTTGTGGTGGTGAGCTTGATGTCGCGCAAATCGGTGGCGGCGGTGAAGCTGGCCTGATCGACAACCCTGTACTGGCCGGCGACAGGGCCAGTACAGGCAACAGCAAATTCACGGCTACAAAAAGGCCGCTGCACCCACCCAGGTGCAGCGGCCCTTGTTTTTAATCAGCGGCGACGCGGTTGGCGTTTGCGCTGCTCTTCATCAGTCGGGATCGGCACCGGCTGCAAAGGTGGTGGAATCAGCCCCAAGGCGACAGCCAGGTCGTGGAGCCAGTTGGACAGTGGTTTATTCATAATGCCCCCTTTACGGGTCAGCCTCACGGCAATTCAATCCTGCGATGCTTCATACAGATCATAGCCCCATGTCCTGTATTACGCATGCCTCTACTCCTACAGATACGGGCCATTTTGATACGGATCAAGCCGTAACGGCGCATTCCGACGACTGGTTAATCGTTTCGCTTTGTTGCAGATCGATCCAGGCCTGCAAATTTGCCCCGCGCATGCCTTGGCGCCACATCAACCAGGTAACCGCCTGATCGAACGGCGCCTGCAGCCGGTGCACCCGCACCCGGTCGCGCCCAGGTAGGCTGTCGAGCATCGACTGCGCCATCATGGCCACGCCAGCGCCGGCGATCACGCAGGCCAGCATGCTTTGGTACGACTCGATCTCCATTACCCGGCCCATGGGGGTATGGGCATGGGCATACCAGGCCTCCAGGCGCATGCGGTACGAGCAGCCCTGGCGGAAGGTGAACACCGCTTTGCCCGCCACGTCCTTGGCGGTGTGCACCGCGGGGTGCTCGGGGCTGCTGATCAGCACCAGTTGCTCATCGCACAGCGGCACGCCATCCAGCCCGGCCAGGCTCGGCGGCCCGTCCACCAAAGCCGCGTCCAGGCGGTGGTTGAGCAGGCCCTCCAGCAACTCGCCACTGGGCGCCGCGCGCACCTGCAGGTTTACCGCCGGGTAGGCCTGGTGATAACGCGCCAGTAACCCCGGCAAATGGGTAGCCGCTGTGCTGTACATAGTCCCCAGCACAAAGTCACCGGCTGGCTGGCCACCACGCACGGCCGCCAGCGCCTCGTCGTGCAAGGCGGACAGGCGGCTGGCGTAGTCCAGCAACACCTTGCCCGCCGGCGACAGCTGCAAACGCTGGCGTTCGCGCAGGAACAGCTCGATGCCCAGTTGCTCCTCAAGCTGACGCAGCCGCGTCGACAGGTTCGACGGCACGCGGTGCAGGCGCTCTGCTGCGCGGGTGATCGAGCCCTCTTCAGCGACGGCTTGGAAGATTCGCAGTTGGCTGAACTCCACAGCATTCTCCAAAACAGAATAACTTGATCATCATTATTCAATTTTATTGAAAAATAAACCGCCCTAACCTGCCAACTCTCGCTTACATCCGTGCAGGAGCTTTCTCATGTCGCCACTCATGCAACTGCTGGCCAGCGCCGTAGCGCTGATGATGGCCATGGGCATCGGCCGTTTTGCCCTTACCCCGCAGCTGCCGCAACTCATCGCCGAAGGCCAGTTCGACCTGACGGTCGCCGGGCTGGTGGCGGCGGCCAACTACCTGGGTTACTTCGTTGGCGCGGTCGACGCCATGTTCGCCCGTTCGCCAGGCCAGGTGCGCCTGCGCCTGCATGGCGGGTTGTGGCTGTGCGTGCTGCTGACCCTGGCCTCATGGGCCGCCGACGGGTTGTGCAGCCACCTGCTGTTGCGCTTTGGCACCGGTGTGGCCAGCGCTTGGGTATTGGTGATGATCACCAGCCTCAGCCAGCAGGTAGCCAATGCCCACAACCGCCAGCGCCTGGGCGCGCTGGTGTTCGCAGGGCCGGGCCTGGGCATCGCCGTGACTGGGCTGCTGGCACTGCTGGCGCACCGGATGGGGCTGAGTTCGGCCGCACTGTGGCTGATCTATGCCGTGACGGCCCTGCTGATGCTGCTGGCGGTACGGCCTTGGCTGCCCCGCGCGCTGCAAGCGGCGCCGTCGGCTATACGCCAGGGCCCCACACGCAGTGTCGGCATCGGCCGCCTGGGGCTGGTGTATGCGCTGTATGGCGTGGGTTATATCCTGCCGGCCACCTTCCTGGCGCAGATGGCCAACCAGCAGTTCCGCGGGCAATGGCTGGCCGACCTGTTCTGGCCGGCGTTCGGCCTGGCCGCTGCGCTGGGTGTGCTGCTGGTGAGCCTGCGGCGTGGCGGCCGCACCTCAACCTGGCTGACCGCTACCCTGTGGCTGCAAGGGCTGGGGGTGTTGGCCTGCTTGATAGGTGGAGGGGTTGGGCTGGCGCTGGGGGTGGTGCTGTGTGGCGGGCCGTTCCTGGCCTGCATGCAGTTGGTGATGCAGCATTCTCGGGAGTTGGCGCCGCATGCTACGCAGCGCAATGCCGGGCTACTGACCGCGTGCTTCGCCTTGGGGCAGTTGAGCGGGCCGTTGCTGGCGGCGCTCAGCAGCCATTACAGCGGCGGGCTGCAACCGGCGCTGATGGTAGCGGCCGGCGGGTTAGTGGTGGCGGGGGGGCTGGTGCAGTTGGCGAGTAACGCACGGCTGAGCAATGCCTGCCAGGCCGAGGTTACATCCTGAGTTTGAGGTTGCCTGTACTGGCCTCTTCGCGGGTAAACCCGCTCCTACAGGGATATCTCCTGTGGGGGCGGGGTTGCCCGCCCAGTCAACCCACATACCGCCGCAACTGCCGCTTCACCCACGGCTCGGCACTCACCAGCACCACCCCCAGCAACACCATCAACGCGCCAACCACGAAATTCACGCTCAATGGCTCACCCAGCAGCAACACGCCAAAGGTCACCCCGAACAGCGGGGTGATGAACGAAAACACCGCCAGGTTCGACGCCAGGTATTTACGCAGCAACCAGAACCAGGTCAGGTAACTGACAAACGACACCACAATCCCCTGGAACAGCACGCTGCCCAACGCCAGCGGCGTCAGCGACACCGCGCCGATCTGCCCGCTGAGCAAGGCGATCAGCAGCAGCCCGGCAAAACCCACCGCCAGTTGATAGAACAGGGTCAAGGTCGCCGGTGCTTCCGACAGCCGCGAGCAGCGCACCACCACCGTGGTCGCGCCCCACGCCAGCCCGGCAATCACGCCAAAGGCATCGCCCAGCAGGGTGCGGCCATCCATGCCTTGCAACGACATGCCGCCGGCGAAAGCCATGGCAATGCCGCCGAAGGCCAGCAGAATCCCCAGCCACTGCAGCAGCCGCAAGCGTTCGCTGGGCAACCTGAAATGCAGGCCCAAGGCGGTGAACACCGGCGCGGTATAAAGGAACACCGACATGTGCGCGGCCGACGTTAGCTTCAGCCCTTCAGCAATGAACAAGAACTCCACACCGAATAACCCACCGGCCACCAGCCCAGCCCGCCAGGTGCTGCCGACTTGCTCCCAGCCCCCTCGCCAGCACAGCATCAAGCCCACCAGCACAGCGGCGATGCCGTTGCGCAGGGCCGCCTGCATCACCGGCGCAATGTCGCCGGCGGCAAACTTGATCAGTACTTGCTGGCAGCCCCAGATCAAGCACAGCCCCAGCATCACCTGCAAGGCGAAGGCGTCAGGGTTCTTGCGGACCGCGCTCATGGGCGGGCCTGTAGGGTGATCGTGGGCATGGGCAGGAACTCGGCACTGTTCAGGTTGTACCGATTATCGGGTTTCCGTGGCTGCCATTGCCAGTCTCAAAACGACCTCAAGCGATCTGCGCCTTCGCCGACACCTGGTCGAAGGTGGTTTCGTCCAGCGCATCCTCTTGCTCATCCAGCACCTGGCGCGGGTGCTCGAAGCCGGGGATGCTGCTGTCGATCAGGCTCATCAGGCGCGAGCCGCGTTCGGTCAGCACGAAGTTCTCGCCATTACCGCCATCCGCTTCGGGCCGGCTTTCGATAAAGCCACGCTCGAACAGCAGTTTTTCGTACTCGCAGGCACGGGTTTTAAGATGATCGATGTCGCCCAGTGGCTCACCCTTGGCGGCCAGCGCCGCGGCGTGCTGCTCGGCATAGGGGCGTGGCGTAAAGCTGTGACCGGCGCCGTTCTGCACCTCGTGCAGCAAGCGTTCGATCAGGTCCCAGTCGTAGGCAATGCTCATGGCTACCGGCTCCTGCTGTGGACGGAAGGGGGTACACAGCTTGGGACCTCTCGGCATTGCCGAGCGTTCCGAAAGATCAGCGCTGGCGTTGTTGCGCCAGCATGTACTGACGCAGCTAATTGCACGCAGGGTATAGCCACCGGTCGAAGGTGCTGAACTAACGGCCACGGGTAAGCCTCCACTGAGCATCACCACCGCCGGAGGTAGAAAGGATGAAACCGCTGCTGCCCATTGCCTGCGCCACCGCCCTACTCTGCGCCCTGCCCGCCTGGGCCTGCACACCGGAAGAGGCGACGCAGAAACGTGAAGAACTGGCCGGGTTGGTCACCCAGTTGACCGAGCAGAACCCGCAAAAGGCCAAGGAGATCAATGACGAGCTTCAGGGGATGGAGTTGGGGACGGCGAGCAAGGATTTGCCCGACAAGTGCCAGTTGATCGACACGCGGATCAAGGAGTTGAAAGCGGCGGAGAAAAAGGCTGATTGATGGGTTGTCTTCAGTGGCCCTATCGCCGGCAAGCCAGCGATAGGGCCCCAGACCGTTACTTACTCAGCAGCCGGCTTGCGCTTTTTCAGCGGCGCTAGGCCATCGGCGCTGGCCAGTGGCGCATTAGGCCGCGGCTTGGCGGTAGGCTTGCGTTTGGCAACGGTCTTCTTGTCGCCCTTCTTGTCGCCCGTTTTCTTCTTGGCCCCAACAGCTTTACCCGAAGCCTTGACCTTCTTAGGCCCGCTGTAGGTGCCTTTCACTTCCTTGATCACCCGGCGCTCGAACTGCTGCTTGAGGTAGCGTTCGATGCTCGACATCAGGTTCCAGTCGTTGTGGGTGATCAGCGAGATCGCCAAGCCTTCGCCACCGGCACGCCCGGTACGGCCCACGCGGTGCACGTACTCGTCGCCGCTGCGTGGCATGTCGAAGTTGATCACCAAGTCCAGGCCGTCGATGTCCAGGCCACGGGCCGCCACGTCAGTGGCCACCAGCACCTTGGAGCTGCCCTGCTTGAAGCGCTCGATGGCCAGCTTGCGGTCCTTCTGGTCCTTCTCGCCGTGCAGCACGAACGCCTTCACGTCCTTGGCCACCAGGTGACCGTAGATGCGGTCGGCCAGAACGCGGGTATTGGTGAAGATGATCGCCTTGTCGAAGGCTTCGTTGGCCAACAACCACTGCACGATCTGCTCTTTGTGCTGGTCGTGGTCAGCCATGATGATTTGCTGACGAGTGCCCTCAGCCAGTTGCGACACGCTGTTGAGCATCAGGTGCTCAGGGTCTTTCAGCACCGTGCCGATCATTTCACGCAGCGCTGCACCGCCAGTGGTTGCCGAGAACAGCAGGGTCTGCTCGCGGTTTTCGCACTCCTTGCACAGGCGCTCCATGTCTTCGGCAAAGCCCATGTCCAGCATACGGTCGGCTTCGTCGAGGATCAGCACCTGCACGTGGGACAGGTCGAGGTTGCCGGCATTGAGCTGCTCGAGCAGGCGGCCAGGGGTGCCGATCAGCACGTCCGGCACCTTGCGCAGCATGGCTGCCTGTTCCTTGAAGTCCTCACCGCCCGTAACCAGGCCGGCCTTGATGTAGGTGAACTGCGAGAACAGCTGCACTTGCTTGAGGGTTTGCTGGGCCAGCTCACGGGTAGGCAGCAGGATCAGCGCGCGGATTTCAACCCGCGGGCCGCTCAGGTCAACCAGGCGATTGAGCATCGGCAGCACGAACGCTGCGGTCTTGCCGCTGCCAGTCTGCGCGGTCACACGCAGGTCACGCCCTTGCAGGGCCAAGGGGATGGCCGCGGCCTGCACCGGGGTTGGCTCGACAAATTTAAGCTCGGCCACGGCTTTAAGCAGGCGTTCATGCAGGGCGAATTGGGAGAACACGGAGGTAACCTCAGGCAAGTGCGGGAAATTCAGTTGCATAGGGTAACGTTTTCTGCCGCCTTAGCCGAATTTCTTTTGCCAACTTTGCCGCCATCCGCGCTCTAATGGCGCTTCGTTTGGCAATAAGACTGTACGCAAGCCCATGGATATCCAACGAATCTGGCGTGACTCCCTCGACCTGTGGGGCACCCTCGACCAACATCCCATGCTGCACGCCGCCATTGGCCTAGCCGTGCTGCTGCTGATTTCCGTAGTGGTTGGCCGCCTGGCGCGCTTCCTGATGCTGCACGGCGCCCGTCTGTTGGCCCGCCAGCAAGCCTTGAAGTGGCTGGACGACCTGCGCCACAACAAGGTGTTCCACCGCCTGGCGCAAACCACGCCATCACTGGTGCTGCAATTTGGCCTGAAGCTAGTGCCGGAACTGTCCGACACCGCCCAGCATTTCCTCGGCAATGTCGCCCTGGCCTTTACCCTGTTGTTCATGACCTTGGCGCTGTCGTGCCTGCTGGACGCCCTGCTCGACATCTATGCCCGCACCGAACACGCGCGCACCCGCTCCATCAAGGGCTACGTGCAACTGGCCAAGATGATGCTGTGGATCTTCGCCTCCATCGTCATCGTCGCCACCCTGATCGACCGTTCGCCACTGTTGCTGCTGTCGGGCCTGGGTGCCATGTCGGCGGTGTTGCTGTTGGTGTACAAGGACACCCTGCTGTCGTTCGTCGCCAGCGTGCAACTGACCAGCAACGACATGCTGCACGTGGGTGACTGGATCGAAATGCCGCAGGTGGGCGCCGATGGCGATGTGGTGGACATCACCCTGCACACGGTGAAGGTACAAAACTTCGACAAAACCATCGTCTCGATCCCCACCTGGCGCCTGATGAGCGAGTCGTTCCGCAACTACCGCGGCATGCAGCAGTCCGGTGGCCGGCGGATCAAGCGCAGCCTGTTCATCGATGCCGCCGGGGTGCGTTTCCTCACCCGTGAGGAGGAACAGCGCCTGACCCACGTGCACCTGCTGGGTGACTACCTGGCCGGCAAGCGCCAGGAACTGCAGCGCTGGAACGAAGCTTTGGGCCCAGTGGCCGAGCTGTCGGCCAACCGGCGCAGGTTGACCAACATCGGCACCTTCCGCGCGTTTGCCCTGGCCTATTTGAAGAACCACCCCAACGTGCACCCGAACATGACCTGCATGGTGCGGCAGATGCAGACCACCGCCGAGGGCGTGCCGCTGGAGATCTACTGCTTTACCACCACCACGGCGTGGGCGGAGTACGAGCGGATCCAGGGGGACATCTTCGACTACTTGTTGGCAGTGCTGCCGGAGTTTGGACTGAGCTTGTACCAGCAGCCCAGTGGCAATGACATGCGGGTGGGGCTGGCGGGGCGCGCGGCGCATGAGCCAGTACCGCGCCAACAAGCAGAGATGAGCGAGGCTTGAGAATACCGGGGCTGCTTTGCAGCCCATCGCAGGCCAGCCAGCTTGTGTCAGGCCTTGCCGGCCAGCGATGCCTGCGCGCGCCCACCCAGGCGGCTCAGCCACACCGACGCGAGGATGATCGCGCCGCCGATCAACAACCGTCCCAGCGGTTCGTGCTGGTTCCAGATCAGCAGGTTCAGCAGCAGCCCTACCGGCACATGCAGGTTGTTCATCACCGCCAGCGTGGCGCCTGAGACCAGGCACGCGCCTTTGTTCCACCAGTACAGGCCCAGTGCCGTCGGGCACAGGCCCAGGAACAGCAACACCCCCCATTGCACGTGCGTACTCGGCAAATGCTGGGCATTGCCGAACAACAGGAAGGCCGGCAGCACCACCAGCAAGGCGCCGAGGTAGAAGTAGCCGAAGCGGGCATAGTGCGGCTGGTCGCTGGGGTTTCGTGCAACCAAGTGGCGGTACATGACCTGCCCGGCGGCATAGGTGAAGTTGGCCAGTTGCAGCAACAGGAAGCCGACGAAGAACTCGCCGCTGATGCTGTCAAGGCGGATCACCGCTGCGCCGGCCACAGCCACCAAGGCGGCCAGCAGCGCCCACGGGTTGAAGCGCCGGTTCATGGCGTCTTCGATCAGCGTCACATGCAACGGCGTGAGGATGGTGAACAGCAGCACCTCCGGCACAGTGAGCACGCGGAAGCTCAGGTACAGGCAGACGTAGGTGATGCCGTACTGCAGCGCGCCGATCAACAGCATCGAGCGCATGAAGCGCGGCGCTACCTGGCGCCAGCGTGTCAGCGGCAGGAACACCAGGCCAGCCAGCACCACGCGTGCGAGCACAGCGAAGTAGCTGTCGACGTGCCCGGCCAGGTACTCGCCGATCAGGCTGAAGGAAAACGCCTGGATCAGCGCGACGATTATCAGGTAGCCCATGGTTGCCTCTCGTGGATCAAGGCCGCGACCTTAGCGGGTTGCGGTAACTGAGTTCAAGCATGAGGAATGTAAGGGCTGTACCGGCCTCTTCGCGGGTAAACCCGCGCCTACAGGGGTATCACTGCACCGAGGCCTGTAGTGTCCGTGTAGGAGCGGGTTTACCCGCGAAGAGGCCGGTACTGGCACCCGATAAATTGCAGGCATCGAGTAGGAGGCGGGCTCACACCCGCCGTCCTCTCACACCACCGTGCGTACGGTTCCGTACACGGCGGTTCAGGTCATGCGGCTAAGCCGGTTGATCGTATCCAGTATCGAGACCAGTCCGAGCCGTCCCCACAGCTTCTTCGGCAGTGCGTGATTCATATGCTGCGCCCCCGAGTTCCACCATGGCCCCCGGCCATTGAAAGCCGATTTTCGGGCTCGCTCCTCGCTAAGGCCTAAGCGCATCAGGTTCCGCACTCTCGTGGGAGGTTGCTTCCATTGACGCCAGATCGCGCAGCGGAGCTTATGCCTGACCCACCCATCCAACTCCTCAAGCGGATGCTTGCTCTGGCTGAGCTTGAAGTAGCTCGCCCATCACTGTCGGGCATCACCCTCGGCTCTGGCGCACATAAAAAAGCCCGGCCAATGGCCGGGCAGGTACACCCAAAGGAGCAAAAACAGGTGCCAGGGTTGGGAATTCGCTAAGCCTCAGGCCACCGCTGCCAGCTTGGCCTTGGCCTGGTTCAGGCCTTTCTCGTGGAACTCGCCACTCATGTTCAGGCCTTCGGCATGGATGAAGTCGACATCGTGAATGCCGATGAAAGCCATCACCTGGCGCAGGTACGGTTCCTGGTGGTCGCTGCTGGCACCGGCGTGGATGCCACCACGGGCAGTCAACACAATCGCGCGTTTGCCGGTCAGCAAGCCCTGCGGGCCGGTAGGGGTGTACTTGAAGGTGATGCCGGCACGCAGCACGTGGTCCAGCCAGGCCTTGAGAGTGCTGGGGATGGTGAAGTTGTACATCGGCGCGGCCATCACCAACACGTCAGCAGCCAGCAATTCATCGGTCAACTCGTTGGACCGGGCCAACGCCTCGAGTTCGTCGGCGCTGCGCTGCTCTTCGGGCTTCATCCAGCCACCCAGTAGGTTGGCGTCCAAGTGCGGCACGGGGTTCACGGCCAAGTCACGCACGCTGATCTGATCGGCCGGGTGAGCGGCCTGCCATTGTTGGATGAAATCACGGGTCAGCTGACGGGAAACGGAATCCTGCTGGCGGGCGCTGCTTTCGATGATCAGTACGCGGGACATGGGTGCCTCCATCGGCGAAAAGGGTTGCGATTCGATGGAGGTGAGATTAAGGCTTGACCTATCGATAAAAAAGCGTAAAAAGTGGGTTCAATCTATCGATTTATCAGTTTATTCTGCGCTGCAGTTCAAGGCGATCCGTAGCTTGATGATCTGCCGGTTGAACTTGGCGGTGACATCGACGCTTTTACCGGCCGGCACGTTTACCCGGCGCACCCGCGGTGCCTCCGGGCCGTTGCGGAAGGTCACCTTGCACGCTGCCGCTACCTGCCCATAGTTGTTGAGGGTGATGGCGCCAATGTCGTAGGCGGTGTCATAGGCGGTGTAGTCGAGCTTGACCCCCGTCAGTTCCTTCTCAACATCGATGGGATACGCCATGGCCCCGAGGGGCAGGCACATCAGTATTGCCGCACAACATTTCTTCATGGGCCGCTCTCCTTGAAAGAGCGCAGCTTAGGACAACAGGAGCGAAAGATGAAAGCGCCGCGCGTAACCCTTGACCAGTGGCGAACCCTGCAAGCAGTGGTCGATCACGGCGGGTTTGCCCAGGCCGCCGAGGCACTGCACCGCTCGCAGTCATCGGTCAGCTACACCGTGGCCCGCATGCAGGAACAATTGGGCGTACCGCTGCTGCGCATTGACGGCCGCAAGGCGGTGCTCACCGAAGCCGGCAACGTCCTGCTGCGCCGTTCGCGCCACTTGGTCAAGCAGGCCAGCCAACTCGAAGACCTCGCCCACCACATGGAACAGGGCTGGGAAGCCGAAGTGCGCCTGGTGGTCGATGCCGCCTACCCCAGTGCCCGCCTGGTGCGCGCGCTGGCCGCGTTCATGCCGCAGAGCCGCGGTTGCCGGGTACGCCTGCGGGAAGAAGTGCTGTCTGGCGTCGAAGAAGTGATGCACGAAGGCATCGCCGACCTGGCCATCAGCAGCTATAGCATTGGCGGCTACCTGGGCGCCGAACTGAGCGCGGTGGAGTTCGTCGCCGTCGCCCACCCCGAACACAGCCTGCACC
This sequence comes from Pseudomonas sp. Leaf58, assembly GCF_003627215.1. Taxonomy (NCBI): domain Bacteria; kingdom Pseudomonadati; phylum Pseudomonadota; class Gammaproteobacteria; order Pseudomonadales; family Pseudomonadaceae; genus Pseudomonas; species Pseudomonas sp. Leaf58. The sequence goes on from NZ_CP032677.1 coordinate 3,916,579, forward strand.
GCCTGGGCCGCGAGCTTACCTTCCAGGACCTGGAAAGCCAGTTGCAGGTGGTGATCCGCGACTCTGGCCGTGCCCAACCGCGCGACGTCGGCTGGCTGGGCGCCGAGCAGCGCTGGACCGTCGGCAGCCTGGGCACCGCCGCCACCTTCGTCAGCAGTGGCCTGGGCTTTGCCTGGCTACCTCGGCACATGATTGAGCGCGAACTGCGCGAAGGCGTGCTCAAGCCGTTGCCGCTGGATCAGGGTGGCAGTCGCCACCCACTGTTCTACCTTTATTCGAGCAAAGAGAAGACCTTGGGCCCGGCTACGCAGATTCTCATCGACCTGCTGCGCAATTTCGACACCGCGCCACTGGACGTGCCCTTCGCAGCCCCCCCACAAGCCTGAGAGGACCGCGCCCATGGCCTATTTCGAACACGAAGGATGCGCACTGCATTACCAGGAATATGGCCAGGGCGAACCCCTGGTATTGCTGCATGGCTTGGGTTCGAGCTGCCAGGATTGGGAAATGCAAGTGCCGGCGCTCAGCCGCTACTACCGGGTCATCCTGATGGACGTTCGCGGCCACGGCCGCTCCGACAAGCCGCGCGATGGTTACCAGATCGCGACCTTCAGCGCCGACCTGCTGGCCCTGCTCGAGCACCTGCACAGCGGCCCGGTACACGTGGTGGGCCTGTCCATGGGCGGCATGGTCGGCTTCCAGTTCGCTGTCGACCACCCGCAGTGGCTTCGCAGCCTGTGCATCGTCAACAGCGCCCCTGAAGTCAAGCGCCGCACGCGCAGTGACTGGGCTTGGTGGCTCAAGCGCTGGGGCCTGGCGCGCTTGCTCAGTGTCGAAACCGTTGGCAAGGGCCTGGCCGAACGCCTGTTCCCCAAGCCCCAGCAAGCTGAATTGCGGCAGAAGATGGCCCAGCGCTGGGCACGCAACGACAAGCGTGCCTACCTCAAGAGTTTCGACGCCATCGTCGACTGGGGCGTGCAGGAACGCATCGGGCACATTCAATGTCCTACCCTGGTCATCGCTGCCGACCACGATTACACCCCGATAGAACTGAAACAACGCTACGTCGCCCTGATGCCCCACGCCAAGCTGGTGGTCATCGACGATTCCCGGCACGCTACCCCCCTCGACCAACCCGAGGTCTTCAACCAGACCCTGCTGCAGTTCCTTGCAGCCGCTTCCACCTCTCAAGGATCTTTGAGCCCATGCTGAAAAAACTTCTGCTCACCGCCTGCTCGGTCGCCTTCGCCACCAGCGTCATGGCTTCCGACAAGACCCCGCACGTACTGCTGGACACCAGCTTCGGCCAGGTCGAAATCGAGCTGAATGCCGAGAAGGCACCGGTCAGTACCAAGAACTTCCTGGACTACGTCGACAGCGGCTTCTACAACAACACCATCTTCCACCGGGTGATCCCGGGGTTCATGGTCCAGGGCGGTGGTTTCACTGACCAGATGGTGCAGAAAGACACCAAAGACCCGATCCGTAACGAAGCCAGCAACGGCCTGCAGAACACCCGCGGCACTCTATCGATGGCGCGCACCTCCAACCCGAACTCGGCCACCAGTCAGTTCTTCATCAACGTTGCCGACAACGATTTCCTCAACCCGGGCCGCGACGCCGGTTACGCCGTGTTCGGCAAAGTGACCAAGGGGATGGAGGTGGTCGACCAGATCGTCAATTCACCAACTACCGTGAAAAAAGGCATGCGTGATGTACCGGCCGACCCGGTCTACATCAAGTCGGCCAAACGCATCGACTGACCGCAGGCTTCACAAGGACGTGAAACCGCCTGAGGGCCGGATGGAACAGGAGTGTCGTCACCCATGCTGTACCGTCGTTTCGAACAACTTATCGATATTTTTCGCGAAGCACCGAGCGAAGCACCGCCCGGCCAGGTGTGGCCGTTCTACCTGTATTACCTGCGCCAGGTCTGGCCGAGCTTTCTCGCCCTGCTGGTGGTCGGCCTGTTCGCCTCGCTGATCGAGGTGGCGATGTTCAGCTACCTCAGCCGTATCATCGACCTGGCCCAGGGTACGCCGAACGCCAACTTCTTCAGCGAGCACAGCGCTGAGCTGATATGGATGCTGGTGGTAATCCTGCTGCTGCGACCGTTGTTCTTCGGCCTGCACGACCTGCTGGTGCACCAGACCATCAACCCCGGCATGACCAGCCTGATCCGCTGGCAAAACCATACCTATGTGCTCAAGCAGAGCCTGAACTTCTTCCAGAGCGACTTCGCCGGGCGCATCGCCCAGCGCATCATGCAGACCGGCAACTCGCTACGCGACTCCGCCGTGCAGGCGGTAGACGCGCTATGGCATGTGCTGATCTACGCCATCACCTCGCTGGTGCTGTTCGCCGAGGCTGACTGGCGCCTGATGCTGCCGCTGCTGCTGTGGATCGTCGGCTATATCGCCTCGCTCTTCTACTTCGTGCCAAGGGTGAAGGAACGCTCGGTGATCTCCTCCGACGCCCGCTCCAAGCTGATGGGGCGTATCGTCGATGGCTACACCAACATCGCCACCCTCAAGCTGTTCGCCCACACCGACTACGAACAGCAATACGCTCGTGAAGCGATCCGCGAGCAAACCGAGAAAACCCAGCTGGCTGCGCGCGTAGTCACCAGCATGGACGTGGTCATCACCACCCTCAACGGCCTGCTGGTGGTCGCCACCACGGGCCTGGCGCTGTGGTTGTGGAGCCAGTCGCAGATCACCGTCGGCGCAATTGCCCTGGCCACCGGCCTGGTGATCCGCATCGTCAACATGTCGGGCTGGATCATGTGGGTGGTCAACGGCATTTTCGAGAACATCGGCATGGTCCAGGATGGCCTGCAGACCATTGCCCAGCCAGTCACCGTCACCGACCAGCCCAACGCGCCGGCGCTCAAGGTCAGCCGCGGGGCGGTGCGCTTCGATGACGTAGACTTCCACTACGGCAAGGCCGCGAACGTGATCGAAGGGCTCGACCTGGACATTCGGCCTGGCGAAAAAATCGGCCTGATTGGCCCGTCCGGCGCCGGCAAGTCGACCCTGGTCAACCTGCTGCTACGGCTGTATGACGTGCAGGGTGGGCGCATTCTCATCGACGGCCAGGACATTGCCGAAGTGAGCCAGGCCAGCCTGCGCGCGCAAATTGGCATGATCACCCAGGACACTTCGCTGCTGCACCGTTCGATTCGCGACAACCTGCTGTATGGCCGCCCGGGCGCCAGCGAGGCGGCCTTGCACGAAGCGGTGCGCCGTGCCCGCGCCGACGAGTTCATCCCGCAGCTGTCCGACGCCCAAGGCCGCACCGGTTTCGATGCGCACGTGGGCGAGCGTGGGGTAAAGCTGTCAGGCGGCCAGCGCCAGCGCATCGCCATTGCCCGGGTGCTGTTGAAGAATGCGCCAATCCTGATCATGGACGAGGCGACATCGGCGCTGGACTCGGAGGTCGAGGCGGCAATCCAGGAAAGCCTGGAGACGCTGATGCAGGGCAAGACGGTGATCGCCATTGCCCATCGGCTGTCCACCATTGCACGGATGGACCGGCTGGTGGTGCTGGACAAAGGGCGCATTGTCGAGAGTGGCAGCCACAGTGAATTGCTGGAGCAGCAAGGGCTGTATGCCCGGTTGTGGCACCACCAGACTGGGGGGTTTGTCGGGGTCGACTGACACCTGCACCGGCCTCTTCGCGGGTAAACCCGCTCCTACCTCGGTTTCGCTATCGTTGTAGCAGCGGTTCACCCGCGAAGAGGCGGCACAGGCCAAATAAATCCCTCAGTCCCGGCGGTAAGGCAACATCCCCCGCGCCTCCTCGGCATACCCCTTTACCCCTTCCCGCTCCTGCTGCAGAAAATCCTCCACCGCCCGCCGTAACCCCGGGTGCAGCAGGTAGTGCCACGACCGCGTCAATACCGGCTCAAACCCACGAATCAGCTTGTGCTCGCCCTGCGCCCCGGCGTCGAAGCGCTGCAGCCCTTCGGCAATGGCAAAGTCCATGCCCTGGTAGAAACACGTCTCGAAGTGCAAGCGGTCGAATTCGTCCAGGCAACCCCAGTAACGGCCAAACAGGCTGTCGCCCCCTACCAAGCTCAGGGCCATGGCCACATCACGCCCACCCTGTCGCGCCATCACCACACGCAACGCCTCGGGCATGCGCTCGGCCAACAGGCTGAAAAATTCACGCGTCAAGTACGGCGCACGGCGCCGCACCGCATAGGTGTTGGCATAGCAGCGGTAGACGAAATCCCACTGCGCCTGGTCCAGTTCAGCGCCACCGTACCAACGGAAGTCGATGCCCTGCCCGGTCACCTGCTCGCGCTCCTTGCGCATTTGCTTGCGCTTGCGGGAGCTGAGGCTGTCGAGGAAGTCCTGGAAGTCGCGGTAGCCGTGATTGCGCCAATGAAACTGGCAGCCCAGCCGCTCCATCCAGCCAGGCTGGCCAGCAAGCTGTTGGTCCAACGCTGGGTCAGTGAAATTGATGTGCGCACCAGAAAGCCCGCCCTTGCCCAGGTATTCCGGCAACGCCTGCAACACCAGCAAGCCATCGGCAGGGTCGGCCGCCAGCAGGCGCGGGCCACTGACCGGGCTGAACGGCACGGCACCGAGCAGCTTGGGGTAGTAGGCAATGCCGGCCCGTTCGCAGGCGTCGGCCCAGCCATGGTCGAACACGTACTCGCCAAACGAGTGCCACTTGCGATACGCCGGCAGCAGCGCCCGCACCTGCCCATCGCGTTCCAGTACCAAGTGCTCGGCGGCCCAACCGGTGCTGCGCGCGACGCTGCCGCTGTCCTCCAGGGCGCTGAGAAAGGCATGACGCAGGAAGGGTTGGCCGGCCGGCACCAGGGCATCCCAAGTGGCCGCCGGAAGATCATGCAAATGGGCAAGGCTGTACAGGCTGGTCACGGTGTCGGCTCGCTGTCTGAAGGCACCCAGTATCGCCAAGGAAGGCCTGCTACTCAAATCGCCAGCGCAGCGCACAGATCCTTTTATTCTCAATTACTTAACCGCAGTGCCATTAATTAGACATTAATCTGTCATTCGCCCCCGCAATACTTGCGCCTGTTTTCCGGAACCCTAGAACCTGTCTATTCAGGCCCTTTCCGAAGACATGCCAATGCAGGGGCAGGCGCTTGAGCCTCCCCCATTTTTTTCAGTAGGGAGAACCTTATGCGTCTTGTTTCTACACTTACCGGAGTTAGCCTCACCGGCATGATGCTGGCTCTGAGTGCCCCGGCCAGTGCTGCTGTCGACGCCAAGCTGCTCGAAATGCTCCGCGCCAACGGCTCGATCAACCAGGCGCAGTACAACGAACTGCAGGGTGACCTGGCAAAAGAAACCAAGGAAAAGGCCGACCAGAAAGCTCAGTCCGAACGTATGAGCTCCTTCGAACAAAAAGTGGCATGGGCTGCCAAGACCCAGATCAAGGGCGATGTGCGCCTGCGTTACGAGGACGTCAACGTCGACAACCCAATCGCGCGCAGCAACAACCAGGACCGCGAGCGCGTCCGTGCCCGTGTTGGCTTCTACAGCGAGATCAACCCGCAAGTCGACGCCGGTGTGCGCGTGGCCACCGGCAGCAGCGCCGATGCTCGCTCGACCAACCAGAGCCTGGACAACTACTTCGAGAAGAAATCGCTGTGGGTCGACCTGGCCTACCTCGATTGGCACCCGACTGCCGTGCCGAACCTGCACCTGATCGGCGGCAAGATGATGCAGCCATGGGTGAGCATGGGCGACATCATTTGGGACAGCGACATCAACCCGGAAGGCCTGGCCGTCACCTACAAGACCAACCTTGGCCCGGCCGAAGTGTTCGGCAGCCTCGGCCACTACAACCTGAAAGACAACGTCGACGGCGACGGCGTGCAGTTCAAGCACGACGCTCAGCTGTACCACGGCCAGTTGGGGACCAAGTTCAACGCGGCTGACACCGTCAAGGTCACCGTCGGTGGCAGCCTCTACGCCTACGACAACGACCAGGAGTCCGCTGCCCTGGCTTCGCTGGGTAACACCACCAATGAGTTCCAGTTGGCGGAAGGTTTCGGCCAGATCGACTTCACCGGTTTCGCCATCCCGCTGTCGACCTACGGCCAGTTCGTCAAGAACACCGAAAGCACCGACGGCAAAGACAAGGCCTGGCTGGCCGGTCTGAAGACCAAGGTTGGCGCCTGGAGCCTGGACTACAACTACCGCGACGTGCAACGTAACGCAGTGGTCAGCCTGTTCACCGACTCCGACTTCGGTAACGGCTTCACAGGTTCGCGTGGTCACAAGTTCAAGGTGGGTTACGAAATCGACAAGAACTTCGCCCTAGGCGCGGCTTACATGATGGCCAAGACCGACTACTCCAACCTGCCGAACAGCGATGCTGACGTAGACACGCTACAGGTAGACCTGGAAGCCAAGTTCTAAGGACACCCTGCACTGCTTCACCTGAAGCGGGAAATGCCGACCCCATCCGGCGTTTCCCGCTTTTTTTTGCCTGGTAGCAATGCGTCGGCCGCTTCGCGGGTAAACCCGCTCCTACACGGGCGGCGTGACGCCTTAGATGCAGGAGCGGGTTTACCCGCGAAGCGGCCGGAACAAGCGCCCGGTAAATCAGCGCTTGCGCAGGATCACGCTACCAATCGAATACCCCGCACCAAACGAGCTCAACACCCCCAGCGAACCCTTGGCCAGGTCGTCCTGGTACAGGTGGAAGGCAATCACCGAGCCCGCCGAACTGGTGTTGGCATAGCGATCGAGAATCACCGGGGCATCCTCTTCGGCCACTTCACGTCCCAGCAGTTTCTTGACGATCAGGTGGTTCATGCTGAGGTTGGCCTGGTGCAGCCAGAAGCGCTTCACATCGCTCGGTTGCAGGCCGTTTTCCTGCAGGTGCTCACCGATCAGCTCGGCCACCTTGGGGCACACCTCGCGGAACACCTTGCGGCCTTCCTGAATGAACAGTTTGTCCGCAGCGCCCTCACCCTCTTCCGCTGCGCGGTTGAGGAAGCCGAAGTTGTTGCGGATGTTGTTGGAGAACTCGGTCCACAGCTTGCTGCTGACAATGTCGAACTGGTGCGCCGAGGTGGCCTGATCGGCACGTTCGAGCAGCACTGCAGTGGCGGCATCACCAAAAATGAAGTGGCTGTCGCGGTCCCGGAAGTTCAGGTGCCCGGTGCAGACCTCTGGGTTGACCATCAGCACCGCACGCGCCTGCCCCAGGGCCACGCTATTGGCGGCGGTCTGGATGCCGAAGGTGGCCGACGAGCAGGCCACGTTCATGTCGAAGGCAAAGCCCTGGATGCCCAGCGCCTGCTGCACTTCGATAGCGATGGCCGGGTATGGGCGCTGCAGGTTGGAGCAGGCAACGATCACCCCGTCGACATCGGCAGCGGTGCGGCCGGCGCGCTCCAGGGCCTGGCGGGCAGCGGCCACGGCCATTTCGCAGAGCACCGAGGGCTGCTCGTTGGCGCGCTCGGGCAGGCGCGGCTTCATGCGCTGTGGGTCAAGGATGCCGGCCTTGTCCATGACGAAGCGGCTCTTGATGCCCGAGGCCTTTTCGATGAACGCCGCGTCGGACAGCGGCGCCGCCTCGACTTCACCGCGCTCGATGGCGCCGGCGTTGTCTTGGTTGAACTGCTGCGACCAGGCATTGAAGGAAGCCACCAGTTCTTCGTTGGAAATGCTCTGGGCCGGGGTGTACAGGCCGGTGCCGCTGATCACGACGTTATGCACGGTCGTTCCTCTGGTCAAAGGCCATCGCCACGGGGCGTTGGCTGGAAATATGACAGGTTTATGGCACCTTAGTACCAATTAAAGGGCGAGGGCTGCGCCCTCGTTCACGGGTAAACCCGCCCCTACACGGTATACGTTCCCACTGTAGGAGCGGGCTTGCCCGCGAAGGGCCGCAACGCGGCCCCAAACTGCCTGAAGTTTGCCACAAATCAGGCAGGTTAGCCTTCCACCTGGCTCCACTGTTTGCTCAAGCGCTTATCGGAAATCGGCACCTTGGTGCCCAACTGCTGGGCAAACAACGACACCCGATATTCCTCCAGCCACCAGCGGTACAGGGTCAGTTGCTCATCACGCTTGCCTTCCTGCGCATGCTTGTCGGCCCGAGCCTTGTATTTCGCCCACAAGTTGGCCAGCTCACCGCTCCACACCCGGTCCTTCTGCACCTGCGAACCGAGCTTCTCCAGGCGCAGTTCCACCGCCTTGAGGTAACGCGGCAGCTCCTTGAACCAGGCCCCCGGCGTTTCGCGCACAAAGCCGGGGTACACCAGGTTGCCCAGCTGTTGCTTGATGTCGTTCAACGCCACCGCCTGGCTCAGGTCGATCTTGCCCTTGAAGCGCTTCTGCAACCCATGCCACAGCTTCAGCACTTCCAGGGTCTGGCGTGCCAGGCGCTCGGCATGCTCGGCCCAGTTGCTGCGCTTACGTTCGGCCAGCCCGGCAAGCGCCGCGCCGTCACGCGGCAACGGGCTTTCGCCTTCCAGGATGCAGCTGTCCAGGCTTGCCAGCAGAATGTCTTCGACCAGCGCTTCGACTCGCCCCAGCTCGCGGTACAGCAGGCCCAACTCGGTGAGCCCCGGCAACTTGCCACGCAGAAACTTGGCAGGCTCGGCCAACTGCTGCAGCAACAGGCGCTGCAAGGCGCGGCGGTGCTGGAACTCGGCTTCGGCCTGGGTCGAAAAACGCCCTTCGCGCACGCTGCCGTGGTCTTCCACCAGCGCCGGGTACACGGTCATCGACAGCCCGGCGATGTTCTGCTGGGCGGTTTGCTTCACTTCGCTGAAGGCCTTGGCCTGCACCGGCTGCTCGCTTTTGGCGTCACGCGGCACGGCCAACGCAGCCTGGCTGGCGGCGGCAAAGCGGGCGGTCAGTTCGGCCAGGTCGCGGCCCTCGCCAAGGAACTTGCCCTGGCCATCGACCACCTCGATGTTCATGCGCAGGTGGCCTTCAACCAGGTTGATCGACTCGTCCCAGGCCTCGTCGGACACCCGCGCACCGGTCATGCGCAGCAGCTCCTGGCCCAGGGCCTGTGGCAATGCCCCTTGGCCGAAGGTCATGCGCGCCAGCGAAGCCTTGACGAAGTCCGGCACCGGCACGAAGTTCTTGCGCAGGGCCTTGGGCAGGTTACGCACCAGTGCCACGCACTTGGCTTCCAAAAGGCCCGGCACCAACCACTCCAGGCGCTCCCCTGGCAGGCTCGGCAGTAATGGCGCTGGCACCCGTACGGTCACGCCATCGCGGGGGTGGCCGGGCTCGAAGTGGTAGCTCAGCGGCAGGCGTAGCTCGCCCACCTGCAGGCTGTCGGGGTACTGTGCGGCGGTAACTTCACTGGCCTCGCGGGCCAGCACGTCTTCCTCACGCATGATCAGCAGGCTGGGGTCCTTCTGGCTGCCCATGCGGTACCAGGCGTCGAAGGTCGCAGTCTGGTGGATCTCCTCGGGCAGGCGCGCCTCGTAGAACGCATACAGCGTTTCTTCATCGGCCAGGATATCGCGGCGGCGGGCCTTGGCTTCCAGCTCGTCGAGTTGCTCCAACAGGCGTTTGTTGGCCGCCAGGCACTTGGCCCGCGACTGGATTTCGCCACCCACCAGGCCTTCGCGGATGAACAGCTCGCGCGAGGTTACCGGGTCGATCGGGCCAAAGTGCACCGGGCGGCGGCCGACCAAGATCAAGCCGTACAAGGTGATCTGCTCATACGCCACCACCTGCCCGCGCTTCTTCTCCCAATGCGGTTCGAAGTGGTTCTTCTTGACCAGGTGGCCGGCCAGCGGCTCGATCCAGTCCGGTTCGATCTTGGCCACCATGCGCGCGTACAGCTTGGTGGTCTCGACCAGTTCGGCAGCCATCACCCACTGCGGGCGCTTGCGCCCCAGGCCCGATGACGGGTGCACCCAGAAGCGCCGTTGCCGGGCGCCTTGGTAGTCGCCCTCCTCGGTCTTCTGGCCGATCTGGCTGAGCAGGCCGCTGAGGATGGCCTTGTGCATCTTCTGGTAATCGGACGGTTCCTTGTTCACCGTCAGCTGCAGGTCACGGCAGATCAGCGCCAACTGGCGATGAGCATCGCGCCATTCACGCAGGCGCAGGTAATTCAGGAAATTCTTGCGGCACCAGTTGCGCAGCGGGTTGGCGGTCAGCGCTTGGCGCTGCTCTTCAAAACCTCGCCACAAGTTGACCAGAGCGGCGAAGTCGGAGTCCACGTCCTTCCATTGCGCGTGTGCCTGATCGGCGGCCTGCTGGCGCTCTGGCGGGCGTTCGCGCGGGTCTTGCACCGACAACGCACTGGTGACGATGAGCACCTCCTGCAGGCTGCCCTGGCGGGCCCCCTCCAGCAGCATGCGGCCCAGCCGCGGGTCGATGGGCAAGCGCGCCAGTTGCCGGCCGAGCGGTGTCAGCTGGTTCTCGCGGTTGACCGCCGACAGCTCCTGCAGCAGGTTGAAACCGTCGCTGATGGCCTTGCCGTCTGGCGGCTCGATGAACGGGAAAGCATCGATGGCCCCCAGGCGCAGGTGCAACATTTGCAGGATCACCGCCGCCAGGTTGGTGCGCAGGATCTCCGGGTCGGTAAACGCAGGTCGGCCGTTGAAGTCTTCTTCGCTGTACAGCCGTACGCAGATGCCCGGTTCGACCCGGCCGCATCGGCCTTTACGCTGGTTGGCGCTGGCCTGCGATACCGCCTCGATGGGCAGGCGTTGAACCTTGGCGCGGTAGCTGTAGCGGCTGATGCGCGCAGTGCCGGTGTCGATCACATAGCGGATGCCAGGCACCGTCAGCGAGGTCTCGGCGACGTTGGTGGCCAGGATAACCCGGCGCCCGGTGTGCGACTGGAAGATGCGCTGCTGCTCGGCAGGCGACAAGCGCGCGTACAACGGCAGGATCTCGGTATGGCGCAATTGCGCCTTGCGCAGGATCTCGGCGGCATCGCGGATTTCCCGTTCGCCCGGCAGGAAGATCAGCACATCACCCGGCCCCTTGCCTTCGCTGCGCTCGTGGTGCGCCAACTCGTCGAGGGTGGCGAGGATGGCCTGGTCGACGGTGAGGTCGTCCTCAATCTGGTTGCCTTCTTCGTCCTGTTCGCTGGCCAGCGGGCGGTACCAGGTTTCGACCGGGAAGGTGCGCCCCGACACCTCGATGATCGGCGCACCGTCGAAGTGCTTGGAGAAACGCTCCAGGTCGATGGTCGCCGAAGTGATGATCAGCTTCAGGTCCGGGCGGCGGTGCAGCAGGGTCTTCAGGTAGCCAAGCAGGAAGTCGATGTTCAGGCTGCGTTCGTGGGCTTCGTCGACGATGATCGTGTCGTAGCGCTCAAGAAAGCGGTCATGCTGGGTTTCGGCCAGCAAGATTCCGTCGGTCATCAGCTTGACCAAGGTGTTGGCGTCGCTCTGGTCCTCGAAACGCACCTGGTAGCCGACCAGCCCGCCCAGCGGCGTGCCCAGTTCTTCGGCGACCCGCGCGGCGACGCTGCGGGCAGCGATCCGGCGTGGCTGGGTGTGGGCGATCAGGCCATGGCTGCCGCGGCCCAGTTCCAGGCAGATCTTCGGCAGCTGGGTGGTCTTGCCCGAGCCCGTTTCGCCGGCGATCACCAGCACCTGGTGTTCGGCCAGGGCCTTTTTGATTTCGTCACGCTTGGCGGCGATCGGCAGGCTGTCGTCGTAGCGCACGGTCGGCACGCTCTGCTGGCGCGCGGTAACCTGGGCACAGGAGGCCTGCACCTTTTCCACCCACTGCGCCAGCTTCGCCTCGTCGGGGCGCTTGCGCAGTTCGTGCAATTGCCGGCGCAGACGATGGCGGTCGGCGATCATGGCGTGGTCGAGGTTTTGCAGCAGTTTGTCGATGGCGTGGTCAGTCATGGGGCTTTTTAGTGATGCAGGTGAGCCTGCTTTTTCATGATCGGCATTCGAAGGATGCGCGATTGTCGCAGATTTGCCGGTTCTCTGCTGCCTGTGCCGGCCTCCTCGCGGGTGAACCCGCTGCGCACAACATTCAACCCTAATGCAATCCCGTAGGAGCGGGTTTACCCGCGAAAAGGCCAGCAGCAACAACCCAAATGTTTAGCCAAGCACGATGTAAAGGTTGCTATTCACTGCTTTAATCAACCTTACGCCGCATGTGAGTATCAAAGCCATGACTGCCGCCCAGCCCATCGCCCCACCGTCGTCCCGCCCTTCGCTACCGAAGGCCCGGAGCCGTGCCGGGGAAAATCCGCTGGTGCACATCATCCTCGCCTTCTGGGCCTTGTGGCATTGCCGCCACGCGCGCCCACCGGACACTTCGCTGACGCCTTTGTGACCAAACCCGGCCGCCACCTGGCCGTTTGACTCAGCTGGGCCGCCTGCATGCGCGGTGGCCCTGTGCGCCCATGAGCGAATCCATCATGCACTTTGCCCCTGTAGAGCAAGCCAGCCGTTTCCTGGCCGACAACCCCGATATCGAGCTGTTCGAACTGTTCATCCTCGACGCCAACGGCGTACCGCGCGGCAAGCTGCTGCACCGCGAGGAACTGCTGGCCGTGTACCAAACTGGCCGGCCGCTGCCCAGCACCATCCTCGGCCTGACCCTGAACGGCGACGACGTGGAAAACTCCGGCCTGGTGTGGGACGTCGGCGACATCGACTGCCGCGCCTACCCGCTGGAAGGCAGCTTGGTGCGCCTGCCCTGGCGCCGGGTGCCGACCGCCGCGGTGCAAGTGAGCATGCACCCCAGCGAAGGCCTGCCCGCCAGTATCGCCGACCCGCGCCATGTGCTGCTGCGCACCATCGAGGCGCTGAAGGCCGACGGCTATCACCCGGTGATGGCCTGCGAACTGGAGTTCTACCTGCTCGACCAGCAGCGTGACGCCCAGGGCCGCCCGCAACCGGCGCTGGACAACGATGGTGGCCGCCCACGCACCACCCAGGTCTATGGCCTGCGTGAACTGGAACAGATCGAACCGTTCCTCGCCGACTTGTACGCCGCCTGCAAGGCCCAAGGCATCCCCGCCCGCACCGCGATTTCGGAATACGCCCCCGGCCAGGTGGAAATCACCCTCGAGCACGGCGACGCCTTGCAGGCGATGGACCAGGCCGTGCGCTACAAGCGCCTGGTAAAAGGTGTGGCGCATGCCCACGGCATGCAGGCCTGCTTCATGGCCAAGCCGTTCGCGCAACTGGCCGGTACCGGCATGCACATGCACCTGAGCCTGGCCGACAGCGCTGGCAACAACCTGTTCGCCAGTGAAGACAAAGCCGGCACCCCACTGCTGCGCCAGGCCGTGGCCGGCATGCTGCGCCACCTGCGTGACTCGCTGCTGCTGTTCTGCCCCAACGCCAACTCGTTCCGCCGCTTCCAGGCCAACAGCTATGCGCCGCTGGCCCCAACCTGGGGCGTGGACAACCGTACCGTCAGCCTGCGCGTGCCGGGCGGCCCGGCCAACAGCCGGCATGTGGAGCACCGCATCTGCGGCGCCGACGCCAACCCCTACCTGGCCGCCGCAGCGATCCTGGCAGCCAGCCATCGCGGCATTCGCGAACAGCTGGACCCGGGGGCACCGGTCGAAGGCAATGGCTATGCCCAGGCCACCGAGCACCTGCCCACCGACTGGCTGACGGCCCTCGACGCCCTGCAGCATTCCAGCTGGGCTCGCGAAGCATTGGGCGAAGACTTCCTGGGCGTGTACCTGAAGGTCAAGCGCGCCGAGTACCGCCAGTTCATGGCCGAAGTCAGCGAGCAGGACTGGCGCTGGTACCTGCACCAGGCCTGAGCCCCTACCTAACAAGGAACACCCATGAATGCAGCATTGAACAAAGGCCCGGCGCAGCGCGCGCCGTCCTATTACAGCGCCACCCTCAACGACCATACCGAGTACCCGCAGCTCAAAGGCACGGTGCAGGTAGATGTCGCTATCATCGGCGGCGGCTTCACCGGCGTGGCCACCGCTGTAGAGTTGGCCGAGCGGGGCCTGAAGGTGGCCATCGTCGAAACCAACCGGATCGGCTGGGGCGCCAGCGGGCGCAATGGCGGCCAGGTTACCGGGAGCCTGTCGGGTGACGAAGCCATGCGCACGCAGATGCGCAACCGGCTGGGTGCCGAGGTCGACGATTTCATCTGGCACCTGCGCTGGCGCGGGCACCAAGTGATCGAGCAGCGCGTGGCGCGCTATGGCATCGACTGCGACCTCAAGCACGGCCACCTGCATGCGGCGATGAAGCCCTCGCACATGGACGAGCTGCGCGCATTCGAGGCTGAAGCCCGGCGCCGGGGCATGGGCGAACAGGTGCAGTTGCTGGACCGCAATGCCGTGGCCGAGCACCTGCACAGCCCGCTGTACCTGGGCGCGCTGAAGAACCTGCGCAACCTGCACCTGCACCCGCTCAACCTGTGCCTGGGCGAGGCCCGGGCTGCGCACAGCCTGGGTGCGCTGATTTTTGAAAATTCCGAAGTGCTGGACATCGTCCACGGCCCACGCCCAGCGGTAGTCACCGCCCACGGCCGGGTCGAGGCGCGCCAGGTAATGCTGGCCGGCGATGTTTACCACAAACTGGAAAAACGCCAGCTCAAGGGCAAGATCTTCCCGGCCATGGGCGGCATCGTCACCACCGCCCCCCTGGGTGACCTGGCCGAGCAAATCAACCCGCAGGACCTGGCGGTGTACGACTGCCGCTTTGTCCTCGACTACTACCGCCTGACCGCCGACAAGCGCCTGCTGTTCGGCGGTGGTGCCAACTATTCCGGCCGCGATTCACGGGACATCGAAGGCGAACTGCGCCCATGCATCGAACGTACCTTCCCGCTGTTGAAAGGCGTACCGATCGAGTTCCAGTGGAGCTGCGCCATGGGCATCGTGGTCAACCGCATTCCGCAGTTGGGCAAGCTGTCGGACAACGTGTGGTATTGCCAGGGGTACTCGGGGCACGGCATAGCCACCAGCCACATCATGGGCGAGATCATGGCCGAGGCGTTGACCGGGACGCTGGAGAAGTTCGACACCTTTGCCCAATGCAAACATGTGCGGGTGCCGATGGGGGACTTGCTGGGCAACCCGCTGCTGGCGGCGGGGATGTGGTATTACCAGATGCTTGAGAAACTGCGCTGATTTCACTGGCCTCTTCGCGGGTAAACCCGCTCCCACAGGTATTGCACAACCCTTGAGAGTTGCACAGAACCTGTGGGAGCGGGTTCACCCGCGAAGAGGCCAGTAAAGCCAGCCGAGATTCAGAAGATCAGGCGATCTTCTTCAAGCCCTGCTTCTTCAGCTCTTCATCACGCAGCTCGCGGCGCAGGATCTTGCCCACGTTGGTGGTCGGCAACGAATCGCGGAACTCGATCTGGCGCGGCACCTTATAGCCGGTCACATTGGCGCGCATGTGCTCCATCACCTGCTCCTTGGTCACGGTCATGCCCGGCTTGACCACGATGAACACTTTGATCACTTCACCGGACTTCTCGTCCGGCACGCCGATAGCCGCGCATTGCAATACGCCGGGCAGGGCCGCCAGCACGTCTTCCAGTTCATTGGGGTACACGTTGAAGCCCGAGACCAGAATCATGTCCTTCTTGCGGTCGACGATACGCATGTAGCCGTCCGGCTGGATCAAGGCGATGTCGCCGGTCTTCAGCCAGCCTTCGCTGTCGAGGATCTCGGCAGTGGCGTCCTCGCGCTGCCAGTAGCCCTTCATCACCTGCGGGCCCTTGACGCACAGCTCGCCCACCTCGCCCAGCGCCAACTCGTGGCCGGCGTCGTCGATGACCTTGCACAGGGTGGAAGGCACCGGGATACCGATGGTGCCGACCTGGTTGGCCTCCGACGGGTTCACCGCCGCCACCGGGCTGGTCTCGGTCATGCCGTAGCCTTCGCAGATGGCGCAGCCGGTCACGGCCTTCCAGCGTTCAGCCACGCTCAGTTGCAAGGCCATGCCGCCAGACAAAGTGATTTTCAGCGCCGAGAAGTCCAGGGCACGGAAAGCCTCGTTGTTGCACAAGGCAACGAACAGGGTGTTAAGGCCGACAAAGCCGCTGAACTTCCACTTGCCCAGCTCCTTGACCATGGCCGGCAGGTCACGTGGGTTGCTGATCAGCACGTTGTGGTTGCCAATCAGCATCATCGCCATGCAATGGAAGGTAAAGGCATAGATGTGGTACAGCGGCAGCGGGGTGATGAGGATTTCGCAACCTTCATGCAGGTTGGAGCCCATCAGTGCCCGGCACTGCAGCATGTTGGCCACCAGGTTGCGGTGGGTCAGCATCGCCCCCTTGGCCACGCCGGTGGTACCACCGGTGTACTGCAACACCGCCACGTCGTTGGCCTGCGGGTTGGCCTCGGTTACCGGCTGGCCCTTGCCCTGCGCCAGCGCATCGTTGAAGCGCACAGCGCGCGGCAGGTTGTAGGCCGGTACCATCTTCTTCACGTACTTGATCACGCTGTTGATCAGCAGGCGCTTGAGTGGCGGCAGCAAGTCGGCCACTTCGGTGACGATGACGTGCTTGACCTGGGTCTTGGGCACCACCTTTTCCGCCAAGTGGGCCATGTTGGCCAGGCACACCAGGGCTTTGGCACCGGCGTCGTTGAACTGGTGTTCCATCTCCCGCGCGGTGTACAGCGGGTTGGTGTTGACCACGACCAGCCCGGCACGCATAGCGCCGAACACCGCTACCGGGTATTGCAATACATTGGGCAGCTGCACGGCAATGCGGTCACCCGGCTTGAGGTCGGTATGCTGTTGTAGCCAGGCGGCAAACGCCCCAGACAGCGCATACAGCTCGCCATAAGTGATAGTCTTGCCCAGGTTGCTAAAGGCCGGTTTGTCTGCAAAGCGTTGGCAGGATTGCTTGAGTACCGCCTGGATATTGGGGAATTCATCAGGATTGATTTCCGCCGTAATCCCGGCTGGGTACTTATCCTTCCAAAAATTTTCGATCATGGAAGCCCACTCCTTCAGCAACAGCGAAGTTCGATACGCGTCGATGCGCTTATTATTGATATGAGATGCCGGCTCGTTGCAAACCGGATCATCTGAAAGCGGGCCGAGAGTAACAGCTTTGCCTAGGGTCGCCTAGAGGCCAAAACCGGCCTCACGGTCACAAAAATGACTCAATGAAGAATACGGGTCATTTTTAGAGTATTTACATTAGACCCCCGCGTTTTGAGCTTCAAGCGGCAAGCTAGAGCGTGTCCAGGGCGCTGACTTGTCGCTTGAGTCGTGAAGCGGGTTCAAGCGATATCCCGCAGTTCCCGCCGCAGAATCTTGCCCACCGGCGTCATTGGCAGCGACTCGCGTAGCACGATGTGCTTGGGCACCTTGTAGCCGGTGAAGTTGGCTTTGCAGTAGGCCTTGAGCTCATCGACGCTCAAGCCGCCCTCGCGCGGCACCACAAACAACTTCACCGCTTCGCCGGAACGCTCGTCCGGCACGCCGATAGCTGCACAGTTGGCGACCTTGGGGTGGCCCATCACCACGTCCTCGATCTCGTTGGGGTACACGTTGAAGCCCGAGACGATGATCATGTCCTTCTTGCGGTCGACGATGCGGGTGAAGCCGTCCGGGTCGATCACCGCGATGTCACCGGTCTTGAGCCAACCCTCTGCATCCATGGCCTGGGCCGTGGCCTCGGGCTGCTGCCAGTACCCCTTCATCACCTGCGGGCCCTTGATGCACAGCTCGCCCGGCTCGCCCAGCGGCAGCTCGTTGCCGTCGTCGTCGATCACCTTGAACGCGGTGCCCGCCACCGGGATGCCCACCGTGCCCAGGCGCGCCTGGGTGCCATAAGGGTTGGTGCTGGCCACCGGCGAGGTTTCAGTCAGGCCGTAGCCTTCGACGATGCGGCAACCCGTGAGTGCTTCCCAGCGCTCAGCGGTAGCCTTGACCAGCGCCGTGCCACCCGAGTTGGTGACCTTCAGCGCCGAGAAGTCCAGCTGGCGGAAGCCCGGGTGATCCATCAGCGCGACGAACAGCGTGTTCAGGCCCAGCAAGGCGGAGAAACGCCATTTGCCCAGCTCCTTGATGAAGCCGGGAATATCCCGAGGGTTGGTAATCAGCACGTTATGGTTGCCGGTGACCATCATGCACATGCAGTTCGCGGTAAAGGCATAGATGTGGTACAGCGGCAACGGGGCAATCATCACCTCCTGGCCGTCCTTGATCAGTTTTTGCCCGTCCGGCCCGTGCTGCGAGAAACACGCCAGCACCTGCAGCATGTTGGCCACCAGGTTGCCGTGGGTAAGCATCGCGCCCTTGGCCAGGCCAGTGGTGCCGCCGGTGTATTGCAGTACGGCGATGTCGTCCAGGCTCAGCGGCACCGGCTTGTGCGACAGCTCGCGGCCTTGGCGCAGCACCTGCTTGAACGGCACCGCCTGGGGCAACTGGTAGGCCGGCACCATCTTCTTCAGCTTGTCGACCACAGTGTTTACCAGCCAGCCCTTGGCAGTGGGCAGCAGGTCGCCCATCTTGGCCTCGATCAGGTACTCGATGCCGGTGTCGGGCAGCACCTCCTGCACGCGCTTGCCGAACATGTTCAGGTACACCAGCGCACGCGCGCCGCTGTCCTTGAACTGGTGGCGCATCTCGCGCTCGGTATACAGCGGGTTGGTGTTGACCACGATCAGGCCTGCGCGCAGGGCCCCGAACACGGCAATGGGGTACTGCAGCACGTTGGGCATCTGCACCGCGATGCGCTCCCCCGGCTTGAGGTCGGTATGCTGCTGCAACCAGGCGGCGAAGGCCGCCGAATGGCGCTCCAGCTCCGCATAGGTCAGGGTCACCCCCAAGTTGCTGAAGGCCGGGCGGTCGGCAAAGCGCTTGCAGGAGCGCTCGAACACCTCGACCACCGAGGTATAGGCATTGATGTCGATGGTGGAAGGCACGCCCGCCGGGCGCTTGTCATTCCAGAAGTCGGCTTGCATTTATTATTGTTCCTCTGCCTGGACCCGCTGGGTGTCCTTATAGTCCTTTGACCTGCTCGCGGCGAAAGCGAAAAGGCGTTGACCCGACGTTAGCAGGTAAGCCCAAGGTGGCATATACGCCAAGTGCCGCCATTAACATTGTGAATCTTATTTGTGCCCTTCCTGCAATTCGGCCGGTTGTGCATACACTGTTCGGGTACCTGCGCGCACAAGGACCCGCCATGCCTCACGACGCCTTCTGGCTGCCCGCCAGTGAGCACTGCAGCCTGTATGTACACCAATGGCTGCCGGCCACGCCGGTAAAAGCCGCGGTGTTGCTGGCCCACGGCATGGCCGAGCATGCCGGGCGCTACCAACGCTTGGGCCACGCCCTGAGCGAGGCGGGCTTTGCCCTGTTCGCCGCCGACCAACGCGGCCACGGGCGCACCGCCGAGCTCGGCAGCCTCGGCCTGTTCGCCCGCAACCATGGCTGGAATGCCGTAGTCAACGACCTTGGGTTGCTGGCCCAGCACATCGGCCAGCAGTACCCGTGCACGCCGCTGTTCCTGTTCGGCCACAGCATGGGCAGCTACATCGCCCAGGCCTACCTGCTGCACCACAGCGGCAGCTTGCATGGGGCGATTCTCAGTGGTTCCAACTACCAGCCGGCGGCGCTGTACCGCGTGGCGCGGCTAATTGCCCGGCTGGAAGCCTGGCGCCAAGGGCCGCTGGGTAAAAGTGCACTGATCGAATGGTTGTCGTTCGGGTCGTTCAACAAGGCGTTCAAACCCAACCGCACGGCGTTCGACTGGCTCAGCCGCGACCCGGCACAGGTCGACCTGTACGTCGACGACCCGTTGTGCGGCTTTCGTTGCAGCAACCAATTGTGGCTCGACCTGCTGCAAGGCTTGGCGCAAATCAGCCAGCCGAGTAACCTCGCGCAGATCGATCCGAACCTGCCACTGCTGGTGATTGGTGGGGAATGTGATCCGGTCAGTGCCGGCAAGCGTCTCACCCATCTGGCCGACGCCCTGCGCGCGACCGGCAACCGGCATGTACAACTGCGCGTCTACCCTGAAGCGCGCCATGAAGTACTCAACGAAACCAACCGTGACGAGGTCATCGCCGATATTCTCGGCTGGCTTGAACAGGCACTGGCCCTTGGCCGCTCTGTGCGCAATGAATGATAGCCACCCTCGCCTACCGCTTAAGGAAGCCACGATGTCCCAGGTCACCAACACGCCTTACGAAGCCCTCGAAGTAGGTCAGAAGGCCGAATACAAAAAGTCCGTCGAAGAACGCGACATCCAGCTGTTCGCCGCCATGTCCGGTGACCACAACCCGGTGCACCTGGATGCCGAATTCGCTGCCAAGAGCATGTTCCGCGAGCGCATCGCCCACGGCATGTTCAGCGGTGCGCTGATCAGTGCTGCAGTGGCCTGCACCCTGCCAGGCCCGGGCACCATCTACCTGGGCCAGAAAATGAGCTTCCAGAAGCCGGTGAAGATCGGCGACTCGCTGACTGTGCGCCTGGAGATTCTCGAGAAGCTGCCCAAGTTCAAGGTGCGTATCGCCACCAATGTGTACAACCAGAACGATGAGCTGGTGGTCGAGGGTGAGGCCGAAATCCTGGCGCCGCGCAAGCAGCAGACCGTCGAGCTGGTGTCGCCGCCGAATTTCGTGGCTAGCTGAAGATTGATGTAGCCAGTACCGGCCGCTTCGCGGGCAAGCCCGCTCCTACAACAATCTTTGTAAGAGCGTACTTGCCCGCAACATCACTCAATGGCCTGTAGCCGCCGCTCGATATGCCGCCGCTCCGGCGCCTGCTGGGTCAGCGCCAGTGCCTGCCGCCATGCCGCACGTGCCTGCTCCACCTGCCCCAGCTGGTAATGCAATTCGGCCCGCGCCGCATGCGCCAAGTGATAATCCAGCAACTCCCCCCGCGCCAGAATCGCTTCGACGGCCCGCAAACCAGCCGCCGGCCCATCCCGCTTCGCCAGCGCCACCGCCCGGTTAAGCTCCACCACAGCTGACGGCCAATGCCGCTGCAGCACGTCATACAACCCAACGATCTGCGCCCAGTCGGTAGCCTCGGCCGTCGCCGCTTCGGCATGCACCGCGGCAATCGCCGCCTGCACGGTATAAGCACCAAAGCCCCGGCTTTGCAGGGCCTGGCGCACCAGCTCACAGCCTTCGTCGATGCGTTGCCGGTCCCACAGGCTACGGTCCTGCTGCTCCAGCAACACCAAGTTGCCTTCGGCGTCGGTGCGCGCCCGCTGCCGAGACGCCTGCAGCAACATCAAGGCCAGCAAGCCGACCGCCTCCGGGTCGGGTAGCAGCTGCACCAGCAGCCGCGCCAGGCGAATGGCTTCATCGCTCAACGCCTGCTGTAACAGCGCCTCGCCCGACGACGCCGAATAGCCTTCGTTGAACACCAGGTAGATCACCCGCAACACGCTCTCCAGGCGCTCGGGCAGCTCGTTCAGCTCTGGAACTTGGTCAGGGATACCGGCATCGCGGATCTTGGCCTTGGCACGCACGATGCGCTGGGCAATGGTGGCCGGGCTTTGCAAAAAAGCGCGAGCGATCTGCTCGGTGGTCAGGTCGCAGACTTCGCGCAGGGTCAGCGGCACCTGGGCATCGGCCGCCAGAGCCGGGTGGCAGCAGGTGAAGATCAGCCGCAGGCGGTCGTCCGCCAACAGTTGCTCTTCGCTGGGGCCCTGTGCCTGAGCTTCGAGCAGCATGCTCAGGTCTGCCTGGGAGCGGTCGAAACGGGCACGCCGGCGCAGGGCATCAATGGCCTTGAAGCGGCCAGTGGACACCAGCCACGCCCGTGGGTTGGCGGGGATGCCGTCGCGTTGCCAGCGCTCGACGGCAATGAAGAAGGCATCGTGCATGGCCTCCTCGGCCAAATCAAAATCGCCCAGCAGGCCGATCAGCGTCGCCAGGATGCGCCGTGACTCCCGCCGGTAAACCGCCTCGACCTCGGCACGTACCTGCGCCCCTGCCGTCATCAGTCGGGCATCCGCAGGGTCACCACCTCCACCAGGCGGTCCAGGCTTTCTCCCCAGCCCTGGTGGAAGCCCATTTCTTCATGGGCAAGGCAGTCGCTGGCGCTCCAGTGCCAGGCGCGCGCGGTGTAGCGGGTTTTACCCTGCTCCTCGTCAAAACTGATCACAGCGGTCATGAAGGCCTTGTCCGAAGGTACCCAGCCTGGGCCAAAGGCATCGGTAAACACCAGCCGGTGCGGTGCGGCAATTTCCAGGAACACGCCCTGGTTCGGGTACTCGCTGCCATCCGGTGCACGCATCAAGGTACGGAACAGGCCACCGGCCCACAACTGCATTTCGCACTCCGGGGTGGTCATGCCATGCGGCCCCCACCACTGCATCAACCACTGCGGGTCGGTCCAGGCGCGGAACACTTTGGCCGGTGGCGCGTCGATCAGGCGGTTTATCGACAGTTCGTGTTGCGCTTGCGCAGGGGGTGCAAGGCTCATGCTGGTGGTTCTCCTTCGGTCAGGGTTGCAGTTCGCGCACCGGCCGCACCTCGACACTGCCAACCCGTGCGGCGGGGATGCCCTTGGCGATGTTCAGTGCCTCGTTCAGGTCGCGGGCCTCTACCAGGTAGAAGCCCGCCAGTTGCTCCTTGGTCTCGGCGAACGGGCCGTCGGTCAGGCTCATGTGCCCGTTGCGCATGCGCACCGTGGTGGCGGTCTGCACCGACTTCAGCGCCTCGGCCGCCAGCATTCGCCCAGAGCCGTGGATGGATTCGGCGTACGCCATGCATTCGGCATCTTCCGGGCTGTCGGGCAGGCTGTGCAGCAGCCCCTCGTCACAATAGACCAGGCACAGGTATTTCATGGTCGCCTCCAGGGCATTGGCAACGTGCGTTTGGCGATAACGGCTCAGGGTTTGAGATCGAACAGGGCTTTTTGGCTTGCCATGTCGAACGGCGCCGACCAGTGTTCGTGGATTACCTGCCACTGGCCACCTTGACGACGATAGCCCACGCTGGCACGCATGAAGCCGCACTGGCTTTGGTCGTCTGCCGGGCCACAGCGGTTCAGCCAGTGGGCCAGGGCCAGGTCGCCAGAGGCGTGCACGGTCAGTTCGGCCAGCTCGAAGACCATGGCGCCGGGGCACAGGCCCATGCACATTTCCCAGTGCGCGGTGTAGGTGGCCTTGCCTTTGAATTGCAGTGCCTGGATGGCGTCGAAAGCAACGATATCGTCGGCATAGGGGGCGGTGATGTTGGGGATGTCGCGGTCGCGCACGGCCTGCATCCAGCGCTCGATCAGTTGGCGGATCTCGGTTTCGGCTGCGGTGCTCATCGGGGACTCCTCCGACAGGTCATAGGTGGTTAGGCACACGGTGCTGCGTGCCTTCACCTATGGTCGAACGGGGGCCGGAGGAATCGACAGGGCTTGGTGATTTTTTCTGGTTTTTGATGGCTTGGAGGTGCAGGCCTGGGAACGCACCAGGGCTGCCGGGTGCCTGACACAACATTTTCAGCGCCTGTGAGATCGAGCGCCGCCCGCGCGGCGCTTCGCGGGGCAAGCCCGCTCCCACATCTGTTTGAACTGCGCCCCAGATGTTGGACAGTCGGCGCTAGCCTAGCTCAGCCTGAGTCCTGTAAGCCACAGGGCTCAGGCCGTTGAGTTTCATTTTGATCCGATCATGGTTGTAGTAATGGATGTATTCATCCAGTCCCGCCTTAAGCTCGGCGACATTTCCGAAGCGCTCCCGGTAGAAGTATTCCGATTTGAGCGTCCCGAAAAAGCTCTCCATCGCGGCGTTGTCCAGGCAATTGCCCTTACGTGACATGCTTTTTTGCTCAAGCCCTGCCTCTTTTAACCGCTTACAGTAATCGGGATACCGGTAGTGCCACCCTTGATCGGAGTGCAAAAGCGGGCTGCTACCGGCTGGAAGCCGATTAATCGCCGCTTCCAGCATCTCCCCTACCAGTGTGAAGCGTGGCCGGGTGTCGGTGTGGTACGCAATGATCTCGCCGTTGTACAGATCCATCACTGGAGAGAGGTACAGCTTCTCACCCGCCACTTTGAACTCGGTGACGTCTGTCACCCATTTCTGATTAGGCCGTTCGGCCTGGAAGCCGCGTTTTAGAATGTTCGGTGCCGCTTCCCCCATTAGCCCCCGATAAGACTTGTACTTCTTGGGGCGCACGGTGCTTTTGAGGTCCAGCTCAGCCATCAGACGGCGTACCTTTTTACTGTTAACCAGCTGCCCTTCGCTACGTAGCGTAGAGGTGACTCGCCGATAGCCATAGCGGCCTCGGTGCCGGTGAGTGATGTCCTGGATCGAGGCCTTGAGCGAGGCACACCGATCCCCGGCCGCAAGCACGCCAAGCTGGTAGTAGTAAGTGCTGCGCGGCAGCTCGGCAGCCTTGAGCAGCCAAGTAAGCGAGTAACGCTTACGCAGTGCCGCCACTAGCCGGGTTTTTTCCTGGCTTTCTTCAGCCGCGCCTTCTCCTCGTCTAGCTCCTCGAGCTTTTTTAGGTAGGCGTTCTCCGCTTCAAGCTGACCCAGCCTGACCAGCAACTCCGCACGGGTGAGTTCCTCAATGGGCTTGGACGCAGTTTCTACAGGCTTGCGTGGGGCTTTGGACATCGCGGTGACCAACATCTCTTTACGGGTGGACAGGGACTGACGCCCGCCACTGTAATACTGTTCTTCCCACCTGCGAACCAGCGTCGAGTTGCCGAGGTTAAAAAGCGCTGCCGTGGCGCGTAACGAGAGGTTTTCGCGCCATTTGCGATGGATAACGGAAAGTTTGAATTCGACGCTGTACTGGCCGCCTGGTTTCTCCAGGCTGGCCTCACCGTGCACGCGGTAGGCCACGACCCAGCGGCGAAGTAGGGTCGGGTCCATCTGGAACTGCGCGGCGATGTGGCGAAAGCCTCGCCCGCGATCGAGAAATGCCTGGATGGCTGACAGCTTGAACTGCTTTGGATATTTGCTCATAAAATCCCCAGAAGATGGACGGGTGTCCAACATCTGGGGCGCAGTTCAGTTTCAGGCCAGTCACTCCTGTGAGTTCACCTCTGTCCGCCTTGTTTGTTCCATTCGATATCGAGGGGGACGCCGCTGCTGCTTATCAATCTTCAGCCATGCACCAAGGCTGCAACCCACCTGGCACAGGACTCATTGGCCTGAAACAGATGTGGGAGCGGGCTTGCCCCGCGAAGCGCCGCGCGGGCGGCGCTCGATCTCACAGGCGCTGAAAATACTGTGGCAGGCACATGGCCGCCCTGACGCCATCGCCAGGCATGCCCCTCTCAATCACCCCGCCCCAGCGACAATGAATTCCCGATAACCCGACACAATCACATAAACCGCGAAATAGCAGAAAATCGCCGCCGACAGCAGGTACGACCAGGTCAGCAAGCGGTCACCCAGCAAGCGCCCGCCGTGGCTGGCAATGCCGCACAAGCTGATGCACCACACCAACCCGGCCGCGAAAAAGCCACCGAGAAACAGCCCGGCGTCGAGCAGGCTGCCACCCCCGGAACGGGAGATCAGCACGCCACCGACTGCGGCGAACCAGAGGATGGCGCTGGGCGACGACATGGCCAGGAAAATGCCACGCAAGAATTCGCGCCAACCCGGCTCCACCACGACCTCGCTCCGTGCCTCCATATGCCCGCCACGCCACGCAGCCAGCAGCATTTTCACCGCGAACCACACCAGCAGCACCGAACCACCCAGCCACAGCGCCCAGCGCACGCTTTCGAACTGCAGCAGCACGGTCATCCCGGCCAGTGCAGCGATGGCATACAACAGGTCGCCCACGCAGGTACCCAGGCCCAGCCAGAAGCCCTGCAGAAAACCACGCTGCATGGCCAGGGTGATCATGGCGATATTGGCGATGCCGATATCCAGGCACAGGGACAGGCTGAGAAGGAAACCGTTGGAGAAAGGCATTGAAGGCTCGACTGCGGTTCAAGAGGGCGGCGTAGAGCCTGCCATGAGTGCGCAGCGGATGGGAAGTGCGGCGGATTCAGGCCATTGCCGCTATGCAATAGCCTGTAGGAGCGGGCTTGCCCGCGAACCCGCCACCGCCGTGGCTGGCACCGACTGCGCCGGTGTTCGCGGCTAAAGCCGCTCCTACAGGGGTTTGAATGAGCTTCAAGCGTTTGCGCAAGTGGGCTCAACCCTGCTGGCAACCTTCACCCATGGCCCGGTACTGGATGGTGTGCACCTGGCCCTGATGGTCCTCGTAGGTCATGGTCGCAGGCACCACTTCGCAGACGTTGGGGATGGTCGACAGGTGGATCACCCGCTTGATGTCCAAGTTCATGGAGTAGTCGTACTGCTGGGCCACAGGCTCGTTGGAGACAGGTTTGGCCTCATCGGCAAGGGCGAACGAGGACATACCGACCAATGCAAGAATCAGTAATGGTTTCATGTGGGTTTGCCTTTTGAGCATTCAAGCTGATCGATTGACTTCTAATGCCGTAACCGGCGCGGAGAAGTTGCCATCGACGCTGAAGATGGCACGAAGTACCGATCCCGCTTCGTACTGCCAGGGGGGACGCTTAAAAGTCTACTCCCGCTGGCTAATAGTTGAACCCCGAACTCGGACATTCACCCTTGTCGGATATGCAACAATCTGCGACAAATTGACCGCAAAACATCGGCCCAGAGCCTCTCGACGCCTTGCAGTGGAGCACGCGCCATTTCTGAAAAATTGTATTGTTCAAAACTCTCGCACACAGAACGCCGGCTACTGGATCACTTTTACCGCCAGCACGGTTCGCGAATGCGTGCCGCAGGCGATGCTGAGCTGTGGGTGGCGCGGGGCCCAGGCATCATTGCGGGCTTGAGCCTGAGCGCAGTGGGCGAGGGCTTCTGGCTGACCGGGCTGTTGGTCGACCCGCAGCGGCGCGGCCAGGGTGTGGCCGGGCAGTTGATCGAGGCGGCGCTGGCACAGGCTGGCGGGCCCACTTGGCTGTTCTGCCACCCGGACCTCGTGCCCTTCTACCAACGCCAGGGCTTCGACATGGCCGGGCGACTGCCGGAAGCCCTGGCGGGCCGCCTGCAGCGCTACCAGCGCAGCAAACGCTTGGTAGCGCTGCAGCGGGGTCAGTCGTCGCTGACGTCGAGCCCGGGGAATAGCACCTCGGTATAGCCGAACCTGGCAAAGTCCTGAATGCGCGACGGGTACAGCCGGCCGATCAAATGGTCGCACTCATGCTGCACCACCCGTGCGTGGAAGCCGTCGGCAAAGCGGTTGATCGGGTTGCCCTGAGGGTCGATGCCTTGGTAACAGATATGCTTGAAGCGTGGCACCACGCCGCGCAGGCCGGGCACCGACAGGCAACCTTCCCAGCCGTCCTCGAGCTCGGTGGACGTGGGCGTGATCACTGGGTTGAGCAGGATGGTCTGCGGCACCGCCTCGGCATCGGGGTAACGCTCGCTACGCTCGAAGCCGAAAATAACCAGTTGCAGGTCGACACCGATCTGCGGCGCGGCCAGGCCCACGCCACCGACGTGCTGCATGGTTTCGAACATGTCGTCGATCAGCTGCTGCAGTTCGGCACTGCCGAGCATGTGTTCAGGCACCGGTGGGGCGCAGCGCAGCAGGCGCTCGTCGCCCATTTTGAGAATGTCACGGATCATCGGGGGTTCGGCTCGGAAGGTTGAGGCTCGCTCGGTATCGGGTGTTCATGGCCTAGCACGGTAATGGTTTCGTGAGGCTTGTGCTCACCGACATCCTTTTCGCCAGGGTTCTTGCCTTCGCTGGACATATGCTCGATCACCGCGTTCATTTCCGCACCCAACAGCAACACCGCAGCGGAAATATAGAAATACAGCAACAGCACGATGATTGCACCAATGCTGCCGTACATGGCGTTGTAGTCGGCAAATGTCTTCACATAGTAGGCAAAGCCCAGCGAGGCGACGATCCACACCACCACCGCCAGCACCGAACCTGGGGTAATGAAGCGAAACTGCTGCTTCACGTCGGGCATCACGTAGTAGATCAGCGCCACTGCCACCATCATCAGGATGATGATCGCTGGCCAGCGCAGGATGGTCCACACCGTGACGATGAACTCCTGCATGCCGACCTGGGCGGCAATCCACTCCATCACCTGCGGCCCCAGCACCATCAGCGCTGCGGCCACCAGCAACATGCCGGCCAAGCCAATGGTGTAAAAAATAGACAGCGGAAAGCGCTTCCACACCGGGCGGCCTTCGGGCACGTCATAGGCAGCGTTCATCGCGCTCATCATCAGCCGCACGCCGGCCGAGGCCGTCCACAGGGCAATCACGATACCGACCGACAGCAGCCCGCCTTTGGATTGCTGCAACTGGTCGATCACTGGGTTCACCTGCTCCAGCGCCTGGGGCGGTAGCACCAGCTCGGATTGCAGGCGCAGCCAGGAAAAGAAATCCGGCAGGTGCAGGAAACCGATCAGGGCGATCAGAAACAGCAGGAAAGGGAACAGCGAGAACAGCGCTTGATACGCCAGCGCAGAGGCATAGGTAGACATCTCGTCATCAAGGAATTCCTTGACGGTGCGTACCAGCACGCGGTGCAGGGGCAGGCCGCGCAGGTCGGGGAAAATCATAGCGTCTCCTTTCGCCGCTTGATCGATACAACAGACAAGTTTAATAGACCCTGCCGGCGCTGTACTGCTCCCAGCCATGCAGCAAGAATTTACTTACGCCCGTTCCGGCTTCTTCCCAAGCAAGCTCGCCCTTATGGCATGGGCTTGCCCGCGAAGAAGCCGGTACTGGCTAGCTCACATCAAGGCTTTTTAACCGCGTCCTTCACATCGCCCTTGATCTGCTGCCCCTCGCCTTTCAGCTCCTGCGCCTTGCCCTCGGCCCGCAGCTTGTCGTTGTCGGTCACCTTGCCAACGCCCTGCTTGATGTTACCGATCGCTTCGTTGGCCAGCCCCTTCGCTTTGTCTTTAGTACCGCTCATGGCAAAACTCCTGCAATGGGAGACACGTGGACCGTGTCGACAGTCGGTGGACCAACCGCCCTCGCCAGGAGTTTCAACGGATTTTTCGCCCATAAGCCGAGCGGCAGAATTGCGTGCGAACCTTGCCCCGCTACCCGCCACCCCTCACAATGCAGGCCTTCATAGCGTCAACCCGCAGGAACCTGCATGAAACTCGACAAACCCGCCGCCATCGCCCGGCGCAACCAAGCATTGGCCCGCCCGGTGCTGACCAGCAGCAATACGCTGTTCGCCATCCTGGACAACAAACGCAACCTGTGGTGGTTCGAAGTGCCGGTGGCGCTGCTGGGCAAGGGCCAGGCCGACTGGGTCAACTTGTTGCTGCACACGCCAGAAAGCGATGAACTGCAGCACCTGAAGGTGCCCACCAACTTCCTCAAGGCTCACCTGGAGCAGATGGAAGTGCGCAAGCCTGGCAAGCGCCGTTCGACCATCAGCCTGGCCCTCAGCGCCGACCGCGACTCGCTGCTGCGCGACACCCGCCCGGGTGGCGAACAGCTGGACTTCCGTACCTTCGTACAGGCCTGAGCCGATCAGGCCTTTTCGATGCGATCGTCATGGATGACGATCAAGCCCTGCTTGAACAAGCCGCCAATGGCTTTCTTGAAGTTGCCCTTGCTGACGTTGAACAGCTTGCTGATCAGCGCCGGGTCGCTCTTGTCGCACACCCCCAGCACCCCGCCTTCGGCTTCCAGGCGCGCCATGATTTGTTCCTGCAGGCTGTCGGCCAGGGCCGCGCCCACCGGTTGCAGGCTCAAGGCGATCTTGCCGTCCGGGCGCAGCTCCTTGATAAAGCCGTTCTCGTGCATGCCTGAACGCAGGAACTTGAACACCTCGTTTTTGTGGATCAGGCCCCAGTGGCGGTTGTTGATGATGGCCTTGAAGCCCATCGGCGTTTCGCCGGCCACCAGCAGTTCAACCGGTTGCCCCACCTTGTAGTCGGCTGGGGTGAGGTCAAGGTAACGGTCCAGGCGCGAGGTGGCGGTGATGCGACGGGTGCGCTTGTCGAGGTACACGTGCACCACGCAGTAATCGCCGACCTTCAGCTGCCGGGCCTCTTCCGAGTACGGCATCAGCAGGTCCTTGGACAAGCCCCAGTCCAGGAAAATACCGGCACCGTTGATGTCTTTGACCTTAAGGCTGGCGAACTCACCGACCTGCACCTTGGGCTTCTCGGTGGTGGCGATCAGCTGGTCTTCGCTGTCCAGGTAGATGAACACGTTCAGCCAGTCGTCGACTTCGGTTTCGGCGTTTTTCGGTATGTAGCGCCCGGGCAGCAGGATCTCGCCGTCGGCGCCGCCGTCCAGGTACAGGCCGAAGTCCACGTGTTTCACGATTTGCAAACTGTTGTAACGCCCAAGCAGAGCCATTTCCGATGATCCTCAAGACAAGGCGGCTATTCTACACCTGAAGCCAGCACACCGCCCGACCGCTGATGCAGTGGAACCGCTAGCCTCCCCCTTGCGTCTACCGTCTGGCCTGCCTCAGCAAGGAACAGCACATGCCGCTACGCCTGCCCAAAGCCCTGCTCATCGCCATCGGCCTGGCCTTGGCACTGGCCGCCTGCAGCCGTATCGACCTGGCCTACCGCAACCTCGACCGCTTGGTGCCGTGGTCACTGGGTGACTACCTGGCCATGAACCGGGAGCAGAAGGCCTTGCTCGACGACCGGCTGCGCCAACACTTGGCCTGGCATTGCAAAACCCAGCTGCCCGGCTATCTCGACTGGCTGGACCGGGTGCGCGCCATGGTCGCCGACGGCCAGGTGACCGACCAGGCCCTGCAGCAACGCACCCGCGAAGCCCGCGAGGCGATAGGCCGGGTGGCCGAGGAAATCACCCCATCAGCCACTGAATTGCTGCGCGGCATGAGCGACGCCCAGGTGGCGGAGATGCGCGACGCGTTCCGCGACGACATCAACGAACGGCAGAAACTTTATCTGGACACGCCGTTGTCCAAACAGATTGCGCGCCGCGCCGAACGCATGGAAAAACGCCTCACCCCGTGGTTTGGCGAGCTGACCTCGGTGCAGCAGCAGCGGGTGCAG
Organism: Pseudomonas sp. Leaf58; assembly: GCF_003627215.1. Lineage (NCBI taxonomy): Bacteria > Pseudomonadati > Pseudomonadota > Gammaproteobacteria > Pseudomonadales > Pseudomonadaceae > Pseudomonas > Pseudomonas sp. Leaf58. The sequence goes on from NZ_CP032677.1 coordinate 3,947,458, forward strand.
GCCTGGTCCCAGGCGTTGGGCGACCAGAACCGCGAATCGATCGCCAACCGTGCTCACTGGCAGCAGCAACTGCTGCTGGCGATGAACCAGCGTAACGACGCCAGCTTCGAGCCGCGCCTGGCAACGTTGCTGCAGCGCAAGGAAAGTTTGTGGACGCCAGCGTACCGGGCGGCGTTTCAGAATACCGAACAACAGGCACGCAGCTTGCTGGTGGACCTGGTGCAGCAGAGCACCCCGCAGCAGCGGCGGTTTTTGCAGGAGCGGTTGAGCAAGGTGCGCACGGATTTCAGTGAGATGAAGTGTTTGAAGGGGTGACGGTGAACAGCAGGCCCCGCCTCTCCGCAGGCTTGCTAAAACAAGATCACCGCACCTTGCGCCGATACGGGAACACATCGATCACCTTCCCCTCGCGTATCGCCGCCTGCAACCCCTTCCAGTAATCCGCGTCATACAGCTCCCCATGCAACCGGCTGAACAATCGCCGCTGGCCGATATCGGCAAACAGGAACGGCGGGAACTCCTCAGGAAACATGTCATGCGGCCCAATCGAGTACCACGGCTCGCCCGACATCTCGTCTTCCGGGTAACGTGGCGGTGGGATGTGGCGGAAGTTTACCTCGGTCAAAAAACTGATTTCGTCATAGTCGTAAAACACCACCCGGCCATGCCGGGTAACGCCAAAGTTCTTCAGCAGCATGTCGCCAGGGAAGATGTTCGCTGCTGCCAGCTGCTTGATGGCCAGGCCGTAATCCTCCAGCGCCTCCAGCACCTGGCCCTCGCTGGCCTGCTCCAGGTACAGGTTAAGCGGCGTCATGCGCCGCTCGGTCCAGCAGTGGCGGATCAACACCGTGTCGCCCTCCAGCGCCACGGTCGATGGCGCCACCTCCAGCAGTTCGGCCAGGCACTCCGCCTCGAACTTGCTGCGCGGGAAGCGAAAGTCGGCGAACTCCTGGGTATCGGCCAGGCGCCCGACGCGGTCGACACTTTTCACCAGCCGGTACTTGTCGATCACCGTGGCGCGGTCGACCGTCTTCGACGGCGCAAAGCGGTCCTTGATGATTTTGAACACGGTGTTGAAGCCCGGCAGGGTGAACACGCTCATGACCATGCCGCGCACCCCGGGCGCCATGATGAAGCGGTCGTCGCTGTTGGCCAGGTGGTTGATCAGCGCCCGGTAAAACTCCGACTTGCCATGCTTGTAGAAGCCGATGGAGGTGTACAGCTCGGCAATGTGCTTGCCCGGCAAAATGCGCTTGAGAAAGTTGACGAACTCCGCCGGCACCGGCACATCGACCATGAAGTACGAACGGGTGAAGGAGAAGATGATCGACACCTCAGCCTCGTCGGTGATCAGTGCATCGGCCTCGATGCCGTGCCCTTCACGGTGCAGCAGCGGGATTACCAGCGGCCACTGCTCATCGCTGTTGAATAGCCGGCCGACCAGGTAGGCGCCCTTGTTGCGGTACAGCACCGGCGAAAACAGCTCCACCGCCAGGGACGGGTCCTTGCACACCCAGTCGGGCAGGCAATCGCGCAGGTGTTCTTCCAAGCGCGTCAGGTCGCCTTCCAGGTCGCCGTAGGGCACATCGAACGGGTAATCGGTGAACACCGCCCGCAGCAGGCCCTTGAGCCCAGCGTCTGGCCGGTAGGTGCGGGTTTGCGCGGCGCGCTCGCGGCTGCGCAGGGAGGGCCGGGTGGTGTGGATGAACATGCAGCCATCGCTGATCAGGTCGTGGCTGAACAAGCTGCAGAACAGCGAGTTGTACCAGGTCTCGGACAGCTCGTCGTCCAGCCGCGGGTCGATCAGGTGGATGTAGGCGTTCTTCACCAGCGGCCATTGCTCAACGGCCAGCAGCACGTCTTCGGCAAAGCCCTGGCGTAGCCAGCCGTTGACCTCCGCGACCTTTTCTTCATAGAGGTTGATACGTGCGGCGGCGGCGCGCTGGATATCCTGCCAGCGCGCCTGCTCGAAGCGCTGGCGAGCACCGAGGGTGATGCGCTGGAAGTGGTCGCGGTAATCGTCGAAGCCGGCGAGGATCATCCGGGCGATTTCGACGGCGGGCCAGGGCTGGGGCATGCGGGGGGCCTCGGGTGCTGGGCGAAATACAGAGCTTAGCCGTCCCTTGGGTTTTTCGGTGGCTGTACTGTCCCAATCGCCGGCAAGCCAGCTCCCACAAGTACTCCACAGTATTCAGCCCTGCGGTGATCCTGTGGGAGCTGGCTTGCCGGCGATTGGGCCAAAGCAGGTTTACAGCGCAAGAAAGCACAAGAATCCCCCCGCCCCCTGGCGTACACTCGCGCCCCTGCCCTACCCCGGAGACCGTTGTGAGCCCCATCGCCCTAGCCCGCCTGTTGACCCTTGCCGCCGTCTGGGGGGCGAGCTTTCTGTTCATGCGTATCATCGCCCCCGAGCTGGGCACGGTGCCGACCGCGTTCCTGCGCGTGTCCATCGCCTGCCTGGGCCTGGTCGCGCTGCTCGCCGCCGCCCGTGTACGCTGGGACTTCCAGGGCAAGCTCGGCGCCTGCCTGGTGCTGGGCATGATCAACTCCGGCATCCCCGCCACCTTCTATTCCGTCGCCGCCCAAGTGCTGCCGGCCGGCTACTCAGCCATTTTCAACGCCACTACACCGCTGATGGGCGTGCTGGTCGGCGTGCTGTTCTTCCGCGAACCGATGACCCTGGCCAAGCTCTGCGGCATCTTCCTGGGCCTGTTCGGCGTCGGCATCCTCAGCGGCGCCGGGCCGGTGGCGTTGGACATGGCCCTGTTGCAAGGCGCGCTCGCCTGCCTGGCGGCCACCACCTGCTACGGCTTTGCCGGCTTCCTCGCGCGCCGTTGGGTCAGCGGCCTGGACAGCCGCCTGTCGGCACTGGGCAGCATGCTCGGCGCCACCCTGATGCTGAGCCCGCTGTTCGCCTGGAGCGCACTGAGCCAGCCGCCCGCCAGCTGGGGCGGCTGGCAGGTGTGGCTGTCGCTGCTGGGCCTGGGCCTGCTGTGTACGGCATTCGCTTACATCCTGTACTTCCGCCTGCTGGAAGAAATCGGCCCGGTCAAGGCCAGTACCGTGACCTTTCTGATTCCGGTATTCGGCGTATTGTGGGGGGCGTGGCTGCTGGACGAACCGCTGTCGATGGCGCACCTGTACGGCGGCCTGCTGATTGGCATGGCATTGTGGCTGGTGCTGCGCCCAGCGCGTAGCTGAAGGGGGTACACGATGGACAGCGCGTACAAAAAGGTCCTGTTCCGCCTGGAACAGGACGCAAACGGCTACCCACCGGCCTCGGTCGAGGGGCTGTGGGCAAAGGCCGTGGCAGGCGGCTATGCCGTCGACAACATTCCCTTCCATGTCTACGGCATCGCCCCGGGCGACGTCATCGGCACCCATGAACAAGCCGGCGAAACCTGGTTCACCGAACTACGCAGCAGCAGCGGCAGCTCGGTGTTCCGGGTGGTCGTCAAACCGCCGGAAACCCTGGACCAGGTACGCGCGGCCTTGCTGGACTTCGGCTGCAATTGCGAAACCGAGCAGGCAGTGAAGATGCTGGCGGTCGAGCTCCCGCCGCAGCGCTCGCTCGACACCTTGCTGTACTACCTGCTCACCCAGCGCGAAGCCGGCCTGCTGGACTTCGAGGAAGGCGTACTGCGCCACGCCATCCCCGAAGAGTTCCGCTAAGCCTCAGGCCTCGGCCGGGCGCGCGACGGGCTTGCGGAACACGAACAGCAAGCCGACCACGATCAGCCCCATGCCCAGCAGGCTGAGCGGTGCCAGGCGGTTACCGAAGATCATCAAGTCCATCACCGCGGTCACTGCCGGCACCAAGTAGAACAGGCTGGTGACATTGACCAGGTTGCCCTTGGCGATCAGCCGGTACAGCAGCAGGGTCGCCAGCAGCGAGACCACCAGGCCCATCCACAGCAGCGCGCCGACAAAACTACCGCTCCACTGCACCTGCAGCGGCTGCAGCGGCGCGAACAGTGCGCACAGGGCAAAGCCGGCCAGGTACTGCAGCGGCAACGTGCCCATAGGGTTGTCGGTGATGCGCTTCTGCAGGATCGAGCCCAGCGTCATGCTGGCCAGCGCCAGCAGGGCGAACAGCATGCCCGCCAGCGACACCCCGCCCAGGTTGATGCCCTGGTAAACCACCATGATCAAGCCACCCAGCCCCAAGCCCAAGCCGAACAAGCGGCTCCACGAGCGCTGGCGCTCCATCAGCACCACGGTGAGGATCGGTTGTACCCCCATCACCGTGGCCATCACGCCGGGGGTGACATGGGTGTTGAGTGCCAGCAGGTAGAAGATCTGGTAGGCGCCAAGCAGCACACAGCCAGTGCCCAGGGCACGCAGGACGGCCCCACGCCGGCGTGGCCAGCGCAGCCCCAGCAGCGGGCCGATCAGCAGTAGGCCGGCCAGGGCCAGGGCCGAGCGCAACAGCAGGAAGGCGAACGGGCTGGCCTGTGCCAGGCCCAGCTTGGAGACGATCGCGCCGCTGCTCCACAGCAGGACGAACAGGCTGGTAGTGGCCGCCGAGGCCACGGATGCTTTGTTAAAGACAGACATGTATTGCCACCTGATGTAAGGCGAAAAAGCCAAACGGAGGGCGTGCGCTTCAGTGTGGGAAGTCGCCGACCGTGTTCAGTAGGTTGCGTGTGCGAAAGGGGGCGGCCTAGAAGCCGTTCAGCCCAGTACGACCACGCAAGGAGGCGGAGCTACGCCGCCTACGACGCCACTGACAGGTGGTGGTGGAGCGTGACTGATCATGGCCGGCTGCTGGCTGCCACGCACGACCATGCCCGCGACTGGCGCGATGGCAAAGCAGGTGGTGGAAGGGCTGGCTGGCATGAGCAGGTCTTCAGGAAGAGAACAGTGGCCTGGAATATAGCCCGGTACTTCCTGCCAGGCAACCTCCCCCGCCAGACACGATCCCGTGTAGGCGCGGCGCTTGAACATCCACTGGCTAATTTTTCACCGCCCCAACTCGTCTGAATGCGAAACGCAGCCCGCATTCACCCTTCCCGAGGACCGCCGATGAACGTTTCCACCTGGCTCTACCGGCCAGCCCAGGTCACCTGCCTGCTGCTGGTCAGCGCCTACGCCCACGCCGCCAAGCCAGGCGAGGTGTTCAAAGACTGCAAGGACTGCCCCGAGATGGTCGTGCTGCCCGCCGGCAGCTATGTGATGGGCGCCCCCGACGACGAAGTCGGTCGCCAGCCCGACGAAGGCCCGCTGCATACCGTGACCTTCGCCAAGCCCTTCGCCATGAGCCGCTACCCGGTCACCGCCGCCGAACTGGACGCCTACATCAAGGCCACCGGCACCGTCATCAAAAGTGGCGACGACCGCCCCGGTCGCTGGTGCGAGGCCAGCAAGCCCAGTTACCCGCAAGGCCCCCGCCAACCGGCGGTATGCGTGGACTACGACGAAGTGCAGGCCTACACCCAGTGGCTGGCCAAGACCACCGGCAAGCCCTATCGCATGGTCAGCGAGGCGGAACGCGAATACGCCGCCCGCGGCGGCTCCAGCGGCCCATTCCCGTTCCCCTTCGACGCACCGGGCAAGTACGAGATCAGCCAGCACGCCAACACCTACGGCCCCAAGGACGGTTATGCCTTCAGCGCCCCGGTGGGCAGCTACCCGCCCAATGCCTTCGGCATGTACGACATGCACGGCAATGTCTACGAATGGGTCGCCGACTGCTACCACGACAGCTACGAGGGCGCCCCCAGTGACGGCAGCGCCTGGGTCCAAGACCCGACCTGCATCCGCGCGCACATGCGTGGCAATGACTGGGGCGAGCCGCCGATTTTCTCCCGCTCGGCCAACCGCAACGACCGCCTCAAAACCACGCGTGGTGACTTCCTCGGCTTTCGCGTAGCACGCGCGCTGTGAAGGTGTGACGCGGTTAACGCAGCACCCGCTAAAAAAGCCGCCAATAAGAATCGTTCCGGTTTTTCACAGGTGCTGCGTCCTATAGCTGACATAGAAAAAACCCCTCTGCCAACGAGACCGCAATAGATGTCCAAGTCCCTTCCCGGCCCGCTCAACCCGCTCGCCAAAGCATTACTGATCCGTCATTCCCTTCGCCCCCAGCGCGCGCTGACACGCGCCGGCCTGGGCCTGGCGATGTCCGCTGCGCTAGTAGCCCAGGTGCAGGCACAGGAGTGGACATTGGACATTCCCGCGCAGTCGATGAATTCGGCGTTACAGGCTCTGGCCAAGCAAACCGATACCCAGCTGCTGTACAGCCCAGAAGATATCGGCGGCCTGCGTTCCGCCGCACTGAAAGGGCGCCACGACCTTGCTACATCACTGCGCATCCTGCTCGGTGGTAGCGGGCTGCGTTACCAGATCGACGGCAACAGCGTGACCATCACAGCGGGTTCTGCCGCAAAGGACGGCCAGGTCGAGCTTTCGGCGACCAACGTCAATAGCGTGGGCCTGGGCGCCACTACCGAAGGCACAGGGTCCTACACCACCGGCGTGACCAGCACCGCCACGCGCATGAACCTGTCGATTCGCGAAACACCGCAAAGCATCAGCGTCATCACCCGCCAGCAAATGGACGACCAGCACCTGGCGACCATTACCGACGTGCTCAAGCAGAACCCGGGCATCACCATGTCCCAGGACGGTGGCGAGCGCTTTCACATCTATTCGCGCGGCTCGGAAATCAGCACCTACCAGCTTGATGGGGTGAACACCACGCAGGACTATCTGACGCGCAACATGCCCAACACCCTGATGGACATGGCCATGTTCGACCGCATCGAAATCGTGCGCGGCGCCACTGGCCTGATGACCGGCGCCGGCGAGCCCAACGGTGTGGTCAACATGGTGCGCAAGCGCCCCACGCGTGAATTCCAGTCCTATGTGCAGGCTGGAGTGGGCTCGTGGGACTACTACCGCACCGAGGCCGACGTGTCCGGCCCGCTGATCGAAAGCGGCAAGCTGCGAGGCCGCCTGGTGGCTGCCAAGCAGAGCAACCAGAGCTACATGGATTGGTACAGCCAGGACCGTGACCTGGTCTACGGCGTGCTCGAGGCAGACCTGACCGACACTACCACCGTGCGTTTGGGCATGGACTACCAAACCTACGACGCCAACGGGGCACCGGGCGTGCCGCTGTTTTTCAGCAATGGCCAACCCACCAATTTCTCCCGCTCGACCAGCTCTGGCCCGCGCTGGATGTATGAAGATTACACCACCAAGAACTACTCCTTCGGCCTGGACCAAGAGCTGGGTCATGGCTGGCAGTTGAAAGTGGCGGGCAACTACATGGATGTCGATCGCGACTCGCTGTCGGCGTTCTACCGCACCGGTGCGGGGGTATCCACGCTCGACCAGGCCACCGGCAATGCCAAGTCCGACCTGCTGCAAGTCGATGCCCACCAGGTTCAACGTGGCATGAACGTCACACTGCAGGGGCCTTTCGAGCTGTTAGGCCAGACCCATGAACTGGTCACCGGCTTCGACTACATGGATTATGAAAACAACCACTTCACTGGAACGGCCGGTGCCGTCGACTTCAACTTCTACACCTGGGGCAACCGCATACCGCAACCTGGCAGCTATTCGCCTTTGCTGGACTATGACCTGTTCGTCCGCCAGACCGGTTACTTCATTGCCACCCGGCTCAACTTCACCGACGACCTGCACATGATCCTCGGTGCCCGCACCACCAGTTACCGTTCAGACTCCGACCAAGTCGTGTTGACCACTGGCGCCGGCAACCCCTCGCACTTGCAGGAGCGCGGAGAAGTAACACCCTATGCCGGTCTGATCTACGACCTGACCGCTGAGCAATCGGTGTACGCCAGCTACACCGATATCTTCAAGCCCCAGACCAGCCGCGACCGTACCGGCAAAGTGCTTGACCCGGTCATTGGGCAGAACTATGAAATGGGCTGGAAAGGTGAGTTCTACGATGGCCGCCTGAACACCAGCGCTGCGATCTACCTGATCAAGCGCGACAACCTTGCCGAGGAAGACACCGGTTTCGGTGTACCGGGCGTGCCTAACTCCACGGCTTACCGCGCGGTAAGCGGTGCCGAAACCAAGGGTATTGACCTTGAATTGTCCGGCGAAGTGGCGCGCGGGCTGGAACTGCATACCGGTTACAGCCATTCACGCACGGAGGATGCCAACGGCACGCGCATGACCTCGCAATTGCCGCTGGATACGTTCCGCCTGTGGACCACCTATCGCCTGCCCGGCGAATGGGAGCGCCTGACCGTCGGTGGTGGGGTCAACTGGAACTCCGAGCAATCCTTGGCCACCCGCTACAGCACCCGTATAACCCAGGAAGACTATGCCGTGGCCAGCCTGATGGCCCGCTACAAGATCAGCGAGCACCTGGCCGCCACGCTGAACGTGGACAACCTGTTCGATAAGAAGTACTACGCGGGCCTGGCCGGTAACTATGGCCACTATGGCGCGCCGCGAAACGCGACGCTGAACCTGCGCTACGATTTCTGATCGGAGAAATGAAAACGGCGACCTCAGGGTCGCCGTTTTCATGCCTGCACTGTCTGCATGTTCAAGGCGGGTTTACTGGCTGACCGTGTCTGCCAGCAACAGCCTGGCAGTCATCCCCTCAAGGACATCCGCATGCTCAAGGATGTCATAGTGCCCCGCATCGACACCGATGTCCTGGCAGCTACCTGCAATGCTCCCCACGTGCGCGCCCTCTCCCGCCCACCAGCAACTCGCGGCTGCCTCGGTAGCCGGTAGCTGGCGCAACTGCCGCGACAGGTCCTTGAGCTTCATGGCCACGACAAAGGTCTGCGCCAGCTCAGCGTTGCCAATCTCGGCATAGGCCGACGCTGCAGCCTGGCTGGCACGTGCCGTTTCGATCACGCGTTCCAGGGCCTCCTGAGCACTGCCTGGCGTTACCGCCGGCAGGGCCAGGGCATCAGCCGACACCCCAAAAATCACTGCCAGGAAGCCGCGCAGGTCGGCACTCCAGTCCCCCTGTTGCACGGCCTGCCCGGCCGAGGGTACAAAGCTGTCCACCAAGGCCAGCACGGCAACCCGCTGCCCCTGGCTTTCCAACTCTTTGGCCACCAACACCGCCAAGGTGCCGCCAAGCGACCAACCGGCCAGCTGATAAGGGCCTTCGGGTTGCTTCTGACGAATGTATTGTGCGTAATCGATAGCCATCGTTTCGAGCGAATCGTCCACCCAGGCATGATCCAACAGCATCCGGCATTGCAGGCCATAAACCGTGCAACGGCCGTCCAGCCGGCGCGCCAATGGCTCGTAATCGAACACCGTGCCGAACCCGGCATGCAGGCAGAACAGCGGCGTACTTGCGTTCACTCGGCTGCTGAGCAGCAACAGCGGGTCCAGGCTGGCGTCGTTAGCGGCATAACCCGACAACTCGGCGATGGTCGGCCGGGCAATCACATCACGCAGTTTCAGTTCGATAGGCAAATCCTCGCGGGCACGCACCTTGGACAACATCTTCAGCACGCGCAGCGAGTCCCCACCCAGTTCGAAGAAGTTGTCATCGACCCCCACCTGCTCCACCTCCAGCACTTGTTGCCAGATCTCCGCCAGCGCCTGCTCGATGGCATTGCGCGGGGCCACCCACGCCCGCCCTGTAGCGAACTCCGGTGCCGGCAGGCCATTGCGATCGATCTTGCCGTTGGGCGTGAGCGGCAGCGCCGGCATCAGCACCAGCTGTGCCGGCACCATGTAGTCCGGCAGGTCGGCGCGTAAAGCATCGCGCAAGTGCTCGGCACGGATATCGGTGCTGGCCGTCACCACATAACCGACAAGTTGCTTGCCCGTACTGATGTCACGCGCCACCACCACGGCATCGCGCACCCCAGCCAGGTTGCGCAGACGGGCCTCGATTTCCCCAGGTTCGATGCGGAACCCCCGAATCTTCAGCTGGTTGTCCAACCGCCCGAGGAAGTCGATGACGCCATCGGCGCGGCGACGCACCCGGTCGCCGGTGCGGTACAGGCGGCCACCCTGGGTAAACGGGTCGGCCACGAAACGCTCCGCCGTGAGTGCCGCGCGCTGGTAATAGCCACGCGCCACACCCTCTGCGCCGATGTAAAGCTCACCGGCCACACCATCGGGCAGCCGGTTGAGGTGCGGGTCCAGCACGTGCAGTGTGCGCTCGCCCACGCGGTTACCGATCGGCGCATACACCGCCCCACAGGTTTGCTGCGCGGGCACTTTCCACAGCAGCGGCGTGACCACGGTTTCCGTCGGCCCGTAGCCGTTGGTCAACCAGCGCGGACGCAGCGTGCGCTTGACCTGTTCGAACAAGGCATCCGGTACCGCATCGCCGCCAAAGCAGTACACCCGCACCGCAGGCGCGGGTTGCTGCTGGCGTTCGGCGAATTCGGCCAACTGTTGCAGGTAGGCCGGCGGGAAGCAGGCGATATCGATGCGCTGCGCATGCAAGGTCTGCCAGGTTTCCTCGGCCGTCCACAGCCGGTTGTCGCGCACCACCAGGCAACCGCCCGCGGACAACGTCGACAGCCAGCGCTCCTGGGCGCCGTCGAAGGCGAACGACATGAACAGCAGCTCGCGGGTCTGCAGGTCCATCTCGTACAGGCCGGCAATTGCCCGGCAGTGCATGCGAATCTGGCCGTGGCTCACCGCCACGCCTTTGGGCTTGCCGGTAGAGCCCGAGGTGTAGATAAGGTAGGCCAGGTTATCCGCGCAGGCGTGCTGTTCAGGTACGGTTGCTGGCAAATGGTCCAGCGCTTGCTGGTCGAGTTCGACGCACTGCGTTACCTGGGTAAAGCGCTGGCGCAGGCTGCTGCTGGTGACCAGCAGGTGCATCGCCGAATCCTCGACGATCCACTGCAGGCGTTCCTGCGGGTAGTCGATATCCAAGGGGACATAAGCGGCGCCGGTCTTCATCACCGCCAGGAAGGCCACGATCACCTCTACCGACCGTTCCAGGGCGATACCTACGCAGGTTTCCGGGCGTACGCCCTGGGCGATCAAGTGCTGGGCAAGACGGTTGGCGCGCGCGTCCAGTTGGGCATAGGTCAACTGTTGGCCGCCACAGATCACCGCCACGGCCTCACCGCGCTCACGGGCATACCCGGCGATACGCGCGGCGAGCAGCGGCTGCTCGCAACCAGGTGCGGCCAGCTGGTTGCGCAGGTCGGCCTGCCGTACCTGCAGCGGCGTCAGCATGCCCAGGCTGCCCAGCGTGGCCTGGGGGTTGTCTAGCATGGCACTCAGCAGGCTTTCGAAACTGCCGCGCAAGCACTCGACAGCGGCTTCGCTAAAGCGGTTGCGCAGGTACAGGAACTCCACCGAAAAGGTGTCGCCCAATTGAACGGCCAGGTCCATGGCATAGTTGGTGACGTCGCGATTGCGTACTTCGCCAAAGCGCAACGTGCCTCCGCCGCCCTCGCGCAAGCGGTCGTCAACCGGGTAGTTCTCGAACACCACGATGCTGTCGAACAGCGCTTGCCCTGGCCGCCCGGCCCAGCGTTGCACATCGGCCAGCGCCGCGTGCTCGTGGTCGCGCAGCTCCAGGTTGTACTGCTGCAGCTGATGCAACCAGTCGCTGACAATATGCTGGGGTTGCGGTGCCTGCACCACCGGTAACGTATTGATGAACAGCCCCAGCATCTCGTCTGCACCCGCCAGGCTGGCAGGGCGCCCGGCCACCGTGGCGCCGAAGCACACGGTGGCCTGGCCGGTGTAGCGTTGCAGCAGCAACAGCCAGGCGGCCTGGACCAAGGTATTGGGGGTGACCCTCAGGCGCCGGGCCTGGTCACGCAGCAGTTGCGTGCGCTGCGCATCCCAACGCAGGTACAGCGCATGGTGGCCGGAAAGCTTGCCGTCCGCTTGCGGGGTAACACTGTCGGCCAACAGCGTCGGGCCCTCCAGGGCCTGCAGTTGCGCGCGCCAGAACTGCTCCAACTTGCCCATCGGCTGTTCGCCGAGCCAACGTATGTAGTCGCCAAAGCGCCCCCCCGCATGGTTGACAGGCCGGCCGTGATAAACCTGCAACACCTCACCCAGCAACCGCGAATTGCTCCAGCCATCCATGAGGATGTGATGGCGCGACCAGATCAGGTGCAGGCGCTGCTCATCCAGTTGAACCACGGTCAACCGCATCAACGGCGCACAGGCCAGATCGAAGCCTTCGACGGCATCTCCGGTTGCCAGCGCCTGCAAGGCGTCGCTGCTCACCTTACGCCCACACCAGTCGAGCACGCGCAGCGGCAGACGGGCCTGATGTAACACCACCTGCAGCGGCTCGGCCCACTGGGCCGATGTCAGGAAGACCGTGCGCAGGATGTCGTGGCGGGCAATCACCTGGTTCCAGGCCGCGACGAAACGGTCGATGTCCAGGCCCTGTACATCGACTGCCGTCTGGTTGATGTACAGCGCGGCTTCAGACTCCTGCAAGGTGTAGAACAGCATGCCCTGCTGCATCGGCGACAGCGGGTAGATGTCGGCTATTTGTGCAGCGGGTACCGGCAGGCAGTCCAGTTGCACTTGGTTCAGGCGGGCCAAGGGGAAGTCCGATGGCGTGAGGCCCCGGGTGTTAGCCTGGCAGCAATGGCCGATCAAGGCCTGGAGTTCCTCTGCATAGGCATCGGCCAGGTGCTGGATGGTCGCAGGGTCGAAGACCTCACGGCTGAACGTCCAGCCCAGTGTCAGCTCGCCGCCATACACTTGGCCGTTCAGCGCCAGCAGGCCACTCAACGGCGCGTCCTCATCCTGGTTCTGGCCAGCGCTCTCCTTGGCCGGTTTGAACAGACTGGCCTGCTGGTCGAAGCTACCGTCGAACTGCCCCAGGTAATTGAAGACGATCGCGCCCTTGGCCAGCGCTGCCAGGCTCTCCTGCCCTTCGCCAGCCGCCAGGTAACGCAGCACACCGTAGCCAAGCCCCTTGTTGGGTACAGCGCGCAGTTGCTCCTTGATCGTCTTGATCGAGCTTGCCAGCTCCGGCTGTGGGCTCAATTTGACCGGGTACATGCTGGTGAACCAACCCACCGTGCGGCTCAGGTCGATACCGTCGAACAGGTCTTCGCGGCCATGGCCTTCCAGGCGCACCAGCACCTGCGGCTGCGCGGTCCAACGGCTGACCACACGGGCCAACGCGGTCAACAGCAGGTCGTTGATCTGCGTACGGTAAGCCGCGGGTGCCTGTTGCAACAACTTGCGGGTCCAGGCTGGGTCCAGGCGGGTGCTGACGGTTGCAGCATGCTTCTGGCGGTTTTCGCCGTGTGGGTGATCGCAAGGCAAGGCGTCGCTGGCGTCTGTTAGTTGATCACGCCAGTAGTGCAGCTCATGTTGCAGCGTTGGGCTGGCGGCGTAGGCCTGTAGCTGTTCGGCCCAAGCCTTGAATGAACTGGTCTTGGCCGGCAGCCGCGCAGGCTGCCCGAGGGCCAGCGCCTGGTAGGCCTGTTGCAGGTCTTCGAGCAGAATCCGCCATGACACGCCATCCACTACCAGGTGATGAATGACCAGCAGCAGCCGTTGGCTGCCGTCTGCCAGCGTTGCCAGGACGGTGCGCAACAGTGGCCCCTGAGCCAGGCTCAAGCTGCGTTGGGCCTGACCAGCCAAGCGCTCCAGCGCCTCGCCATCAGCGCATTCACGTACCCACAGCAGCTCGGTCGATACCGGCGCGCCAATCGCGGCTTGCCAGTGGCCATCACGCTGCCAGGCATTGAGACGCAGCAGATCGTGATGTGCATGCAGGTTGCCCAGCGCCATGCTCAACAAGCGTGCATCCAGTGCCTGGCGAGGCTCGAGCAGCACCGACTGGTTCCAGTGGTCACGTACGGCAAGCGCCTGTTCGAAGAACCACTGCTGCACCGGAATCAGTGGCAGAGGCCCGCTGACCGCGCCCTGCTCCAGCGCTTGAACTTCGCTGCGCCGGGCGACCGAGGCCAGGCCCTGCACGGTCTGATGCTGCAATAGCTGCTTGGGGGTAAACCGTATGTCCGCCTGGCGTGCACGGCTAACCACCTGCAACGAGATGATCGAGTCGCCGCCTAACTCGAAGAAGTTGTCGCTCAGGCCGACCCGCTCTAACTTCAATACATCCGCCCAAATCGCCGCGATTTGCTGCTCCAGCGCGCTCTGCGGGGCGATGTACTCGCCCTGCAATTGGCTGGCATCCGCCTGTGGCAGGGCCTTGCGGTCCAGCTTGCCGTTCGGCGTCACTGGCAGCTTGTCGAGCAGCAACAGGTGCGCCGGCACCATGTAGTCCGGCAGGCTAGCCTTCAGGGCTTCGCGCAGGCTGTCGCGCACTGCGCCTTCGTCTTGCGTGCTGTCGGCAGGCACCACATAGCCCACCAGTTGCTTGCCACTCGGCCCGTCCTGGGCCAGCACCACCGCTTCCTGCACGCTCGGCAGTTCCAGCAGGCGCGCTTCGATCTCGCCCAGCTCGATGCGCAGGCCGCGGATTTTCACCTGGTGGTCGATGCGCCCGGCGTAGTCGATCACGCCATCGGCGCGGTAGCGCGCCAGGTCGCCAGTGCGGTACAGGCGCCCGCCGTGGGCGCTGAACGGGTCTGGCACGAAGCGTTCGGCGGTCAGCGCCGGGCGCTGGTGATAACCACGCGCCAGGCCAACGCCACCGAGGTACAGCTCACCGGCACTGCCGCGCACCGCCGGTTGCAGGCTGGCGTCGAGGATATGGGTCTTCAGGTTGTCGATCGGCTGGCCGATCGGCACGCTGATGCTTTCGTCCGCCTGGCAGGTCCAGTGGGTAACGTCGATCGCCGCTTCGGTCGGGCCGTACAGGTTGTACAGGCCCACCGCGGGCAGGCGTTGCAAGGTGTGCCGGGCCAGCTCGGCGGGCAGCGCTTCACCGCTGCACACTACGCGCTTGAGGCTGCGGCAGCTCTCCACTGCTTCGTGGGTCATGAACGCCTGCAGCATCGATGGCACGAAGTGCAGCGTGCTGATGCCGTAGTGGTTGATGGTTTCCACCAGCAGCTGCGGATCGCGGTGCGCCCCCGGCTGGGCCACGACCAGGCGCGCGCCGGTCATCAGCGGCCAGAAGAACTCCCACACCGACACGTCGAAGCTGAACGGGGTTTTCTGCAGCACGCTGTCGCTGGCGTCCAGCCCATAGGCCTTCTGCATCCACCACAGCCGGTTGACCAGCGCCTGGTGGCTGTTGCCGGCGCCTTTCGGGCGGCCGGTGGAGCCGGAGGTGTAGATCACGTAGGCCAGGTTTAGCGGCGCCACGTCGATGTTCGGGTTGGCATCGCTGTAGCCGTCGAGGCGCTCGGTGTCCAGGTCCAGGCTGCGCAGGCCGCTCGGAATCGGCAGGGCTTCGCGCAGGTGTGACTGGGTCAGCAGCAAGGCAATGCCGCTGTCCTCGAACATGTAGCGCAGGCGGTCCTGGGGGTATTCCGGGTCCAGCGGCACATAGGCGCCGCCGGCCTTGACGATGCCCAGCAGGCCGACGACCATCTCCAGGCTGCGCGCCATGGCGATACCCACCAGCACGTCCGGGCCCACGCCCTGCTGGCGCAAGCAGTGCGCCAGGCGGTTGGCGCGGCGATTGAGCTCGGCATAGGTCAGGGTCTGCTCGCCGAATACCAGCGCCGGGGCATGCGGGGTGGCGACTACCTGGGCTTCGATCAGCTGATGAATGCCGCGCTCGTCCGGGTATGCCGCCTGGGTGTCATTCCAGCCCTGCACGATCTGCTGCCGCTCACCGTCATCCAGTAATGGCAGCTCGGCCACCCGCTGGCCAGGGTTGGCGACGATGCCGTGCAGCAGGTTCAGCCAGTGCCGCGCCATCTGCTGGATGGTCGAGGCATCGAACAGGTCGGTTGCAAAGGTCAGTGTGGCGCTGATGCCCTGCTCATGCTCGAAGCTGTCCAGCGTGAGGTCGAACTGCGCTGCATGCACGTTCCATTGCAGGCTCTCCACCTCCAGGCCAGGCAAGCTGCGGCGCTCACCCTTGCCTCGGGTCTGATGGTTGTACATCACCTGGAACAACGGGCTGTGGCTCAGGCTGCGCTCAGGCTGCAAGGCATCGACCAGCTGTTCGAATGGCAGGTCCTGATGCACCTGCGCGTCCAAGGCTCGTTGCCGCACTTGCGCCAACAGCTCGGTAAAGGTCAGCTGCGTGTCGAATTCGGCGCGCATCACCTGGGTGTTGACGAAAAAGCCGATCAGCCGCTCGGTCTCTACCCGGTTACGGTTGGCGATGGGCACACCCACGCGCACCTCGGCCTGCCCAGAGTAACGGTGCAACAGCACCTGGAAACTCGCCAGTAGCAGCATGAAGGGTGTCGCCGCCTGGCGCTGCGCCAGCTGTTTGAGGGACTGGCTCAACGCCTCGCCAAGCTCAACGTTGACCCGCTCGCCCCGGTAGCTTTGCAGCGCCGGGCGCGGCCTGTCAGTGCTCAACTCCAACACCGGGTGATCATCACCGAGCTGCGCCGTCCAGTACGCCAACTGCCGTTCGCGCTCGCCGGCGTCCATCCAGGCACGCTGCCAGATCGCATAATCTGCGTACTGGATCGGCAGTTCGGCCAGCACCACCTCACGGCCTTGGCTATAGCCCTCATAAAGGCGCACCCATTCATCGATGAGCAATGGCATCGACCAGCCATCAGCAACGATATGGTGCAAGGTGAGCACCAACACATGCTCATCCTGCACCAGCTCCAGCAATTTCACCCGCAACAGCGGCCCATGGACCAGGTCGAACGGCTGCTGAACTTCCCACGCAACCTGCGCCTGCAAAGCCTGCTCGTCCACTGCCCCCAGGGCCTGGCGGGCCAACTGGAACGGCAGGCTCGGGTGGATGACCTGCATCAGTTGGCCATCTTCCTCGCCAATGGTCGTGCGCAGGGCTTCATGGCGTTGAATCAGCGTCTCGAAGCTGCGTTGCACGGCAGCCAAGTCGAGCGCCCCCCTGAACCTGAGCGCGGTCGGAATGTTGTAGGCCGAGCCGGCCGGCTCCAGCTGCCAGAGAAACCACTGGCGTTGCTGGGCATAGGACAGCACAGGGCGCTCGACGTCGTTCCTGACCACCGGGATGGGCAGTTGCGCGAGCGTGACGCCCTTGGACGCCAGTTTTTCGAGAAACACTTTCTGCTGTGCCTGGGGCAGACGGATAAAGCGATAAACCAAGTCTGCGTTTCTGTTGTCCGTGTGCATCTCAAACCGCCTCGAGCTCTGCCATGAAGTCCTGGAGCTCATCCAGGTCTCCGTCGTTTCGGGTACCGAGACTGCCGACCGCTTGTGCAAAGGCCTGCAGGTTCTCTGTCTGGAACAACAACGCGAGTGGCAGGTTCGTCCCCAGTTCGATCTGCAGCCGTGCTACCGCCTGGGTTGCCAGCAAGGAGTGGCCCCCCAGCTCGAAGAAGTTGTCGGTAAGAGAGACGTTTTCCAGGCACAGAACTTCAGCCCATATCGCTGCGATCCGACGCTCCAGTTCGGTTTCCGGCGCCCTGTAGCCCGCCTGACGCTGATTGCCGTCCGGCTGCGGCAGGGCCTTGCGGTCCAGCTTGCCGTTCGGGGTCAGTGGCAGGCTTTCCAGCACCAACAGGTGCGCAGGCACCATGTACTCCGGCAAGCTGGCCTTCAGCTCGGCGCGCAGGGTTTCGCGCAGCGCTGCCTGGGCCGCCTCGTCAGCGACTGACAGCGCATCAGCTGGCACCACGTAGCCCACCAGTTGCTGGCCGCCCGCTGCATCAAGCGCCAGCACCAGCGCTTCGCGGACCGCATCCAGGTGTTGCAGGCGCGCCTCGATCTCGCCGAGCTCGATACGGAAGCCGCGGATCTTCACTTGATGGTCGATGCGCCCAACGTATTCGATGACCCCGTCGGCGTCCTGGCGCGCCAGGTCGCCGGTGCGATACAGGCGGCCACCGTGCCCACCGAACGGGTCGGGGATGAAGCGCTCGGCGGTAAGCCCAGGCCGCGCCAGGTACCCACGAGCCAGGCCCGCACCCGCCATGTACAGCTCCCCCACCAGCCCTATCGGCAGCGGCGCCCCGGCCTCGCTCAACAGGTATACGGCACTGTTGGAAAGCGGCCGGCCGATATTCGCTCGGCCACCTTGCGTACGCAGGGCAAAGGTGGAATAGGTAGTGTCTTCCGAGGGCCCATACAGGTCGTACACCTTGAGCACATGCCCAGTGCCGTACAGCGCGTCGACCAGCCCCTGCTTGAGCGCCTCCCCCGCCAGGTTGATGATGCGCACGCTGGGCGGCAACTGACCGGTCTCATGCAATACCTTGATGGCCGAGGGCACCGTGTTGACCAGGCGCACCTGGTCCCTGGCCGGCAGGTGCGGTAACTCCAGGGCATTGGCCGCCAGCACCGCATAACCACCCGAGCCGAGGGTGACGAACAGCTCCCAGACCGACAGGTCGAAACAGATCGACGTCGACGCCAACACGCCGCACAGGTCCTGCTGGCTATACACCGACTGCGCCCAACCGATCATTGCCACAGCGCTGCGGTGTTCGATCTGTACCCCCTTGGGCTTGCCGGTGGAGCCAGAGGTGTAGATGCAGTACGCCAGGTTGTCCGGTGTGGTCACACACACCGGGTCGCTCACCTCGTAGCCACCAAGCTGCAGTTGGTCGACCAGCAGCGTGCGCGCCTGGAAGCTGGCCGGTACACGTTCGCGCAGGTGTGATTGCGACAGCAGCAGGATCGCCTGGCTGTCTTCCAGCATGTACACCAGGCGCTCCTGCGGGTAGCCCGGGTCGAGCGGCACATAGGCGCCACCCGCCTTGAGGATCGCCATCAGCGCCACCACCATGTCCAGGCCACGCTCCATGGCCACCCCCACCAGCACCTCCCGGCCCACACCCGCTTCGCGCAGCTTGTGTGCCAGTTGGTTGGCCCGTGCATTGAGCGCGGCATAGCTGAGGGTCTGCTCACCATGGATCAGCGCAACGGCGCCTGGTGCGGCAGCCACCTGGGCTTCGAACAGCTGGTGGATACAACGGTCGGCCGGGTAACTGGCCGCCGTCTGGTTCCAGTCCTGCACGATAAGCTGATGCTGGGCGGCATCGAGCAGCGGCAGATCGCCCACGGCAGCAGCTGGGTCGCTCACCATGGCGTCAAGCAGCGTAGCGAAGTGATGGGCCAACTGCTCGATCGCCTCGCCACGCCAGTACGCGCGGTCATGCCGGTACTGGATCGCCAGGCTGTCGCCAAGGCTCACCAACAGGGTCAGCGGGTAGTTGGTCTGCTCGCGGACCTCGACAGCGCCAAACGCCAAACCACCTGGCATGCCCTGCTGCAGGGCTTCGGAGACCGGATAGCTTTCGAATACCACCAGGCTGTCGAACAACGCTTCACCACCAAGGCCGGCCCAGCGCTGCACGTCGTACAGCGGTGTATGTTCGTATTCCCGCATGGCCAGGTTGCTCGCCTGCACCTGCCCGATCCATTGCGCGACGCTTTGCTCGCACTGCGCTGCACCGACCACCGGCAGGGTGTTGATGAACAAGCCGATTTGCGCTTCCACGCCCGCCAGTTGCGCCGGCCGGCCCGCGACCGTGGCGCCGAAGCAGACCGCAGACTGCCCGGTATAACGCTGCATCAACAACAGCCAGGTGGCCTGTACCAGGGTGTTGACGGTGACGCGCTGGGCGCGGGCAAAGGCTTCGACTCGCGCGGTAAGCCCGGCATCGAACAGCTGGTGATGCACCTGGTGGCCCTGGCCCTCATGCTCACCACTGCGCACGGCCTGGGCCAGGCGCGTCGGTTCGTGGAACTCGGCCATCTGGCCCCGCCAGAAGGTTTCGGCCTGCAGTACATCCTGGCGCTGCAACCAGGCGATGTAGTCACGGTAGCTGCCCGCCGCTGCCCGCACAGGCTGACCGGCATAACGCTGGAGCACTTCACCCAGCAACTGCGAGGTGCTCCAGCCATCCATCAGGATGTGATGGCAGGTGAAGATCAGGTGATGACGTGCCGCCCCCGTACGCACCAGCACCAGGCGCAACAAGGGCGCCTCGACCAGCTCGAAGCCACGCTGCCGGTCGGCCTCCGCCAGGCTGCTCAGCGCCCGTGCCAGCTCATTCTCGGCACGCCAGTCATGTTCGCTGAACGGCAGTGTCACCTGCTTGCGCACCACCTGCACCGCCTGGCCCAGGTCACCCTGCCAGATGAAGCTGCTACGCAGGATGTCGTGGGCCTGCAGGGCAGCAGCCCAGGCCTGCCTGAAGGCCGGTACATCCAGGCCATCCACATCCACGCGCATCTGGTTGATGTAGTTGCCGCTGCCTTGCTCATAGATGCTGTGGAACAGCATGCCCTGCTGCATCGGCGACAACGGGTAGACATCGGCGATCTCCGCCACGGCAACCGGCAACTGGTCGAGCTGTGTCTGGCTCAGGTTGGCCAACGGGAAGTCCGATGGGGTCAGGCCGCGATGCCCACCGTTACAGCAATGCTCAATGATCGCAGCCAAGGCCTGCTGGTAAGCCTGGGCCAATTGCTCGATGGTTTCCCGGCGATGTACGTCCTGGCTGAAGGTCCACTCCAGGCGTAGCTCGCCGCCATACACCTGGCCGTTGACAGTCAACAGGCTGGCCAACGGTGCTTCGGCGTCCTGCCTGGCACCATGGTTCTCGCTGGCGGGGGTGAACAACCCTGTTTCACCATCGAAGCTGCCGTCGAACTGCCCGAGATAGTTGAAAACGATCTGCCCTACAGGCAACGCGGCAAGGGCCTCGCGGCTCACCGCATCGCCGAGGTAGCGCAGAACGCCATAGCCCAGGCCTTTATCAGGCACGGCGCGCAGCTGCTCCTTGATGGTCTTGATTGAACTTGCCAGGTCCGCCTGCGGGCTCAGCTTCACCGGGTACAGGCTGGTGAACCAGCCCACCGTGCGCGTCAGGTCGATACCTGCGAACAGGTCTTCGCGGCCATGCCCTTCCAGGCGTACCAGCACTTCAGGCTGGCCGCTCCAGCGGCTGACCGCCTGCGCCAGCGCCGTCAGCAACAGGTCGTTGATCTGCGTGCGATAGGCCGCCGAGCATTCCTGCAACAGCCGTCGGGTGCTTTCCACATCCAGGCGCGTGCTGACCGAAGCAGCATGCTTCAGTTGCCGGCTGCCTTGTGGGTTGTCACAGGGCAGCACTTCGCTGGCCCCGTGCAATTGCGCCTGCCAATAACCCAGTTCCTGCCGAAGCTGTGGTGCAGCGGCATACGTTTGCAAACGCTCGGCCCAGGCCTTGTACGAACTGGTCTTGGCCGGAAGTTGCAACCGCTCCCCGGCAGCCAGTGCCTGGTAAGCCTGCTGCAGGTCTTCCAGCAGCACACGCCACGACACACCGTCTACCGCCAGGTGATGGATGACCAACAGCAGCCGCTGGCTACCGTCAGGCAGCGCGGCGAGCATGGCCCGCAGCAACGGACCGTGCTCAAGGTCGAGGCTGCGCTGGGCTTCACGGGCGCTTTGCTGCAGGTGCTCGACGCTGGCGAAATCGCGATGCCACAACAGCTGGGTGTAACCTGTCTCGGCAAATTCCGCCTGCCAGTGCGCCCCATGGCCGAACAGGCGCAAGCGCAGGGCGTCGTGGTGCCCCAGCAATGCCTGCAATGCGGCATCGAGCGTCGCGGGGTCGAGCGCTTCAGCTGGCGTGAGCAGCACCGACTGGTTCCAGTGATGGCGCACGGCAATGGGCTGTTCGAAGAACCAGTGCTGGATAGGTGTGAGCTGTGTCGCGCCCGTGACTGCGCCCTGATCGATCACGCCACATTCACCGCGGCTGGCGAGCCTGGCCAGCCCGCGCACCGTCTGGGCCTCGAACAGCTCCTTGGGCGTGAACTGGATATTCACCTGGCGTGCACGGCTAACCACCTGCAACGAGATGATCGAGTCGCCGCCCAACTCAAAGAAGTTGTCGTTCAGGCCGACCCGCTCCAACTTCAACACATCCGCCCAAATCGCCGCGATTTGCTGCTCCAGCGCGCTCTGCGGGGCGATGTACTCGCCCTGCAATTGGCTGGCATCCGGCTGTGGCAGGGCCTTGCGGTCCAGCTTGCCGTTCGGCGTCACTGGCAGCTTGTCGAGCAGCAACAGGTGCGCCGGCACCATGTAGTCCGGCAGGCTAGCCTTCAGGGCTTCGCGCAGGCTGTCGCGCACTGCGCCTTCGTCTTGCGTGCTATGGGCAGGCACCACATAGCCCACCAGTTGCTTGCCACTCGGCCCGTCCTGGGCCAGCACCACCGCTTCCTGCACGCTCGGCAACTCCAGCAGGCGCGCTTCGATCTCGCCCAGCTCGATGCGCAGGCCACGTATCTTCACCTGATGGTCGATGCGCCCGGCGTAGTCGATCACGCCGTCGCCGCGGTAGCGCGCCAGGTCGCCAGTGCGGTACAGACGCCCGCCGTGGGCGCTGAACGGGTCTGGCACGAAGCGCTCGGCGGTCAGCGCCGGGCGCTGGTGATAACCACGCGCCAGGCCAACGCCACCGAGGTACAGCTCACCGGCACTGCCGCGCACCGCCGGTTGCAGGCTGGCGTCGAGGATATGGGTCTTCAGGTTGTCGATCGGCTGGCCGATCGGCACGCTGATGCTTTCGTCCGCCTGGCAGGTCCAGTGGGTAACGTCGATCGCCGCTTCGGTCGGGCCGTACAGGTTGTACAGGCCCACCGTGGGCAGGCGTTGCAAGGTGTGCCGGGCCAGCTCAGCGGGCAGCGCTTCACCGCTGCACACCACGCGCTTGAGGCTGACACAACTCTCGACCGCTTCGTGGGTCATGAACGCCTGCAGCATCGACGGCACGAAGTGCAGCGTGCTGATGCCGTAGTGGTTGATGGTTTCGACCAGCAGCTGCGGGTCGCGGTGCGCCCCTGGTTGGGCCATGACCAGCCGCGCACCGGCCATCAACGGCCAGAAGAACTCCCACACCGACACGTCGAAGCTGAACGGGGTTTTCTGCAGCACGCTGTCGCGGGCGCCCAGGCCGTAGGCCTTTTGCATCCAGCACAGGCGGTTGACCAGCGCCTGGTGGCTGTTGCCGGCGCCTTTCGGGCGGCCGGTGGAGCCGGAGGTGTAGATCACGTAGGCCAGGTTCAGCGGCGCCACGTCGATGTTCGGGTTGGCATCGCGGTAGCCGTCGAGGCGCTCGGTGTCCAGGTCCAGGCTGCGCAGGCCGCTCGGAATCGGCAGGGCTGCGCGCAGGTGTGACTGGGTCAGCAGCAAGGCGATGCCACTGTCCTCGAACATGTAGCTCAGGCGGTCCTGGGGGTATTCCGGGTCCAGTGGCACATAGGCGCCACCGGCCTTGACGATACCCAGCAGGCCGATGACCATTTCCAGGCTGCGCGCCATGGCGATGCCCACCAATACGTCCGGCCCCACGCCCAGTTCGCGCAGCTTGTGCGCCAGCTGGTTGGCCCGGCGGTTGAGCTCGGCATAGCTCAGGGTTTGCTCGCCAAACACCAGCGCAGGCGCATCCGGGGTGGCCAACACCTGGGCTTCGATCAGCTGATGAATACTGCGCGCGTCAGGGTATGCCGCCTGAGTGTGGTTCCAGCTTTCGACCATCTGTTGCTGTTCCGGCTGGCCCAGCATCGGCAACTCACCGACTACCCTGTCAGCATTTTCCACCAGCGCTTGCAGCAAGTTGGCAAAGTAGCCCGCCAGGCGGCCGATGGTCTCGTCGCTCCACAGCGTGCGGTCATGGCTGTACTGCATCGACAGCGTCGCGCCCAGTTCTACCACCAGGGTCAGCGGGTAGTTGGTTTGCTCCTGTACGGTTACCTCGCCAAAGCGCAGGCCACCGGGCGCACCCTGTTGCAGCGCTTCGGCCACCGGGTAGTTCTCGAACACCAGGATGCTGTCGAACAAGGCGTCACCGCCCTGCCCGGCCCAGCGCTGCACGTCGTACAGCGGGGTGTGCTCGAACTCGCGCAGGGCCAGGTTGCCGGCCTGCACCTGGCCGATCCACTCGGCCACGCGCTGTTCAGCACGCGGCGCGCCAATCACCGGCAGGGTGTTGATGAACAGGCCGATCTGTTCTTCCACCCCCGGCAGGTCAGCCGGGCGCCCGGCTACAGTGGCGCCAAAGCACACGCTGGCCTGGCCGGTGCAGCGCTGCAACAGCAGCAACCAGGCCGACTGCACCAGGGTGTTGACCGTGACCCGGTTGGCCCGGGCGAAGGCTGCGATGCGCGCGGTCTGTTCGCGGTCGAAGGCCAGCCGGTGGTCGCCGTAACCGGCGCCGCTCGCGCCCGCACTGCCGGTGATGGCCTGGGCCAGGCGGGTCGGTTCGTCCAGGCCGGCGAGCTGGGCCTTCCAGAAGGCTTCGGCAAGCGCCGCGTCCTGGCCTTGCAGCCAGGCGATGTAATCGCGGTAATGCGTGGCCGGGGCCTGCGGTGCCAGGCCGGCATAGCGCTGCAGCACTTCGCCCAGCAGGCGCGAGGTGCTCCAGCCGTCCATGAGGATATGGTGGTTGGTGTAGATCAGCTGGTGGCTGCTATCGCCCGTGCGCACCAGCACCAGGCGCAACAGCGGTGCGGCAGCCAGGTCGAAGCCGCGTTGGCGCTCATCTTCGGCCAGCGTCTGCAGGGCCTGCGCCAGCGCTGGCTGGCCTCGCCAGTCATGCTCACTGCACGGCAGCTCGACGGCCTTGCGCACCACCTGCACGGCTTGCTCGAGTTCGCCCTGCCAGACAAAACCAGTGCGCAGGATGGCATGGGTATCAAGCGTGGCCTGCCAAGCCTGCTTGAAGCGCTGCACATCCAGCCCATGCACCTCCACGCGCAGCTGGTTGATGTAGTTGCCGGCCTGCTGGTCGTAAAGGGTATGGAACAGCATGCCCTGCTGCATCGGTGACAGCGGGTAGACATCGGCGATCTGCGCCGCCTCCAGCGCCAGGCTGTCCAGTTGCGCCTGGGTCAGCGCGGCCAGCGGGAAGTCCGACGGCGTCAGGCCTTGGTGGCGGGCATCGCAGCAGTGCTCGACCAGTTCTGCCAAGGCTTGCTCATACGCTTTGGCCAGCTGTTCGATGGTGGCCGGCTGGTACATATCGGTACTGTAGGTCCACTCCAGGAACAGCTCGCCGCCATACACCTGGCCGGTGATGCTCAGCCAGTTACCCAGCGGCGCGCCGGCGCATTGGTTGCGGCCTGCACTTTCCCCACTAGGGGTGAACAGTGCGCCGGCCTCGGCAGCGAAGCTGGCATCGAACTGGCCCAGGTAGTTGAAGGTGACGCGGGCCTGGCTGGCACCCGCAAGTCGCCCACGCACCTCGGCATCACCCAGGTAGCGCAGCAGGCCATAGCCGAGGCCTTTGTCCGGCACCGCGCGCAGTTGCTCCTTGATCGCCTTGATCGACTGGCCAAGGTCGTGGCTTGGCGTCAGGCGCACCGGGAACAGGCTGGTGAACCAACCCACGGTGCGGCTGAGGTCGAGGTCGTCGAACAGGTCTTCGCGACCGTGGCCCTCCAGCAGGACCTGCACGTTGTCCTGTGCGCCCCACTGGCACAGGGTGCGTGCCAGCGCCGTCAGCAGCAGGTCGTTGATTTGCGTACGGTAGGCGGCCGGGGCCTGCTTCAGCAGCTTGGCGGTGCGCGCGGCATCCAGCCGCGTGGCAGCGGTACGGGCATGGCGGTTGTCCAGGCTGCCCTGCGGGTTGTCCCGCGGCAGCTC
This sequence comes from Pseudomonas sp. Leaf58, assembly GCF_003627215.1. Classification (NCBI taxonomy): domain Bacteria; kingdom Pseudomonadati; phylum Pseudomonadota; class Gammaproteobacteria; order Pseudomonadales; family Pseudomonadaceae; genus Pseudomonas; species Pseudomonas sp. Leaf58. Next base: position 3,973,052 of record NZ_CP032677.1, read on the forward strand.
GGCAGTGTCGCCTGCCAGCGCCTGCAACCAGTAGTCGCGCTGCGCGTGCAGCGCCGGGCTACCGGCGTGGCTGGCCAGGCGCTCGGCCCAGGTTTTTACCGGGGTGGTCTTGGCCGGCAGGTTCACGGCCTGGCCGTTCAGCAACTGCTGGTAGGCTGCCTGCAGGTCTTCCAGCAGGACACGCCACGACACGCCATCGACCACCAGGTGATGGACCACCAGCAGCAGACGCTGTTGGCCATCGGCGCAATCGAACAGTCCGGCGCGCAGCAGCGGCCCATGCTGCAGGTTCAGGCTGGCTTGTAGCTCATTGCCAGCGGCGTCCAGTTCGTCCAGCGCGGCCAGGTGGCGCTGGTGCAGCAGCGGTGCACTATCCAACGGCTGGAAGCGTGCCTGCCATTGCCCATCGCCAGCGCTGAAGCGCAGGCGCAGGGCATCGTGCTGTGCGACCACCGCATGCAGGGCTGCCTCCAGCTGCTGCACCTGCAGCGGGCTGGCCGGTTTGAGCAACACCGACTGGTTCCAGTGCGCCGGGTGGGCAATATCCATCTCGAAGAACCGCGCCTGCGCCGGCAACAACAGGGCCTCGCCACTGATGGCGGCGTCCATGGCGACTGCCGGCTTGGCCTCGATACGCTTGGCCACCTGGGCCAGCTGGGCGATGGTCTGTTGCTCGAACAGTTGCTTGGGGGTAATTCTGATGCCCTGGCGCTTGGCCCGGGCGATGATCTGCAGGCTAAGGATCGAGTCGCCACCCAGTTCGAAGAAGTTGTCGCTGCTGCCAACCCGTTCCAGCTTGAGCACATCGGCCCACACCGCGGCCAGGGCTTCCTCGACTGCACCGACCGGCGCCACATAGCCACGGCTGACCGCGCCTGGCGTCGGCAGCGCACGCTTGTCGAGCTTGCCGTTGGCGGTCAGCGGCAGGCGCTCCAGCAGCAGCATCTGCGCCGGCACCAGGTAGTCCGGCAGGCGTGTTTGCAGTTGCGCCTGCAACTGCTGCACAGTCACCCCGCCAGCGGCCACGGCATAAGCCACCAGTTGCAGGCGCTCGGCGTCACCTTCCAGCGGCAATGCCAGCACCACCGCTTCGCTGACACCCGGCAGGCCGGCCAACACCCGGCCGACTTCACCCGGCTCTACCCGGTAGCCGCGGATCTTCACCTGGTCGTCGGCGCGGCCAATGAACTCGATCAAGCCATCGGCGGTCAGCCGCGCACGGTCGCCGGTGCGGTACAAGCGGGCCCCGCCCGCGGTGGGCACGAAGCGTTCGGCGGTCAGCGCTGGCTGGCCCAGGTAGCCTTGAGCGACGCCCTGCCCGCCCAAGTAAAGTTCACCGGCCAGCTGCGCCGCCAACGGGTTGAGGTAACCGTCCAACAGCTGCGCGCAGGCATTGCCCAGCGGGCGCCCGACCGGCACCGTGCGGCAGCCTGGCAGTGGTTGAGCCGGCTCGAAGGTGAGCACCCCGACGGTGGTTTCGGTCGGCCCGTAATGGTTGATGACCCGGCAATTTGGGCGCAGTTCGCGGACCTTTTCCAACAGCCCCCAGCTGCACGCTTCGCCACCCAGGATCAGCGCTTCGGCAGGCAGCACCTCAGCCGCGCGAGCTGCTTGCAGCAGGCCTTGCAGGTGGCTTGGCACCAGCTTCAGCACGCCGACCTGATGCTGCGCCATGTAGCTGGCGAAGCCATCCGGGTCGAACGCCAGTTCCTGTGGCAGCAGGTGCAGCAGGCGGCCCGAGGCCAGGGCGCCGAACAGCACGGTGTGGCCCAGGTCGGCAGCCGTGGTGGACACCATCGCCATGCTTGCCGCAGCCGGCAGTTGCAGGCGTTCGAGCATCGCCTGAGTGTAACTGGCCAACGCCCCGTGGCTGACCACCACGCCTTTCGGCTGGCCCGTCGAGCCTGAGGTGTAGATCAGGTAAGCCGGTTGTTCGGCGACAATGGCCAGCTCGACCGGGCGCTCGCTGCAGCTAGCCCAGTTGGCCGGGTCGCAGGCTATCACCTGCACGCCCTTCAGGCCGGCGAAGCGGTCATCACCCGGTTCGTGCAGCAGCACCACGGCACCGCTGTCGGTGACCAGTTGTTGCAGGCGCTCCTGCGGTTGCTGGGTGTCCAGCGGCAAGAAGGCGGCGCCGCTCTTGAGTACCGCCAGCAAGGCACTGACCCACTCGATGGAACGCGGCAGGCACAGGGCAACGATGCTACCCGCACCGACGCCACGCTGGCGCAAGTAGTCGGCCAGGCGGTTGGACCCTGCCTCCAGCCCGGCCTGGGTCATGAACCGCTCACCGGCACGCACACCGCCGCTGGCCTGGCCTGGCGCCATTGCCTGGCGCCACAGGGCGAGGAAGTCACTGCACGGGTAGCTGCGCGTGGTGGCCGGCAGCGCAGCGGCCATTTCCCGGCAGTCGACAATGGCTTGCTGCGGGTCGCAGATCAGCGCGTTCAATACCTGGCGCAGTGAGCCAGCCATGCGCTCGATGGTAGCCCGTTCAAACAGGTCGGTAGCGTAGGTGAAGTAGCCTTCGATGCCATCGGCCTTGTCGGAGAAGTCGAACGCCAGGTCAAAGCGGGCATCGCCACCGTCCCGGGCAAAACCTGCCACTTCCAGCGGGCCCAGGCGCTTGCGGCCGGTGTCACTGGCGGCCACGTGCTGGTTGATCTTGAACTGGAACAGCGGGTTGTGGGCCAGGTTGCGTTCGGGCAGCAAGGCATCGACCAGGTGCTCGAACGGCAGCTCCTGGTGCGATTGGGCGCCACCGATCACGTCCCTGCACTGCGCCAGCAGCGCGGCGAAGGTGGCGCGCTCGTCCACCTGCACGCGCAGCACTTGGGTGTTGATGAAGAAACCGATCAGGCCCTCCAGTTCCTTGCGGTTGCGCCCGGCGTTGGGTGCGCCGATGCGGATGTCGGCCTGGCCGCTGTAGCGCGACAGCACCACCGCCACGGCCGCCAGCACCAACACGAACAGCGTGTGGCCAGCTTTGCGCGCCTGGCTGCGCAGGGCCTCGGCCTGCTCGGCGCCGATGTCCACGCGCACCACTGCACCGCGCTGGCTGGGCGTGGCTGGGCGCTGGAAGTCCAGCGGCAGGCTCAACACCGGCTGCTCATCGCCCAGTTGGGCCTGCCAGTAGGCCAACTGGCGCTGCGCTTCACCGGCCTCTAGCCAGGCGCGCTGCCAGATCGCGTAGTCGGCGTACTGAATCGGCAACGCTGGCAACTCGGCCTGCCTGCCTTCGGCCAAGGCGGTGTACAGCTGGATGAACTCCTGCACCAGCACATCGCTGGACCAGCCATCAGAAATGATGTGGTGCATGCTCAGCGCCAGCACATGGTGCTGGTCCTCGACGCGCAGCAGGGTCACCCGCAGCAGCGGGCCGGACAGCAGGTCGAAGGGCTGCTTGAGGGCCGCGTCCACGGCCACGCTCAGCGTGGCTTCATCGGCAGCGCCGTCGAACATCACCAGCTCGATCGGCAGCGGGCAGTGGTCGAGAATTTCCTGGTGGAATTCACCCTCTTGCGCGGCGAAGCGCGTCCGTAGTGATTGGTGACGCTGCACCAGCGCGTCCAGTGCCTGTTGCAGCACCGCTTGGTCCAGCGCGCCTTTCAGGCGCACGGCCAGCGGCACGTTGTAGGCCGAGCTGTCAGGCTCCAGCTGCCAGAGGAACAGCAGGCGCTGCTGGGCATACGACAGCGGAATGCGCGCCAGGCCCTGACGCGCCGGTACGATGGGCAGCAGGCGGAAGCTCTGCCCGCTGGCCTGCATCTTTTCCAGGATCTGCTGGCGTTGCTCGACGGGAAGGCCGACGAAACGTTGGGCGATGCGTTGTGCTGCGGTGAGTTCCATGTCAGGCCTCTGAGAATGCGTTCATCATGTGTTCGATATCGCTCAAGCCGTCATCGCTCAGCGACAGCCCCTGCTCGTCCAGCGCCTGGGCGAACGCGCGCAATTCGGGGTGGCTGAAGATCAGCCGCAGCGGCACGTCCAGCCCCAGCTCTACGTTAATGCGCGACACCGCCTGGGCAGCCAGCAGGGAGTGGCCGCCCAGCTCGAAGAAGTTGTCGTTCAGGCCGACCCGGGCAACGTTGAGCAACTGTGTCCAGATGCTCGCCAGCTGCTGTTGCCGCTCGGTCTGTGGCGCCTGGTAGTCCTGTTGCGGCTGGCTCGGCTCGGGCAGCGGCAGGGCCTTGCGATCGAGCTTGCCGCTGGGGGTTAACGGCATGCTCGGCAGGGTCACCAGATAAGACGGGATCATGTAGTCCGGCAGGCTGGCCTTGAGGTGCTGCTTCAAGGCCAGGCGCAGGTCGCCACGCTGGCCCTCCGCCGGTACCGCGTAGGCGCACAGCTGCTTGCCACCGGGCAGGTCGATGGCCAGCACGGTGGCTTCACGCACGCCCGGGTGGGCCCGCAGGTACTGCTCGATCTCGCCCAATTCGATGCGAAAACCGCGCACTTTCACCTGGTGGTCGACCCGGCCGCGATAGGCCAGCTGGCCGTTTTCGTCGTAACAGCCAAGGTCGCCGGTGCGGTACAGGCGGCCACCGCCAACCGGGTCGAATGGATCGGGGATGAAGCGCTCGGCAGTGAGCGACGGCCGCTGGTGGTAACCACGCGCCAGGCACCCCGCGCCGCCAATGAACAGCTCGCCGGGCACGCCCACCGGGGTAGGCGCCAGGCCATCGTCCAGCGCGTACAGGGTACGGCCTGGCAAGGCGCGGCCGATCGGTACGCCGCCCTGGCTGAGCTGCACCACGGTCATCGCCGAGCAGTCATAGGTGCTGGCGACCACGGTGGCTTCGGTCGGGCCGTAGGTGTTCAGCAGGCGCACCGCTGGCGGGCCATCGGCCAGCCAGGCGCGCAGGCCGTCTTCCGGCACCGCCTCACCGCCGACGTGAATCTGCTTCAGCCGGCCATAGGCCTCGGGCGTGCGGCGCTCCAGCGCCAGCAGGCGCCAGTAAGCTGCCGGCAGGTCGGCCACGGTCACGCCGTGGCGGTTGATCTCGGCCAGCAAGGTGGCGGTGTCCCACAGCCGCAGGTCGCGCAGCACCACGCAGGCGCCCTGGGCCAGCGGCGGGAAGAACTGCTCGATGAAGCCGTCGAAACTGACGGTAGCGAACTGCAGCACGCGGTCGTCCGGGCCAAGGCGCGAATAGTCGGCGGCCACCTGGCAGAACATCGACAGGGCGTGGTGATCGATGGCCACGCCTTTGGGCATGCCGGTGGAGCCGGAGGTGTAGATTACGTAGGCGAGGTGCTGCGGCGCCGCCAGGTTCACCAGCGGCTCGCCAGGCCAGGCTTGCAGCCACTCGGTGCCGGGCTCCAGCACCACGCAGGGCAGTTGCTTGCCCAGTTGCAGGCGCTCACGCGAAGGCGCGTCAGCCAGCAGCAGGCCGATGCCGCTGTCCTCGACCATGTAGGCCAGGCGGTCTTGCGGGTAATCGGGGTCCAGCGGCACGTAGGCACCCCCGGCCTTGTGAATCGCGATCAGCGCCAAGGCCATGCCCAGGCCGCGCTCGACAGCCACACCAACCAGGCGATCCGGCCCCACGCCCAGCGCCCGTAGGCGGTGCGCCAACTGGTTGCTGCTGCGGTCCAACTCGGCGTAGGTCATTTGCTGGTGGTCGAAAATCAACGCTAGCGCGCCTGGCCGTTCATGCGCCTGGCGCTCCAGCAATTGGTGTGCGCACAGGCCACTGTTGGCCTGGGGCACGGGGTTCCAGCCGTGGGTCAACTGCTGGCGTTCGGCGCGGCCGAGCAAGTCCAGCTCGGCAATGCAGCGCTGCGGCTGGGCGCAGATGGCTTCCAGCAGCGCCTGCCAGTGCCCGGCCATGCGCTCGATCCGCGCTGCGTCGAACAGGTCGGTGGAATAGTTGAACGAAGCGGTCACGCCATCGGCGCGCTCCAGGGTGTTGAGCGAGATGTCGTACTGCGCGCCCGGCTCCAGCAAGTCCACTTCCCTGACCTGCAGGCCATGCAGGGCATCGCTGGACACCTGCTCGCCCAGGTCGCGCAGGTGGTTGTACAGCACCTGGAAGAACGGGTTCACGCCCTGGTCGCGGTCCGGGTACAGCGCTTCGGCCACTTCAAGGAACGGCACGTCCTTATTGGCCTGGGCCTGCAAGGTGGTCTCCTTGATGGCAGCCAGCAGTTGCGGGAACGGCTGGCTGGGGTCGACAGCGATACGGGCTACCACCACGTTGATGAAGAAGCCGATCAGCCCTTCAAGCTCCAGGCGGTTGCGGTTGGTGACCGGCACGCCGATGTTCAGCGTGCCCTTGCGGCTGTAACGCGACAGCACAATGGCATAGGCCGCCAGAAATACATGGAACAGCGTGGCGTTGGACGCCACCGCCAGTGCGCGCAGGCGCTCGGTAAGGGCCTGCGGCAGGCGCACGTCGAAGCGGCTGCCCTGGTAGCTCTTGACCTGCGGGCGAATGCGCTCGGCGGGCAGCTCCAGCACTTCGAAGTCGTCTTCCAGGCGGGCCTTCCAGTAGTCGATCTGCGCCTGCATCTGCCCCTCGGCCAACCACTTGCGTTGCCAGGCAGCGAAGTCGGCGTACTGCACCGGCAGCGGCTCGATGGCTTGCGCCTGGCCAGTGGCAGCGGCGTTGTAGGCGGCGGCGAACTCGCGCACCAGCAGGCTCATCGACCAGCCGTCAGAGACGATATGGTGCAAGGTCAGCGACAACAGGTGTTCCTGCGCATGCACCTTGAACAGGCGCGCACGCAGCAGCGGGCCGTGCTCCAGGTCGAACGGCACGAAGGCTTCGGCTTCCAACCTGCGCAACTGCGCGGCGTGGTCTTGGCCGCTAAGGTCGTCGAAGCCGATCGGTACCGTGGCCGCTGGCAGGATGCGCTGCCAGGGCAAGCCATCGGCTTCGACGAACACCGTGCGTAGCGATTCGTGGCGGGCCACCAAGGCGTCCAGCGCGGCCTGCATGGCGGTGTGGTCGAGGTGGCCCTGCATGCGCACGGCCAGCGGCGTGTGGTAGGCCAAGCTTTTGGGGTTGAGCTTCCAGAACAGCCATTGGCGGTTTTGCGAACGGGACACCGGCAATGGCTGCTGGCGGTCGAGGATTTCGATGTCCAGGCCCGCGCCCTGCTCACCTTCGGCCACTGCCAGGGCGAAGGCCTGCAGGTCGACGGTGTCAAACAGGGTGCGCAGCGGGATATCCACGCCCAACTGCTTGCGCACCCGCGACACGGCCTGGGTGGCCAGCAGCGAATGCCCGCCGAGGGCGAAGAAGTTGTCGCTCAGGCCGACCTGCGGCACGTGCAGCACTTCGGCCCAGATCTGCGCCACTTGCACCTGCAGCGGCGTCTGCGGCGCCTGATAACCAGCCTGGCTGGCAACCGGCTCTGGCAATGCCTTGACGTCGACCTTGCCATTGGCCGTCACCGGCAAGTGCTTCAGCAGCATCAGCTGGCTCGGCAGCATGTGCTCGGGCAGCAGGCCTTTGAGGGTGGCGCGAATCGTGTCCAACCAGGCCTGGCTGTCTACTGGCAGCTGGCTGGGCACCAACCAGGCGGCCAGTTGCTGCTGCGGCGCCTGGCCATGCACGCGCACCAAAGCGTTGGCGATGCCGTCCAGTGCGCGCAGCTGGTTTTCGATTTCGCCCAGCTCCACCCGGTAACCACGGATTTTCACCTGGCCATCCATACGCCCGGCAAAGTGCAGCTCGCGGCCTTGGCGCACCCAGTCACCGCTGCGGTACAGGCGCTGGCCATGGCTGCCGTGCGGGTCGGGGACGAAGCGTTCGGCGGTGAGTGCCGGGCGGTTCAGGTAGCCACGGGCCAGGCCGGCACCGCCAATGTACAGTTCGCCCTTGGCCTTGGCCGGCAGCGCTTGCAGGCAGCGGTCGAGGACGGCGACGTGGGTGTTGGCCAGCGGCTGGCCGAGGCTGGGCTGCGCGTTCAGTTCAGCGACCAGTACACCGACGGTGGTCTCGGTCGGGCCGTAGTGGTTGAACACCTTGAGCGCCGGCGCCAGGTGGCGGAGCTTGCCCAGCAGGCCCGGGCTGATGGCCTCGCCACCGAGCACCAGGCACTGCGCCGGCAAGGCCGCACGGCCTGCCACCAACATGGCCTCCAGGTGAGATGGCACGATCTTCAACGCATCCACCTGGTGCTCGGCCAGGTAAGCGGCAAAGCCTTCGGCATCCAGCACCTGCTCACGCAGCAGCAGGTGCAGGGTGTGGCCGCCGCACAAGGCGCTGAACAGCATGGTGTGGCCAAGGTCTGCTGCCGGGGTCGAGACCTGCGCCATGCTGCGGATGCGCTCGACCGGCAGGCGTGCGGTGATGCCGTCGACATAGTTGGCCAAGGCAGCGTGGCTGATCGCCACGCCCTTGGGTTGGCCGGTGGTGCCGGAGGTGTAGATCACGTAGGCCAGGTTGGCCGGCAGCGGGGCGATGCGCCTGGCGCTGCGACTGCCGGCTTGCGCCCAATCCAGGTGCTGCACCTGGCCGGGCAGCGCGGCCTGCCAGTTGCCGGGGGCCAGGACCAGGCGTGTGCCGCTGTCGGCCAGCATGTAGGCCAAGCGCTCGGCAGGCTGCTCAGGCTCCAGGGGCAGGTAGGCGCCACCGGCTTTGAGCACACCGAGGATACTGGCGAGCATGCCGACACTGCGGTCGGCCAGCACGCCGACCGGTGTGTCCGGCCCCACGCCGGCTGCGGCCAAGCGGTTGGCGATGGCCTCGGCGCGGGCATCGAGTTCGGCGAAGCTGGCCTGCTCGCCCGCAGCCATCACTGCAGTGCGTTCAGGGTGACGGCTGGCTGCAGCAGCAAAGCGTTGCTGCACCATTAGCGATGGGTCCGCCTGCACCGGCGCGGCAATGGCAGGGGCAAGGCCCGGCAAGGCCAGCTCGCCAACGGCGCCAGCTGCCTCAGCGGCCAGGGCCTGCACCAGCGCCAGCCACTGCTCGCCAAGGGCTTCGACGGTGGCTGTGTCGAACACATCGGTGGCGTAGGTGAACGCCGCCTGCAATTGCCCGGCGCGCTCGTGGGTATCCAGTGCCAGGTCGAAGCGGGCGCTGTGCTTAGCCAGCTCGATCGGTGCCAGGCTCAAGCCAGAGCGGGTCTCGAGGGCTTGCACATCCGCCACCTGCGCCTGGTGGTTGAACAGCACGCGGAACAACGGGCTGTCGCTGCTGCGTGGCAGCTCAAGGGCTTCGACCAGCTGTTCGAACGGCAAGTCCTGGTGGCTTTGCGCGCCCACGGCGGTTTCCCGCACGCGCTGCAGCAGGCCGGCGATATCCAGCAGCGGGTCGATCTCGGTGTGCAGCACCTGAGTATTGATGAAGCAGCCAATCAGGCCCTGGCTTTCGCCACGGTTGCGGTTGGCGATAGGCACACCGACGCGGATCGCCGCCTGGCCGCTGTAGCGCTGCAGCAACAGCTTGAAGGCAGCCAGCAGGACCATGAACAGGGTGACGTTGTGCTTGCGGGCCAGGCCGCGCAGGCGCTCGGCGACATCGGCGGCGATGGGGAACGTGTGGCGCGCGCCACGGTAGCTGGGCCGGCCCTGACGGGTGCGGTCCAGTGGCAGTTCCAGCGGTGAATGGTCGTCGCCCAGGCGTGCCTGCCAGTAAGCCAGCTGGCGCTCCTGCTCGCCGGCTTGCAGCCAGCTGCGCTGCCACAGGGCGTAGTCGCGGTACTGGATCGGCAGCGGCTCCAAGGTGGCTTCGGTGCCGGCCACGGCGGCGTCGTACAGGCGCAGGAACTCGTCGATCAGCACGTTCATCGACCAGCCGTCGGCGACGATGTGGTGCAGGGTTAGCAGCAGCACGTGCTCCTGCGTCGCCAATTGCAGCAGGCGCACGCGCAGCAGCGGGCCGCTGGCCAGGTCGAACGGGGCCAGGGCTTCGGCTTCGGCGAGGGTTTCGATGGCGGCCTGACAGGCGTTTTCATCCAGGTGGATCAGGCTGTCCTGACGCAGTTGCAGTGGTGCGGCGACGGCGTCTACCTGCTGGCGCACATCATCGCCGTCGGCGACGAAGCGGGTGCGTAGGGTTTCGTGGCGGGCCACCAGGGCATCGAAGGCGTGCTGCAGGGCGGCCAGGTCCAACGGACCGTGCAGGCGCACCGCCATCGGCAGGTTGTACGCCGCGCCCTGCGGGTCGAGCTGCCAGAGGAACCACATGCGCCGCTGGGCGTACGACAGCTGGTCGCGCTCGGCCACCGCCACGCCGGGCGCGATCGGCAGCACGGAAAAGTCCATGCCCTCGCCCTGCAGCGCCTTGAGGAACAGGCGGCGCTTGTCGGGGCTGAGTTCGATGAAGCGGCGGGCGAGCTTGAGCGTTTGATCGGCGTTCATGTCGAGCGGTGTCCTGGCAGTCGAGCGGTAACTGTCAGACGAAGGTGTGGGGGGATGATTTAGGGGATTGGCTGGGGGGACAGGTGCCTGGGGCTGGATGGGGTCAGGGGCATCAGGGGTCCGGGGTCCGGGGTCCGAGGTCCGGGGTCCGGGGTCCGGGGTCCGGGGTCCGAGGTCCGGGGTCCGGGGTCCGGGGTCCGGCATTGGATTGGGTCAGGGCCACTAGGTGCCTGCCTTGAGAGGTGTAGCGCCTATGAGATCGAGCGCCGCCCGCGCGGCGCTTCGCGGGGCAAGCCCGCTCCTACGTTTGTTTCGGGCCAGTAACGCCTGTGACATGCGCGCGCGGCCGCCTTGTTTGTGACATCCAATATCGCGCCATGCGCCAAGGCGGTCGCGCGCGCTGGCCCAGGATGGACTGGCCCGAAACAAACGTAGGAGCGGGCTTGCCCCGCGAAGCGCCGCGCGGGCGGCGCTCGATCTCACAGGCGCTACACCTCTCAAGGCAGGCACCTGGTGGCCCTGACCCAATCCAATGCCGGACACCTGGTGGCCCTGACCCAATCCAATGCCGGACACCTGATGCCCCTAACCCAATCCAATGCCTACCACCTGATGCCCCTAACCCAATCCAATGCCGGACACCTGATGCCCTACCCCAATCCAATCCCCGACACCTGCTGGCCCTAATACACCCCCCCAAAAAAAATCAGCGCAACACCTCGGAATACCCCTGCGCCATCGCCACCACCACCTTGCGCCTGCCGGTAAACGGCGACCGCGCATGCGCCGCCAGCATGTTGTCGAGCATCAACACATCGTTCGCCAGCCAGGGGAAGCTGATGGTGCATTCATCCAGCACCCCGCGCACTTCATCGAGCAGCGAGTCCTCAATGATCGAACCATCGCCGTAATACACGTTACGCGGCAGATCCTCTTCCTCGACAATGTCCATCAACGACTCGCGCACCTCTGCCTGCAGGTTCGACACATGGAACAGGTGCGCCTGGTTGAACCACACGTCATCCCCGGTCACCGGGTGCCGGGCCACTACCTGGCAGCGCTGGCGGGTGCGCAGTTCACCGTCATCCTTCCAGAGGCACTCGATGGCATGCGCCCGGCAATAGGCTTCGACCTGGCGTGGGTCTTCAGTGTTGAACACCTGCGACCACTCCACATCCAAACCGTTGCCGTAGTTGCGCACATACATCAGGCCCTTCTCCTCCAGCCGCTGGCGAATGCGCACCGGCATGCGCCGGTACACCTCGCGGCTGTCGGCAATCGGCGTTTCGCCACCGGTCTGGGCGGGGATCACGCTGTAAAACCAGATCTTCATTGGCCATTCCAAGGTGTAGGCCTGCTCGTTGTGCAGGGGGATGCTCTGGTGCGCCGGGTACTCGGTGGAGGTGTACACGCCCTGGGTCACGTTGCTGCGCGGGGTAGAGCCGAACTCGTAGTTGAGCAGCGGGTGGCCGAAAGCACCGGCGAACTGGCGGAAAGCCTCGGCACCACCTACCTCGAAGCCGCGGAACAGAATGCCGCCAGCCTGCAGCAGGTGCCGCTCCACCAGCGGCTGCAACTCAGCAAAGGCTTGCAACAAGTCGATACCCGGCGCTGGCGCACGCACCAGCAGCGGCAGGTTGCCGCGCGCGGCATCCAGCGGTTCGATCGCAAAGCGCAGCAGTTCACTCATGTACGGTCACCTCAAGCCAGGGCCGCGTTGGCGGCAAAATCGGATGTGCGCCATGGCAGCGCCTGACTAGGTGAACGAGCAGGCCAGCGGGAAATTCACCCGGGCAGCTCACCCAGGTAAAGCCGCGGCGGCTCGGTTCGTCTGAACGATGTGCACCCTTTTATCGCCCAGGAACCGTACATGACTCGCCAGCTCCTGCTCCTCGCCCTGCTCGCCGCGGCCCCTGCCGCCTGGTCGGCGCAGCCATGCGCCGTGGAAATCCATGGCACCGACCAGATGGCTTTCGACAAGGCTGCCATCAGCGTGCCCACGGCCTGCACCGCGTTCACCGTCACCCTCACCCACCCTGGCGACATGCCGAAGAACGTGATGGGCCACAACTGGGTGCTGAGCACCCAGGCCGACATGCAGGGCGTGCTCGACGACGGCCAGAAAGCCGGTGAGGCGCAGGGCTACGTGAAGCCCGGCGACGCCCGCGTCATCGCCCACACGCGCCTGATCGGCGGCGGCGAACAGGCCAGCGTCACCCTTGACACTCGAGCGCTGAAAGGCGGTACCGCCTACAGCTTCTACTGCTCGTTCCCGTTCCACAGCACCTTGATGAAGGGCACCCTGACCCTCGGCAGCTGACCCCGCCCCCACTCCACCAGCGAGATCATGCTTCATGAAAACCTCCTCCCCTGGGGCCATCCGCGAATTGCTGGGCCTGCTCAAACCCTACCGCCCGGCGGTCATCGGCTCGGTACTGCTGGGCATGGTCGGCGGCCTGGCCGTGACCGCCTTGCTAGCCACCGTCAACCAAGGCCTGCACGCGGCAGGCGGCATGAGCCACGGCGTGATCCTGGCCTTCGCCGGCCTGTGCGTGCTGGCCCTGGTCAGTAGCGTGGCTGCCGACAGCGGTACCAACTACGTCGGCCAGAAAGTCATCGCAAGGCTGCGCAAGGACTTGGGCGCCAAGGTGTTGTCGGCGCCCATCGAACAGATCGAGCGCTACCGCAGCCACCGCCTGATCCCGGTGCTGACCCGCGATGTCGACACCATTAGCGACTTCGCCTTCGCCTTTGCCCCGCTGGCCATCTCGCTGACCACGGTGACCGGCTGCATGGCCTACCTGGCCTGGCTGTCGTGGCCGATCTTCCTCATCACCCTGGCAGCCATTGGCATCGGTAGCGGCGTGCAGTACATCGCCCGGCAGAAGGGCGTGGCCGGTTTCAACGCCGCGCGCGACGCCGAAGACAACCTGCAAAAGCACTACTCGGCCATCGCCGAAGGGGCCAAGGAACTGCGCATCGACCGCCGCCGCCGCCACACCATGCTGACGCGTAACATTCAGGGCACCGCCGACTTCATTGCCAACACGCATATCCGCGCCATCAATATCTTCGTCGCGGCCAAAAGCCTAGGGTCGATGCTGTTCTTCGTGGTCATCGGCCTGACTCTGGCCTTGCAGTCGCTGTGGCCGAGCAACGACCCGGCGGTGATAAGCGGCTTCGTGTTGGTGCTGCTGTACATGAAGGGCCCGCTGGAAACCCTGATCGGCAACCTGCCGATTCTCGGCCGCGCGCAGATTGCGTTCCGCCGCATTGCCGACCTGTCCGAGCGCTTCGCCTCACCCGAGCCGCACCTGCTGCTGGCACCGCCGGTCACGCGTACCGCCCCGGCTACTGCGCACCTGGAGCTGCACAACGTCGAATACGCCTACCCGCCGGTGGACGGCAACGAGCCGTTCCGCGTGGGGCCGGTGAACCTGAGCATCGCGCCGGGCGAGATCCTGTTCATCGTCGGCGAAAACGGCTGCGGCAAGACCTCGCTGATCAAGCTGCTGCTGGGCCTGTACACCCCGCAGCGCGGCGAAGTGCGCCTGAACGGCACGGCCGTCGGCCCAGAGGCGTTGGATGACTACCGCCAGCTGTTCACCACGGTGTTCGCCGACTATTACCTGTTCGAAGACCTGCCCGACCACGAACACAGCCTGCCCAGTGATGCCACGCGCTACCTGGAACGGCTGGAGATTGCGCACAAGGTGAGCGTGCGCGACGGCGCCTTCACCACCACCGACCTGTCCACCGGGCAACGCAAGCGCCTGGCGCTGGTCAATGCCTGGCTGGACGGGCGGCCGGTGCTGGTGTTCGACGAATGGGCGGCGGACCAAGACCCGACCTTCCGCAGGGTGTTCTACACCGAACTGCTGCCGGACCTGAAGCGCATGGGCAAGACCATCATCGTGATTTCGCATGACGACCGGTATTTCGATACGGCGGACAAGGTGGTGCACCTTAGCCGTGGGAAGGTGGTCGAGGCGGTGGAGCCAGCCTGAAACAGCCAGGGGTTGCTGCGCAGCCCCTTCATCAACCACCGCCTATAATCACTCTATAATCTTTCTATAATTCGCTATAAACAACGCTCCCGGGGAAGTCTATAATATCCCTATAATCACTCTATAATTGGCTATAAATTCTAGTGGAGGGGCAGAAATGCCTGAAACCGTCTACCACCGCCCGGCCCTCGCCTCCCGCCTGTCGAAACTGATCCTGCAAGTCGCCGTGGGCAGTGCAGCAAGCTCAGGTGTGTTTCTCGCTGCGCCACGACGCACCGGTAAATCCACTTTTGCCCGCGAAGACCTGCGCCCTGCCCTCGAAGCAGCCGGGGCAATAGTGCTGTATGCCGACCTGTGGAAAGACCTGACCAAAGACCCAGGCCAGGTCATCGTGGAAGCTGTGCGTGAAGCGGTCGCTCGCAACGAAGGCTTCATCACGCGCCTGGCAAAGTCGTCAGGTATGGAAAAAGTCACTGTCGGCGGGCTGAACTTCAGCCTGGACAAGATCGGACTCGGGCAAGATATCGACCTGACCACCGCCCTGGTGGCGCTCTCTGATGAGTCCCGCAGGATCATCGTCCTGATCATCGACGAAGCGCAGCATGCAATCACCACGGAACAAGGCATAGCAGCCCTGTTCGCCCTCAAGGCAGCCAGAGACGAACTCAACAGTTCGAAGCATCATGGCCTGCGCGTCGTCTGCACGGGTTCAAACCGGGACAAGCTGGCCATGCTGCGCAACAGCAAGGATCAGGCATTCTTCGGTGCTTCCATGGTGCAGTTCCCAACGCTGGACCAGGACTTCATCGATTGGCTTTGCGCCAATATCGACTTGCCCTGCGCACTCGACCCCGCGGAGGTATTCCAACTGTTCCGCGAAAGCGGCTACCGCCCAGAACTATTGGGCGCAGCAGCGGATGAAATCCGCTTCGACTTCAGCATTGCGCCCGAGGCCATTCCGGCGCGATTCAGCGAACTTGTTCAGGCACAAGCCAGTGACTTGAACGCAAACATGAGAAAAGTGATCCATAGCCTCACCCCTATTCAGTCTGCTGTGTTGCGTGTCATGTGCGTCAAGGGTAACGACTACGCGCCGTTCGAGGCCCCAACCCTGGCACTGTACGCCAAGGCGATGGAACAGGCAGGCGTGGACGCAAGCGAAGTAAAGGCCGAGGTGCCGGGGGTACAGCAAGCTCTCATCGCCTTGCAGGACAAGAACCTGGTGTGGAAAGCATCGCGGGGGGTGTACGCGGTAGATGAACAGGTGATAGTCGATCTAGTGCGCGCCGATGGTTTGCTGGAAGGTCTTGCTTGAGTAGGCCAGGATCTGCTCGTAAGCGCCAGGCCAACCTGGCGCTGTGAGCAAACTGGAATCAGAACAACCAGTGATACAACAAATACACCACCGCCGCCGCCAGCACCGGTCGCAGCACACGGTAGGCCTTGGGGTTGGCACGCTTGAACTGCTTCACCTGGCCACTGACCTTGTTGCTGAAGCGCTTGCTCCAGGCATAGGCCTGGTTGATCCCACCCACGCGCTCGTCGTCGGTGTTCTGCGGGGCAGTGGCGCGGCCGAGGAAGGCACTGACGTTGCGGTTGACGCGGGCCATCAGCGGGCTACTCAGCGGGCGCTCGATGTCACAGAACAGGATCACCCGGGTGACGTCGGTTTCATTCTTGACCCAGTGCACGTAGGTTTCGTCGAACATCACATCCTCGCCATCACGCCAAGCGTATTCCTCGCCATCGACGTAGATGCGGCAAGCATCGGAGTTGGGGGTGGACAGCCCCAGGTGATAGCGCAGCGAGCCAGCGAAAGGGTCGCGGTGCGGGTTGAGGTGGCTGCCACCCGGCAGCAGGGCAAACATCGCGCCCTTGACGTTGGGGATGCTGCTAACCAGCTCGACCGTGCGCGGGCACAGGGTTTCGGCCGACGGCAGCGGTTTGTCGTACCACTTCAGGTAAAAGCGCTTCCAGCCTTTTTTGAAGAACGACCCAAAGCCGGCGTCGTTGTCTTTCTCGGCGGCACGAATGTAGCCCTCATCGAACAAGCGCATGGCCTCTTCGCGGATTTCCTGCCAATTGTCTTTCAACACATCCAGCTCGGGGAAGCGCTGGCGGTCCAGGTAGGGTTTGGACGGCACGCCGGAAAACAAATACATCAAGGCATTGTAGGGGGCGAACAACGCCGAATGGTTGACGAACTGGCGCAACACCGGCAGGCGGGCCTTGCCGCGCAGGTGCACGAACAGCACGCTGCCGAAAAACACCAGCAAGACACCCGCCTTGGCTGCAAAGGAAAAGGTCATGCATTCACTCCTTGAGGAAAAGCCACGCCACGCGCACGGCTCTCCTGTAAATCATCCTGCCATCATAAACTGATGCCGCCGGGGTAAAAACAACCTGGGCGGCAACTCAGTCATGACGATTTTGCAATGAACCCAGCCAGCAAACGTTGCGCCGGATCAGCGGCAACGCCGATTACTGCTGGTTTTCCTGCTCGCTGAACATGTCGGCGAACAGCATGCTCGACAGGTAACGCTCACCCGAGTCAGGTAAAATTACGACGATGGTCTTACCCTGCATTTCCGGTTTTTCGGCCAGGCGTACGGCTGCTGCCATTGCCGCGCCGCAGGAAATGCCGCAAAGAATGCCCTCCTCCTGCATCAGGCGGATGGCCATGGCCTTGGACTCTTCGTCGGTTACCGTCGCCACTTGGTCGACAATCGACAGGTCGAGGTTTTTCGGCACGAAGCCGGCGCCGATGCCCTGGATCTTGTGCGGGCTGGGCTTGAGTTCTTCGCCGGCCAGGGTTTGGCTGATCAGCGGCGAGGACACTGGCTCGACGGCCACCGACAGGATCGCCTTACCCTGGGTGTGCTTGATGTAGCGCGATACACCGGTAATGGTGCCGCCGGTACCCACACCCGCCACCAGCACGTCGACCGCGCCATCGGTGTCGTTCCAGATTTCCGGGCCGGTGGTCTTCTCGTGGATCGCCGGGTTGGCCGGGTTTTCGAACTGGCCCGGCAGGAAGTACTGGGCCGGGTCGGAGGCGACGATTTCGTTGGCCTTTTCGATGGCGCCTTTCATGCCCTTGGCGGGGTCGGTCAGCACCAGTTCGGCGCCCAGCGCCTTCAGCACCTTGCGCCGCTCCAGGCTCATCGAGGCGGGCATGGTCAGCATCAGCTTGTAGCCACGGGCGGCGGCAACGAAGGCCAAGCCGATACCGGTGTTGCCCGAGGTGGGTTCGACGATGGTCATGCCCGGCTTGAGCTTGCCGCTGCTTTCGGCATCCCAGACCATGTTCGCGCCGATGCGGCATTTGACCGAATAGCCCGGGTTGCGCCCTTCGATTTTGGCCAGGATGGTCACGCCGCGCGGGGCAATGCGGTTGATCTGCACCAGCGGGGTGTTACCGATGGAGTGGGCGTTGTCTGCGAAGATACGGCTCATGGCAGGGGTCCTAGGCATGAAAACAAGCAGGGAAAGACCTCAAGGGTAAGCCTGGGCCAGTGGCCAGTAAAGCCTGTTCGAACTCCGCCGGGCGCATTGCGGTCAACCGCACATCCCACATTGGAGACACCCCGATGAGAGCCCGTTATCGCTGGCCAATGATCGGCCTGGCCAGCTTGGTGGTGGTGCTGGTGGCGCTGCACATGGCCCTGCCCTATCTGGTGCGCGACTACCTCAACGACAAACTGGCCGACATGGGCGACTACCGTGGCCAGGTGGCCGACGTGGACCTGGCCTGGTGGCGTGGCGCCTACCAGATCAACGGGCTGAAGATCGTCAAGACCAGCGGCAAGGTGCCAGTACCCTTCCTTGACGCACCGCTGATCGACCTGTCGGTGAGCTGGCACTCGCTGTGGTATGACCGCGCCGTGGTGGCCGAGGTGGCCTTCGTGCGCCCCGAGTTGAACTTTGTCGACGGCGCTAGCAAACAGACGTCACAGACCGGCCAGGGGACAGACTGGCGGCAACAGCTGGAGAAACTGCTGCCAATCACCCTCAACGAAGTGCGTATCGACAACGGCGTGCTGAACTTCCACAACTTCAACGCCAAGCCACCGGTCCATCTCAAGGCCACCCAGCTGGATGCCAACATCCGCAACCTGACCAATGTGCGCAACAACAAGGGCCGGCGCGACGCCAGCCTGGACGCCAGCGCCCTGCTGCTGGGCGATGCCAAGGTAGAAAGCCGTGCCACCTTCGACCCGTTCAGCGACTTTGACGACTTCCAGTTCCGCCTGCGCGCCACGGGCATCGAACTGCGCAAGCTCAATGACTTTTCCAGCGCCTACGGCAAGTTCGACTTCAATGCCGGGCACGGTGACCTGGTAATCGAAGCCCAAGCCCAGAACGGCCGGCTTACCGGCTATATAAAACCGTTGCTGCGCGATGTCGACGTGTTCAACTGGCAGCAGGATGTGCAAGAGAAGGACAAAGGCTTTTTCCGCTCGGTGTGGGAGGCGCTGGTGGGCGCAACCCAGTCGGTGCTGAAGAACCAACCGAAAAACCAGTTCGCCACCCGCGTGGAACTCAGTGGCAGCGTGCACAAGCAGGACATCAGCGCCTTCGAGGCGTTTTTGCAGATCCTGCGCAATGGGTTTATCCAGGCGTTCAATGCGCAGTACGAGCAACCGAAGCCGAAGTCTGACTGAGCAGGCGTGACGGGGCATTCAGGGACTGAATACCCGGTCTGCGTTTCCAGCCGCCAAACCCCGCGTTATAGTCGGTAACAAATCGAAAACCGGTGCTGGGCCTTTCGCGGGCGTGCCCGCGAAGACGCCCAGCCAGGCTGATAGCAGAGGACAGACCCATGAAGTTCGAAGGCACCCGCGACTACGTCGCCACAGACGACCTGAAACTGGCGGTAAACGCGGCCATCACCCTCGAACGCCCGTTGTTGGTCAAGGGCGAGCCTGGCACTGGCAAGACTATGCTCGCCGAGCAGTTGGCGGCCTCGTTCGGTGCGCGCCTGATCACTTGGCACATCAAGTCCACCACCAAGGCCCACCAGGGCCTTTACGAGTATGACGCGGTCAGCCGCTTGCGGGATTCGCAGCTGGGCACCGAAAAAGTCCACGATGTGCGCAACTACCTGAAAAAGGGCAAGCTGTGGGAAGCCTTCGAGGCCGAAGAGCGGGTCATTTTGCTGATCGATGAAATCGACAAGGCCGACATCGAGTTCCCCAACGACCTGCTGCAAGAACTCGACAAGATGGAGTTCTACGTCTACGAAATCGACGAGACCATCAAGGCCAAGCAGCGCCCGATCATCATCATCACCTCCAACAACGAAAAAGAGCTGCCGGACGCCTTCCTGCGTCGCTGCTTCTTCCACTACATCGCCTTCCCCGACCGCACCACCCTGCAGCAGATCGTCGACGTGCACTACCCGAACATCAGTCAAACGCTGGTCAGCGAGGCACTGGACGTGTTCTTCGACGTGCGCAAAGTGCCGGGCTTGAAGAAAAAGCCCTCAACCTCCGAACTGGTCGACTGGCTCAAACTATTGATGGCCGACAACATCGGTGAAGCGGTACTGCGCGAACGCGACCCGACCAAGGCTATCCCGCCGCTGGCTGGTGCGCTGGTGAAGAACGAGCAGGACGTGCAACTGCTGGAGCGCCTGGCCTTCATGAGCCGGCGCGGCAACCGCTGACGGGAGCCGGGCCATGTTGCTCAACCTGTTCAATGAAATGCGTGCGGCCAAGGTGCCGGTGTCGGTGCGTGAACTGCTCGACCTGCACCAGGCCCTGCAAAAGCACGTGGTGTTCGCCGACATGGACGCGTTCTACTACCTCGCCCGCGCCATCCTGGTGAAAGACGAACGCCACTTCGACAAGTTCGACCGGGCCTTCGGCGCCTACTTCAAAGGCCTGGAAAACCTCGATCGGCACATTGAGGCGCTGATCCCAGATGACTGGCTGCGCAAGGAGTTCGAGCGTTCGCTCAGCGATGAAGAGCGCGCGCAGATCCAGTCGCTGGGTGGCCTGGACAAGCTGATCGAAGCATTCAAGAAGCGCCTTGAAGAACAGAAGGAACGCCACGCCGGTGGCAACAAGTGGATTGGCACGGGCGGCACCAGCCCCTTCGGCTCGGGCGGTTTCAACCCCGAAGGCATCCGCGTGGGCGAGGCCGGTAAACGCCAGGGCAAGGCGGTGAAGGTGTGGGACCAACGCGAATACAAGAACCTGGACGACCAGGTAGAGCTGGGCACACGCAACATCAAGCTGGCCCTGCGCCGGCTGCGCAAGTTCGCCCGTGAAGGCGCTGCCGAAGAGCTGGACATCGACGGCACCATCGACCACACCGCGCGGGACGCCGGGCTGCTGAACATCCAGATGCGCCCCGAGCGGCGCAATACGGTGAAGCTGCTGTTGCTGTTCGACATCGGCGGCTCGATGGACGCCCACGTCAAGGTTTGTGAAGAGCTGTTCTCGGCGTGCAAGACCGAGTTCAAGCACTTGGAGTACTACTACTTCCACAACTTCGTCTACGAGTCGGTGTGGAAGAACAACCTGCGCCGCACTTCGGAGCGGTATTCCACCTTCGACTTGCTGCACAAGTATGGCGATGACTACAAAGTGGTGTTCGTCGGCGATGCGGCCATGGCGCCCTATGAGATTACCCAGCCGGGTGGCAGCGTGGAGCACTGGAACGAAGAGGCCGGGTATGTGTGGATGCAGCGCTTCATGGAGAAATTCAAGAAGATCATCTGGATCAACCCGTACCCGAAGCAGGCTTGGGACTACACCGCATCGACCCATTTGGTGCGGGATTTAATCGAGGACAAGATGTACCCGCTGACCTTGCAGGGGTTGGAAGAAGGGATGCGTTACCTGTCCAAGTGATGTTGCCGGTACCGGCCTGTTCGCGGGCAAGCCCGCACCTACAGGGTATGTGTAGGTGCGGGGTTACCCGCGAACAGGCCCGTCGCCTTACCGCCAACGGTTCAGGTATGCCTGCTGCTCCCGGTAGGCCTCGTCCTGCACCACCGCCCTGAACCGCACCAGCGCCCCCGGCATGCACTGCGCCAGTTGCGCCAGCGCCAACGGCGTCAACGCCCCCAACCGCGGATAGCCGCCAATGGTCTGCCGGTCATTGAGCAGTACGATCGGCTGCCCATCCGGCGGCACCTGCACCGCCCCCAGTGGAATCCCTTCGGAAATCATCGGCGCGCCTTGGTACACCAGTTGCGGCCCCAGCAGGCGGATGCCCATGCGGTCAGCCCGGCTGTCCAGCGTCCAATCGCGGTTAAATGCTTCGAACAGGCTGCTGCCGCTGAAATCACCGATCTGCGCGCCCATTACCAGGTCGAGCACGGGTTTTGACGCATACTGCGGACGCAGTTTCGCGGGTACTTCGCGCAGGGTTGCTGCACTACCCGCAAATGTCAGCGCCTGGCCTTTACCGAGTGCAGCACCCAGGCCATCGATACCACCCAGTGCTTCCCGCACCACCGTGGCACAACTGCCCAGCACATCCTCGCCAAGGAACCCGCCAGGTGCCGCCAGATAAGCCCGCACACCCTGCTTCGGCTGCCTCAAGCTCAAGCGTTGCCCCTTGGCCAGGGCAAAGCTACGCCAGGGCCCCAACGGCTGGTCATCAACCCGCGCCTCCAGGTCGGCACCGGCAAGGGCCAGCACACAATCCTGTTCGGCTACCAGGCAAAAACCACCCAGCGCCACCTCGACCACCGGCGCCGCTAGCGGGTTGCCCAGCAGCCAGTTGGCCCAGTGCATCGCCACCCAATCCAACGCCCCGCCCTGGGTCACGCCGAGGTGACGCACGCCAAAGCGCCCGGCGTCCTGCAACTGGCACAGCGGTGTACTGGCCTCGATCTTCAACTGCTTCATCCTTGCGCCTCCACATCACCGCCCAAGGCCACGAACTCACTGCGCGAAATGGGCACGAAGCGCACCCGATCACCGGCTTGCAACAGGCTGTAGCCCTCGCGTTCACGCTCGAACAAGCGCACCGGGGTACGGCCAATCAGGTTCCAGCCACCCGGTGATACTGCTGGGTAGGCGGCCGTCTGGCGCTCGGCAATGCCGACACTGCCGGCTGCCACGCGTTTGCGTGGCGTGCTCAGGCGCGGGCTGGCCAGGCGTTCGTCGACCAGGCCCATGAAGCCGAAACCGGGGGCAAAACCCAGGGCGAACACTGGGTATTCGCGCTGGCTGTGCAAGCGGATCACCTCGGCTTCAGTCACGCCGCAGCGGGCCGCCAGCACCGGCAGTTCCGGGCCGACGCTGGCGTCGTACCACACCGGGATTTCATGGCAGCGACCGCCGCTACCGGCATCTGCCTGCAAACCGTCTAGCGCCTGGCGGATCAACGCCCTGGCCGCCGCCGGTGGCAGGTCGAACTGCACCATCAGCGTAGTGTAGGACGGCACCAGGTCGAGCAAGTGCGCGCCGAACACCGCACGCAGGCGCTGGCTGGCAGCGAGCACCCACGGCATGTTGGCCTCGTCGATACCCTCGAACAGGCGCACCATCAGGCTGTCGATGGCCACCACTTCTATGCGCGCTTTCATCGCGCCCCCAGCGCATCAAGGGCCTGGCGGATCTGCCGCACCGCTGCCACCGAACTGTCGTTGTCGCCATGCACGCACAGGGTGCTGGCTGCCAACTGCAACGCACTGCCATCGTCGGCCACCAGCGCTTCGCCACGCGCCAGGCGCACGGCCTGCTGCACCACCAGCGCCGGGTCATGGTGCACCGCACCCGGTAAGCGCCGCGCCACCAAGTGGCCTGTGGCGGTGTAGGCACGGTCGGCGAACGCCTCGAACCACAGCGGCACGCCGATTTCGTCGCCCAGCGCCTGGGCGGCGCGGTTGTCGGCGGTGGCCATCAGCATCAGCGGCAGGTCGCCGCCATAGGCGGCCATGGCCTCCATTACGGTACGCAGCTTGAGCGGGTCGGCCATCATGTCGTTGTACAGCGCGCCATGCGGTTTCACGTAGGCCACCCGGCCACCCAGCACCTTGCAGATGCCGTCCAACGCACCGATCTGGTAATGCAGCAGGTCGCGGATTTCTTCCGGGCTGCAGGCCATCGAACGGCGGCCAAAACCGACCAGGTCCGGGTAGGCCGGGTGCGCACCCAGGGTGACCCCGTGCTCCAGCGCCAACGCCACGGTGCGGCGCATGATGCTGGGGTCGCCGGCGTGGTAGCCGCAGGCAATGTTGGCGCAATCGATGTAGGGCATTACCTCGGCATCCAGGCCCATGCGCCAGCTGCCAAAACTCTCGCCCATGTCGCAATTGAGTAGCAGGCGTTCCACTGCGCAGCCTCCGTTGTTGTTGTCCATATGCCTACCTTACCGCGCCTGCAGCTGTTTACCGCGGGTTTCCGGCAGGCTCAGCGCGGCCACGATCACCACCCCGTAGGACACGGCGGAGAACACACCAATGCCCAGGCCCAGCGGCACTTTCTGGCTGAGCACACCGATCAGCAGGGGGAACAGCGCCGCGATGACCTTGCCGATGTTGTAGCAGAAGCCCTGCCCCGAACCGCGGATACGCGTGGGGAACAGTTCGGTGAGGAACGCGCCCATGCCGCTGAAAATGCCCGAGGCGAAGAAGCCCAGCGGGAAGCCCAGCCACAGCATCACGCCATCGCTGACCGGCACCTGGGTGTACAGCAGCACGATGACGAACGAGCCCACGGCGAACAGGATGAAGTTCTTCTTGCGCCCCAGCAGGTCGGACAGGTACGCGCTGACTACATAGCCGATGTAGGAGCCGACGATCACCATGGCCAGGTAGCCCCCGGTGCCCAGCACGCTCAGGCCGCGCTCATTTTTGAGAAAGGTCGGCAGCCACGAGGTGATGGCGTAGTAGCCGCCCAACGCGCCGGTGGTCAGCAGCGACGCACGCACGGTGGTCCAGAGCATGCCCGGGGCGAAGATTTCGTAGAAGTGCGAGGGCGCCTCGGCGTTTTCCGTTGCCTTGGCTTGGCGGTACACCTCAGGGTCTTTGACCAGGCGGCGGACGAAGATCACAAACACCGCCGGCACCAGGCCCAGCAGGAACAACGCGCGCCAGGCTTGCTCTGCCGGCAGCCAGGAGAACAGCAGTGCATACAAGATGGCGGTGAGGCCCCAGCCAAGCGCCCAGCCGGACTGCACCATGCCCACCGCCTTGCCACGGTCCTGGGCGCGGATCACCTCGCCGATCAGTACTGCACCAGCGGTCCACTCGCCACCGAAGCCAAAGCCCATCAGGGTGCGGGCGATAAGTAGCTGTTCGTAGTTCTGGGCAAAGCCGCAAAGGAAGGTGAAGAAAGCGAACCACAGCACCGTCAGTTGCAGGGTGCGGACTCGGCCGATACGGTCGGAGAGGATACCGGCAACCCAGCCACCCACGGCCGAGGCGATCAGCGTACTGGTGTGAATGAGCCCGGCTTCGGTAGTGGTGATGCCCCACAGCATGATCAGTGTAGGGATGACGAAGCTGAGCATCTGGGTGTCCATGCCGTCGAGGCCATAGCCGATCTTGCAGCTCCAGAAGGTGCGACGTTGCTGTGAGTCGATATCGCGATACCAGGCGAAGGGCCCGGACGAAGGGGGGGTACTGACCTGCTGTTGCACGCCGGTGGGGTTCATGCTTGCCTCGGCTTGTTGGTATTGTTTTATGGGCGACGCAAGGTCGCGGCCTGGCACCATTGTTCAGAGGCCGCGCCGCCTGCGTCCAACGAGAAAAACCGCCGGTCTGGAACAAGAAAAACTGATCATGAACCTTCGCTTCCTCGAAACCTTCGTCTGGGTCGCCCGGCTCAAGAGCTTCCGCCTGACGGCAGAAAAGCTGTTCACCACCCAGGCTTCGGTGTCCAGCCGCATTGCTGCGCTGGAGGCGGACCTGGGCGTGAAGCTGCTGCTGCGCGATTCACGGGGTGTCAGCCTGACCCCGGAAGGCGGCAAAGTGCTGGAATATGCCGAGCGTATGCTGGAAACCGCCAAGGCCATGAAGCAGTCGCTGGACAGCGACCGGGCCAAGGTCGGGCGGATCCGCATCGGGGTGATGGACACGGTGATCCATACCTGGATGAGCGCGCTGGTGGCGGAGCTGACCGAGCGCTACCCGCAAGTGGAAATCGAGCTGGTAGCGGACACTGCACTGAACTTGCGTGAGCAATTGCAGAAGGGTTTTCTCGACGTGATCTTGCAAACCGACCTGCTGCGCGAGCAGTCGATTCGCAGCCTGGACCTGGCGCGCTACCCGATGGGCTGGGTGGTGGCCGCCGGCTCGCACCAGCACCGCGACTACGCCTCGCTGGCCGAACTGGGCCGTGAGCGCATCATCACCTTTTCGAAGAACTCGCGGCCGCACCAGGAGGTGTTGAGCCTGCTGCAAGGCGCCGGGGCCGAGACCCCGCGCTTGAACTGCGTGAACTCGGTGGCGGCGATTACCCGGCTGTTGCGCGATGGCTTTGGCATTGGCGCGTTGCCGCCAGCGCTGGTGGATGCCGAGCTTAGCCGGGGTGAGCTGGTGTTACTGCAGGGGCTGCAGCCACCACCGAGCCTGGAACTGGTGGTTGCCTGGCAGACCGGGGTGGCGCTGGTGGATGAAGTGGTCGGGGTGTGCCGGCAGGTGCTGGAGGGGTATGCACGGGATGTGGGGGGGCAGAGAATAGTGTTGGTCTGACGCAACTACTGTGCTGCCTGTGCCGGCCTCTTCGCGGGTAAACCCGCTCCCACAGGTACTGCATCAACCTCGAATGCCGTGCAAATCCTGTGGGAGCGGGCAAGCCCGCGAAAAGGCCGGTACAGGCACAGCAGAAATCAGCGCCAGCTTTCTTTCACCGCGCCACGCCGCCCGCCAAGGATCACCCAGCCAATCCCCAGCAACAGGCTCTCGACCACAAAGGCCAGCACAAACCCTGCGCCAACGCCCCAGCCAATTGCCTCGGGCACCAGCAAAATTTGGTAGCTGTAGCCGTTAAGCGTCTCTTCGCGCAACTGCGGGTCTGCCTGCACCAGCACATGCCAGGTACGCTCGGCCCAAGGCCCTTGCAGCGCCTGCCATTCGGTTTCCAGCAGTTGGTTGCGGATCATCAGGCTTTCGATGCTGTTCGCGTCACTCAGGAACACCGGGTCGTCACTGCTGCGGTAGTGCCGCAACAGCGCCTGCAAGTCACCATCGAAGAAGCGTTCGGCGGTTTGCCGGAAGCCATCGAGCGCCTCGCGCGATTCGTACAAATGCGCCTCGACCCGCTGGCTGTAGTCCTTGACCAGCCCGGGGACCTGGATACCGGCCAGCAGGCCGAAGGTAAACAGCAGCAACCGCAGGTAACTTCTGAACATGCAGCGTCCTTAGCTCTGGCCGTGCGCCACGCACTCGCCGTGCCGCCACAGGGCCCATTGTCCCGGCTCGTAGCGCTGCCAGGTCTCGTTCTCGGTCAGGGCCTCGGTGGCGATCACCGTGACCACGTCATTGGGGGTGGTTTCGGTATGAAAATCGACGATCAGGTCGACATCCTTCAACCGTGCCGCACCAAACGGTGCTCGGCGGGTGATGTGCACCAGCTTGGTCGAGCAGAAGCAGAACAGCCAGTCGCCGTCGCTGAGCATGCAGTTGAACACACCCTGACCACGGTAGCCGGCACAGGCTTCGACCAGCACTGGCAGCAGCTGTTCCACCGGCACTGGCTCGGGGAAGGCGCTGCGAATGCGGTTGAGCAAGTCGCAGAAGGCCGCCTCGCTGTCGGTGTCGCCCACCGGCCGGTAGAAGCTGGCCAGGCCCTTGAAATCGCCCAGCTGGCCGTTGTGCGCGAAGCACCAGTTGCGGCCCCACATTTCCCGCACGAACGGGTGGGTATTGGACAGGCACACCTTGCCGACGTTGGCTTGGCGGATGTGGCCGATGACCACTTCGCTCTTGATCGGGTAACGCTGCACCAGGCTGGCGACTTCCGACTCACTGCTGGCGGCCGGGTCTTGGAACAGACGCAGGCCACGGCCTTCGTAGAAGCCGATGCCCCAGCCGTCACGGTGCGGGCCGGTGCGGCCGCCGCGCTGCATCAGGCCGGTGAAGCTGAAGACGATGTCGGTGGGGACGTTGGCACTCATGCCCAGCAGTTCGCACATAGGCGTGGCTCCAGTTACAGACGGGGCTCGACCCGGCCACCGCCACGGGGGGCAGGCGGTGGGGCGTCACGGTAGCGGTCGTGGCGCTCGGCGGCCAGCGGGGTTTGGCTACCGAACTGCTCATCTTCAGCAGCCTGGCGCTGGGCAGCGGCCTCGGCCTGTGCGCGGCGCTCGCGGGCGCGCTTTTCCAGCGGCCAGCGCAGCAGCACGAAGAGGAAATACAGGCCGAAGGCGATCATGCCGTACATGGCGAAGTCGGACACCGCGCGCCAGGCGTTGTTGCCAACCTTGAAGGCGACGTCCAGGGCGGTGATGGCAATGGCCGGGGCGAAGCTTTCCTTGACCGGGTCGACGATGGTCGGGGTTAGTAGCAGCACTGCCAGCACCACCCGCAGCGGTTCGCGCAGCCAGCGCCACATCCAGCCGGTGAGCTTGAAGGCCACCAGCAGGCAGCCGAGGGCGGCAACGGCGTAAAGGCCCCAGGCGAGGGTGTAGTCGTTCTCGGTCATGGTGTTCGTGCAAGCCAGGCGAAGAGATGCCTATGATAAACACTTTTCCGGGCGCAGACAGTGTTTGCCTGAACCGGCCTCTTCGCGCGAAACCTGTAGGAGCGGGCTTGCCCGCGAATGGGCCGGCACAGGCCCCCTAATCAAGAGATCCTCAATGCCAACCAAGCCCCACCCCCCAATTGCCCATCAGGCCCAGGCCGCCGACCCGTACGCCTGGCTGCAACAGCGCGACACCCCCGAGGTACTCGCCTACCTGCAGGCCGAAAATGCCTACCAGGAAGCCTGCCTGGCCGACCAGGCGCCACTGCGCGAACACCTGTTCGAAGAAATCAAAGGGCGCATCCTGGAAACCGACCTGTCGCTGCCAGCGCCCTGGGGCCCCTACCTGTACTACACCCGTACCACCGCTGGCGACGAGTACCCGCGCCACTACCGCTGCCCGCGCCCGGCGGACGATTCCAATACCGTCGATGAAAGCCAGGAACAACTGCTGCTCGACCCCAACGCCTTGGCCAACGGCGGCTTCCTGTCGCTGGGCGCCTTCAACGTCAGCCCCGACCACCGCCTGCTGGCCTACAGCCTCGACACCAGCGGCGACGAAATCTTCACCCTGTACGTCAAGGACCTGGCCAGTGGCAGCGTCACCACCCTGCCCTTCGACGACTGCGACGGCAGCCTGACCTGGGCCAACGACAGCCAGACGCTGTTCTTCGCCGAGCTGGACGACACCCACCGGCCGTGGCGCCTGCGTCGCCATACCCTGGGCAGCGCCGCCGTGCAGACTGTGTTCGAAGAACCCGACGGGCGCTTCTTCCTGCACTGCTACCGCACCAGCTCCGAGCGCCAGCTGGTGCTGTTGCTGAACAGCAAGACCACCAGCGAGGCCTGGGTGCTGGACGCCGACACCCCGCAAGCACCGTTCACCTGCCTGGCGCCGCGTGTCGAAGGCCACGAGTACTTCCCCGACCATGGCCAGCTCGACGGCCAGTGGCGCTGGTTCATCCGCACCAACCAGGACGGCATCAACTTCGCCCTGTACCACGCCCCGGTGGCACCAGTGCCTAGCCGTGATCAGTGGCAAGTGCTGGTGCCGCACCGCGACACGATCATGCTCGAAGGCCTTAGCCTGAATGCCGGTGCACTGACCCTGAGCCTGCGCGAAGGTGGCCTGCCGATCATCGAAGTACGCCCGCAAGGCCTGGCGGCCTACCGCGTCGAGCTGCCCGATGCGGCCTACAGCCTGTACGTGCAGGACAGCCTGGAGTTCGCCAGCCCACGCCTGCGCCTGCGTTACGAAGCCCTCAACCGCCCGGCCCAGGTGCGCCAGCTGGAGCTCGCCAGCGGTGCCCAGGCCGTGCTCAAGCAAACCCCGGTGCTGGGGCCGTTCGATGCCGATGACTATGTCAGCCAGCGCCTGTGGGCCAGCGCGCCAGACGGCACGCAAGTACCGATCAGCCTGGTGCGCCGCCGCCAGGACCTGGGCCAGAGCGTGCCGCTGTACCTGTACGGCTACGGTGCCTATGGCGAAAGCCTCGACCCGTGGTTCTCGCATGCGCGCCTGAGCCTGCTGGAGCGCGGCGTGGCCTTTGCCATCGCCCACGTGCGCGGCGGCGGTGAACTGGGCGAAGCTTGGTACCGCGCGGGCAAGCAGGAACACAAGCACAACACCTTCAGTGACTTCATCGCCTGTGCCGAGCACCTGATCACCGAGGGCGTGACCGCTGCCGATCGCCTGGCCATCAGTGGCGGCAGCGCCGGCGGCCTGTTGATCGGCGCGGTGCTTAACCTGCGCCCGGAGCTGTTCCGCTGCGCCATCGCCGAAGTGCCGTTCGTCGACGTGCTCAACACGATGCTCGATCCCGAGCTGCCGCTGACCGTGACCGAGTACGACGAATGGGGCAACCCTGAAGAGCCTGAGGTGTACGAGCGGATCAAGGCGTATGCGCCGTACGAGAACGTGAAGGCGCAGGCCTACCCGGCGATGCTGGTAGTGGCGGGCTACAACGACAGCCGCGTGCAGTATTGGGAAGCGGCCAAGTGGGTGGCGAAGTTGCGTACGTGCAAGACCGACAGCAACCTGCTGCTGCTCAAGACCGAGATGGGGGCTGGGCATGGCGGGATGAGTGGGCGGTACCAAGGGCTCAAGGATGTGGCCTTGGAGTATGCGTTCGTGCTCGGCGAGTTAGGTATCGCGTAAAGCCCGGATTTGAGCCCCCGCGCGATCCCTGTGGGAGCGGGCCGAATGTGTTCAATCATCCTGCACCGGCGCCTTTGGCGGCTCCTGCCGCAACCCCGGCAGGGGCTGGTCCTTCGGCGGCCCGGGCACCGGCATGGGCGGCAACAATGGCGCCCCCGGCTGGCTGTCATAGGCCTTGGGCGGCGTACTCGGGGTTATCTGCGGGTACGGCGTGGGCGTGGGCGTACCCGGTGCACCTGGCACCGGCGTGGTGAGCCGGGGTGGCGTGCTGGCGGCTTCGGCCATGGGCAGGCCAGCCAACAACAGCGCAGTGAGGATCGCGCGAAACATCAGCAACCTCCTGTCGGGAACCTTCCTACAGGCTACGCCGATATTCAGGTTTTCGCCTGTCCGCTTGCCCTGCAAGCGCGCTAGACTCAAGGGCATAACCGTCATTCGCCTGATCAGAACGAAGGAAACACCATGAGCTCCACCTCTTCCGCCGCCGCCACCGCGCGCCTGGACCGCATTCTGGCCGATGCCAAGCGTGACAAGGAAATGGGCTACCGCGACAAGGCCCTGAGAATGTACCCGCACGTGTGCGGCCGCTGCGCCCGCGAATTCGCCGGCAAGCGCCTGAGCGAGCTGACCGTGCACCACCGTGACCACAACCACGACAACAACCCGCAGGACGGCTCCAACTGGGAGCTGCTGTGCCTGTACTGCCACGACAACGAGCACTCGCGCTACACCGACCAGCAGTACTTCAGTGAAGGCTCCACCAGCACCCCGAGCATCGCCAAGGCCACCCACAACCCGTTTGCTGCGCTGGCCGGCATGCTGAAGAAAGACTGACCATCGATTCGCCCCCCGCTGTTACCGGGCAGCCCGTATAATCGCGGTTTTTTTCGCGAAGGGCCCCGGTACGTGGCAAACAAACGATACAGCTGCATCGGCCTGTTCAACCCCAAGTCGGCAGAAAATGTCGGTTCGGTGATGCGCGCCGCGGGTTGCTATGGCGTCAATTCGGTGTTCTACACCGGCAAACGATACGAACGCGCGCGTGACTTCGTCACCGACACCAAGCGCGTGCACTACGACATCCCGCTGATCGGCATCGATGACCTGCAACGCATCATTCCGCTGGGCTGCACGCCAGTGGCGGTGGAGCTGGTGGAAGGTGCGCGGCCGTTGCCAGAATACACCCACCCGGATCGGGCCATTTATATCTTCGGGCCGGAGGATGGCTCGTTGAGCGAGGATGTGCGTGGCTGGTGCGAAGAGACCATCTACATTCCGACCGAAGGCTGCATGAACCTGGCGGCGACGGTGAATGTGGTGCTGTATGACCGCATGGCCAAGGGGCTCAATACCCGCTCGGGGCCCAAGTTCAAATAACCGACTGAACGATGGCGGCAGCCGGCTGGTCAGCTGCTTACACGTCAGACGGAGACCTCGCCATGCTAGATATTCATTCGGCCGCGACAGCGCAGGACAAGAACGTTCATGGCCTTGAGCGCGCCAGCTCGTTGGCTGGCGGTGCATTGATGGTCAGTAAAGGGCTGCGCCACGGCGGCTTGGTCGGGTTGTTGCAGATTGCAGTGGGCGGCTTGGCATTGGCTCGGGGCTTCAGCGGGCACTGTGCAACCAAGGCCTGGTGGCAGCAGCACCGGCAGGAGTATCAGCGCCTGCGTTCCGACATCGAGCGCAGTGCCTCCGAGCTGCAAGCGTTGAAGGCCAGTGCCGAAGCAGCGACGCGCGGGGTGACAGTGACCGGGAAGGACCCGTTGACCGGCCCTTGAGGCTCGTTTGCCTGTGCCGGCCTCTTCGCGGGTACGGTGAAGCGTCCGAAGCCTTGGTGATGAACTGTAGGCGCGGGTTTACCCGCGAAGAGGCCGGTACAGCTACAAAGAGGTTTAGCGCAACGCCTTGCTCTGCAGTACCTCGGAACGCCGGCCCAGCACGTTTTCGCTGATCTGTATGAAGTCTGCGGTGCTGACACTGGGCAGGCGCATCAGCCCCCGCGCCACATCGTCCAGCGAGCGTTTGGCTTGGGTGTGGATGCGGATTTCCTTGTCCAATGCCTGCAGCAACATCACCCCACGCGCCACCTGGGCTGGGGTGGCGTGCTCGCCTTTAAGCCGGGTGACGTTGGCGCCCTGCTTGCTCAGGCGCGCTTGCCAGGCCTGGTAACGGTCATCACTTACCCCGCCCGAGCGGCGCAGCAACTCACTGGCGTAAAAGTCTGTCAGGCTTTCTACCAGCCAGTCACTGCCGTCACGCCCACGAATCTGCGCAAACAGCTGCACCACTTCGCGCAGCAACGGGCTGCTGCCGTTCTCGCTGACCATCGGCCGACCGCTGTGCAGGTACAAAGAACCCTGCGCCGCCATCGCCCCGCGCCACATGCCGTCACGGGCACCCACCAGCAATAGCTTTGGCGGGTTGCGCGGGAATAACGCCTGCAGTTGCGGCCAAACGAAGGTCAGCAAGGTCAGGCTGTCCATGCGTCGCATGCCTTGCCCCACCGGCGCGGCCACGGTGACGTCGGTGTCGCCCAGGCGTGCGCGGCGGCTGCCCAGGTCGCCCGCCAGCATCCAGCCGGTGGGGCGGTCGAACAGGCGCGAAACGTTGTCGACACGGAACTTGTCCTTGCCAATGCGTGGCCAGGACGTCTCGATGCTCTTCCAGCCATCAGGCAGGTCAAATGCCAGGCAGGCGACCAGCTCGGTGCCGTCCTGCTGGTCGAGACGTGCTGGTGGGACCAGTTGGTCGCCGAGGAACAGGGCCCAATGCGGCGTGATACGCGACGAATAGGCGCCGCTGTGCACCTGCTGGTTCAGCTGTACCCGGTAGCTGAGGCTGGTCTTGCCAGCCGCTGGCTGCCACACGCCGCGCTGACCATGCAACTGCCATTGGCCGTCCGCCTGAAAGCCGCTGTAGGCCCCGGCCTTGCCCAGGTCGAAGTCCAAGCTGCGCACGGCACTGCCTTCGGCCAAGGTAAGGCGAACTTCAGCCTGACCACTGGCAGGCAACAGGCGCACCTGGTAGTCGAGGTCGACCTTTTTCGCCCAGGCCGGCGAACAGGCCATCAGGCCCAACACTAGCAACAGCTGGCAACGCATACAGAAACTCCTTGTTTCCCGTGTCAGCGGGTTGCGCCGGTCAGCTGGCGCGAAAAATCAGGTGGTCTTCCCAGTCGTCTTCGTCGACATCCTGTTCCCTGAGCATACGCCCTGACTGGGAAACCCGCTGTTCATGGACCTGCTGGCGATCGCCACAGACCAGATGATGCCAGGTGGGCAGGTCTTTGCCCTCACTGACCAAGCGGTAGCCACAGGTGCTGGGTAGCCAGGTGAACTGGTCGGCCTTGCCCGGGGTTAGCTGGATGCAATCGGGCACCTGGGCAAAGCGGTTGGGATAGTCGCTGCACTGGCAGCTGTCGAGGTCCAGCAGCTTACAGGCGATGCGCGTGTAATAAACGCTGTTGTCGTCCTCGTCCTCGAGCTTTTGCAGGCAGCACAAGCCGCAGCCGTCGCACAGCGACTCCCACTCTTGCGGGCTGAGTTGATCGAGGGTCTTGCGCCGCCAGAACGGCGCGTTTTCAGCGTTCATTACACGGGATTCCTGCAGTCACTTGGGGGCCGCAGCGCGCGGCGGCGCCAGTCTAGAGCCTGGCCTTCGGCAAAGCCAGACCGCTGGTCAGGGGTACCTGTGATAGCGGGTTTAACCGCGCAGAGGCCGGCACAGGTATGACTCATCAGTAGCCCCGAGCGAAGTCCACTTCCCCACGCAAGCCCTGCCCCGCCGTATACGCCTGCATATTCTCGACAAACAGCCGCACCATCGCTGCCGGTGAGGTAGGCGCCGAGCTGTGGCCGGTCAGCAGCAAGCCCCAGGCGGTCCAGAACGGGTGCTGCTTGGGCAATGGCTCCTGCCGGCACACATCGATCACCGCCCCCGCCAGGTGCCCTTCTTTCAACGCTGCGACCAGGTCAGCATCGACCACCGCCACCCCACGCCCAGCATTGATGAACAGCGCCGTGGGCTGGAAGCTCTTGAACAGTGCGGCGTCATACAAGCCGTGGGTGGCTGGGGTATCCGGCAGCAAGTTGAGCACGTAGTCCACCTGGCCAACCTTGCGTGGCAGGTCGGCCAGCGCGGCCACCTCGACGAACGGTACCTGTTCGCGAGCACTGCTGGCGATGCCGTACAGCTCCACGCCAAATGGCTGCAGGAACTCGGCGACACGCTGGCCGATGTCGCCAGTGCCAACAATCAGCACCTTGCGCCCTTCCAGGGTACGCCCTGGGCGGTTGTCCCAGCGCCGTTCAACCTGGCTGACCAGGCGCGACAGCACCTCGCGCTCATGGACCAGCATGTAGGTGAGCATGTACTCGGCCATTACCTGGCCGAAGATGCCCACCGCACGGGTCAGGCGATAGTCACGCGGCAGGCCATCGGCCAGCAGCGGCGTGATACCGGCCCAGGTCGACTGGATCCACTGCGGCTTGTGGCCTTGCCGCAGCAGGCTGGCCAGCAAGTCCGGCTGGCCCAGCCATACCGGGCACTGCGGCGCATGACGGGCCAGTTCGGCGGAGTCGCCGCTGGTTAGCACTTGCAGTTCCGGCGCGGCGGCGCGCAACAGCTCGGCATATTGAGCATGATCATGCTCAGCAATCATTACGCGCATGATCAGACCGGGTCGTTACGGCGCAGCAACTCTTCGGGCAGGTGCTCGATGTAGTCGTCTTCCAGCGGCGGCATCTGCAGGTGGTAGCCCTGGTTGTCGAGGTTTTCCAGCACCTTGGTGATGTCCTCACGGGCCAGTTTGCGCTCGGGGCTGAGCACCAGGTCAAAGGCGTGCATGGGGGTGCCGAAGAACGGCAGCAGGCCTTCGGGCACGCGCTCCAGGCCATCCGCCTTGAGCACGTACAGGTACATTTCGTTTTTGCGGGGGCTCTTGTAGATCGAGCAAATGCGTTTCATCGGGTTTCTCCGGCGCCTGCCAGGTTATCCAGCAGGGCCTGGCCCATGCGCTCACGGCGCCAGCCGCGCAGCGAATCGGGCAGTTGATAAGGGCCTTTTGGGTAGCCGCTCTTGAGCAGCGCTTCCAGGGCTTTTTTGCGCAGCATCAGCTCGGGGGCAATGCCTAAGCGCTCACCTTCGGCCTGGCCGATGGCGCGCAGCTGCTTGAGGATAGCGGAGGCCTCGATCGGCAGCGGCTCGGGCAAGGCCGGCGGCCACTGCTCGGCCGGCAGGCTGGCGGCCTGCTTGATCAGCTGGATGAGGAATTCACCGTCCTGGCGAATGGTGCGCGGGTGCATCTCGTCGATCTTGGCCAGCGCCGACAGGTTGTTTGGCTGGCTCTTGGCCATGGGCCACAGCGAGTGCTCTTTGAGAATGCGGTTGCGCGGCACATCACGGCTGCGCGCTTCACGCTCGCGCCAGGCGCACAGTTCGCGCAGCACCGCCAGTTGCTGCGGGGCCAGCTTCCAGGCCAGCTTGACGTCGCGGTACAAGGTCTCGGGCTCGACTTCGCGGCGCAAGGCTGCCACCAGCTCAGCGCCGTCCTCCAGCACCCAGGCGTACTTGTCGTCACTCAGCCGCGGGCGCAGCGCGGTGAACAGCTCGGCCAGGTGCACGGCATCTTCGGCGGCATAGCTGACCTGGGTGTCGGAAAGCGGGCGCTGTAGCCAGTCGGAGCGGGTTTCGCCCTTGGGCAGTTCGATACCCAGCACTTCCTGCACCAGGCGCGAATAGCCCATGGAGAAGCCCAGGTTCAGGTAGCCGGCGGCCAGCTGCGTGTCGAACAGTGGCTGTGGCAGCTTGCCGGTCAGGCGCAGCAGCACTTCGAGGTCTTCGCTGCAGGCATGCAGCACCTTGACCACGCCGCTGTCTTCCAGCAGATCGGCCAAAGGTTGCCAATTGCCGATCAGCAGCGGGTCGATCAGGAAGGCACGCTGGCCGTCGCCAACCTGGATCAGCCCGGCTTTCGGGTAGAAGGTGTCGACCCGCATGAATTCGGTGTCTACGGCGACGAACGGCAGTTGTTGCCAGTCGCGACAGTGTTCGGCCAGGCTCTGGTCGTCACGGATCCAGTGTATTTCGATGGCCACAAGGCTCTCCCACTAACATTGGCGCGCAGTATATACGGCGCGGGCACTGCTGGTGAAACCCGGGCCTTCCTTGATATCGATCAATGGTGCTGTTGTGCAAACGCAGGAAGCTCGCGCGCGCCCGCAACAGCTCGATCAGCGTTTGGCCGCCAGCCAAGGCCGGCAGCTGGCGAACATGTCCAGCGACTGCTGGTAGACCTCGGTATGCACCTGCAACAGGCCAAGCATGGAGTGGAACAGGTTGTCCTGCGACAGCGGCGCATCGCTGAGCTTGGCCAGGCAGTCGGTATCGATGCCGAAGTCGTCCTTGTAGCTGTCGGAGAACCAGGTCAGCAGCGGTACGTGCTTCTGTTGCTCAGGGGCGATGGCGTAAGGCGTGCCATGCAAAAACAGGTTGTACTCACCCAGCGACTCGCCATGGTCGGACAGGTAGATCATCGCCGTGTCGACCTTGTCCTGTTTGCTGCGCAGGGTGTCGATCAACGAGGCCAGCACCTTGTCGGTATAGGCCAGGGTGTTGTCATAGCCGTTGATGATTTCCTGCTCGCTGCACTGGTCCAGCGCGTTGCTCTGGCACACCGGGGCAAAGCGTTGATCGGCGTCGGGGTAGCGCTTGAAGTATTCCGGCCCGTGGCTGCCCATCTGGTGCAACACCAGCACGGTGTCCTTGTCGAGGTTGTCGATCAGCTCGCCCAGGCCCTGCAGCAGGATTTGGTCGTGGCATTCACCACTGGCGCACAGCTGTGGGTCCTGGAGGTTGCTGACATCGATGAACTGCACGCGGTCGCAAGTGCCCTTGCAACCCGACTGGTTATCACGCCACTGCACCGCCAGGCCGGCACGCTGGAGGATGTCCAGCAAGCCTTCGCGGTTCTTCGCCACGCGAGCATCGTAGTCCTTGCGCTTCATGCCAGAGAACATGCACGGCACCGAGACCGCGGTTTCGGTGCCGCAGGAGTGCACATCGGAAAACGCCAACAGGCCCTGCTCCTTGGCAAGATTGGGCGTGGTATCGCGGTTGTAGCCGAGCACGCCAAAGTGGTCAGCCCGCGCGCTTTCCCCCACCACCAGCACGGTCAGCGACTTGCGCTCGTGTTTTTGCCAGGCGGCATCACGCTTGGCATCTTCGCCATAAAGCTGGAAGGGCCGCGATGCGGTGCCGACGCGCTCGCTGACATAACCGATGGAGGCACCGACGATATTGCTGGGGGTGAGCATCAGGCGTAGTTCGTGGTGGTTGCGAAACAGCGACGACAAGCCCTGGTAGTTGACCAGCGCCACCGAGCCCAGGGCCACCACGCAGGCGCCGCTGACCACCAGTTTGCCAAGCAGTTCGCGGTGCCAGGGGCGGTAGGCGATGTTGGCCTTCCACAGCAGGAACGACGGCAAGGCACCGAGCAACAGGATATAAGCGGCAAACTTGAACGACATCAGGTCGCGCACTTCCGCCGCATTGGTTTCTGCCATGTTGCGAAACATGCCGGCATCAATAAGTACACCGTATTGATTCATGAAGTAAGCCACGCCCGCGCCACTCATGAACAAGATTATCAATAGCGGTTTTAGTACAAAACGAAAGGCAAACAGGGTGAGGATCAAATTGAAGGCGAACAGCATCAGCACCGCGAACGCCAGGCTCAGCCACAACCCCGACAGGCCGGCGGGCACAATTTCTTGCAGGTGCCCCCAAAGGAACATGTTGAGGCCAATCAGCAGGTAAAGGCTGGCCAGCAGCGTGACCCATTCAGTCCGCAGGGATTTGAAGTTGAGCATCAGCGTTCGCAATCAAGAGTGGTTATCAGCCCCCGGGCAATCGCCACCGAGGGAAAGTGGGCGAACTCTAGAAAGCGTGCCATCAATTTTTCGTGAAAAAGTTGGTAACAATTTCGTGAAGGCAGGTATTTTCATCGAGCAGCCGCCCCTTGTTCAGCTGCCATTCAGCCGGGAAGCCATCACCCGCCTGCGCAAAGGCGGCTATCCTCAGTGGTCAGGACCTTACCGACAACCCTGACAGAGGTGAAGAAATGCCAGTTCCGCATGATCTGCTCGCTGACCTGCACGTTACCGCTGATGCATTCCAGGCGCTCATAGACAAGGACCCGACGCTGCACTCACTGCAAAAGGAATACAACGCCAAGGACAAGGAGGTAGTCGCCGCTGAAGGCAACGGTACCATCGACGAGGCCGTCAACCGCCTGCGCAAGGAACGGTTGCTGATCAAGGACAAGATCGAACGGATCATTCATCCGCCCAAATCCTGACAGGAATTTATTGAAGCTACTGGCCTCTTCGCGGGCAAGCTCGCTCCTACATCATGAATTCAACACCTGTAGGAGCGGGTTTACCCGCGAAGAGGCCGGCAGCCCTTACACAGCAGCCGAAGCCCTCAACGCGCCATCCAAGTCTTCGATCAGGTCGCGGTAATCCTCGATGCCTATCGACAAGCGCAGCAGGTTCTCGCTGATCCCCATCACACCTTTCTGCTCCGGGCTAAGCGAGCAGTGCGACATGCTCCACGAGTGGTTGATCATGCTCTCCACCCCGCCCAGCGAATCAGCCAGCACGAAGATCTGCAGTGCCTCCACCAGGCGGTTGAGTGCAGCCCGGTCGCCTTTTACCTTCATCGCCACCACCGCCCCGCCACTGCGCATCTGCCGCTTGCACAGTTCATGCTGCGGGTGGCTCTCCAGCCCTGGGTAATACACCTGCTCGATCTGCGCGTGGCTTTCGAGGAAGCGCGCTACTTGCAGGGCGTTGCCACACTGGCGCTCCATACGCACATCCAGCGTCTTCAACCCGCGCAGGGCCAGGTAGCAGTCGAACGGCCCCTGCACCGCGCCAATCGCCATGCTGATGCGGCGCAGGCGTGCCAGCAGCGCATCATTGGCGGCAACCACCACGCCACCCGTCAGGTCGGAGTGGCCGCCGATGTACTTGCTGGCCGAGTGCATCACCAGATCCACGCCCAGGGTGATCGGGCGCTGGTTCCACGGCGAGCAGAAGGTGTTGTCGATGCAGGTGAGGATGCCCCGCGCCTTGGCCAGGTCGCACACCGCCTTGATGTCGACCAGGTGCAGCAACGGGTTGGTCGGCGACTCGATCCAGATCAGCTGGGTTTGCGGCTTGATGGCGGCGGCCACAGCCTCGAGGTCGTTAAGGTCGACGTAGGTGGTGGTCAGGCCCGAGGTGCGGCTGCGGTAGTCTTCCAGGATGCGGAAGGTGCCGCCGTACACGCCGTTCATCACTACCACATGGGCATCCTTGGGCAGCAGCTCCAGCACCGTCGCGGTGGCGTTCACCCCCGAGGCACAGGCCACCGCGCCAACACCTTCTTCCAAGGCGGCGACGCAGGTTTCGTAGGCATGCCGGGTGGGGTTGCCGACGCGGCTGTAGGAGTATTCCGGCTTGTCGTCCAGGCTGCGCTTGGTGAACGAGCTGGCGGTGACGATCGCCGGGAAAATAGCGTTATCGGCGACGCTGAACTGCTCGCCGGCGTGGATGGTACGGGTGGCGAAATTGCGCGGCTTGTCGGACATGGTCAGGCCCATTGGCAGAGTGAAAGCTGCCACTATCGCACAACCCAAATCTTCTAGCCTTGGGGTAATCTGTGAAATATTTTTCTCCACGGCCCACGCGCGATATGGACAGCTTCGACCAGCACATTCTCACCCTGCTTCAGCGCGACGCCTCGCTCTCGCTCAAGGACCTGGCCGAGGCCGTCAACCTGTCTACCACGCCGTGCTGGAAGCGGGTCAAACGCTTGGAGGAAGACGGCTACATTGTCGGTCGCGTCGCCCTGCTCGACCCCGAACGGCTTGGGCTGGGGCTGACGGTGTTCGTCCAGCTCAAGACCCAGCGCCACGACAGTGCCTGGCTG
Source organism: Pseudomonas sp. Leaf58 (assembly GCF_003627215.1). Taxonomy (NCBI): domain Bacteria; kingdom Pseudomonadati; phylum Pseudomonadota; class Gammaproteobacteria; order Pseudomonadales; family Pseudomonadaceae; genus Pseudomonas; species Pseudomonas sp. Leaf58. Next base: position 4,013,159 of record NZ_CP032677.1, read on the forward strand.
GAGCAGTTTGCCGCGATCGTGACCGAGTTCGAGGAAGTGATGGAGTGCTACCGCATGTCTGGCGACTGGGACTACATGCTGCGGGTGGTGGTGGGGGATATTGCGGCGTATGACCGGTTTTACAAAAAGCTGATTACCCGTACCGATGGGCTGTCGAACATCACCTCCAGCTTTGCCATGGAGCAGATGAAGTACACCACCGCCTACCCGGTGCACCGTTCCTGAATCGGTGCTGGCCTCTTGGCGGGCTTGCCCGCGAAGAGGCCAGCACAGGCTACCGCTCAATCCGCGGCCAACACCGCCGCAATCCGGTTCCCGGCCTTGGCTTTCTCGACCTTGATCGCCACGAACTTCGAGGTCGGGGTATAAGTGCCGTCGCCAAAACTTTCCAGCGGCACCAGCGGGTTGGTCTCCGGGTAATACGCCGCCGCCTGCCCCTCTGGCACGTCATACGCCACCAGGCGAAAGCCCGACACCCGCCGCTCCAGGCCATCCTCCCACAGCGACACCAGGTCCACCTGTTCGCCCGGCTCAAAGCCCATGCGGCGAATGTCGGCTGGGTTGACGAACACCACTTCACGCAGGCCGAACACCCCGCGGTAACGGTCGTCCAGGCCATACAGGGTGGTGTTGTACTGGTCGTGCGAACGCAGGGTTTGCAGGATCAGGTCGGGCTTGTCGCCGCGCGCCAGCACCTTGGCATTCACCAGTTGCTCAGGCAGCGGGTGCGGGCTGAAGCGCGCCTTGCCGGTCGCCGTGCGCCAAGTGCGGGCGGCGGCGGCGTTGCCCAGGTGGAAGCCGCCTGGGTGCTGCAGGCGCTGGTTGAAATCGGTAAAACCAGGGATCACATCGGCGATCATGCTGCGGATACGGCCGTAGTCGGCAACCGCGTACTCCCAGTCGATTGGCTGTTTACCGAGGGTCGCCTGGGCCATGCCGGCGATGATCCACGGTTCCGAGCGCAGGTGCGGCGAGCGCGGGCGTAATTGGCCGTGGGAAATGTGCACCATGCTGAAGGTATCTTCCACGGTGACGCCCTGCGGGCCATTGGCCTGCAGGTCGATCTCGGTACGGCCCAGGCACGGCAGGATCAAGGCATCGCGGCCGGTAACCAGGTGCGAACGGTTGAGCTTGGTAGAAATTTGCACGGTCAGCGCGCAGTTGCGCATGGCCGCGTGGGTACGCGGTGTGTCCGGCGTGGCTTGCGCGAAGTTACCACCCAAGGCGACAAACACCTTGGCACGCCCCTCCTCCATGGCTTTGATCGCCAGCACGGCATTGTGCCCGTGCGCCCGCGGCACGCGGAACTGAAAGCGCTTTTCAATGGCATCAAGCAGCGCCGCGTTGGGTTTTTCGTCAATGCCCATGGTGCGGTCGCCCTGTACGTTGCTGTGGCCACGCACCGGTGACAGGCCGGCACCGGGCTTGCCGACGTTGCCGCGCAGCAGTTGCAGGTTGACGATTTCTTGCACGGTGGCCACCGAATGGCGGTGCTGGGTGACGCCCATGGCCCAGCACATGATGACCCGCTCGGCCTTGCGGTACATGCGCGCGGCCAGTTCGATCTCGGCCTGGGTCAGGCCCGATTGCTCGACAATATGAGGCCAGGGCGTGGCATCCACGGTTTCCAGATAGGCGTCGATGCCACTGGTTTGCTCAGCGATAAAGGCATGATCGAACACCGCCGGTTCACCATTGGCCTGGGCATCACGCTCCCATTGCAACAGGTACTTGGCAATGCCGCGCATGGCAGCCATGTCGCCGCCCAGGGCCGGGCGAAAGTAGGCGGTGTTGGTCGGTTCGGAGCCGTTGCTGAGCATTTCGAATGGGTGCTGCGGGTGCTGAAAACGCTCCAGGCCGCGCTCTTTCAGCGGGTTGAAGCACACCACCTGGGCACCACGCTTCACCGCCTCGCGCAGCGGTTCGAGCATGCGCGGGTGGTTGGTACCGGGGTTCTGGCCGATGACGAAGATGGCGTCGGCCAGCTCCAGGTCATGGAACACCACGGTGCCCTTGCCCACGCCGAGGGCTTCCGACATGCCCACGCCACTGGCCTCATGGCACATGTTCGAGCAGTCGGGGAAGTTGTTGGTGCCGTAGGCGCGGACGAACAGCTGGTAGAGGAACGCCGCCTCGTTGCTGGCCCGGCCTGAGGTATAGAATTCGGCTTGGTCGGGGGAGTCGAGCGATCGCAGGTGCTGGGCGACCAGGGCAAAGGCCTCTTCCCAACTGGTTTCGACATAGTGGTCGGTAGCTGCGTCGTAGCGCATCGGGTGGGTGAGCCGGCCTTGGTACTCCAGCCAGTAGTCGGTCTGTTCGGCCAGGGCGCTGACGCTGTACCTGGCAAAGAACGCCGGGTCCACCGAGCGGCCAGTGGCCTCCCAGTTAACCGCCTTGGCGCCGTTTTCGCAGAACTTGACCATGTCGCTTTCTGGCGACTCGCCCCAGGCGCAGCCGGGGCAGTCGAAGCCGCCATTCTGGTTGGTCTTGAGCATGGCCCGCAGGTTCTTGAAGGCATTTTCGCTGCCCAGCCAGCTCTTGGTCACGCTCTTGAGCGCCCCCCAACCGGCGGCGGCGCCTTTGTAATCCCTGATGTGTTGGTCCTGGCTCATTCGGTGAATCCCCACGCTTCGATGCTTTTTTTCAGCCTATGGAGCGTGGGGTAGAGCCGTCCAATCGAAAGATCTTACGGGGTGATAGGCGGTTTCGATCACGGGTATTTTCTGGGATATGTTGAGGGCCTGGTGCTTGCCACAGACGCTGAAGAGAGTGTGCCAAGTGATAGAGCCCATCGATTAACCAGTCAGACAAAGCAATTTGACGCCCCAGCGACCAGGTTATAGCTTGGAGCTGTATCCCAACCCATTCGAGCGCGAACGTGGAACAGAACAGCCGGGCCCTGATCGACGGCTTCAACCGGAAAATCGACTACCTGCGGATGTCGGTCACCGACCGCTGCGACTTCCGTTGCGTGTACTGCATGGCCGAAGACATGCAGTTCCTGCCGCGCCAGCAAATTCTCAGCCTCGAAGAACTGTTCGCGGTGGCCGAGCGTTTTGTCGCCCTCGGCACCCGCAAAATCCGCCTGACCGGCGGCGAACCGCTGGTGCGTCAGGGCATCGTCGACCTCTGCGGGCGTATCGCCGCCCTGCCCGGCCTGCGCGAGTTGTGCCTGACCAGCAACGGCTCGCAACTCGGGCGCCTGGCCCAGCCCTTGTTCGACGCTGGCGTGACGCGCCTGAACATCAGCCTCGACAGCCTGGATGCCGAGCGTTTCAAACAACTGACCCGCACCGGCGACCTGCGCCAGGTGATCGCGGGCATCGACGCCGCCCGCCAGGCCGGCTTCAAGCGCACCAAGCTCAACTGCGTGGTGCTCAAGGGCCGCAACGACCACGAACTGGTCGACCTGGTGCGCTTTGCCATCGACCGCGAGCTGGACATCACCTTCATCGAAGAAATGCCCCTGGGGGTGATCAGCGAGCACGAACGTGGCGAGTCGTTCTGCTCCAGCGACGAAGTGCGCGCGCTGCTGGCCGAGCAGTTCACCTTGGTCGAGTCGACCGAGTCGTCCCAAGGCCCGGCCCGCTACTGGCGCCTGGCCGATAGCGTCAACACCCGGGTCGGCTTCATCTCGCCACACAGCCACAACTTTTGCGCCACCTGCAACCGCGTGCGCCTCACCGTAGAAGGCCGCCTGCTGCTGTGCCTGGGCAATGAACACTCGGTGGACCTGAAGCAGGTGTTGCGCGCCCACCCCGGCAACCCCGAACGCCTGGAAAAGGCCATTCGCGATTCATTGCACCTCAAGCCCTATCGCCATCACTTCGAAGTGGGTGGGGACGTGCAGATTTTGCGTTTCATGAACATGACCGGCGGCTAGGCAGCCGCCTCTGGATTTGCATGATCGTCCACCCTACCCCCGATGTGCTGCGCGTGCTGTTCACCCTCAAGGGATCGATCATCAAGCGCATTGCCCTGCGCTGCCTGACGGTAACCCTGCTGGCTGCGCTGATCGTGCTGGTGGAGCGGCATTTCCCAGCGTTTTTCTACCCGGTAAGCGCCACGCCGTTCACCTTGCTGGGCCTGTCGCTGTCGATTTTCATGAGCTTTCGCAACAATGCCTGCTATGACCGCTGGTGGGAGGGCCGCAAGGCCTGGGGCAGGCTGATCATCGAAACCCGTTCGTTCGTGCGTGAAAGCGTGGTGATTAGCGACGCGGCCCTGCGTAGCGAACTGTTGCGCAGCCTGTGCGGCTTTGCCCATGCGCTGAATGCACGGCTGCGCAACGAGGACGACCTGGCCGCCGCCCGGCCCTGGCTGGCCCGGCCCGAGGCGATCAGCCCGCACAATGTCTGCGACGCCATCCTGCGCGAAATCGGCGGGCACTGCTCGCGGCTCGCCGAACAGCAGCAGATCAGCGAGTGGCGTTACAGCATGCTGGAGCAGCGACTGGTGGGCCTGACCGAGGTGCAGGCCACCTGCGAGCGGATCAAAGGTACGCCACTGCCGTTCCCCTACACGCTGTTGCTGCACCGCACCATCTACATCTTCTGCCTGCTGCTGCCGTTTGCCCTGGCCGAGCCGCTGGGTTGGCTGGCACCGCTGTTCACCACCATCGTCGGGTACACGTTCTTCGGGCTGGATGCGATTGGCAACGAGCTGGAAGACCCGTTTGGGCGGGATGAGAACGATTTGCCGACCGATGCCATGGTGCGCGCCGTGGAGCGCGATGTGCTGGCGGGGTTGGGCGAAAAACAGCTGCCGCCAGCGTTGTTGCCGGTGGGGTATGTGTTGAGCTGACGGTTTGATGTTGTTTGTACCGGCCTTTTCGCGGGCTTGCCCGCGAAAAGGCCGGTACAGAAGAGCACTCAACCCCGGCTGGCGCAGGCCTCGATCGGCTTCAGGTGTTTGACGAAATTGCACGGCCGGTGCCGGGCATCCAGCTGCTCCGCCAGGATGCCCTCCCAGGCCGTACGGCAGGCCCCGGTAGACCCCGGCAGGCAGCACACCAACGTCTGGTTGGACAGCCCGGCCAATGCCCGGCTTTGCACGGTCGAGGTGCCGATATCGAGTATCGACAAGGCCCGGAACAACTCGCCAAACCCGTCGATGCGCTTGTCCAGCAAGCATTCCACCGCTTCCGGTGTGCTATCGCGCCCGGTAAAACCGGTGCCACCGGTGATCAGCACCACCTGCACCTGCTCGTCGGCAATCCAGGTAGCGACCTGGGCGCGGATTTTGTACAGGTCGTCCTTGAGCAACGCCCGCGCTACCAGGCGGTGGCCGATCTCCACAGAACGGGCGGCCAGCAGCTCGCCGGAAGTGTCGGTGTCGTAAGTACGGGTGTCGCTGACAGTCAGCACGGCGATGTTGAGCGGTACAAAGACCGCGTCGGCTTGAACGCGCACGGTGAGGCTCCTTGAGTGGCATTGCCGCCACGCTAGAGGCATGCCCCAGGGGCGTCCAATCGATATGGCGTACCGGCCGATCAATGGCATCTATCGCAGACGTGGGGTAAGGTCTGCACAACCCGAGACCAGGCACTTCCATGGACATCAAGCAGCTCAAATTCCTCATCGCCCTCGACCAAACCCGCCACTTCGGCCAGGCGGCGGCGCTGTGCCATATCACCCAACCGACGCTGTCCATGCGCCTGCGCAACCTGGAGGACGAACTGGACCTGGTGCTGGTCAAGCGTGGCCAGCGCTTCGAAGGCTTCACCGAGGCCGGCGAGCGCATCCTGGCCTGGGCGCGCACCCTGCTCGCCGCCCACGACGGCCTGCAGGCCGAAGCCGCCAGCTGCCGTGGCCAAGTGGTCGGCAGCCTGCGCCTGGGCACGGTGCCGCTGGCCAGCTTCAACCCCATGCACCTGCTGCTGCCGTTGCGTGCCAAATACCCCGAACTGCATTTCCAGCTCAGCGCGCTGAGCTCGGAACAGATCATCGACGGGCTCAGCCGCAACCAGCTCGACCTGGGTATCTGCTACCTGGACCAGGTCAACACGCGCTTCTTCGAAGTCATCGAGCTGGGCACCACCACCATGGGCCTGCTGCATGACACCCGGCACTTCACCTTTGCCACGCCAACCCTGCGCTGGGACGAACTGGGCGACATACCGCTGGGCCTGTTGAGCAAAGGCATGCACTACCGCCAGTCGCTGGACCTGAGTTTCCGCAGCCGCGGCCTGGCGCCGAATGCGGTGCTGGAAAGCGACTCCAGCTTCCAGCTGATCCAGGCCATCAACACCGGTATGTGCTGCGCGATCATGCCATTGGATTGTGGCCTGGAAGACCTCAGCGAGCACTTGCGCATCCTGCCGGTGGCCGACGCCGCCATCCACAGCCCGGTCGGCCTGCTGCTACGCCGCAGCGAACCGCGCTCGGCAATAGCCGAGCAGTGCTTCGATGAAGCGCGGGCGCTGTTTCAGGCCAGTTGATCGCTGGTTGCCTGGCGATACTGGCGCGGGGTAAAGCCGGTCAGTTGCTTGAACTGGCGGCTGAAGGCGCTGTGGTCGGTATAGCCGCAGCGCATCGCCACTTCGATGATTGGCAGTTCCGAGTGCAGCAGGCGATGGGCATGTTCCAAGCGCGCCTTGTGAATCATCTGCCGTGGCGTTAGGTGGAACACCCGCTTGCAGTAGCGCTCCAGCTGGGCCACGGAAATGCCAGCGATGCGGGTTAGCTCGCCCATCGTGATCGGCTGGTGGAAGTGCCGGCGAATGTGCTCGTCTACTGCGGCCAGGCGCTGGTAAGCCGGGTGGCTGTCGGCGGCGGACTGCAGGTCGACCGAAATACCCACCAGGCCGATGATCTCTCCTCTCAGGTTATACAGCGGGCGCTTGTGGGTCAGGCACCAGCCAGGCTCGCGGCTGCCGTACAGGTGCAGTTCCAGCTGGTCTTCCAGCACCAGGCCGTCCTTGAGTACGCGTCGGTCCTGCTCGGTGTAGCCGGGGCCCAGCTGGGCTGGGAACACTTCGGCGCTGGTCTTGCCCAGCAGCGGTTGCAGGCGCTTGAGGCCGCAGCGCTGGACCAGGGTGTTGTTAGCCAGCACATAGCGGGCGCCTGGGTCCTTGATGAAAATCGCAGCGTTGGGGATGGCGTCGAGGATCGGCAGCAGCAGCGCTACGCCGGCCAGCAGCGCCTCGAGGGTGGCGGGGCGGTGCTGGTCGAGGGACTGGTACAGGGTTGCCAGGGGGGTGTCGGTCATCTGTCGGTTCTCTGCTGGCTGTGCCGGCCCGTTCGCGGGCAAGCCCGCTCCTACAGAGGAACACGCAGGCCCTGAGGGCAGTGAGGTCTTTGTAGGAGCGGGTTTACCCGCGAAGAGGCCGGCATTAGCAGTGTATCTCTCAAGCCCTTGTCCGGTATGGCTTTCAGCCTATATCTGGTCACTTACACTCGCCACTGCTTTTTTGCAACTGTGCCGATTTCGTCATCCGCCCTGCAGAAAACCATCAAGAACCGCCGCCCCGATCGGTCCACTCTATGCCCCACGCAAGCCGCCCCAAGTCCTACACGAGCGCGGCCCAAAAAGCCGTATCTGGTGACATCAAACCTGCCTATCCAATAACCAACAAAAAGGCGAACCCATGTCAGGCAAATTCAAAAAACAGTTGTCATTGCTGGACCTCACCTTCATCGGCCTAGGCGCCATCTTCGGCTCCGGCTGGCTGTTCGCCGCCAGCCACGTCTCGGCCATCGCCGGCCCGGCTGGCATCCTGTCCTGGTTTCTGGGCGGCTTCGCCGTGCTCTTGCTGGGCATCGTTTACTGCGAGCTGGGCGCCGCCCTGCCGCGCGCTGGGGGCGTGGTGCGCTACCCGGTGTATTCCCACGGCCCGCTGCTGGGCTACCTGATGGGCTTCATCACCCTGATCGCCTTTTCCAGCCTGATCGCCATCGAAGTCGTCGCCTCACGCCAATACGCCGCCGCCTGGTTCCCCGGGCTGACCAAGGCCGGCTCCAGCGACCCGAGCGCGCTCGGCTGGCTGGTGCAGTTCGCCCTGCTGGGGCTGTTTTTCTTCCTCAACTACCGCAGCGTGAAAACCTTCGCCAAGGCCAACAACCTGGTCAGCGTGTTCAAGTTCATCGTGCCGCTGCTGGTCATCGGCGTGCTGTTCACCTTCTTCAAGCCAGAAAACTTCGAAGTCCATGGCTTTGCGCCGTTCGGCCTGTCTGGCGTTGAAATGGCGGTGTCGGCCGGTGGCATCATCTTCGCCTACCTGGGCCTGACGCCGATCATTTCGGTGGCCAGCGAGGTGAAGAACCCGCAGCGCACCATCCCCATCGCGCTGATCCTCTCGGTGCTGCTGTCCACTGCTATCTACGCCCTGCTGCAACTGGCCTTCCTGGGCAGCGTGCCGACCGAAATGCTGACCAACGGCTGGGCCAGCGTGACCAAGGAACTGGCCCTGCCCTACCGTGACATCGCCCTGGCCCTGGGGGTGGGTTGGCTGGCCTACCTGGTGGTGGCCGATGCGGTGATCTCGCCCAGCGGTTGCGGCAACATCTACATGAACGCCACCCCACGGGTGATTTACGGCTGGGCGCAGACCGGCACCTTCTTCAAGTACTTCACTCGCATCGACGCCGAGTCTGGTATTCCGCGCCCGGCGCTGTGGCTGACCTTTGCCCTGTCGGTGTTCTGGACCCTGCCGTTCCCGTCATGGGAAGCGCTGATCAACGTGGTGTCCGCGGCCCTGGTACTGAGCTACGCCGTGGCCCCGGTCACCGTTGCCGCCCTGCGCCGCAACGCCCCCGACATGCCGCGCCCGTTCCGGGTCATGGGCATGGGCGTGCTCGGCCCGCTGTCGTTCATCATCGCCGCGCTGATCGTGTATTGGTCGGGCTGGAACACCGTGTCGTGGCTGCTGGCCCTGCAGATCGTGATGTTCGTGCTGTACCTGCTGTGCGCCCGCTTCGTGCCGACCCAACACCTGTCGCTGGCCCAGCAAGTGCGCTCGTCGGCGTGGCTGATTGGCTTCTACGCGGTAACCATCCTGCTGTCGTGGCTGGGCAGCTTTGGCGGCCTCGGGGTCCTCGGCCACCCGTTCGACACCGTGGCCGTGGCCGCTTGCGCACTGGGCATCTACTACTGGGGCGCGGCCACTGGCGTGCCTGCCCACCTGGTACGCCTGGAAGGTGAAGACGAAAGCGAAGCCAGCGCTGAGCACTTTACCGGCCGCCCCGCCGCCGTCGCCTCCTGAACCTTTTAGCAACGGACAAGCCCATGAAACAGATTCACGTCATCGACTCCCACACGGGCGGCGAACCCACCCGCCTGGTGATGAAAGGCTTCCCCCAATTGCACGGCGGCAGCATGGCCGAGCAGCGCGACGAACTGCGCGAGCTGCACGACCCATGGCGCCGCGCCTGCCTGCTGGAGCCCCGTGGCAACGATGTGCTGGTGGGCGCGCTGTACTGCCCAGCGGTGTCGGCCGACGCCACCTGCGGGGTGATTTTCTTCAACAACGCCGGCTACCTGAACATGTGCGGCCACGGCACCATCGGCCTGGTCGCCTCGCTGCAGCACCTGGGCCTAATTGCGCCAGGTGTACACAAGATCGACACCCCAGTGGGCCAGGTCAGCGCCACTTTGCATGAAGACGGCGCCGTCACCGTCGGCAACGTGCCGTCCTACCGCTACCGCCAGCAGGTGGCGGTGGATGTGCCCGGCCACGGCGTGGTGCACGGCGATATCGCCTGGGGCGGTAACTGGTTCTTCCTGGTATCCGAACACGGCCAGCGTATTGAACTGGATAACCGCGAGGCATTGACCGAGTACACCTGGGCCATGCTCAAGGCCCTCGAGGCCCAGGGCATCACTGGCGAGAACGGCGCCGCCATCGACCACGTCGAGCTGTTTGCCGATGACGTCAATGCCGACAGCCGCAACTTCGTGATGTGCCCCGGCAAGGCCTACGACCGCTCGCCGTGCGGCACCGGCACCAGCGCCAAGCTGGCCTGCCTGGCCGCCGACGGCAAGCTCGGCGAAGGCCAGACCTGGGTACAAGCCAGCATTACCGGCAGCCAGTTCCAGGGCCGCTACGAGCGCGACGGCGAGCATATTCGCCCGTTCATCACCGGCCGCGCCTACATGACCGCCGACAGCACCCTGCTGATCGACGAACAAGACCCGTTCGCTTGGGGCATCTGACCTCAGCTTTTTCCCAAATTGAATACCGCCAGGAGCAATAACAATGACCAACAACATCTTCACCGGCACCATGCCCGCCCTGATGACCCCGTGCACCGCTGAGCGCAAGCCAGACTTCGACGCTTTGGTGCGCAAGGGCCGCGAGCTGATCGAAGCCGGCATGAGCGCCGTGGTGTACTGCGGCTCGATGGGCGACTGGCCGCTGCTGACCGAGGCCGAGCGCCAGGAAGGCGTGGCGCGCCTGGTGGCCGCCGGCATCCCCACCATCGTCGGCACTGGCGCGGTGAATACCCGTGAGGCGGTTTCGCACGCCGCCCACGCCGCCAAGGTCGGTGCCGCCGGCCTGATGGTCATCCCCCGCGTGCTCAGCCGCGGCGCCTCGCTGATCGCCCAGAAGCACCACTTCTCGGCCATCCTCGCCGCCGCGCCAAAGCTACCAGCGGTGATCTACAACAGCCCTTACTACGGCTTTGCCACCCGCGCCGACCTGTTCTTCGAACTGCGCAACGAGTTCCCCAACCTGATTGGCTTCAAGGAGTTCGGCGGTGGCGCCGACCTGCGCTACGCCGCCGAACACATCACCAGCAAAGATGACGACGTGACCCTGATGGTTGGCGTCGACACCCAGGTGGTGCATGGCTTCGTCAACTGCAACGCCACTGGCGCCATCACCGGCATCGGCAACGCCCTGCCACGGGAGGTGCTGCAACTGGTGAGCCTGAGCAAACAGGCGGCCAAGGGCGACGCCCGCGCCCGCCGCCTGGCACGCGAGCTGGAAGCGGCGCTGGCGGTGCTGTCGTCGTTCGATGAAGGCTGCGACCTGGTGCTGTACTACAAGCACCTGATGGTGCTGAACGGTGATACCGAGTACAGCCTGCACTTCAACGCGACCGACGCCCTCACCGATGCCCAGCGCAACTATGCCGAGCAGCAGTACGCGCTGTTCCGCAGCTGGTACGCCAGCTGGTCGGCTGAGCAAAACCTGGCCTAAGCAGCTCATTCAAGGCCGCACCGCAGCCCCTTGTAGGCGCGGGCTCACCCGCGAACACCGGCGCAGCCGGTGCCAGGCACCGAGTCGCCTGATTCGCGGGTAAACCCGCTGCTACAGGGGCCGCGGTCTCCTTTGATACTCGAATATGATTCCCAAGGAGGCTCCATGACCCTGACAGGCAACCTGCTGATCGGCCAGACGCCGGTAACCGGCAGCCGCGAGGCCATCCGTGCCATCGACCCGGCCACCGGCCAGGCGCTGCAACCGGCCTACCTCGGCGGCAGCGGCGAACACGTGGCCCAGGCCTGCGCCCTGGCCGGGGCGGCGTTCGATGCCTACCGCGAAACCTCGCTCGAACAACGGGCACAATTTCTTGAAGCTATCGCCACGCAGATCGAAGCCCTCGGCGCTGCCCTGATCGACCGCGCCGTGGCCGAAACCGGCCTGCCCCACGCTCGCATCCAGGGCGAACGTGGCCGCACCTGTACCCAGCTGCGCACTTTCGCCAGGGTGGTACGCGCCGGCGAATGGCTAGACGTGCGCGTCGACAACGCCCTGCCCCAGCGCCAGCCGCTGCCACGCGCCGACCTGCGCCAGCGCCAGGTCGCCCTGGGGCCGGTAGCGGTGTTCGGCGCCAGCAATTTCCCCTTGGCCTTTTCGGTGGCCGGCGGTGACACCGCTGCGGCACTGGCGGCCGGTTGCCCGGTGGTGGTCAAGGCCCACAGCGCCCACCCAGGCACCAGCGAACTGGTCGGCCACGCGGTGGTGCAAGCGGTGAAACTGTGCGGTTTGCCAGACGGCGTGTTCTCGCTGCTGTACGGCTCCGGCCGTGAAGTGGGCATAGCACTGGTCAGCGACCCACGCATCAAGGCGGTTGGCTTTACCGGCTCGCGCAGCGGTGGCGTTGCGTTGTGCCAGGCCGCCCAGGCGCGCCCAGAGCCGATTCCGGTGTATGCCGAGATGAGTTCGATCAACCCGGTATTCCTGTTCGACGCTGCCCTGCAGGCCCGCGCCGAGTCACTGGCACAAGGCTTCGTCGCTTCGCTGACCCAGGGCGCCGGCCAGTTCTGCACCAACCCTGGCCTGGTTATCGCCCGCCAGGGGCCGGCGTTGCAGCGTTTCATCACGGCGGCCAGCGCGCATGTGCAACAAGCCGCCGCGCAGACCATGCTCACCCCCGGCATTTTCAGTGCCTACCAGGCCGGGGTCGGTGCCCTGGCGGAAAACGCCAATGCCCAGGCCGCCGCCAGCGGCCTGCGCGGGCAAGGCCCCAATCAGTGCCAGGCGCAGCTGTTTGTCACCCAGGCCGAAGCTTTCCTCGCCGACCCGGCGCTGCAAGCCGAAGTATTCGGCGCTGCCTCGCTGGTCGTAGCCTGTACCAGCGATGAGCAAGTGCGCCTGGTAGCCGAACACCTGGAAGGCCAGCTGACCGCCACCTTGCACCTGGACGAGGCCGACCTCGACAGCGCCCGCGCCCTGCTGCCCACCCTTGAACGCAAAGCTGGGCGCATTTTGGTCAATGGCTGGCCGACCGGTGTCGAAGTGTGCGATGCGATGGTCCACGGTGGGCCGTTCCCGGCCACCTCGGATGCCCGCAGCACCTCGGTGGGCACGGCGGCGATCCTGCGCTTCCTGCGCCCGGTGTGCTACCAGGACTTCCCCGATGCCCTGCTACCGCAGGCGTTGCGGCACGGCAACCCGCTGCAGCTGCGGCGCCTGCTAGACGGTAAACGGGAAGGTTGAGCATGCTCGAAAGCGCTGAAACCGATATCGCCGTGGTCGGCGCCGGCATTGTCGGCGTCGCCTGCGCCCTGCAACTGGCCCGCCAGGGCCACCGGGTCACGCTGGTCGACCGACAGGCGCCCGGCCATGGCGCGTCCTATGGCAATGCCGGGCACCTGGCCACCGAGCAAGTGTTCCCGATTGCCGACCTGTCGATCCTCAAGCGCCTGCCACGCATGCTGCTCGACCCGATGGGCCCGCTACGCTTGGACTGGAAGTACCTGCCCAAGGCCATGCCATGGTTCACCCGGCTGCTGCTCAACCTGCGCCCGGCGCCGTTCCAGCGCAGCGTGGCGGGTATCCGCACGCTGAACGAAGGAAGCCTGGGTGCCTGGCAACGGCTGCTGGGCTCGATCGGGCGCCGTGAGTTGTTCCAGGAGGACGGCTCGTTGCTGGTGTTCGAACGGCCCGAATCACGGCAGGCGCTGGAGGCCCTGCGGGCGCGTATGCAACAGCAGGCGGTGCCAGTGGATTTTTGGTCAGCGGATGCTGTGCGCGAAGCGGCGCCACAGCTGAGCCCGTCATTGCTGGGCGGGCTGTTTTTCCCGAGGACTGGGCACTTCATCGACCCGTACCGGGTGGTCTGCGAGCTGTTCGAAGCCGCCAAGGGCAGTGGCGTGCGGTTTATCCAGGCGCAGGTTGAGGGCGGCCAGTTGCACAGCGGCGGGGTGCGCCTGGCCTGCGACCAGGGCACGCTCGATGCCCGCCAGGTGCTGGTCAGCTGCGGGGCGCATTCAGCGCGGCTTACCGACGCACTGACGGGCAAGCAGGTACCTCTGGACACCGAGCGCGGTTACCACCTGATGCTGCCTGGCGAGCACCAGCGCTTGCCGTTTGCGGTTACCTCGCTGGAACGCAAGTTCATCATGACGCCCATGGCCGAAGGCTTGCGCCTGGCCGGCACGGTGGAGTTCGCCGGGCTGGATGCACCGCCGAGCATGCAGCGGGCGTGGCAACTGCACCGCTTGAGCAAGGGCTTGTTCCGCCAGGACTTGAGTGTTGACGGGGCGACACCGTGGATGGGCTTTCGGCCTTCGTTGCCGGACTCGTTGCCGGTGATCGACCGGGTGTGCGATGGGCGGGTGCTGTTGGCGTTTGGGCATCAGCACCTGGGGCTGACCCAAGCGGCGGTGACGGCGGAGTGGGTGGGGCAGTTGGCTGAGCGGGCCGCCGGGCCGGAGATGGGGGCTTACCGGTTGGATCGGTTTTAGATTCGGGGCCGCTGTGCGGCCCCTCTACACCTCAGCGATACCGCTCAAGCCAATGCGCATAAGGCGCCGGCAAGGTCCAGGAGGCTTTCTCCACCCCCAGCTCCTTGGCTGCAAAGTAAGCCCAGTGCGGGTCGGCCAGGTGCGCCCGCCCTACCGACACCAAGTCCAGCTGGTTAGCCTGCAGCGCCGCTTCCGCCAGTTGCGGCGTACCAAAGCCCCACGCCGAGGTCACCGGCAGCTTCGCCTCTCGCCGCACACGCTCGGCAATCGGCCCCATGAACGCCGGGCCCCACGGGATGTTGGTGTCCGGGATGGTGAAGCCAACACTCACGCTGAGCAGGTCGAGGCCACCGGCCTTGAAGCGGCGCGCCAGCTCTATCGACTCTTCCAGGGTCTGCTCATCGCGGCCATCGTATTCCAACACACCGAAGCGCGCGGTCAGTGGCAGGTTTTCTGGCCATACCTCACGCACCGCTGCCAGGGTTTCCAGCAGGAAGCGGCTGCGGTTGTCGAAGCTGCCACCGTAGGCATCGGTACGCTTGTTGGAGTGTTCGGAGAAAAAGCTCTGGCCGAGGTATCCATGGGCAAAGTGCAGTTCGATCCACTCGAAGCCGGCGTCCCGCGCACGGCGTGCGGCATCGACGAAGTCCTGCTTGACCCGGGCGATATCGTCCAGGGTCATCGCGCGCGGCACTTTCGGCAGGTGCGCGCCGAAGGCGATGGCGGACGGGGCGATGGTTTGCCAACCGCGGGCGTCGTCGGCGGCAATGTGGTCGTCACCTTCCCACGGGCGGTTGGCGCTGGCCTTGCGCCCGGCGTGGGCAATCTGGATACCTGGCACGGCACCGGCGGCCTTGATCGCCTGCACCACCGGCACGAAGGCCTGGGCATGGGCATCGCTCCAGATACCGGCGCAACCGGGGGTAATGCGCCCTTCCGGCGCCACGGCAGTGGCCTCGACCACCAGCAGGCCGGCACCGCCACGGGCCAGGCCGGCCAGGTGCACGTGGTGCCAATCGTTGATCATGCCGTCCTCGGCCAGGTACTGGCACATTGGCGGAATGGCGATGCGGTTGCGCAGGGTGACGTCCTTGAGGGTGTACGGTTCGAACAAAGCAGACATGGGTAAGCTCCCGACCATTTGATTACTATAGTTCGATCATAATCGAACTATGGCAATTAATGATAGCCCCGCTATCATGACCGCCATGCGAGCCTATTCACATCCCAATTCTGAAGACCTGACCCTGGAACGCCTGCTCTACGCCCTGAGCGACCCGGTGCGCCTGGGTATCGTACGGCACCTGGCGGGCGTGGCCGAAGCCAGCTGCGGCGAGCTGGACGGCGGCCGGCCGAAGTCGAGCATGTCCCACCACTTTCGCGTGTTGCGTGACGCGGGGTTGGTGCATACCCGCAATGTCGGCACTACCCATATGAATTCGTTGCGCAGCGAGATGCTCGGTGAGCGGTTTCCTGGGTTGTTGGACTGCATTCTGCGGCAGAACTGATTGTTCCTGTGCTGGCCTCTTCGCGGGTAAACCCGCTCCTACACGCGCAGTGGTGACCCTGTAGGAGCGGGTTTACCCGCGAAGAGGCCAGCACAGGTAATATCAATCTTCCTTTTTGCTCAGGGCAAACCGGCACACCTGCCCGCCCCTGAGCATGCACTCCTCATGGCTGACCTCGGCGCCCCCCAAAGCCCCGATCAGCGCCAAGTCCAGCTCGCACACCACCGGGTGCGCCTTGGCCAGGTGATGGAACACGCAATTGTGCGCGACGATCTGCGGCTCGCCCCCCGAGCGAAAGAACACCTGCGCCTCGTACCCGGCATTGTTCATGTGCTCGACGATGCGCGCCGCATCCACCCGCTCATGCTCCAGGTCCGCCGCCAGCTTGCGCCCCAACTGGCGCATCAGCGCCAGCAATGCCTGCTGCCCTAGCAAGCCGGCCACTTCACCAATCAGCAGGTTGGCCAGCAGCGGGTATTGGCGCGGGAACTGTTCGCGGGCCTGGTCCGTCAGCTCGTGCAGCTGCTCCGGGCGCCGCCCGGTGGGCCGCGTAGCGCCACGCTTGACCAGGCCATCGCGCTCCAGCGCCGCCAAGTGCTGACGCACCGCCGTGCGGGTAATGGCCAGGGCCTGCGCCAGGTCGTCGATGCTCATGCCTGCGGGCTGGTGCAACAACGCATGGAGTAGGTCCTGTTGGGTACGACCGAGGCCTTCGAGCATCAGAACTTATCCGGGAACTGTTTGACCAACGCCGCGGCCAGGGCGTCGGACAGGGTCAGGATATGCTCGCGCATCATCGCCCAGGTGCGCGCTTCACCGGCGTAGTCAGCAGCTGCAAGCTGGTCGATCTGCGCCACATGGTGGCCGCCGTGGGCGCTGAGCAGCGTCAGCAGGGTGGGCTCGGGCAAGTTCGGGTTGGCCTTGGCCAGGAAGGCGGCGATGGCCTTGGCATTGCCGGTCAACTCGTCGACGGCGGCTTGCTGGCCTTTTTTGTCCTTGCCCACGGTGGCATCGCTGTAATGCTTGATGGCGCCCCAGTGGCCGGCCAGCAGTTTCAGCAACTGGTCAGCGGCGGGCTGGCCGTACAGCGGGGCAATGCTGTTGGCGATCTTGGTGGCATCGGCGACCACTTCCTTGGCCGCGACTTCAGCCTGTTTGGCGTTGCCCGCCTGGTTGGCGACAGCGTAGCTGCGCACCCAGAAAATATGCTCGACCCACAGGTCGCGCAGGGCCATGCGCGTGGTGATAGCAGCGGCTTCAGCGGGTTTGGCGACGGGGGTTGGGCTGGGGTAGCTTTGGCTCCATGCTGGCTGGGCGCAGAGGGCGAGCAGCAGTAAGGCGGCAATCTTGATGTTCATGACGGCACCCTCCTGGAGGGGGATCGACTGACAAGATTAATTTAAGCATCAAAATATGTTTTTATTGCTCCCGAAGGGATTTTCCGATTAGTGGTTTACCCGCGAAGAGGCCCGCACAGGCAACAAAAAAGCCACGAGGTTACCCCCGTGGCTTTCAATCACAACAAGGCGGCAAATTACAGCGCCATGTCGTTCGCCGGCTTGCTTTCAACCGGATGGGTCGGTGCAACCGTGGTGCCGACGCTGGCGTCGATTACCGGTGGTTTCTCCAGTTGCAGCACTTCAGCGGTGTAGTTCCACTCGTTCTGGGTGGCCGCCGCCGAGTCGTTCAGCTTGGTGCCGTAGCTTGGCACGATTTGCTTGATCTTGGCCTGCCACTCCGGGGTAGCGACCTTCTCC
The DNA here is from genome assembly GCF_003627215.1 of Pseudomonas sp. Leaf58. Classification (NCBI taxonomy): domain Bacteria; kingdom Pseudomonadati; phylum Pseudomonadota; class Gammaproteobacteria; order Pseudomonadales; family Pseudomonadaceae; genus Pseudomonas; species Pseudomonas sp. Leaf58. The sequence goes on from NZ_CP032677.1 coordinate 4,030,560, forward strand.
TTGAACACGGTTTCCAGCACGTTCAGCATGATCGGTGCAGCAGTCGACGCACCTGGCGATGCACCCAGCAGGCCGGCGATGGTGCGGTCCTGGGAAGCCACCACTTCGGTACCCAACTTCAGCACGCCGCCCTTCTCTTCGTCACGCTTGATGATCTGCACACGCTGGCCTGCCTGCCACAGTTTCCAGTCTTCCTTCTTGGCGTTCGGGAAGTAGGTACGCAGGGCTTCGAAGCGGTCGTCGTCAGACAGCATCAGCTGGCCAGCGAGGTACTCGACCAACGGATACTGCTCGATACCAACCTTGGTCATCGGCCACACGTTGTGCGGGGTAGTGCTGCTCAGCAGGTCCAGGTATGAGCCGTTCTTCAGGAACTTGGTCGAGAAGGTGGCGAATGGGCCAAACAGGATGACGCGCTTGCCGTCCAGCACGCGGGTGTCCAGGTGCGGTACCGACATGGGTGGCGCACCGGTCGAGGCGATGCCGTAGGCTTTGGCCATGTGCTGCATGGCCACGGTCGGGTTCTCGGTCACCAGGAACGAACCGCCCACCGGGAAGCCTGCGTATTCCTTGGCTTCAGGAATACCCGACTTCTGCAGCAGCTTCAGCGCACCGCCGCCAGCACCGATGAACAGGAACTTGGCGTCGGTGGCCGATTCGGTACCGTCCTTCAGGTTCTTGTACTCGACGTGCCAGGAACCGTCCTTGTTGCGGGTGATGTCCTGCACTTCGCTGGACAGCTTGAGGTCGAAGTTTTCCTGAGTTTTCAGGTGGCCGACGAACTGGCGGGTGATTTCGCCAAAGTTGACGTCGGTGCCGATCGGCGTCCAGGTCACGGCCAGCTTCTGGTTCGGGTCGCGGCCTTCCATCATCAGCGGGACCCACTTGGCGATCTGCGCGTGGTCCTCGGAATACTGCATCGGGCGGAACAGCGGGCTGGCTTGCAGCGCGTCGTAACGCTTTTTCAGGAACTTGATGTTGTCATCGCCCCATACGAAGCTCATGTGCGGGGTGGTGTTGATGAACGAATGCGGGTTCTTCAGCACGCCCTGGCGCACTTGCCACGACCAGAACTGGCGGGAAATCTGGAAGGCTTCGTTGATTTCGATGGCCTTGGCGATGCTGATGTTGCCGTCTTTGTCTTCCGGCGTGTAATTCAGCTCGGCCAGCGCGGAGTGACCGGTACCGGCGTTGTTCCAGCCGTTGGAGCTTTCTTCGGCCACGCCGTCCAGGCGCTCGACCATTTCCATCGACCAGCTTGGCTCCAGCTCGTGCAGCCACACGGCCAGGGTGGAGCTCATGATGCCGCCGCCGACCAGCAGCACGTCTACTTTCTTGGTTTCTGCGGCGTGCGCTTGCATGAAGCTTGCAGCGACAGCCAGACCCAGCAAGGTCTTGCCAGCTTTCTTGAACATTGATCAATTCCAGTCAGGAGAACGGAGGGCGGGCCTGTGGCTGGCCCAGGTAACGCGTGTTCTTCAGCGCAGGCTTGTTGTTGATCATTGTTCAGCAGCCAGAGAACCAGAAAACGACCCGGGCTTTTGTCGAATTGACCGACAGCGCTGAATCGTTTTTCTGGATTGTAACTGAATTGCCAGCACAAACAAATTGCCGGCCGGCGCGTCAAGGCGACGGGTTGCCCCAGTGGCAGATTGTCACGCCGAAAACAAAAACCCCCGGCCATGTACATGACCGGGGGCCTTGGATCACGCCGCAAGCGTCGCGATCAGAGTACCGTCAAGATTACTGCTGCTGAGGCAGTTTATCGATTGGGCCGCAGCCACCGATGATCTTGGAGATGGAAACCGAAGGGTGGAACAGGTAGTCGTAGGTGCAATTTTTTGGCTGGTTGTAAACTTGGCCTGTGCAACCCGACAGCAGGGCAACACCCGAAACAACAGCAACGGCTACAGTGGCCTTGAACAGCTTTTTCATACTAAGTCCTTTAAATGAAACATCTTCGGCCATCGTCTGATGGCGGCCGGATGATACAGAACCTGGCCTTTGGATCCAAGTCGCAAAGCGCACTGGCCAGTTGCGCGTGTGCAACGACACGGTGCCTTTGTAAGAATATGCCTAGTCTGAATTACGCTGCGCCTTGTAGGAGCAACTGTCTGATCAAATTCTGAAAGCTTGCGCGACCCACTGTAGGAGCGGGTTTAGCCGCGAAGAGGCCAGTACAGTCACTCAAGATCCAAGGGAGCCCACCCATGCCAACACCACAGTCGGCAAGACCTGCTTCTACCAAGGCGAGGCTACGTACGCGGCCTGATCACCACCGTTAGGCACAACGAAAAAGCCCCTGGAAACTTTCGTTTCCAGGGGCTTGATCTTGTATGGCGGAGAGATAGGGATTTGAACCCGCCCGACAAGCTCAACAGGCCACAATAGGCCAGTAAAAACGGCTATCCTCGACCGCGCAAATGGCCCAATCGGGCCTCAAGCGTCCCAGAATCTGCCCTAAATTTGCCCTAAATTATCTACGGTACTAGGAGACCGTCATGGACGAAAAAGCCGCAATCGCAGCAGACACCCTGGAGCTGCTGCTACTCAATCAAACTGCCATCAGAGCAGCGTTGGAGGAGTTGTCCCTCTGGGTTAGTCAACGTGGCTCGATCCACATCCACGACAACGTCATGGCAGCCCTGATGACGCTGGACACCCACGCTGAAGCAATCTCGATCGGGCTCGAGCGCCTACGGTCTTAAACCAACAAAGCTGGCCGCCGCCTCCTATGCTTCACCGGCCGAGCCAGACCCTGCTGCCCGGCACCACCACCGATGATGGATTGGGCACGATCTTTTTCTAGGGCACGCATCATAGACCTGTGGCGCAGGCTCACTGCTCCAATGCCATTCTCATACCAATCGACAGCCAGCTTTTTATCACCTTTCAGACTTTTAGCGCTGAAACAGGCGAAGGCGCACCAGCTCCGAGCAGCGACTTCCCATAAAGCACGCTTGCAAAGTACATATGGAAATACGTATATTCGACTTTCCATATGTATTGGTGCAGCCATGATTACCCCGCCCGATGTGTTCAAGAGCCTATCCGACGAAACCCGAGTTCGCGCCACCCTGCTGATCGCCAGCCTTGGAGAACTCTGCGTCTGTGAACTGATGTGCGCTTTGAACGACAGCCAACCGAAGATCAGTCGCCACCTCGCGCAGCTGCGCAGCAATGGGATGCTGTTGGATCGCCGTCAGGGTCAATGGGTGTATTACCGCCTCAACCCCAAACTGCCCGCTTGGGTGCATGAAATGTTGCAGGTGACCCTGCGGGCAAACTCACAGTGGTTGGCAGACAATTCGCTTCGGCTGAAGAACATGGACGGCCGCCCCGTCCGTGACGCTGCCTGCTGCTGATCAACATCGAGCGAGATCTTCATGCTAGTCGCCATTGCAGTCTTTGTTTTCACTCTCATCCTGGTCATCTGGCAACCGAAGGGTCTTGGCGTTGGCTGGAGTGCCGCGCTCGGCGCCCTCATCGCCCTGGCGGCGGGTGCCGTTTCGCTGCACGACATCCCGACCGTATGGGCCATTGTCTGGAATGCCACCGCCACCTTCATCGCCGTCATCATCATCAGCCTGCTGCTGGACGAGGCCGGTTTCTTTGAGTGGGCCGCGCTACATGTGGCACGCTGGGCAAACGGTAGCGGCTACCGCCTGTTCGCCTTCTGCGTACTGCTCGGGGCTGCCGTGTCGGCGCTGTTCGCCAACGATGGTGCGGCGCTGATCCTCACACCCATCGTCATGTCGATGCTAATCGCTCTACGTTTCTCGCCCGCCGCGACCCTGGCCTTCGTCATGGCCGCCGGCTTCATCGCCGACACGGCGAGCCTGCCGCTGGTCGTCTCCAACCTGGTCAACATCGTCTCGGCCGACTATTTCGGGCTGGGTTTCAGCGAATACGCCTCGGTGATGGTGCCGGTGAATTTCGCCAGCGTGGCCGCAACCCTACTGGTACTGTTCCTGTTCTTCCGCCGTGATATCCCGAGACAGTACACAGTCGCGGCCCTAAAGCCGCCAAGCGAGGCGATTCATGACCGCGCTACCTTCAATGTCGGCAGCTGGGTGCTGCTGGTGTTGCTGATCGGCCTGTTCGCCCTGGAGCCACTGGGCATTCCGATCAGTGTGGTCGCTGCAACTTGTGCGGCGATCCTCTTTGCCGTCGCCGCTCGCGGGCACCGCATCTCGACCCGCCGTGTGCTGCGCGAGGCGCCTTGGCAGGTGGTGATCTTCTCTCTCGGCATGTACTTGGTGGTCTACGGACTGAAGAACGCCGGCCTCACCGATATGCTCACCCACCTGCTTGAACGCCTTGCGCAGCAGGGGCTGTGGAGCACCACCATCGGCACCGGTTTGATCGCTGCACTGCTGTCCTCAGTAATGAACAACATGCCCAGCGTGCTGGTCGGCGCCTTGTCGATCCAGGCCAGCGAGGCGCAGGGGGTTGTGCGCGAGGCGATGATCTACGCCAACGTCATCGGTTGCGACCTCGGCCCGAAAATCACCCCCATCGGTAGCCTCGCCACGCTGCTCTGGCTGCATGTGCTGGAGCGCAAAGGTATGCGCATCACCTGGGGTTACTACTTCAAGGTCGGCATCCTGCTGACGCTCCCGGTTCTTTTGATCACCCTTTCGGCTCTGGCATTGCGCCTGAGCCTTTGATATCCGCCACGAAGCGAAGGAGCCCCCATGCGAGTCCTGTTCATGTGCACGGCTAACAGCTGCCGCAGCATCCTTTCCGAAGCCATGTTTAATCACTTGGCGCCTCACGGATTTAAAGCAGTCAGTTCCGGCAGTTTTCCGAAAGGCCAAGTGTTGCCTCGCAGTCTGACCACCTTGCAACATGCCGGGATCTCAATTCATGGGCTGAGCAGCAAGGGGAATGACGCGTTCGAGGATTGTCCTCCTGACATCGTCATTACCGTTTGCGACAACGCTGCTGGCGAAGCTTGCCCGGTATATTTCGGCCCAGCACTGAAGTCGCATTGGGGGCTGGAGGATCCGTCCGATGTCGTGGGGGACGAGTCGTCGGTCGACGCTGCGTTCCGCGCCACGCTAGCTCGCATCGAGTCTCGCTGCAAAGCCTTCTTCGCACTGCCCTTCAACAACCTCGACCGTGAGCAGCTCAAGCATGAGCTAGATCGTATCGGTACGATTTGAGCCGGAGGAAACATGTCCGAACATCTGCCCAATCTCGACCTCGCGCTGTTCGATGTACCGCCACCGGCAGCCCGCTCCAGCACGCACAAACCGCGCATCCTGCTGCTGTATGGATCGAATCGCGAACGCTCATTCAGTCGCTTGCTGGTGGAAGAAGGCGCCCGCCTGCTGGAGCACTTTGGTGCCGAGACGCGGGTGTTCAATCCGTCAGGCCTGCCGCTGCCTGACGATGTACCTGTCGAGCACCCTAAGGTGCAGGAACTGCGTGATCTGGTGCAGTGGTCAGAAGGCCAGGTCTGGTGCTCGCCAGAGCGCCACGGTGCGATGTCTGCAGTTTTCAAGGCTCAGATCGACTGGATCCCCCTGGCACTGGGAGCGGTTCGCCCCACCCAAGGCAAGACCCTTGCGGTCATGCAGGTGTGCGGCGGTTCGCAGTCGTTCAACGTGGTCAACCAACTCCGCGTGCTCGGCCGCTGGATGCGGATGTTCACCATCCCGAATCAATCTTCGGTGCCCAAGGCCTACCTAGAGTTCGACGACACTGGCCGGATGAAACTCTCGCCGTACTACGATCGTTTGGTGGATGTAATGGAGGAACTGGTGAAGTTCACCGTCCTGCTGCGCGACCGTCAGGAATTTCTGGTAGACCGCTATTCGGAGCGCAAGGAAAGCGCTGAGCAGTTAACAAACCGTATGAACCAGCGCTCGATCTAAGCCAACGCAGGGGATATCCGCTTTGGGTCTGAAGCGGACATCTCCTCCAATCCCTACTGGTAGCAGACATAAAGAAGGCGCTCACCCATAAAAACATCGGGGATTTGAGCGCCACTCTACAGTACTAATGGATTGCGCATACCACTACGCCTTGCGTGTCGAGAACATCGGAAATAGCTCTTCATACGCCGACTTGTAATCTAGCTCAAGCGTGACGTGACCAGCCAAAAAGGTGTCGAAATCTGAGATATCTTTATTGTATTTTACACAGCAAATCTCCACTGAGTCTCCGGCTGGGAGTACGTAGTCAAGGTAGAAGAACTCGTGCCCCAACAACTCACAATCTGGAATTCCTTGAAACACCTTAATAATTAGAGGGGGTCCTTCCCCCTCTACAAAAATACCGCTGCGATATACCCTGGCCCCAGTAATTATCGCTGGACCAAGCCCAACGTTGCGCAACTCAAATTTGTAAATCCCTTCATCGGTGTATGAGCTATGACCCGCCAGATGTGGTCGCACACTCAGCTTATTGTGAACACGTGATAGGTGGGCCTGCCAGAAGGTAGCAGTTAGTGCAAAAAGAGATATAAGAATAGCGACCCATGGAGCTGTGTCCGCCTTTGGATCCCCAGGGAAACCTACATACTCCATCACTATAGACAACGTCCAGCCAAGGACACCAATGGCCAAGAATCCCCACAGCGCCCACGCCGTTGCTACCCTCATACTGTCGGACATCTTCATTTTCCACATGCGCACTTCACCTGGAATTCGCAGTTTGCATTGAACTCACTAGTCGATTGAGCAATATTCGATCGCGCAACATTCCCCTAGCTGTTGGACTGAAAGATCACCGATCTCAGTTCAGCGTCCGGGCTTACCTCCAACGGCTTAACTTTGATCTAAAGCGTCTGAAAAACTGAAAAACAGTTCAATTATCAAAAGTGCTTTTTAGCGAAAAATAGTACTCGTCGATTTTATCCAAATGATTCAGAGCATTTGCCTTCAGAACATTTAATGCAATATGTGAGATCCTCCGCCGCTGCTCATGATCATCACCCACACTCTCAAGCGCCTTTAAAACCTCAGGCTGCATTAACGGGGGGCCAAGGAGTTTGTCAGTCGCATTCCCCATAAAAACAAGCTGATTGGCCAGCCCCAATATTGCCTCCACCTGCTTCCCCGAAGCGAGCTCATGCATGGGGACGCCTTGAAGGGCCCTGACTAGACCAGATGTGACGTCCCTGTGGTACACACCATAGAGACTGACATTGCTTCCGGGGTCATCATCAATATCCTCGATAGCTGCGCGAATTTTGTTCGCGTACTCGCGTGCGGCCTCCGCAATAGAAAAAGTGGTCTTCTGCTTGAGCAATCCAGCATGCTCAACAGAAAGCCGCGACACTCGAAAGGCGACGACTAACGCTACGAGCGATCCTATCGCCTGCACCCACGCCGGCATTCCGTTACTGGAAATGACATCCCAAACCGAACACAAGAACTCCCGCCAATCAAAGTGCATTTATTTTCTCCACCCGCCCTTGGAAAAAAGCCTGCGATCGAAAATTGACTCGATCACAGGTCATAATAATTCAGAATAAGCCGCCCAGCGATTCTGGTTCCCAATTCATTATCACAAGTTCGCCGGTCACATCCGCCTTACCTTGGCGCTGGTTCGTGTTGCTATAGCGGATATCCAGGCACTCAAAGTGGAAACCATCGAACGCTCGGCGAATGTCTGGGTGGTCGTTGATGCTGACCATCACCCTGCCCTTACAGCGCCGCATGAAATCAGCCATGCGCTCGTATTGCTGGAACGGGAAATCCACCCCATAACCGGCAGTCTGCCAGTATGGCGGGTCCATGTAGAAGAACGTATGCGCCCGATCGTAGCGCTCGGCACAGTCGAGCCATGACAGGTGCTCGACGTAGGTACCCGCGAGACGCTGCCACGCGGCGGACAGATTCTCTTCGATGCGCAACAGGTTGATGGCCGGCCCGGTGGTCGCGGTACCGAACGTCTGCCCAGTGACCTTGCCTCCGAAGGCATGCTGTTGCAGGTAGAAGAACCGGGCGGCGCGCTGGATGTCTGTGAGTGTCTCGGGGCGCGTCATCTTCTGCCACTCGAAAATCTGCCGGGAGCTCAGCGCCCATTTGAACTGGCGCACGAACTCCTCAAGGTGGTTCTGGACAACGCGGTAGAGGATGACCAGGTCACCGTTTAGATCGTTCAGCACCTCCACCGGGGCGGGCTGGGGACGCATGAAGAACAACGCGGCACCGCCAGCGAAGACTTCGACATAGCACTCATGAGGGGGAAAGAGAGGGATCAAGCGGTCGGCCAGGCGGCGTTTGCCACCCATCCAGGGAATAATTGGTGAGGTCATAGGTATGCAAGTCTTTACTGTATGGATAAACAGGTGTTAGGCTCGCCGCGCTTTGTGCACAAGGCAGAGGCTGCGGCTGGACTTGCAGGAAGGGTCTGCGGGTTCGGCGGGCCGGGCTGGATGTTGGCGCATCTACCCGGCTCGCCTCTTTTCATTTGGTGACTTCGCGGACGTAGGCCTGGCAGGCCTGCAGTGCGATCATCCCTCGATCACCGGTGTCGGTGATGCCGATAATTCTTTGAGCATGCGCTGGGTCAAGTCGGGCGCGAACGGCTCCATGAACCACGCCTCCGGTGCCGGCGGCTTCTCGCACCCCACCGGCACAACCCGGGGCGGCAAAGGTTCCGGCGTCGACAAGGACTGACAGCCGCAAGTCAGCAGTAGCCAGCCTGTCACGCAGGCGATCTTGAGTCTGTTGTGCATCGTTCATTTCCTTCCAATGTGTTTTGCCCTGCTCCTCCAGGCGATCTTCCAGGGCTTGTCGCTGACTTTTCTGCTCTGCCAACTGCTTCAGGGCCGCAGCTGCAGCCTCCTCGCGTTCGCGACCATAGATCCGGTCCTTGTCTGCAAGCTGCTGGACATAACCTGTAGCCTGCTCAGCCAGCTGCTTTCCGTACTCGCTGGCCTGCCACACCCAGGCTCCACGCCCGCCGGCATAGAGCCCGACCGCCACGGCCAGAAGTGCGATACGCCAATTCATCGGCATTACTCCAGCACCTCGAGCGCACGCTTGTAGAGCGCCTGGCGATCCTTCAAACCATTCAGGCCACCATTGATACGGCGGGTGATCAGCTCAAACACCGAGTCATCGGCCTGCAGCACCTTGTCCGCGAGGCTATTGAGCCCCGCCCGCTGCCAGTACCAGCCGGCCGACAGCGAGGCGTAGACCGGCTGCTCGAGAAGGTCGGGGGTGTTGAGCAAGCGACTGTCACCGAACAGCGCCTCGCTGCAGGCCTCATAGTTGTCGCGGCCGGTGATCTGAATGAGCCCACGGCCACGGTACCGCTGACCATCCCCGTCAGCCGCCGGAGTGTTGCCGAGGCGCTCCGCCAGTCGCCCGGTGTCGTACTTGGCCAGGTAGGCATCGTTACCGAGCTCGCGCACATACAGCAGCTGCCCAGACTCATGGCCAACTTGTGCAAGGAACGCAGCCATACGCCGAGGAGTGATGATCGAGAACTTGCCCATTGTTGCGTTGAGGCCGGGAACAAAAACGCCGGCTTTGCGGCCGGCGTTGGGGAGGATCTGTTGCAGCTGTTGAACTGAGATAGCCATTGGTCTCTCCAGTGACGGCCATATATGGCCATTGGGGTTAGAGCTGCTCAACCTTAAGCGGCTTGTCGTCTTTCTTTTTCTTGCCAGAGGCCTTGGCCTTACCCTTCTTGCCGCCGTTGCACTCCACGGTCGTGGTCCAGCCGCTGGCCGTGAACACTTGCTCCACGCTTTCCACCAGGTACTCGCCATCGAGCCCGACCTTGAAGCCCTGGGCATTCACCGAGCACTCGGCGAACAGGTCGTGCCGGCCCGCCATCTCTAGGCGCACGCCGGCGGTGCTGCGGTTAAAAGCAGCCAGCCGCGCCTTGGCGGCCTGTCTGGCTGCAGTCTCGTTGGGGTAGATATGGCGGTCGGTGTGAACTGGGGGCAGGCCGTCTGGCGATTCTTCGTTGTCGAGATGGACCACCTTCAAAGCGCCGGTCTTCTGATCCTGGTGCTGCGTTTTCACTGCCTTCTGCGTGCTGCGGTCGCTCAGCCGGAACTGATAGCGGGACACGTCCGTCTTGTTGACAGTGATGACCTGCAGTGACTTGCCCGAAGTGCTCTTCCCACCCTGCCGGGGCATCACCAGCAGCTTGCCCTGGGCAACCTTGGCCGTGCTGTCGTACTGCCGCGCCAGGCGCGTGACGAAGTTGAAGTCCGACTCGTTGCGCTGATCGATCCGCTCGACCTTCGTCGTGACCGGGCAAACCACCTCCCAGCCGTTGCGCTTGGCAATTTCAGTGACGATCTCGGCCAGCGGCACACCCTCCCAACTGCCGCTTCGGATGGTCTTACCGCTGCCGCGCATGTCGCTGGCCTTGCCGCGAATGGTCAGCTCATCAGGCGGACCGGATAACTGCACCTCGTCCACGGTGTAGGCGCCCATGCGTTTAAGTGGCTGGCCATCGTAACCCAGCAGGACCTCCACCACCCCTCCCCGCGCTGGCAGCGCCACTACCTGGTCGCGGTCGTCAATGCGCAGCTCAAATTCGTCCGACTCCATGGCAGGCTTGTCCGAGATCCGCAGCAGCAGAAGGCGGTCATTGATCAGCGCGGTAATGTCCTTGCGGTCCGCGATGATTCGATACGTTGGTTTCATGCAGACTCCAGATACAAGAAACCCCGCACTGGGCGGGGCTTCGTTTGAGTAACACCGGGTCAGTCGAACAGCTGCAGCAGCTCGACCGCCGGCGCCGACAGGTCGGGCAGCAATATCAGCAGGCCGGCGCGGTACGGCTGTGCCTCCCTGGCTAGATCCGGGTTGGCATCGAGTACTGCCTCGACCGTGCCATTGAGATTTCCGTAATGGTGCTGACAGATCACATCGAGCAGATCCCCGTCAGACGTTCTGCAGGTCGTTGCCATAGCTCACAAACTCCAGGTTGAAGCCCTGTTTACGGGGGATGCCACCTGCCAGCAGGTGGCTTTGCTCCTCTTCGATACTGACCAGGCACCAATCGCCCAGCACCTCGCCGTAACCCGTAACAAGCTTCAATGCCTGCAGGTTGCGACCGATGCTACGCAGCACGCTCAGTTGCTTGATGCCGCCCTTGTGGGGCGGGAAGATCGCACCCTTGAGCGTGATCTTTTCCTCACCCAACCCCACTGCCTGCTGGGCCACGCTTCGACGCAGACGCTCTTGACCAGCCCAACGGAACGACGTCTGACGACGCAGCTCGTCAAAGGCGGCCGTGCCCAGGTTGAAGTAATACGGCTGCTTTTTCGGATCGTGTGGCTGGATGATCAGCAGGTGCGGGTAAGGCGCGACCGCCTCAGGTAGCGGAGTGGCCGACCCCAACAGGCCGCCGGTAGGCAGCACGTTGGACAGCGACGGGCTAACCAACCCCGCCACCCGGCCGGCCTGAGCAGTGACCTTCGCTGCCATCTGCTTGAACGTGCCGAGCCGCTCCTGCACCTGAGTGGCGCCGGTCACTGCTCGGCTATACATCGACGCCACCTGCCCCACCTGAGACTGAGCCACGTTGATACTGCGCACGATCCGGCCAAGCTTCGCGCCGGCCTCAGGCCCCACGAACGGAATGCTTTCCAGCTCCGCCGCAGCCCCCGTGATGCTGCCGACCGCGCTATTGAGTGGGGACAGCATGCCGTCCACTCCCTTGCGCCCGGCCTCCCCCGCAGAAACTAGCCCGGACAGGGAAGACTCCAGTTGCTCCATGTAGGCCATAGGCCCTCCTTAAACATGCGGTTGGTCGAACAGTTGAGCCGAAGCCATACGCGCCGATGCTTCGCGCTGCCATGCCTCAAACAGCCGACGCAGCGGTGACTCGATTTCACGGACGACCTGCGACGGGTCTTTCACATCGCCGTGCACATCGATCCTGATGTTGGGTGAGAACGAAAACGCCTGATCCACCTTCGGCGCCGATACCCTCACAGGCGCAGCCGCTTTAGCTGGCTGAGCCAGTTCGGGCATCCGAGGTGGCACCGGTGCCAACTGGGCCACCATGTCACGCACCACTTCACCGAAACCGGCCGGCAAGGCTGCCAACTGGGGGACAGCTGGCGGTGAAACACCTTCTGCGACAGGCCTACGCTCGCGGCTGTCGATCACCACAGGCACCGGCGCCAGGCCTGCACCCGGGAATCGCACCTTGTTGGCTGTCAAAGCCGGCAACAGGTACGGGTCCTTGGACTCCGGATCGCGCGGGTCATACGACACCGCAGGCTCGGTCGGCGCCGGTGTAGCCACGGCTCGCACTGCACTCCCCAGCTTCGGTGCTTCCTGCAGCACAGGTTCAGGCACAGGGTCAGGTGGCGCCGCCGGCAGCACCAGCGGCGCACCAGGGAAGCGCACCTTGTTGGCCGTCAACGCCGGCAACAGGTACGGATCCTTGGACTCGGGGTCGCGCGGGTCATACGACACCGCAGGCTCGGTCGGCGCCGGTGTAGCCACGGCTCGCACTGCGCTCCCCAACTTCGGTGCTTCCTGCAGCACAGGTTCAGGCACAGGGTCAGGTTGCGCCGGCGGCCGCACCAGCGGCGCACCTGGGAAGCGCACCTTGTTTGCCGTCAATGCCGGTACCAGGTACGGGTCCTTGGACGCCGGGTCGAGCGGGTCATACGACACTTCAGGCTCAGCCGGGGTCGGAGTGGCCACGGTTTTTACCGTGTCGCCCAACCTCGGCAGTTCCTGCTGCGCCGGTGCCGGTTCAGGTTCGACTGCTGGCTCAGGCTGCACCGGAGCCGAAACGGCCACGGCTCGCACCGTCTTACCCAGTTTCGCTGGCGGCTCCTGCACGATCGGTACGGCTTCGGTTTGAGGCGCCGGTTGCGTCGGCGGCCGTACAAGCGGCGCACCAGGGAAACGCACCTTGCTGGCCGTCAGCGCGGGCACCAGGTACGGATCTTTGGACGCTGGGTCGAGCGGGTCATACGACACTTCAGGCTCAGCCGGGGTCGGGGTGGCTACGGCTCGCACCGTGTCGCCAAACCTCGGCAGCTCCTGCAGCGCCGGCGTCGGTTCGAGCTCGGTAACTGGCGCAGGTTGTGCTGGAGCCGAAACGGTCACGGCCCGCAACGTATTACCCAACTTCGCCGGCGGTTCCTGCTCGATCGGCTCGGCCTCAGGTTGAGGTTCGGGCTGCACCGGTGGCCGCACCAGCGGCGCACCTGGGAAACGGACCTTGTTGGCCGTCAGCGCGGGCACCAGGTACGGATCTGTAGACGCCGGGTCGAGCGGGTCATAGGACACCTCAGGCTCGGCTGGCACCGAGGCTGGCACATTGCGCACCGTGTTACCTAGTGCCGGTACCGGCGCCGCCGGCACTGACTGGGTGGCAGGCTCACGGTTGTCGATCACTATCGGCGCTACGACAGCAGCCTTTGCCGCTGCTGGTAACGGGGCCGAGGTATCAACTTTGGGAGTTGGCTTGTCCTTCTGTGCCGGCGTCAGGGTTACACGTACCGCCTCCCCCGGCGCTGGCGGACTTTCCGACTTCGCCATGGCCTCGGGCTCGGGTTGTTCATCACCAAACCAGCGCTTGCCCAGCCACCCGCCGAGCGACTCGCCACCCATGCCACCCAGTACAGCACCGACGGCGCCGCCTACTGCAGTACCTATGACCGGTACCACCGATCCAATGGCCGCTCCAGCAGCCGCGCCTGCGAGTGTTCCCGCAAGGCTGCCAGCTGCACCTCCGTACCCCTCTGCCTTCTCATCTTGAGAACTGGCATTCATCGCGACATCGATCGCAGCGGCACCGGCGTCCACCACATTCCCACCAGGCAGTCGCTTGGCAAGACGCGTAACGCCACGCACTGAGCGAGCCACCCTGCCCAACTCTTCAACCCCGGTCACCATCTTCGGCGCAGCAGCAGGAACAGCTGGCTTCACCGGTGGCGGCTTGGGTGCCTCAACTTTCACCCCGGGCCGGGCTGGGGGCGCTTGCCTTGCCTCTCGTCTGCGAGCCCGACGCCGGCTTCTACGACTCCCCCGGGCAGGTGCTGCGGGCGCGCTGTTTGTGACGCTACTGCCGATCCCGCTGAATGCATCGGTATTGACCACGAACACTCGCTGCGTGTCATCCCTGCCTGCTAGCGGGTCGTTCGCAGGCGCCGCATCCGCCGGCGTTGCACCAAACACCTTACCCAGCAGGTCAAGGCCGGTATCGACCACTTTGCTGCCCGTCTTAGGCAGCTCAATGGGCGTACGATCGCCACGCCCCGCCCGGCCCGCCATGCTCTCCAGGCCTCGACCTCGCGCGAGGTTCACCACACCACGCCCGATCTTGAACGCGCTGGACGCAGTCTTGAGTGCAAGGATGGCCGCCACGGTGCCAGTAATGCCCGCGACGACAGCCGGGAAGCTGTCAGACAGCGAGGTAATGCCACGGGCGACCGCTGTCAGGCCTTTCGCCGCCATATCAGTTGCCGGACGGATAGCGTCGCCAATGCTGCGCATTGCGTCGTCAGCCGCCTGGACCGTCTCGGCCCACTGCTGCGCCGAGGTTTCACGGCGCTCGGCCAGGTTTTTGTCGAGGATGCCCGAAGCCTTCTGCGAGTCGGCCTTGAGTTCCTCATACAAGCCCCTGTTCTGCCCATAGGCAGTGAGCGCCGCCTTGACCTGCATGTCGGCGAAGATATCGCCGGTGCGCAGTGTCTTCTCCAGGGCCTCCAGCGCCGCCCTGGCCTTCTCCGGGTCGGCCTCCTTGTCGATATTGGCCTTGGCCGCCTCGATCTGCTTGGCCTTCGCCGGATCGGTCGCCTCGACGTACTTCATGGCCAGGGCCATGGACGCCTCAATGACGTTCATGCCCTTCTGCAGGCCGGTGTTGAGCGAGCCCTGATAATCAATGCCAGCGTCCTTGTAGGCCTTGACCACGTCGCTGGAACCGATCTTCTCCATCCAGTTCTTGAAGTTGTTCGCCGCTTCGTCCGAACTGCCGGCAGTCTTCATCTGCACTTGCAACATGGAGCCCAACGAGGTCACCGCGTCGAGCCCGGTGATCCCGTTTTTCTCCATGCCGGCCAGCAGCTGCGGGAACCACTTGGCCATGTCACTGGCCTCGAAGCTACCCGCCTGGCCCTGGTAGGCGATCGCCTCCAGAGCCTGCTGCATGACCTTCGGGTCGCTGATCTTGGCGTTTTGCTGCAGCGCCTGGATCATCGACGCCGTGTCGACGCCCGAGGCGCCTTGACCAATGGCGAACTTGGCCGCGACCGGCGCATACGACAGCGCCTTGTCCAGCTCCATGCCGGCGCCGACCAGCTGGTTGACCAGGTCGGCCACGTCATTGCGCGCCATCCCGGTGTCGGCGGCCGTGTCGATCACCGTCCGGGTCAGCTGCTGCTCTTGCGGCTTGTTGACGATATCGGCCTTGATCGCAATGTCACGGATGATCGCCTGATAGTTCGCGCTGATCATCGTCGGCACGGCGGCGGCGCCTGTAGCGACCACAGCCTGGCCAATGTTCGACTTCAGCGAAGACTTGCCCGCCTGCAGCTGTTGGTGACCCTTTAGCTGCAGGTCGGCGGCTTTGGCCTCACGCCCCAGGCGCTGATACTCACGACTGAGGCGGCCAACCTCGACACCTTGCTTGCGCAATGTATCCAGATTGCTGTCCAGCTTACGTTGGAGTTTGTCGGCACCGGCAGCACCGCTGTCATGTGCACGCTTCCACTCATCGCGTAGCTTGATGGTTTCGCCAATGGTGCTTTTCAGCACCTTGGCCTTGTTGCCTTTGGCTTCCAGCTTCTGGATGCCGTTCTCGACCGTCTTGAATGCAGCGCCTACCGAT
Organism: Pseudomonas sp. Leaf58; assembly: GCF_003627215.1. NCBI lineage: Bacteria > Pseudomonadati > Pseudomonadota > Gammaproteobacteria > Pseudomonadales > Pseudomonadaceae > Pseudomonas > Pseudomonas sp. Leaf58. Next base: position 4,046,346 of record NZ_CP032677.1, read on the forward strand.
GAGGCGACGGCACCCCCGATCACCAGCGATAACGCTAGCCTGCTTGCCATCGGTGCCCCCTATGCAAGCTCAATCCGTAAGCCACCAAACCATGTCCGCGTAGGACATGGTCAGGATCTCTGCGGCGGAGAAATTCAACTCGGCCGCAAGTCGCTTGGCAGCCTGCTTCTGCGTGGCCGGATTAAAGCTCGTCGTCTCGCACCAAAAAGTTGTACCCAGTGGCCAGGCGGTTGTAATCCTTGTACTTGAGACCCTCGAGGTCTTTGACGTGAACCTCGGCCAGGGAGGCGAACAGGTTCAGCTCGCGCTGTTCGTCGTCGCCGTCGGAGGTCTTGGTGGAGTTGCGGATATCGCGCACTGTCGGCGCGCGCAGGGTGATGGTGTCCTGCTGGACCCCGTTGAGCTCGGCCGGGCTGGTCAGCGTTACGGTGACGCGGTCAGCATCGAGCTTGATGAACTTCGGCAGTGGCTTGGCCATGGTCGGGTTTCCTTGAATCGAAAAGGGAGATGAAAGGATTGGAAGGGGTTACAGGCCGAGGTCGCGGCGCTGACTGGCCAATTGGTCGACGCCATTGATGACGCGCTTCATGCCGATCGGATCAATCTCGTAGATGGTTTCGCCGCCGACTTCCAGCTTGTAGTAAGTCGTGGCAACGCTGTGCTTAAGCTCAGCCTTGTCGCCGGCCTTCCAGTCGCCCATGTCGATCTCTTTCAGGGTGCCGCGCAGGGTGACGATCACCGCCTTGGTTTCGCCCTTCTGGCCCTTGTAGGAGCCCCGGAACGTGCCGTTAAAGGCGTTACCGTCGGCCAGGCCGAAGAACTTCAGCGACTCTTTGCGCACGCCGGTGGTGGTGAAGTTGGACTCCATCTTCTCCATACCCATGTCCAGCTCGATTGCCATGTCCATGCCGCCGGCGCGGTGTTCCTCGGTTTTGAGGGTGAGCTTGGGCAGGGTCAGGCTGGGTACATCGCCCTGGAAGCTGACGCCGTCCACGAACAGGTTCAGGTTGGCCAGGGTTTCGGGAATCATTGCCATGTGATGCGCTCCTTACGCGACTTGATCGAGGACTTCGGTCAGCCACTGATTGGTGACTTCGATGCGGAAATTCGGGTTTTCTGCCGGCGGAACGTCGGTGAAGCGGATGTTCCAATACACCTTGCCCTGCTCCAGCTGGCTGGCCGTGTTCAGCACCGGGTCGGCGTAGACCTCGAAGTTGATAATTGCGCCCTGGGCTTTCAGGTCGCGCATGAAGGCCTGCAGGCCCTCGGTTACGTCGCGGATGTAGGTCGAGGTAATGCCACGGTCGACCGCCCACTTGTGGCCGTACAGGATCGCGTCCATGACCATGTCCATGGTCCGCACGCGGGTGACAAAGGCCCATTTCGGATCGCTCGACAGCGTGCGGTTGCCCCACAAGCGGAAACCGTCGTCGCGGATGATGGTCGCGATATTGGCGTTGTTGAGCAGGTTGGCCCGGCACGTTTCGTCGCCATCCAGGTACTCGATAGCGCGGGTGGTGCCGGTGATGCCGACAAACTCCTTGTTCGATGGCGACGACCAGAAGCCGTATTCGCTGTCGGTGTAGGCAAACACGCCTGCAGCCCAGGCCGAGGCCGGCGCGTCGACGGTCCCGTTGCTGGTGGTGTCCCACAGCTGTACGCCGGGGTCGACCATGTACAGGCGCTTGGAGCCGAACGACTTGGCGTAGGTGGTGGCCGCCTCGTCAGTGGTGCCGGGGCCGTCGATGATGGCGACCGCGCGCAGTTTTTCCGCAATCGACTGCATGGCGGTGGCTACCGCCTGGGTCGCACTGTGCTTCGGCGCGACGATCAAGCGCGGCTGCGCGTTGAAACGGCTCTTACCGTCCAGCAGCGCCTGCAGGCCGGTACGCTTGCCGCTGGCCAGCACACCGCCAATGATCCCGGAAGTCTGCGCCGCCGGGTCAACGACCTTGGCAACGCCGGTGGCGACGATCACCGCCTTGGAGCGTGCAAAGATGGCCTGGGAAGCCTTGGTGATGGCGGCAGTGGCACCGAATGCCGCGACGGCCTCTCGCTCGTTGGTGAGCAGCACCAGGTCGCCAGCTTTGGCCGTGGCGCCAGCGCCCTCGGTGAAGGTGTCGACCAGGCCGATAATCGAGGAGGACGGCAGCGAGACATTGCGCGCGCCGGTGTCGACGTTCGTTACGGTAACGCCGTGGAAGAATCCAGCCATTTGAGACTCCAGAAAGCACAGGGCCGCGTCATGCGCGGCCCGAGGGGTGGGAAAAGGAAAACGGTCAGGGCTGCAGGATCTGCAGCACTTGGACCAGCAGCGCCACGACCAGGCAGGCCACCAGCGGACAGAAGAAGTCGAGACGACCGTCTACGGTCCATCGCCAGATGCGCAGACCGTCGTACCAGCGCAGGTTGGCCAGGTGCACCGACTCGACGTGCGCCAGGTTGCGCTCGCCCTGCGTGTACTCGCGGCCGGCGAAAAAGAAGATGCCGGCAGCGGCGCCGGCCCAATGGCTAGCGGGTATGCCAAGCCAGGCCAGGACGCCCCACAGGGCGCCCATGATCAGCAGCGCCGCCAGCACGTGCTCGAGGTGGGTTCGATTCATGCATGCCCTCCAGGCACAAAAAAAGCCGCTTAGCGGCCCTTGGGGTTTACGGGGTGACAGATCGGGTTAGGCGGCGTTGCCGACGCCCTGAATACGCGCCTTGATGGCGGCAATCGCCACGTCTGCCAGGGCCTCGGCCTGCTCGTGACTGGTGGCCTTGAGCACGTCCTGCTTGCCTTTCAGGCGCGCCGCGCGGATGGCGTAAATCGCAGATTCCCAGGCGCGGGACTCATGCAGAATGCTCTCGGTCGCCGCCTGCGCGTCGAGGCCCGCCGCATCCATCCAGGCCTGTACAGTTCCCGGCACCTCGCCGGCATAGCCTGCCGCCGCGAAGCTCTCGGCCTCATCCGCCGTCATCCGATACTCCACAGCCCGCAGCGGATCACCCAGGACCGAGCTACGCGCCTGATCGGCCGCCTGATCGACCTGCAGGGCCGCCGCCAGCAGCGCGGCGTCCAGGGGCAGGCTGTCGAAGCTGAAACCGGCGTAAGTGCGACCGCCAAATTCGATGTTCAGGTTTTGAGTTTGCATATGCGCCCCTTAGAGAACGGTCTGGTTGGTCATGATGTTGGAGATATCTTTTGGCGAAGTGCCGGCGGGAATCCCGTTGATGTAACGTCCGCCGAACGACGCAGGGAACGAGGTCCCGAGCACCTCGAAGACAACGGCGCTGTTCGGTGCGCCGACAATGAACGCCGTCCCATCTGGGGCAGACGTGAACTCACACGACGACACTTTCACCGCCAGGAGCACCGAGCCCCCGTTAGAAGTACTCTTGAAGAAGGCATTCACGAAACCGGTCGGCGCCGGCACGAGGCCGGCCGGGCTCGGCAGATCGACCGTGACATCGCTGAGCAGCACCTGGGCGCCGTTCGCCAGAACGATGCCGGACAAGTAGTGCGCCGAGCCGTCAGTGATCATGTAATACGCCGGGGAAATCTTTCGCTTCACCCCCGTGGTGTCGCTGAAGATCGAAAGCACACGAGAGTCAACGGTGATGTTGACCCCCATCCGGTAATCGCCTTGCAGTCGAACGATGCAAAGGCCACCAACCGGGGTGTTGGATAGCGCCTTGTCGATGGTCTTCAAAGGCCGCGCAGCCTGCCCGTCAGCGGTGTCATCGCCGGTCAGCTGGTTGACGTAAAAGATTTTCCGGCCTTCGGGAATGGCTGCAATCGCAGCCGCGACCGACGAATCAATGCCGGCCTTCTTACCGTTGAAATAGTCGATCAGCTTGGTGGTTTGCGTGACCAGGTTGGCTACATCAGATTCGAGACTCATACGTCTTATGCTCCAAAGGTGTTTTGAATTACTAGGGTTTGCAGGGCGATGATCGCCGCCGCATTACAGACTGCAGCAACCAGCAGGTCCTCGCGGTCAGCGACTTGGCGCCGCTCGGCAGCCAGCAGGCGCTGCGAATGGTTGTCGAGCACCGCGCCGGCTCTGCGTGAACTGCCCGCCAGTTCGTCGAGTTGATCCTGCCGCTGCAGGCCGCACAGCTGCTCGGCAATGATTGCCGAGGCATTACCGACAGCCGCACTGGCGAGGCCATTGCGGTCAGCTTCCTGGCGCGCCTCGACCTCCGACATGCGCAGCAGCAAGCGGGCAATCTGCTCCCCTGCCACGCGCTGCCACTGGTCTTGTTGGTCCAGCTGATCCTGCTGCAGCAGGCCGCGCATCTGCTCGGCAATCAATGCTTGTGCCTGCGCAGCCAGCGGACCGGCCAAGCTCAGACTCAGCCCGGCCTCGTTGCTGATGATCGTCACGCTGTCCGCCGGCAGGGCTGCCAGCGACAGGTCGTAGGCCAGCAGCAAGTCGGTGTCCGCCGACTTGTAGGCCAGCGGCGTGGATGAATCGGACCACACCGCCAACAGGGTGCCGTCGCTCAGCAGAAAGCCGATTTCCCGCACCCAAAAAGCGCGGTCGCCATCGGCCAGGGCGGTCAGGTGTAGCAAGGTGCTGCTCAGGCGCTCGCCGCCGGCAATCGGGTACTTGGCCGTTTGCGCAACCAGGCTTTTCTGGTCGGCGGACGGCGTGTAGCCCGAGGTGCCCAGGGCGATGTGGGTGATCTGTGCCGCGATGCCGGTGTTATCGGCCCGCAGGATCGCCGCCAGCCCCGCCTTGGTGATCACGGGTTGTAACGGGGTACTCATAGAACAGCCTCCATCGTGCAGCGCACGACGACTAGGGCACGGGTCGCACTGGCGACCACAAAGCCCGATTCAGCGTTGATCGGAACGCCCAAGGCCTCGACAGTCAGCCGAGACACGCCGAGCGACCGGGTGGCATTGGCGAACTGCAGCCCCTGCACCGCCACGTCGATCTGCACCGCCTGGGCATTCATGCTCAGGCGCTGCAGGCCGCGCCCTCGGGCAGCGTTGGCAAACAACAGACCACCGTCAAAGCGCGCTCCCAGGCGAAATTCGTAGTGGCTGCGCTCGTTCTTTGCCGCGTCGACCAAGGCGCGCAAACGCGCGCCCAGCTGCGGCGAGATAATCGAGCCCTCCCCCTCGCGGTTCTCGTTCGCCCAGGCCGTGACCTGGAACGTGTACGGGGCCGCGTTGGGGATCTGGTGCCATTCCTTGAAGTCCGCATTGACCCGCACCGCCTTGAGTACCCGCCGGATCGCGCCGACGGTGCCCTTGGTCTTGTGAACAGGAATCGCCTCGCGGACCAGCTCACGGCGCTGGGCGTTGGTGTTGGCCGCCTCCCAGCCCTCAACCTTCCAGGCCCAACCGAGCCACGGCAGGAAGTCGGGCGGGCAGCGCGTCGAGTCGGCAATACCCCGGATGATTTCCGGGTCAATGCCCTGCTCGCTGGCCGCCTCCAGCGAGCGCTCCAGGAGGGTGGCGTTATGCGGCAACAGGCTCACGTCGCCACCTTCGTGGTCAGCGCGATTGACGTGCAGTTGGGGTAATGCCGCTTGTCACACACGATGCCTGCAGCCGGGTGCACCAAGTCGACCTGGCTAATGCCCGTTACGTGTAACGCCGCGTAGATCGCTGACAGCGGCAGCTGCCCCTCCAGGCGCCGCGCCTCGGCAATGGCCGCATCCAGGCCTTTCCGGGCTGTCGTCTTGACGACCGCCGGATCTGGCCCAGCCTCAACGTGCAGGACCGCCTGCACCTCGAAGTCGCTCGGGGTCCCCACCTGCACGCGCGGGCGGTCAGTGACCGGCCGCACGCTCTCGGCCGACAGTGCCGCCTGCACGGTGGAAACCAGCTGCGCCGGCAGGGTGCTGCTGGCCTGCCTCGGCAGGACAGCCAGCGACACGTCGCCGGGTAGCGGGTTGACCAGGCCGGCGTCATAGTCACAGATCACCACAATGGCCCCGGCCGGCAGCAGCGCTTTAACCGCGGCGTCGAGCGCCACCCCGGAAAACCGGGGCGAATCGACCGACACGTTGACCAGTTCGGCCGACGCGCTTAGGGCGTGATACTCATACGCGCCACGGCTGCCAGCGACGGACAGCGCCTCAAGCGAGAGCCGTGTGCGGTAGCGCAGCGCCTCGTCGTCTTCCATGATGGCATCCACTGGCGGCACCGCGTCAGGATCGGCCGGCCTGATTACCAGCGGCTCAACGCCGTAGTCAGCCGCACGATTAACTAGATCCGCGCCAGTGGCATAAGCCAGCAAGCTGGCCTTGGCCGCCGCATTAACCCGTGCGCGCATCAGCAGCTCGCGGTAGGCCATGACCTCCATCAGCTTGACGACCGGGTCGGACTCCAACAGCGCCGTCCACTGGTCGCCCATGTGGTTGCGAAAGATGCCTAGCACCTCCTGATACAGCGTTTCAAAGTCCAGGGTTTCCACTACATCGGGCGGGGGCAGCAAAGACAGGTCAATCATGCACTCACCTCCACGACGGTCGAATTGCCCAGGTACCGGCCTGTCAGCTCCAGACCTATCTGACCATCGAGCACGGAAACCACCTTGACGCGCTCCAGCTGCACGCGCGGCTCCCAGCGGCCCAAGGCGCGGGCCACCTCGGCCTGCACGGCGCTTTTCCAGCCTTCATTAACCGGCAGGTCGACAAAGCGGCGCAGGTTACTGCCGTAGTCCGGCCGCATGCGCCGGGAGCCCAATGGGGTGGTCAGAATGTCCTCAATCGACTGTTTCAGGTGATTGAGGCCGGTAAGCGGCTGGCCGGTTCGCCGGTCCAGGCCGATCATGGTCAGCCGTCCAAGCGCTGCAGGTCGGCATGGCCGCCCAGGAACGCCAGCGCCTCGGCGTCGTCGGCCGGGACGGTCACGCGGCCGGCCTGCACCTTGAACTCGCGCAGGTCGTCGCCTGCCTGCAAGAACAGCGAGCGTGAGGTGTAGGCGCCGTCGGCGAAGGCCACGCCGGCCGACGCGACGGGTTCAACAGCGGAGGCGGCCGCGTCCGTAGCTGCGTCATCCGCAGCTGTTCTCTTGACTGCCATAAGGCTCTCCAGAAAAGACAAAACCCGCAAAAGCGGGCCTCTATGGATTGAGTTTCAGGATCAGCGATGGCCGGCAAAGGCCTGCTCAACCGCCGATTTGATTGCACTTGCCAGCGCCTCCGGATCGAGGTTTCCCGACACGTTGATGGTGATGGCCGGGGCTCGGGTCGGGCGCGGCGTAGGGATGTAGCGCCCAGACATAAGCGCCATGGCCAGGCCTTGAGCGATTTCTTCCGGGTCGTTCTCACCCGCCAGCAGCCGACGCCAGTAGCTCAGCATGCGGAAGTGATCCGCAAAGCCGGTGATGCCGTAGCCAACCATTTTTTCGACCATGTGACGGTCGGTCCCATTAATCGGGGCCTGCGGGTCCTGTTCAGCCATATCAACCTCAGTGCTTGTGGTTCGGCGTGTTGCCGGTGGTGTCGATGATTTTCCCGAGGCCGAGAATGTCGCCCGATACGCGTAACGGCCCATCGATCTGCACGGTGCCCTGCAGGGTGATCAAGGTCGCCTTGGCCGTGATGCTCTCGGCTTCGGCACTGATCGCGGTGGACTTAGCGTTGATCGCGTCGTCGGTCAATACCGCCTTGCTACTGCCGACCTCGATATTGATCGTGCCGGTAGGCAGCTTGATGGTGTAGCTATTGTCCGCCCAGTCGTAGATCAGGGAGCCGCCATCATCGAAACGCCACACCTCGACATGGTCGCGGTTGTCCGGGCGCTCGCCGGCGTTGCCGTAAAGGCCGGGAATGAAAGTGCCCTGAGCGGGGTCGCCGCTAGGACTGATCAGCGCGCCCTGCTCCCCCAGGCTTGGTGCTCGCCAGTGTCGCGCCTTACCGGCAGCCAGCGAATGCCAACGCACCCAGGCGCTGCTCCAGCCGGTACCGTCCGACATACGCAGCTTGCCAGCATCCAAGTCGACCGCCACGACATAACCCTTGATCACGACACCGGCCAGCATCCGGTCGTGCTCGGCGCTCACGTAACTCACCCCAGGGCCTCCGGTGATTGGTAGTGATGCTCGTTGCCTGGGCCACTGTCAGGATCGAAGGCGACCACTAGCGGCCCGGGCTCACGGGGCCACGGCCACTCTTCCTCTCCCAGATAGATCACCTGGGTCCACTCAACCACCCAGACAGCGTAACTATCCAGCTCGGGCCGGCTCCAGTCCCGCTCTGCCCTTACGAACTGGGCAAACTCAACGGCTAAGCCCCAGGACTGTATCCGTAGCAGTACCGCCAGCTGTGCCGCAGCGAAAGCGGCCACATGCAGGCAGTTGGGCACCTCTACGCCAACAATCACACGCGCCTCGAAGCGAGCATCGACGGCAGTTTCACCTGTACCAGGATCCTTGTCCGCACTCTCAAGGCCAGCCAACTCCAGCACTACCGCTGGCATCGGCACGACCTTGATCCCGTCCGGCATGGTGCCGACATAGGCGAGCCCGGGGATGGCAGCACTGATGTGTTGTTCAATCGCCGCGTAGATCCCAGCGAGAGGTATTGGGTCATCAACCATTACCTGTTCTCCGCAAATACTTCTGCAGTTCAAAGTTCAGCTCTTGCTCCAGGACCACCTTCAACCGATCGTGAGCCCGTTTAGTCCAGGCTTCGAAGTGAGGTCGAACGTCATCGAGCGAGATTTTTGCCTTCGCCAGTGGGAAGCGACTGTCGTTCTCTGAAACCCAGCCGGACCGGCGACCACCACCGCCAGAGACTTCACTATCCGGGTAGTCGGCAGCATCGAATTGCTTGCTAGCAGTGCGAATCCAGATATCCGGCTTGCCGCCGTATACCTGCCGATAGAACGCCCCCTGGTACCGGCGCCCAGCCACCGAAACACCGGTTCGGGTTTGCCGAGGACGACCAGCGCGACTGGCTTCGATTGGACGGATACCGAACCACAGCTTGCCTTGCCCGTTGCTGCCCATCGGGAAGGCCTTGAGCCGCTGCCTCACCGCAGCGATGGCGATTTGCTCTTGCCGCCCCACCTCACGCGCAACCTGCCCGCGAAGCCAACGAAGTGTCTTGTTAATCGCTCGCCGCTGAGCTGCAGCCATGGCCTTGGGTACCAGCTTGGCAAAGTCCTCGAAGCCTTTGACGTCTTGCGGGCTCATCTGCAGGGTTAACAACCCCGCACTGGCTGACACCTTGTGATAGCTGCCGACACTCATGGTGTTCTCCTCAGAACGAGCGTTACCAGGCCATCGCCGCCTGGCTCTACGCGCGTGATGATGTAATTGCCACCACCATCCTCTGGCGGCAGATCGACCACCACACTCTGCCGCGTATCGACCCCTGCGTTGTCACCAACGCGGATGACCAGGTGCGGCTCACGCAGGCCGGTATTGATCTGGCCGAGCTTGGGCTGCAGCCACGGCGCCGAGAACATCCCGAGAACCTCGCGACCTTTGATATGCGCAAGATCGCCGAGGACATCGAACACCACCTCGTCCAGATCATCGATCAGGTCGCGGAAGGCCATGATCAGGCGGTCAGGCGGATGACTGCACGGGGACGCGTGCAGATGTGCAACGGGTTGGACTGAGCTTCACCCGCAACACCCTTACCGAAGGGCATTTCCTCCAGCTTGCTGTAATACGGCAGACCTTCGGTGTTGACGGTTTCCATGTAGTCTGCCGGCGCGTAAACCGACAGGAACAGTTCAGAAACCCCCTCAGGCACCAAGCGCGCTTCATCGTCAGGGACGAATGGAACACCCGCGACCTTGCCCCGGTAACGCTCCCAGCTAATACCACCAAACTCGAACGTTTCACGCCCGTCGCCACGAAGCGCTGCGGCCTGCTGGCTACCCTTGTAGGTATCGACAACCGATGAGTGGGCGATGAGTTTCTTCCAGAAGGTCTTGCCGCAGAAAGCGCGGGCGCCGGTGGTGGTCACGTTGCCGAGAGCATCTTCTTGCATGTCCAAGGCGTCCATGCACTGCACCTGAATGTTGGCGTTCGGGTCATTCAGTCCCATCGACTGCTTCTGCTGCGACACCCCGAAAACCTTGTAGATGTCCAGCAGCACTGAAGAGCCGTCTGCGTCGAGCACCTTGCCGTTGATGGCCCCCATCCGATGAAACTCGTGAGTGGCATCCAGTTGGCGTTTCGCCTTGGCCAGACGCTTGTTGACCACATCCTGTACGGCCTGCAGCTCCGTCAGCGTGCCGAACGCGCGAATACCCTGGATCTCGTCCGCCTTGATCGCAAAGCGCTGCGGCAGGTGAACGGTATTGAACGGGATCAGCGTGCGCTTGCTACCACCCACCACCAGGCCAGAGGTGCCGCGCTCCCCCGCCGGCACCAGAGCGAGCGTGTCACCGTCTTTCTCGATCTGCACGGTAAGGGTGGCGACACCCTCCTCCTGGAACAGGCCAAGAGCCGCAAGGCGCCCTGGTACGTACTCCTGCTCGTTGATAGCAGCGGTCAAGGCTGCAACGCCGAAAGCGTCGTCTTGGAAAATGGCAATCTCAGCCATGAGGTACTCCAGAAAGTAAGAACCCCGCTCAGGGCGGGGTTGGGGTGAAAGAGAGTCGGGTCAGCGCAGGATGATGAAATGCGCTGCTAATGCCTGTTCCGCATCAGCGTCGATGCCGGTCAGCAGGGCCTCACTGACCTCGGCCAGCCGCACCACCGCGCGGCCACGCCGAACGGTTTCGGACTCGCCGAGGGAGGCATAGAGAATGCACACGGCTTTTTCGCTGCCGTCTTCTGCAGCGGGGTCGTAGGCAGTGAATTCGCCACTGGCCGTTACCAGACCAAGCACTTGGCCAGCGACCAGACCAGGACCAGCAGCGACGTTGATGGCTTCGCGGGAGATCTTTCCTGCTCCCTCGGAAAGCAGGAACTCACCGGCGTGCACCGGCTCCTGGCGGATGTTACTCATGGTCGTGCTCCTTTATTGGCGGCCTGCCGGCGGGCAGCCCAGATGCTGGATGGATTGGGTAACTGCGCCTTGACCTTCTCTGGCTCGTCATCGGCCGGCGGCAGGCTGTTGTCGATCTCAAAACCCTTGCCGGAGCTGACCAGCTTCTCGAACAGCCGCGCCCGCACCGCATCAGGCTCCAGGCCGGCCTGCACAAATTCAACGGTTAGCTCTGGCAGCCGAGCGGCTACGCAGAGATCACGGACACCCTTCGCACGCGTCAAGGCAGCCTGCACAGTGGCCTTGTCGGCCAGTTTGGTGGAGGCAATCAACGGCTCGACCAGATTACTGATTCCCGCCTTGGCGCAGTCCTGGGCGATCATCAAAGCCAGCGCAGTAGAGTCGCCTGGGTCAGCGGCTGGCAGCTCCGGCGGTGTTGCCGGCTGACCACCCGTTGCCTCCGGCTGGTCGGCCAACTGATCCAGCAGCGCCTTGGGTGTCTGACGGTAGCGCTGCATCGCCGCGCCCTGGCCAAGGCACGCCTTGACCTCGACGCCGTTACCCACGTCGTCAGCCAGGCCCAGCGCGAGGGCTTCCTGGGCAGTCAACCAGGTTTCATCATTGACCATACGGCGCAGCTCGGCATCGTCGATGTCCGGTGCCTTGGCTTTGTAAGCCGCGATGATTGCCTCGAAGGTCTGGTCAAGGACGTCAGCCACCCGGCGCAGGTCCTCGGCATCACCGCTGGTCCAGGTCCACGGGTTGTGCACCATCAGCATCGCATTGGAAGCCATCACCAGGCGGTGGGCGCCGCACGCTGCGACGCTCCCTGCGCTGGCCGCCAGAGCATCAACACGGGCGGTACAGCGCTCACCCAGCCGATTCAGCGCGTTGTGAATGGCCAGGCCGTCGAACAGATCGCCGCCGATGGTGTTGAACGCCACCACCACCGGGGAAACACCGTCATCGATCGCTTTCAGGTCCTGAATGAACTCGTTCGCGGTGATGCCCCAGCCCCCGATCTCACCGTAGATGTAGATCTCGATGGGAGCGGCATCGACCTTGGCATCGCCCTGCCCCTCACTTGCCGCGCTGATCTTGTACCAGTGCTGGTCTTCAACCTGCTGCACCGAGGGCGCCTTGTTAAAGATGCGAAACGGCATCAGCTTTTTCATTTCTTCCCCTTGTCGCCGGACTCATCAGGGTCGTCCTCGATGGCCGGCAAGCTGCTGTAGTTGAGGCCCAGAGCCTTTGCCCGGGCGATATCGGCGGCGTTCTCTTCGTCGACCACCTCCGCGTCCGTACCGTTTCGCAGGCACACCTCGCTTCGCGAGGCGAAGCCCGCGGCGATCTCCATGCTGCGCGACTGGACATCCTGCACCGGGTGGATGTAGGCCCAGCCCTGAGGTACCCAACGGGTACGCTGGTTGGCATTATCTGGCTGATCACCCTGGCCATCCTGCCTTTCCTATTTGCGAAAGCCCGCCAGCGCGCCTTCAGCAAAGGCTTGGACGCAGGCAAACAGAGCCTGAAGGCTGATCTGAAACTGCGGATCAAAGGCCTTCAGGACGACTTAAATGAAGCCCGTGTTCAAGCCGAAGCAGACCAGCGTAAGCACCACACGGCTATCGCACACCTCAAAGACAGCATCCGCGAGCTGGAGGCCCGGATCATGTCCTACACCGGGTTAGCGGTTACCAGGGCAGATTACGAGTTGCTGATCAACGCCATCGAAACCCTGAGCCTGACCGAGCGGACGCTTGCCGCAATGAAGGCGACGCAGCAGGCATCACGCGCAGCGCGGAATGCCGCGGGACTGGGAGATCTGGCTAAACGCATTCACACCCAACTGCGCGAAACCCCAGCCAGTGCAGCAAGCGCGGAGGTGGCGGCATGACGAACCAATGCCCACGCAGCTGCCTTGTTCACGGCCCATCTGGTTGCGGAAAAACAACTTACGCCAAGGCCATCGCCAAAGCACTCGGCCTGCGCGATGTACTTGATAACTGGACACCAGGTAAGCCCGCCCCGCTGCTCAATACATTGGTCCTGAGCAGTGAGTGCGACCCGACCTGGCACTTCAAAGGCCGAGCAATGACCTTCAACCAGGCGATGCAGCTGGTTGGACGACAGGAGGCCGGACTGTGAGCCTACGTAAACACGTACTTAAGCACTTCCACATGTGCTGCGGCCTGGGCGGCGGCGCGAAGGGCTTCAATCGCTCCAAGCCTATCGTGGGCAACCTCCAGGCAGACTGGCAGTGCATTGGCGGGGTCGACGTCGATCCCGCCGGACTGGCCGACTTCGAGCGCCTCTCAGGCGTCAAAGGCACGCTGATTGATCTGTTCACCCGTGACCAGTACATCCGCTTTCACGGCAAAGAGCCGCCGCCTGGGTGGCGCGAGGCCACGCCGGAGGACATTCGCAAGGCGGCTGGCGGCCAGCGACCGGACGCCGTGTTCATCAGCTCTCCGTGCAAAGGTGCGAGCGGGCTGCTGTCGGAAACAATGAGCCAAACCCCGCGCTACCAGGCTCTCAACGAGCTGACCCTACGCTGCATCTGGCTGTTCTGTGAGGCATGGGCTGACGACCCGGTTCCGCTGCTGGTGTTCGAGAACGTTCCTCGCCTCGCCAGCCGTGGGCGACACTTGCTTGACCAGATCAACAGCCTGCTCTCCAGCTTTGGCTACGCCGTTGCCGAAACCACCCACGACTGCGGGCGCATCGGCAATCTTGCGCAGAGCCGAAAACGCTTCCTGCTGGTTGGGCGGCATGTCGAAAAAGTACCGCCGTTCCTGTACGAGCCTGAGCAGAAGTCACTTCGCGCGGTTGGCGACATTCTCGGCCGCATGCCACTGGCCGGCGACATCGAAGCAGCTGGCCCGATGCACCGGGTTCCATCGCTGCAGTGGAAAACGTGGGTACGCCTTGCCCTTGTCGAGGCCGGTAAGGACTGGCGCAGCCTGAACGATTTGGCGATCGAGGAAGGCTATCTGCGCGACCTAATCATCGTTCCGCAGTTCCGCGACGGGTTCCTGGGCGTGCATGACTGGCAAGAAGCAGCTGGCACAGTCGCTGCGCGCAGCGGCCCCACCAATGGCAAGTTCTCGGTAGCAGATCCGCGCGCCAAGGCCGGGGCTCTGCAGTATCAGCAGTACGGCGTACGCCGCTGGGGAGATTCCAGTGGAGCCGTCATCGGCGTTAAGAGCCCCGGGCAGGGAACGTTCAGCGTTGCCGATCCACGTCGAGCGGGCGCCGGATTCGGCAAGTACCAGGTTACGCCGTACAACAGCCCAGCTGGAACCGTCATCGCCGGCAGCACTACCGGCCAGGGCGCCTTTGCGGTGCAAGACCCACGCCCCGGCATGCGCCGCACCAAAGGTGACGCTTACCTCACCGGCGGGCACTACGGCGTTGTGCCGTGGGACGGGCCGGCCGGCGCAGTGTCCGCCAGTGCCATGCACGACAACGGCCGCTGGAGCGTGGCCGACCCGCGCCTGCCCGACGCCAATGACCGCCTGGCATGCGTGATCGAATCGTTGGACGGAACATGGCATCGCCCCTTCACCACCTTCGAGCTGGCGGCCATACAGAGCCTGGTCGAACCGGAGGAGCAGCTTGAGTTGGACGGCCTGAGCGACCAAGCGTGGCGCGAGCGCATCGGTAACGCCGTCCCACCAGCTGCGGCAGAGGCAGTTGCCGACGTCATGGGCACGACCCTTCTGCTGGTTGCCCAGGGCGAAACCTTTGTGCTGAGCAGCATGCCAATTTGGGTACGCCCGGTTGCCGTCGGCCTGAGCGTGGCTCAACGGGAGGCCGCATGAGCGCACACGACCGAAACAAATCTGACGTTGAGCAGCACGCCGCCGCTTGGCTCGGCCAGGCCGGGCTGTACCGCACTCGGTTTGACGCAGTGCGCAACTGCGAGCAGTCCGTCACACCGGTTTCCGCCGCCGAACTGTTCGAGCTGGCCAGCAAACAGGTTCTCAGCCAGCTCAACGAGGGATGCCAACGTGGGTAAATCAACACGCACCTGGCAACTGATCAGCCTCGCGCTCGCCGTGGCGCTAATCGCCGCACTGGCGGAACGGGATCGCCGCAGCACTGCCATCCACCCCGCGAAAGGCACGCTAACAACTGCGAACAGCGCCACAAACCCTGAGCAGCTGACTTTTAGCCCGAACGCTCGCCGACCACATGAGAGGTATTCGCTGTGATCGACACATCGACCTACACCCCGACCACTCGCGCCCGCAAGGGCATGCAACCGATGTTTCGCCCAGCCATGTCGTTCATCTGCGATATATGCGGCAAAGCTCGCGTAAAGGGCGATCACGACCAGTGCTCCAAGATCCGTCAGGCAGCGGGATTCACCATCATGCGAGGTCGCAAATCATGAGTATCGATCCACGAGACCTATTCGTCAGCCTCAATCCACTCGGTCTGGACGAGCGCGACCTAGAGAAGGACAGCACCGGCTTCGCCGACATGCGCACGCATGGCGATTACCTGGTGTTCCTGGCCGGCTACAAAGCAGGCTCGGTGGACGGCGAAGAACGCGAGAGCCAGCGCCACCGCCCGATAAACGCCGAGGGCTGCAAGCCCGAGAGCAGCACCCATCCCTCCGACACGCACTGCGCCGGAGCAATGCCCTGCCGCAGCCTCGACAAAGCGGAGGGCTGCAGGCCCGACCTCATCAACTCTCCCCACCAAGGCGTTGCTGCCTTGCGTGAAGACATTCAGCGAGGCAACCGCATCCAGATCGCAATGGCCCTCGACCTATCTGCCATCGCAGAAGCCCTGGGGATCACACCTGGTGAGCAACAAGGCGGGGCTGTCGAATCGATCGCAGCGATTAAGAAACTGCAGGTGAGGTTGGCCGAGCTGGAGCAGCGCCATGACTGATGCGAGAACGCGGCCGCGATTGCCTCCCATAGCCTCGACCTTCCGGCGATGTGCGACATCTGCGGCAAAGCACGCTCAACCCGAAACCATGCCCGCTGCAGCCAAATCCGGCAACAGCAGAAAAGCGTGGAGTGGGAATCGTATATGGCCAATGTGGCCGCAAAAAAACTCCAGCAGGTCAAGCGCCTGCGCCCTATTCGGTAAGTTGGAGAATACATTTATGGCCAAGCCGCAGATTAAACCGATCCATGAAGCTGCTAACAAAAGCGAAGCGGTACAACTTCTGATAACACCGTCCACTTGGATACGAAAAGAACTTCTCTTCCCCATTTTCGGACTGAGCACCGAAGCCGTTCGCAAGTATCGTGATCGTGGGATCTGGCTGGAGGAGAAACAATGGCGGACTGATCCAGCCAACGTCATTGTTTACAACCGCGTTGAAATCGAAAACTGGATGGCCGGCCGTCCATGAGTGCGAAGCTTCCACTAGGTGTCGATGCCTTGCCGAAAGGTGTCGACATCAATGGCAACCTTCTGCGGATCGCCTTCATGTTTGAAGGCGAACGCCGCCGGGAGCCACTGCGAAACGTCGCCAAGATCAATAAAGCCGCCATCGCCTATGCGGACAACAAACGCAGGACGATACTTGCCGAAATTAAGGAAAATCGCTTCGACTATGCGGCGCATTTTCCTGAGTCGGCCTGGTTACGAGCACGACAGCAAAAGCAGAACGAGCCCAACCAACGTACAGTGAATGAAGGAATCGTGCGCTGGCTGGAAGTTATGAAAGTAAAAAAAGCACTTAGCACCTTCATCAATTACAAAAGCAAGTCTGCACATGTCAAGAGAAAATTTGGTGACAGAATTATCGCCACCATTCCAAAAAGTGAGCTTGAACTATTCCAAGCTGAGTTGCTTAGATCTGGGCTAAAACCCAAAACAGTAAATGACATTTTCACTGTCGTCCGTGGTGTTTGGGGTGATGCGTTCAGCGACGAAATAATCAAGACAAACCCATTGGAGCGCATTGAAAATATTCAAAGCGATTCAAATAGCGAGTTTGCCGACCCCTTTACTCGGAGCGAAATCGATCGCATCGCTAAAGCCGATGCCGACCGCGAAGCTGACACCCGGATGATCGTATTCAACTGCTGGACTGGGCTTTCACTCTCAGAGTTAATCGCTGTAGCACGAGAAGATGTGGACCTAGTCGCCGGCACTGTCACAGTGCGACGAGCACTGGTTTCAGGCGAGTTCAAGGTTCCAAAGGAACGGTCACGTATCCGCACCGTTGAGCTGATTACCCCGGCCTTAGCATTAATGAATCAAATCATGGCAGACACCTCAGATGCAGAGCCGATGCAAATCACTGTCGTGCAACGCGACAACATCACTAAGAAACACGAGCGAGTTCGCTTCCTATTTCGCAGCTCAACCAGCGGTCTTCTGTGGAGCGGCAAAACCCTGAGCAACTGGTTTACCAGTCACTTAGAACGAGCAGGTATCCGCCACCGAGGCGCCAACCAGGCGCGCCATACCTTCGCGAGCCAGGCACTTTCGAGCTATGTCCCGATAGAGTGGGTTGCTCGCCAACTCGGCCACAGTGACACGACCATGGTACGTAAACACTACGGTCGCTGGATAGCGACTGACGCCAAAAGCATGGCTGAGATGGTTTCCACAATGATGGGTTTCGACTGCCTACCCTCTTGAACGGAACAAGTCTGTTATCTAAGCTGGAACCGCCAACACGATCAGCACATCATTTGAGGGAACAGTGGTTGAAAACACCAAAAATATTCATTTCGTATAGCTGGTCCAGCCCCACACACGAACGGTGGGTGCTTGATTTAGGCGAAAGCCTAATGGAATCGGGAATAGAAGTCATACTGGACAAGTGGGACCTAAGGCCGGGACAGGACGCTGTTGCCTTTATGGAATCCATGGTAACCGACTCAACTATCGATAAAGTTCTACTGATCTGCGACAAGGTATATTCAGAAAAAGCTGATGGTCGCCAAGGTGGAGTGGGCACAGAAACACAAATTATCTCAAAGAAAGTTTACGAACAGGTCAACCAAGAAAGATTTATCGCTGTAATTGCAGAAAAAGATGATGAAGGGCGCGCTTACACTCCGACATTTTACCACTCACGCCTATATATCGACCTCAGCGATCCGGAAGCATATAGCAACGGATTCGACGAACTAATTCGATGCATCTACAACCAGCCACAACACACCAAGCCGAAGCTAGGCAAGAAACCGGAATTCCTGACGAACGAAGTTATTATAAGTCTCGGAACGTCAAGTTTAGCAAAGAGAGCAACAACCTCAATTCGTGAAGGAAAGGGCAATGCGACTGCTACTTTTAACGAATACTTATCACTATACAGTGAAAATTTAGAGAGAATCAGAATAGAGCGAAAGCCGGACATACCGTTCGACGAGCAGGTAGTAAATAACATAAAAGAGTTTGCGACCTCACGCAATGAACTCTTACAAGTCATAACGCATGCCATCCGCTATTTCGACGAGGAGCAGTGCGCCGACCAACTGCATCAATTTCTTGAGTCCTTGCTCAAGTATCACGAACCACCAGAAGACGGAAGAAACAGGCAGCAGTCAGATTCTGACAACTATAGATTCATCATCCAAGAGATATTTATATACACGATTGGATTATGCATAAAAAACAATAAATATCTAGCTGCATCGATCTTACTGGACAAGCACTACTACATACAGTCGAGATCATCATACTTAGCAGGTTACGACTGTTTTTATGACAACTCTGGAATTATCGAGAATCTAAATAAACGAAAAGAGATGAGGAGATCGTCACTTAGTGCAGATATCACTAAGGAGATGAATAACACTAGTGGCTTAGACTTCTCTAGCTTGATGCAGACAGATTTTCTTCTATTTCTCAGAAGCCAGATACATGCAGGATTCTGGTGGCCCAAAACGCTCGTTTATTTGGGGCATTACCCAGGGCCATTTGAAATGTTTGCCCGCTCTGCCTCTTCAGCATATTTTGTGAGGTTAAAAGCAATTCTCAATATCAAAGGAAAAGCTGAGCTAGAGGCGTTCGCCGCAACGGCCAATCAAAATGGAAATCGGTATTACGGTTTTAGCGGGTTTGGCATGGACTGGAAACGCTTGATGAACCTAGACGAACTGGAAACCCTTCCGTAGGGCATCTGCCGAGAATATGCCTCTCCTCAAGCGGGAGGCATAGGAGCCGAGCAAGCTATCACTGATGGACTCGTGCGGCCTAGAGCGGGCTGCTGACTGGAAATTCTGCCCTAAAAATTCCCTAACTCATACCACTTAAACGACGAAGCCCCCGAAAACATCAACGTTTTCGGGGGCTTCGGCTACTTCGCGTATGGCGGAGAGATAGGGATTTGAACCCTAGGTACTGTTGCCAGTACAACGGATTTCGAATCCGTCCCGTTCGACCACTCCGGCATCTCTCCAATGCCGCGCATCATACCAGCGTTCTTTTAAAACGCAAATCTTTTTTTCAAAAAAATCGCGTGGTATCAGGCGCTTGCGTGAACGCGCCGCTTACAGCGGCACGCCCAGGCGCTTGGCAACTTCTTCGTAGGCTTCGATCACGTCGCCCAGGCCCTGGCGGAAGCGGTCCTTGTCCATCTTCTTGCGGGTTTCTTTGTCCCACAGGCGGCAGCCGTCCGGGCTGAACTCGTCGCCCAGCACGATCTGGCCGTGGAATACACCGAACTCCAGTTTGAAGTCGACCAACAGCAGGCCGGCGTCATCGAACAGCTTGCTCAGCACTTCGTTGACTTTCAGCGACAGCTTTTTCATTTCCACCAGTTGCTCGGCGGTGCCCCAGCCGAACGCAACAACGTGGGATTCGTTGATGAAGGGGTCGCCCTTTTCGTCGTTCTTCAGGAACAGCTCGAAGGTGGATGGCTCCAGCTTGATGCCTTCCTCCACGCCCAGGCGTTTGACCAGGCTGCCGGCGGCGTAGTTACGGACCACGCACTCGACCGGGATCATGTCCAGCTTCTTCACCAGGCACTCGTTGTCGCCCAGCAGCTTGTCGAACTGGGTCGGCACGCCGGCTTCTTCCAGTTTCTGCATGATGAAGGCGTTGAACTTGTTGTTCACCATGCCTTTACGGTCGAGCTGTTCGATGCGCTTGCCGTCGAACGCCGAAGTGTCGTTACGGAACAGCAGGATCAAGCGGTCAGCGTCATCGGTCTTGTAAACCGATTTGGCCTTGCCGCGGTAGAGTTCGTCGCGTTTTTCCATGATTGGGCTCCGCTTGCTGAGGTGTTGGGCTAGGCGATTTCGCGCCAGTCGAGCCCGTGTTCTTGATTCGCCACCTGGAGCCAGTCCGGGTCGCACCCAAGGGTGTCGACGAAGCACTGGCGGGCCAAGTGTGGCAGGTTGTTCTTGCTACTGAGGTGGGCCAGCACCAGGTGTTGCAGGTTGCTCCAGCCCAACTCGTGCACCAGGCGCGCGGCCTGGTGATTGTTCAAATGCCCCTGCATGCCACCTACCCGCCGCTTCAAAAAAGCCGGGTAGTGACCGCGTGCCAGCAGGTCGCGGCAGTGGTTGGCCTCGATCAGCAATGCATCCAGGCCCTGGTAACGTTGCAGCAGCAGCGTGTCGTACGAGCCTAGGTCGGTGAGCATGCCGAAGCGCCGCTGGCCGTCGCTGACCACGTATTGCAGCGGTTCGTAGGCGTCGTGCTCGACCCGCGCCGCGGTCACTTGCAGGTTGCCGATAGCCAGGCTTTCGCCACAGGCAAGAAAACCGGCCACCTCCACCGGCTTGCGCATGCCGCGCAAGGTCCCTTGGCTGAGGTAGACCGGTACATTGTAGCGCCGTGACAGCAAGCCCACCCCATGCACGTGGTCGGCATGTTCGTGGGTGACCAATACCGCACTGAGCTGGGCCGCCGACACACCGAGCAGCGCCAGGCGCCGCTCGGTCTCGCGCAGGGAAAACCCGCAATCGACCAGGATGAACGTGTCACCACTGGCGATTAGCGTGCCGTTTCCCTGGCTGCCGCTTCCAAGTACCGCGAAGCGCACTTAGCCCAGGTGGTCCTGAATGGCGCTCAGCACGCGGCGGGCGACATCGGCCGGGGCCACGGTGTTGATGTTTTTCTCGACCGTGACCTGCACGCTCTCACCCACCTTGCTCAGGCGTACCTGATAACGCTCGGCACGGGCTTCACGTTCTTCCTTGGTCGGCTCGCTACCGAACATACGGCCAAAGAAGCCAGGCTCGTTCTGCTTGTCTTCAGGCTTTTCCGACAGGTTGATGTAGTACAGGCCCAGGCTGCGGTTGATGTCCTCGACGCGCCACTCGCCACCCTGTTCCAGGGCGCGGCCTACGCTAGACCAGGCACGGTCCAGGTCGGCACCCAGGTACAGCACCGGGTTACCGCTGCCGTCTTCGCTCAGGCTGACGCGGCTTGGTGCGTCGAAATCGCGCGCGGCCAGCAGCGACACCGAACCGCCCTTCTCGGCGCTGCGGTTCATGCTGGCCAGCATTTCGTCGACCAGCAGCGCATCGGCGCCGGTGTTGCTGGAGGTGGACGGGAAATCGGGCTCGGCGGTGCTGCCGGCCGGGCGCTCGACGCTGACCACGTACACCTCGGAGGTGTTGCGCTGCACGCCAGGCTCCATGCGCACCCGCACCCGCACTTCGCTGTCCGCGCTGCTGGCGGTGCTGGCCAGGCGCTGGCCAAGGGACGCCGACAGCTCGTCGAAACGCTGCCAGGTGGTGTTGAACTCACCGGTCTGCGGGCGCTCTTCGGCGATACGGAAGCCGTTGTCCTCGAAGAACTGGCGAGCCACCGGCCACACTTCGGCAGGCGAGTGCTGGGCCAGTACCCAGCGGCTGCTGCCGCTGCGCTGCAGGCTGTAGTCGGTAACCTGCGCGGCGCCACCGGTCAACGGTTGCGGCCGCGGCACCTCGAACTCGCCAGTGGCGTTGTCGTCGGCGACGTTACGCGGGATCGGCAATAGCGGGTCCAGGCGCTTGACATTGCTGGCGTCCGTCGGCAGCTGCATTGGCGCGGTCGGGTGCGCCTGCAGGTAGTCGCTGCCGCGGTCGCGGAAATAGCCATCCTCGCCCCACAGCCAGCCACACCCACTGGTGCTGGAGATGATCAGGGCAAGGGCGGAAAGACCAGCCAGTCGCTTCATGCGGTGTACTTCCTCTTAAACCAGTACGCCGGACTGGCGCAAGGCAGTACGGACTTTTTCGTGGCAGCCTTCGCTAAGCCAGGTCAGCGGCAGGCGAATGCCTTTGTGCATCAGGCCCATTTCGACGAGTGCCCATTTCACCGGGATCGGGTTGGACTCGCAGAACAGGTCTTTGTGCAGCGGCATGAGTTTTTCGTTGATTGCGCGGGCCTTCTCGGCGTTGCCCTCGAGGGCAGCCTCGCAAAGGTCGGCCATTTCGCGCGGGGCGACGTTGGCGGTGACGGAAATATTGCCCTTGCCACCCATCAGAATCAGCTCGACGGCAGTCGGGTCGTCGCCGGACAGGACGATGAAGTCGCTGTCGACGCCATCGATGATGGCCTTGGCGCGTACCAGATCGCCGGTGGCTTCCTTGATACCGATGATGTTCTTGACCTTCGACAGGCGGATCACGGTATCGGCCTGCATATCGCAGGAGGTGCGGCCCGGTACGTTGTAGAGGATCTGCGGGATATCGACGGCTTCGGCAATGTGCTTGAAGTGCTGGTACAGGCCTTCTTGCGTCGGCTTGTTGTAGTACGGCACCACCAGCAAGCAGGCGTCGGCACCAGCGCTCTTGGCGTTCTGCGTCAGGTGCACCGCTTCGGCAGTGGAGTTGGCACCGGTGCCGGCGATGACCGGGACGTGGCGGTTGCTGCGCTTGACGCGCTCGACCACGTGCTTGATGACCAGGATATGTTCTTCGACATCCAACGTCGCCGACTCACCAGTGGTGCCGACAGCGACGATCGCATGGGTGCCGTTTTCCAGGTGGAAGTCTACAAGTTTGTCGAGGCTGTCCCAGTCCAGACGCCCTTGTGCATCCATGGGAGTGACCAATGCCACCATACTGCCCGCAATCATGTAACTGCTCCTGCCGGAAAAAGAGAGCGGTAATGGTACTGGGGGCATCGGCCTTGCACAAGCGAAGCAGGCGGGCGGAGCATTCCCCTTCGCGCCCAATTTCGCTACCCTTGATGCTTTGATCGGTGCAGCGCGGCCCGCCGGGCCGTCGACCTTGCTCCCCGCCAGCGTCCACGACCTCGCATGCGAGCCCCGGGCCCTGCCGACTGGAGGCTTTCGCCCGTCCTGTACCGACCGCTCATCGCTTTAGGAATGCTGCATGTCCACCCCCACAGTCCGCGAACAATTCCTTGTCATCAGTGCCTTGGGCCCTAACCCCATGGAGCTGGCCAACGTACTCAGCCGCGCCGCCTTCGAAAACCGCTGCGCGGTGGTCACCTCGCGCCTGAGCCGTCACGGCGAGACCAGCGCCCTGGTATTGCAGGTGGGCGGCAGCTGGGATGCCCTGGCACGCCTCGAAGCCATGCTGCCGGGCCTGGGCAAGAAGCACGGCCTGACCCTGGACGTGGTGCGCAGCGCCGATCAGGAAGTGCGCCCGCAGGCCCTGCCCTACGTGGCCTACGTCAGCGCCGCCTACCGCCCGGATATCATCAACGAACTGTGCCAGTTCTTCCTCGACCACCGCGTCGAGCTCGAAGCCATGACCTGCGACACCTACCTGGCGCCGCAAACCGGCAGCAGCATGCTCAATGCGCAGTTCACCGTGATCCTGCCGGCCGGCACCCAGATCAGCTGGCTACGTGACCAGTTCCTGGACTTTGCCGATGCCCTCAACCTTGACGCGCTGATCGAGCCATGGCGCCCACAGAACCCAGTGTAAGGATACCAACCATGGCTGTAGCACTCGACCAACCGGTTGCCGACTTCCAGGCCCAGGCCACCAGCGGGCAAACCGTCAGCCTGGCCGGCCTCAAGGGCCAGCAAGTGGTGGTGTACTTCTACCCGAAGGACAGCACCCCGGGCTGCACCACCGAAGGCCAGGGTTTCCGTGACCAGCACGATGCCTTTGCCGCAGCCAATACCGTGGTGTTCGGTGTGTCGCGCGATGGCATCAAGTCGCACGAGAACTTCAAGGCCAAGCAAGGTTTTCCGTTCGAGCTGATCAGCGACAAGGACGAGGCGTTGTGCCAGCTGTTCGACGTGATCAAGCTGAAGAAGCTGTATGGCAAGGAATACCTGGGCGTCGACCGCAGCACCTTCCTGATCGACAGGGACGGTGTGCTGCGCCAGGAATGGCGCGGGGTGAAGGTGCCGGGGCATGTGGATGCCGTATTGGCGGCCGCTCAGGCCCTGAACAAGGCTTGAGATCGCTGGGGCTGCTTTGCAGCCCCAGTTACTTCAAAGCAGTGGCGAAACGCTAGGCTCCTGCCTGGGCCAGGCATCCAGCACAGCCTTGATCAAGGTCGCCAGCGGGATGGCGAAGAAGATCCCCCAGAACCCCCACAGCCCGCCAAACAGCAATACCGCGCAGATGATCGCCACCGGGTGCAGGCTCACCGCCTCGGAGAACAACAGCGGCACCAGCACGTTGCCGTCCAGCGCCTGGATGATCGCGTACACCGTCATCAGGTAGATGAACTGGTCACCCCAGCCCCACTGGAACAATGCGATCAACGTCACCGGCACGGTCACCACCACCGCCCCCACGTACGGCACCACCACCGACAGCCCCACCAGCAGCGCCAGCAACGCGGCGTAGTTGAGCCCCAGGCTGATGAACGCGATGTAGGTGGCAATGCCGCAGATCAGAATCTCGATACCCTTGCCACGAATGTAGTTGGCGATCTGCCGGTTCATCTCGCTGCCCACCCGGTTCAGCAGGGTGCGCTGGCGCGGTAGGTAGCCGCTGACCCAACGGCCGATCAGTTCGCGGTCCTTGAGGAAGAAGAACACCAGGATCGGCACCAGCACCAGGTAGATCATGGCGTTGACCAGCAGCGGCAGGCTCGATAGCGAGAAGGTCAGTGCCCACTGGCCGAACTTGCCGATTTCGCCACGTACCGATTCGATGGCGTGCAGCACTTGCTCATCCGACACCAGGTGCGGGTAGCGCTCGGGCAACAGCAACAACAGCGATTGCCACTTGCCGAGCATCCCCGGCAGCTCATTGAACAGGGTGATCAACTGATGCCACAGCAGCGGTACCAACACCAGCATGAACACCGCCAGCGCGCCGATGAACAAGGCGAACACCAGCATTACCGCCAACCGGGTTGGTACCCGCACGCGCTCCAGGGCGTTGACCAGCCCCTGCATCAAAAACGCCAGCACCATGCCCGCCAGCACCGGCGCGAGCATGCCACCCAGGGTGAGCACCGCAGTAAAAGCCAGGAACAACAGGACCGCCAGCACCACCGCTTCCTCATCCGAGAAGTAGCGCTGCATCCAGTCGCGAAGCACTTTGAACATTGACGATCCTTGGAAAATACTCAGGCCTTGCGCAGCCAGTAAGTGTAGGTGCCGGCCTCAGCCGTTTCTTGCAGCAGGGTATGACCGGATAACTGGGCGAAAGTGCGGAAATCGCGCTGCGAACCTGCATCAGTGGCAATTACCTTGAGCACTGCGCCGCTGGCCAGGCGGTTGAGTTCCATCTTCGCCTTGAGCAGCGGCAAAGGGCAATTCAGCCCGCTGGTGTCCAGTTCGGCGTCACAGGTCAGGGTGTCACTCATTACGGGCTCTCCAAAGGCATTGCCGGGCTGCGTCTTGATGGGGTCGGCTAGGATAGCGCCACTGGTCGCCAACGTGTGAGCCCGCTACAGTAGGTATCTTTGACCGACGCGAGCTTCATGCATGAATCTACTGCGCCCTACCCTGCTGACGCTGGCCTGCCTGTTGGCCCTTCCCGGCCATGCTGACGACCTGCCCTCACTGGGTGACGCCAGTTCCGCGATCGTTTCGCCGCAACAGGAGCACCAGCTCGGGCGCGCCTGGCTGAGCCTGCTGCGCGGCCAGGTCAACCAGCTTAACGACCCGCAGCTGAAGGACTACGTCGAAACCAGCGTGTACCGCCTGGCTGAGACCAGCCAGCTGCAGGACCGTCGCCTGGAATTCATCCTGATCGACAGCCGCGAGCTCAACGCCTTTGCCGCCCCAGGCGGCATCGTCGGGGTCAACGGCGGGCTGTTCCTCAACGCGCAGACCGAAGGCGAATACGCCTCGGTACTGGCCCACGAACTGGCGCACTTGTCGCAACGCCACTTCGCCCGTGGCGTCGAGGCTCAACAGCGCATGCAGTTGCCGATGATGGCGGCGCTGCTGGCCGGTATCGTGCTGGCAGCCGGGGGTGGCGGCGATGCGGGGATTGGCTTGATCGCCGGCACCCAGGCGGCGGCAATCCAGGAACAACGGCGCTTTTCGCGGCAGAACGAACAGGAAGCCGACCGCATCGGTATCCAGAACCTGGAAAAGGCCGGCTACGACCCGCGCAACATGCCGACCATGTTCGAGCGCTTGGCGCGGCAGTATCGTTATGACGCCAAGCCGCCGGAATTCCTGCTGACCCACCCGGTAACCGAATCACGTATCGCCGACACCCGCAACCGCGCTGACCAGGCGCCCAAGGGTGGCGTCGAAGACAGCATGCGCTACCAGCTGATCCGCGCCCGAGTGGCACTGACTTATGAAGGCACCCCAGGGCTGGCAGCCAAGCGCTTCCGCGCCCAGCTCGACGAAGACCCCAAGCTGGACGCCGCCCGCTACGGCCTGGCCCTGGCGCAAATCAAGGGTGGCCAGCTCAACGAGGCGCGCGAGTTGCTCAAGCCGCTGCTGGCCAAAGCACCCAACGACATCACCTACAACCTGGCGCAGATCGACCTGGACATCACCAACAACCGCCTGGCTGACGCGCAACAGCGGGCCGAGCGCATGCAGGGGCTGTACCCAGGTAATTACCCGCTGAAGCAGGTGCGTGCCGATTTGCTGGTGAAGCAGAACAAGCCCGCCGAGGCGGAGAAGGTGTTGAACGAGCTGGTGAAAAGCCGGCCGGATGACCCGGACGTGTGGTACGACATGGCCGAAGTCCGCGGTTTGTCGGGCAATACCATTGGCTTGCACCGGGCACGAGCAGAATTCTTCACACTGGTGGGCGATTTTGACCAGGCGATCCAACAGCTGGATTACGCCAAGCGTCGGGCGGGTGGCAACTTCCCGCTGGCGGCGCAGATTGACCAGCGCCAACGAGAGATCATGGAGCAGCAGCGCATGGTTAGGGAAATGATGGGGCGTTGAGGGCCATTCGCGGGCACGCCCGCTGCCACAGGTTCCCCACCGCTGTTGCAAGCGGTGCGATACCTGTGGCAGCGGGCGTGCCCGCGAAGAACGCGACGCGGTATGGCGTCAGGCGTTACCGGACAGCTTCAGGCGCGCCGCCTGGGTAAAGTCCAACATTCGGTTCAACGGCTTGATTGCCTTGGGCACCAGCGCCGGGTCCACGAAGATTTCATCGCCGCCATTACGCAGGCAATGCAACACCCGCTCAAGGGTATTCATCGCCATCCACGGGCAGTGCGCGCAACTGCGGCACGCCGCGCCGTTACCGGCGGTGGGGGCTTCGACGAACACCTTGTCCGGGCACAGCTGCTGCATCTTGTAGAAGATGCCGCGGTCAGTGGCGACGATGAAGGTCTTGTTCGGCAGGGTCTGCGCAGCCTTGATCAGCTGGCTGGTAGAGCCCACCGCGTCGGCCAGCTCGATCACCGCTTCCGGCGACTCGGGATGCACCAAAATCGCAGCATCCGGGTACAGCGCCTTCATGTCGGCCAACTGGCGCGACTTGAACTCTTCGTGAACGATGCAGGCACCGTCCCACAGCAGCATATCGGCACCGGTTTGCTTCTGGATGTAGCGGCCCAGGTGCTGGTCCGGGCCCCAGATGATGGTTTCGCCGTTATCCATCAGGCTTTCGACGATTTCCAGCGCGCAGCTGGAAGTCACCACCCAGTCGGCCCGGGCCTTAACGGCAGCGGAGGTGTTGGCATAAACCACCACGGTACGCTCGGGGTGCTGGTCGCAGAAGGCCGAGAACTCTTCAACCGGGCAGCCCAGGTCGAGCGAGCACGTGGCCTCCAGCGTCGGCATCAACACGCGCTTTTCTGGGGTGAGGATTTTTGCTGTCTCGCCCATGAAGCGCACACCGGCAACGATCACGGTTTCGGCTGGGTGGTTCTTGCCGAAGCGGGCCATTTCCAGCGAGTCGGACACGCACCCGCCGGTTTCTTCGGCGAGCGCCTGAATGACCGGGTCGCAGTAATAGTGGGCAACCAGCACGGCGTTCTGGGCCTTGAGCTCGGCAGCAATGGCCGCACGGTATTCGGCCTCCTGCTCGGCTGTCAGCGGGTTGGGCTGCTTGGCGTCGAGGTGGGCCTGAACCAACAGGCGTTCGGAAATTTGGGTCATGATCGCTGGACCTGCAGGCGCGTGGGCGCGTCAAATCGAGTGTATCACCCGGCCCTGACAGATCGGCTAAGGGTGCCGGACGGCTCGCAGACCGCCACAGCCCTCTGCGGGCGCGGATTATTATCGGAGGCCGAAGGCTACAGACAATCCAGCGATTACTAAAGTGGTTTTTGCGTTGCCTGTGCTGGCCTTTTCGCGGGCGCGCCCGCGAAAAGGCCAGCACAGGAGAAGCGATCAACCCTGCGGCGACAGCGCCGCCAGGTGTGCGGCCATGAGCATGGCGAACTCTTCCACGGTCATCTTCCTGCCATTGAAGTCGACCATGCCGTCGGCATAGTGCAGGCTGCTCACCACATCGCTGCCCTGCACAGTGGCCATACCGCTTTGCAGCGCCATCATGCCCACCATTTCCCCTGCCTGGCTCGACTGCATGGCAATGGCCTGGGCGTCGGTCTGGCCATCCAGTAGCGCCTGCAAGGTTGCCAAGTCACCGATCATCGGCTTCGACAGTGACAGCTTGCTCTTCACCTCGGTGATCAGTTGCTTGCTCAGCTGGTCTGGCGGCAGGTCGAAGCTGGTCGGGGCGGCGAAGTGCATCGACAGGTCGAAGCGGCTTTCACCATTGGCGGTTTTGAACGACAGGTTTTCCACCGCCACCGTGGGCTTGGCCGCCAGCAGTTTTTGCAAGTCGCCCTGGAACCTGGCCTTCTGCGCATCGTCCATCTGGATTTCCGGCACCGGCTGGCCGGCGGCAGCTGCGGCCTCGAATTCCGGCAGGTGCGCCTGGTACCACGTCGACAGCGCCTGTAGCGCCGGCGCGTTGACCGAGGTGATGCTCACGGCCATCTGAGCCTTGCCCACCGCGCGACCATCCCAGCTGATATCGCCAACCTTGTACGCAACGCGGCCGCCAACGGTATCTGGGCCTTCGAGGGTTTGCATGGCGTTCTGCTCAAGGCCCTTGACCAGCAGCACCTGCTGCTTGGGCCCCAAGGTAACCTTGGTTTCTGCCAGCGCCAGGTCGACTTTGCCCACATAGATGGCCTGGTGTGCGGTGGCCGCCAGCTGGCCGCCGACCTTCAGGCCTTTGAGCTCAAAGGTGGCAGGCGGTTGGTCGTCGCGCACCAGCCTCATCAGGAAACGCTCGGCCTGGCCTTCGAATTTCGACGCTTTGCCGTCCTGGTCAGCGCTGACGTGCAACTGCATGCCCGAGAAGTCGAGGCTGTTGCCATCCGCTTCGTCAAGCTTGACCGGTGCCAACTGGATCTGGCTGAGCACGTTGCCGTCGTAACCCAGGCTGGTCTGGGCGCTGACCGGGGCCTGGTCGCCCGCAGCGGCGAACCACGCCGCCGTAAAGTCGTCCTTCTGCAAGGCGCTGTTGCTAACCGCCATCACTGGCATCAGCTTCAGAGCCTTTACCCGCGACCACGGGAACGGGCCATGCTCGATATGGTCGGTCACACCCACGTCGAAATTC